>NZ_JACYXC010000001.1:0-607047 GCF_016031615.1 Streptomyces pactum
CGCCCGTGTGCCGCCCCATCTCTCGCCAGGTGCCTCCGTCGAGCTCGTGCCCGAGCCGCGGCCGGACCGCTGCCCGTCTCTCCAGCATCGATGCGCTCGCCAGCCTCGGTGAGGGTCTCGGCCAGGGCCAGGCCCTTCAGCAGGTCCTGCGGCTCCGGCGCGAACACCGGATCGGTCCGGTGCGGCATCGCCGCCCGTTGCGGCATCGCCGCCCCCACCGCGCACCGCATCCTCCTCCGGCACGGCCTGCCCGCACTGGCCGGCCACCGACCGGGCCACCGGCGAGCCCGTGCGCCGCTACGAGCCTCCCCGGCCCGGGGAGCTGGTCCACATCGACGTCGAGAAACTCGTCCGCATCCCCGACGGCGGCGGCCACAAGACCCTCGGCCGGGCGGCCGGCAGCCCGAACAAGGACCGCCGCAACGGCGCCGGATACGCCCACCTGCACACCGCCCTCGACAACCACACCCGCCTCGCCCACACCGAGGACCCCCCGACGAGAAGGCCACCACCTGCGCCGCCTTCCTCACCCGGGCCACGGCCTGGTTCGCCGCACGCGACATCACGATCGAACGGGTCCTGACCGACAACGCCTGGGCCTCCACCAAGAACACCTGGCGCCAGACCTGCCACGACCTGGGCATCAGCCCGGCTGGACCAGGCCCTGGCGACCGCAGACGAACGGAAGAGTCGAACGCTTTCACGCACCCTGCTCCAGGAGTGGGCCTACCAGCGGCCCTACACCACAGACCACGAACGCCAGGCCGCGTTTCCCCACTGGCTGGACTGGTACAAGTACCGCCGACCCCACACCGGCATCGGCAGCCACACACCCGCCAGCCGCGTCACCAACCTGCCCGAACAACACACCCAGGCGATTTGCCACGGCCCGCACCGCTCGGGCAGGTCGCGCCATGCAGCCCCGGTCCGCAGCCGCCACAGCACACCATCGACCACCTGCCGGTGATCACACGCCACGGACGGCCACGCCCATCCACCTGCGGCAACAAGGGCTCCATCCGGTCCCACGCCGCGTCCCGTCAACTCACCTCGACCCACCACAAGATCGATTAACAGGCAGGCCTCAGGGAGCAGGCTGGCCAACACCGGGCGCTCTGTGCGACGCTCAAAGGACTACCAGCCTGGTCTGGTGAGAGGCCCCGCGCCGCCCTCGAAGGTCACCGGTTCGGTGACCGGGGCGCGGTACGGGTTGTTTCGCTCGGCTGTGCGCGGCCCCACGTCGCGTGCTTGACGCCCCTGCCCGGGGGTGTGATGGGCTCGACCCCCGGATGCGAGGGGCGAACCAATGTCCGACTTCACCGTGATTACCCAGCAGCACCCCGACCGCACCGTGATCACCGTCAGCGGAGAGATCGACCTGCACACCTGCTCCCAGTTGGCACAGGCCACGTCCGTCCCCACGGGTGGCAGACCACTGCACATCGACTTGACCGACGTGCCGTTCATGGACTCCAGCGGGCTGAATCTGTTGATGCTGCTGCGCAGGCGCCTGAATGCCGAAGGCGGCCTGCTCGCCGTCACCGGCCTGCAGTCCCAGCCCGCACGCCTGCTGGAGCTGACAGCCACCTATGAACTGTTCGCGGTCGGAACCACATGCGTAGCTGACTCCAAGGAGTCATGCTGACCCAACCCGTGCGGGCTCAAGGGTCATACGCTTCATGTGTGCCGTCCCCGTCGCCTCCCCTGAGGACTGTGGATCCGCCTCGGCGGTTCGGTGCCGCGCCGGGGGTATGGCGCCGGCCGTATGCGCCCCCACCCGCGACGTGCGGCCGAGGGCGGCAGTGCGGACAGTGCGGCGGTTCTGCGTGCTCCGGCGGTGTACTGGTGAGCCCGGACGACTGCGGGAGTCCATTGGCACCGTCCGGTCGATGCCGTCGTCGGCGCTGCTGCTAAGACAGCGGAGAGGATCGCTTCCCACGAGCCGTCCCGTGCTCATCTGATCAGCTGCTGTCGGTGAGCGGTCCGGAACGGGCCGAGCTCCGCGGGCGGCCGGAAAACCCGGCTGCGCTATCCGTCGGCTGCGCGCCCGGGCCGCCGCCGGGTCTCGGCCGGCCCCGGCGGCCGGCTGCGGGCCCTCCCCCCACCGCGCCGGTCCCGGTTCCCGGTCACCGCCGTGCCGGGGCCGTCGGCCCTTCGCGCCCCGACATCCTGGTGCGCCGCCGGCCCGGGAAGGACCGTGGATGCCCCGCTCGGCGGCAGCCCGGCAGCCGGTGGTGGTCCGTCATGCTTCGCGATGATTGCGCAGCCACCGGGTCACCTCCTCGGCATGGGTGTCCGGCGGGAACACGGGGTAGAAGACGTGCTCGATCGTGGCGCCGCGCAACACCAGGGTCAGACGCCGGTAGAGCCTTTGCCCGTCGGCCTCGAACGTCGGGAGTCCCAGGTGGTCCGCGAGCGTGAGCCGGGGGTCGGACAGCATCGGGTAGGGCAGGTGCAGGCGGTCCACGAGTGCCTGCTGGTAGTCGGCCCGGTCCGAGGACAGAGCGAGTACCCGGTCGGCGCCCGCCGCCCTCAGCGCGTCGAGGTTGTCCCGGAAGCCGCACGCCTCCTGGCTGCACCCGCGCGCTCCGGGGATCTCGTTCCAGCCCTGCGGGATGTCGGCGGCCGGGTCTCCGGTGAGGGGGTAGAGGAACAGCACCCAGCGATTGGGCGAGACGGCGTCGAGGCGTATGTCGGTGCCGTCCGTACCGGTGAATGCCAGGGCCGGAAGCGTCCGGCCCGGAAGATGGTCGGCGGCGCCGTCGTCGGACGGGACGGGCAGATCGGCGGGCAGCGGGTCGGCCTGGGGCAGCATCTTGTCGGTCTCCTTCGATGACGTGGTGGAGGGGAAGCCGTGCCGGGCCGCCGCGTCCCGGCGGCGGGCCAGCCGTTCCCTGGTGTGGGTCAACCGGGCGACGAGGAGGTCGAGCGCCTCGATCTTCCGCTGGTAGGCGGCCAGCGACTCCGCACAGTGATCGCCCTGCTCGTGGCCCGCGCGCAGGCACGCGAGAAACGGCCCGGTATCCCTGGGCGACAGGCCGAGGGCTCCGAGGCTGCGGATCTCCTCCGCCAGCCGGACGTCCTGCGGGGTGTAGTCGCGGTATCCGTTGGCCGTGCGGCCAGGACTGAGCAGACCGCAGTCCTCGTAGTAGCGCAGCGCCTTGATCGTTACGCCGGCAGCCGCGGCCGCCTCACCTGCACGCATGAGCACCTCCTCGTTACCCGGAACGCTAAACCCGGACCTGGGGGGACGGGTCAAGTCCCGACGGCCGGGCGCTGCACCGGTTGCCGCACGACCGTGCTCCGGGACGGCTCACGGCACTGCGGAGCCGGTTGGCGACCACATCGATTCCGGCTCGGTTTCCCGGGGGCTGCGGGAGAGCCGGGCGACAGCGGCCCCGGCGGCACACCGCAACGGCTTCGCGGCCCGCAGCACCGAGCGGCCCGACCGCAAGGAATGCCCTTGGCTGACCGGGAGCACCGCAGGCGCCCGGCCCGCGATCGACGCCGCGCCGGTCCGGGTGTTCGGTCGATGCGCAGTTCCCCCGGTGGGCCGGGCCGCCGGGGAAACGTGCCAGGCATACCGATGCCAGCGGAAGAGGAGTTGCAGCCGGCCGGAGCGGGCGGACAAGGGAGGTGAGCAGCAGCAACGGCCGGACTGCGGGTTGAGGCTGCGGGGCTGGGAGCGGGGCCCGCCGCAGGGCCTGCTACAGGGCTCGCTGCCGCGACAGCATCCGACGACGTCGCCGTGGTTGGCGGGGACTGCGGAACGGGAGCGGTGGTCATCGCGTCCTCGGGCTTCTCCGGCCGCAACAGGCCGGGGCAGTGACAGGCCGGCCACATACCCTGGGAGCGGTACGCGGCTGGGACCACCGTGAACAGCCACCCCTTGACCAACGTCTGTTCACCCTCACCAGACAGCGCCCGCTTTGCCCCTTGACCACCCCTTGCACAGGCGGTTTGTCCGTGACGACAACCACGGACCACCGGCGCCTGCCGGATGCACCACGCCCCGAGGGGGCGGGCGCGGCGACCGGCGAAGTCATCCGCGCTGCTGCCTTCGACCGCACCGGTGCGGTGCGCACCGCGGTTCGGGGTGCGATGCGCATTTTCTGTGCGGTGCGGTGCGATGGTGCGCGGCGCGCGCCGCACCGCGCACCATCGCAGAGCCCGGCAGGCGGCGTATCAACCCCCGGCGCGCCGGTCCGTCGCGGAGAGCACACCCGGGACAGCCTGGGCGCGCACCGCTGCCGCGCGAGTGCGCATCACGGGGCCTCCGTCAACTTGAGTTCGCTGCCCAGAGGGCGGGCGTGACGGATTTTCAGGGCGCTCGTGCTGGTCGTGGGCAGCAGTCTGGCGTCTGTCTGCCAGCGGTGGGAGTGGAGGTGCGTCAAGAGACGGCAGTGATCCGACGCGGCCGGTCGAAGGGTCTGAGATTTCCTGTGACGATCGCTGCTGCGTGCCGTTGATCTTGAGCAGCTCTTTGTGGCGCGATCTGTGGGGTGCATGTCGTAGACGCCATTACGCCGGATCGCCGAGGGTGGAGGTGTGAAGGAGCGCAGCATTGTTTTCGTGATCTACGAGGGGTTTCAGCCTCTCGACCTCGTCGGCCCGCACGAGGTGTTCCAGCATGCCGGGCAGCTGGCTGGCGGCTATCGTCGCCTGGTGGTGGCGCCTCGTTCCGGGCCGGTGTCGGCGGCGAGTGGGCTTCCGGTCCACGCCGGGTACGGGATGGACGAGGTGGATCCCGAGGGTGTCGACACTCTGGTTGTGGCGGGTGGCGGGGGAGCCGACCACGCGCGCCTCGATGCGGGGCTGACCGGGTGGATCCGAGACGTCGGGGCGAGTGCCCGCCGCGTCACCTCGGTGTGCAGCGGGGTGTTCCTGCTCGCTGCCGCCGGACTCCTCGACGGGCGCAGGGTCACCACCCACTGGGCCCGCGAGCAGCAACTTACGAGGGAGTATCCGGGCGTTGAGGTCGACTGCGAGCCCATTTTCATCCGGGACGGGCATGTGTGGACGTCTGCCGGTGTCACCGCCGGAATGGATCTCGCCCTTGCGCTTGTCGAGGACGATCTGGGCCGGGACGTCGCCCATGCCGTCGCCCGAGAGATGGTCATGTTCCTGCGCAGGCCCGGCGGCCAGTCCCAGTTCAGCGTGGCGCTGTGGTCGAAAGAGCCCGCGACCGACCCGATCCGTGCCGCGGTGTCGGCCATACACGCCGATCCCGGCGCCCGGCACGGAATCGCCGACCTGGCGCGGAGCGCGCGGCTGAGCCCACGTCATCTGCAGCGCCGGTTCACCGCCGAACTGGGCATGCCGCCCGCCTCGTATGTGGAGCGAGTACGTGTCGAGGCCGCCCAGCGTGCACTCGCCGAGGGCGGCGACCCGGTCGAGGCCATCGCGCGGCACTGCGGGTTCGGCACCGCCGAGACGCTGCGCCGCACCTTTTACCGTCACCTGGGCATCGCGCCCTCCGATTACCGGGCGCGGTTCCGGTCCACCACCACCGCCCATGCGGAACTGCAGCAGGAACAGGAGCATTCATGACCACCTACGGGCTGCTGATCTTCGACGATGCCGAGGAGCTGGACTTCGTCGGCCCCTGGGAGGTATTCACCGTGTCCTCGATGCTGCGCGACGGTGTGGACACCGCCGTCCTGATCGCCGAAAAGTCCGGGCCCCTGCGCTGTAGCAAGGGCATGCGCGTCCTGCCCGACCACACATTCGGTGACCACCCGCCTCTCGATGTGCTGCTGATCCCCGGTGGACGCGGGGCTCGCGAGACAGAGCCGCACAACCCGGTCGTCACCGGCTGGATCGGCAGGACCGCGGGACAGGTCTCCTGGGTCAGCAGCGTGTGCACCGGCGCTGTGCTCCTGCACGCCGCCGGGCCCGCGCGCGGGCGGCGCGTCGCCACCCATTGGAGCTACGAGGACGCACTCGAGGCGCGCGGTGACGTCACCGTCGTCCGTGACGCCCGCTATGTCGTGGACCGGAACCTGATCACCAGCCAGGGGGTATCCGCCGGGATTGACAGCGCCCTGTGGCTGGTGGGCCGGTTGCATGGGCGTGAGCACGCCCGCGCGGTACGCCGGTACATTCAATACGAGCCTGCGCCGCCCTACCTCGCCGACGAGCCCATCGTCGGCTGATCGGCCCTGGCAGCCGCACTCGGCGCCGTCGGCCAAATCAAACAGCCCGCGGCATAGATCGTCCGTCAGCGGTTGACTCGCCGGTTCCTGCTCGATGGTGGCCGGGCGGACTTCTACGATCCGGTGCATGGATGCCAAGCTGCTGGAACAGATCACCGCGTGGCGCGCGGAACTGGACGAACTCGAAGAACGGCTGGCCAAGCAGTTGGCGGAGGTGCGGGCCGAGCGCGACGCGCTCGCCGTCGCGGAGCGGGTTCTTGAGGGGGTGAGCGAACAGCTTGCCGGCGAAAGCGCCTCGGCCGCGTCGGTGTCCGGGCAAGTGGGCGGACGAGCAGTGATGCTGATCCCGCACCGAACGCCGGACATGGAGGAAACCACGCTCCCGCCGGACTACCAGCGCAATCTCGCCGTCGTGCGGCAGGCCGCCGGGCCGGTGATGGCCCGGGCAGGTCGGCGACGCGTGCCCACGCCCGGACCGATGTGGACCAGTGCAGGTCAAGGCAACGGTCACGCATGGCGTCGAAGTGGTGCCCGGCCAGTGCCTGGTCCAGGTGTGCGCGCATCTGGTCCCGGGTCGGCCTGTCGCAGCAGCCCAGCATTCACCGCGCTCCGGTGTCGTAGGTGGGGCCGACCGCCACCCCAGGCACCTGGCTGAGGTGAACAGCGAGTCGGCGTTGAGCAGGCGCTTCGCCTCCAGGACGACCTGATGTGGAGCGCGACAGTCAAAATGAGGGTGTGTTCAGAGGCAAGTGGCCGAAGCCACCGACCGATGCCCGGCTCGACCCATACCGCCGAGCTGCCGCACGTCTCATGAACGGAGACGAACAGATCGGCGTGCTCGTGATACGAGTCACGACCTGGTGGTGGAAAGAAGGGCCCTTCTGGCGAAGACGGTGGGGCAACCCGCGAGAACTTCCCGAGTGGGCGCTTTCTCGTGTCGGCACCGCACCACAGTTGCCCGACTTCGACGACGGGGTCATCTCCGCTGACGAGCTCGACGAGGAGCTTGCCGACTGGGCGGCGGGGAACTTTCGGCTGCGGGGCCAGCAGTTGGGTCTCGCCTGGCTTGGCGAGAAAGAAGTCGACGCTGCCCACAAGGAACACGGCTGGACGATCGACTGATCGCCCCTACCTTCACCGCGACGGAACTCGTGCGGGTCTGTGGCGGCGGCCAGCGGGGCGAGCGCGGTGACCGACGCGTCGGCGGGGATCTCGTCCGCGTACGCCCCGCCGAGGCCGTCGCGCCGCCAGCCGCCGTCGGCGCGGGCCAGCAGCAGGAATCCCCAGGAGGGACTCACGGCACTGGCCGGAGCGCTACAACCGACCCTCGCCCAAGTTCTGCCCTCTGAAGAGCTGACCGACCGCGCCGCCTAGTGGCTGGTCTCGGCAAGCACGAACACTCCCTTCTGCATGTCCGTTGTTGAGGTCGAAGGTTGGGCGTCTCCCTCAGGGTCACCCGTTTGGCGGTGTGGGAGGAGTGCTGCCTCGCCGCAGGTGCCTCGTCGCATATTCGGCGATGACCGGCAGAGTTACGCCGTCGTGGCTGCTGTCTTGATGGCTTCGACTGCGGACTTGAAGTCGGGGTGGACCCCGATTTGATCAAGCCACACGCTCATCGAGTTGTAGCAATTAAACCTTTCGATCTTCCCGTCACGGAGGTACCAGAGGTCCGCTGCCGGCACGTCGATCCGGTTCCCGGTCGGTGGGATCTCGCCGACCGGAGTCGGAAACCCTCCGAGATGCGTGCCCTGGATTCGCAACTCGACGGCGACGACATCACCGAACGCATGTACCTCGAGCAGCTCACGGTGTACATCGGGGAACGAGCGGGCGAGGCCCGCGATCACCTGAGGAATCTGCTCTCCGCGGAAACTCTGCGAGGTCGACATGTCGTTGAACGACCCGTCCTCGGTGAACAAGGCCAGAAAACCGTCACCGTCGAGAACGTTCCCTTCCGCGAGCCGGTAAGCCTCGCGAATGGTCTTTTCGTTGCTTTCCATTCCTGTTCTCCTTTGAGTTCGCAACACGCTCACGATCCGCGCTTGTCTTCGATTGACCCTTCCCGACTGTCGTAACGATAATCGTTACGACAGCTTGTTGCAACTTTCACCGTTACGACTGCACTGTCGTAACATGGAGCGTTGCGACCGGAGGAGGGATCATGAGCGCCAACAGCCGGCTGACAATTGCCGCCCATGCGCTGGCCTGGATCGGTCTTTACCAGCGCCAGGGCCACGAGGTTGCCACCTCCGAGGGGATCGCAGCCAGCGCGAACACCAACCCCGTGGTGATCAGGCGGCTGCTCGGCGAGCTGCGCAGGGCCGGCCTCGTGGAGTCCCGGCGGGGCGCGGGCGCAGGCTGGTCGCTGGCGCGCGAGCTGGGGTCGATGACCCTGCTCGACGTGTACGAGGCAGTGGAACCCGGCCCGCTGTTCGCGATGCACCGCGCCACCCCGGATCAGGGATGCGTGGTGGGTCACGGCATCCAGCCGGCGATGCGGGGCATTTACCAGGACATCGAGAAGACCCTGAGACACGAACTGGCCCGCGTCACGCTCGAGAAGGTACTCAGGGACGTACTCGCCGCACCTCGCCAGCCTCTCTGATCAGCTGGGCGACCCCGTGCGAACCGTAGGGTTTGGCATGAATTCTGCCACCGAGGCGGAATGACGTGAGCATGGAGATGGAATCCCGCACCGAACGCGATGGATCCGCCGCCGCAACAGACGGCAGGCGCAGGCCGAGCTCACCGCGGACCAGGCCGTGTTCGTCCAGCGGCTCTACGACGACGAGCGGGAGAAGACCTTCCAGCAGATCCCCGACAGATTCGGCGTGCCCCGCTTCACGGTGCACGGGCACCTCGACAAGCCCAGATGCCGGTGGCGCGGAGCTCCGCAGCGGCCCGGGCCTCTCACGAACGGGCCCCGAGTTCCTCGAAGCGGCCGCGGGCGGCGGCCAGCTGCACCCAGGCGTCACGGTTGAGCCCCTGACGGCGAAGCGCTTCGCCGTACGCCGGGGTGAGTAAGACCGTGTCCTACGTGGTGAGGCGGACGAGGCGCTTGTAGCAGAGGGCGGCGGCAAGGCCGAGGAAACCCACGTAGTTTCGGGGATCGCGCTCGATCGCGTTCGTAGCGAGGGCTGTTGCGGCGGTAGCCGGACAGCCAGGACATCGTCCGCTCGATGTCTCGTTTGGTGACCCCCACCATCGGCTTCAAGACCTTCGCATCGTGGACGTTGCTTGCAGAGACTCCGACAAGGACGGGCAGACCGTTCGCGTCCGACAGGACGTGCATCTTGGAACCCGGCTTGCCCCAGTCCACGGGGCTCGGACCTGTGTGTTCGCCCTGGGCGGTGTCGAGGACGAAGCGGGAGACATCCAGCAGTCCGGCGTCGTCCAGGCGGTGCAGCACAGCTTCGTGCAGCCATCGCGGACATGTCGGGAAAATGGTAGATCGCGATGTGAACGTCTGAGCCTCTGCGGCGGAGAACCCACCTCACTTCGTCTGACTCAAGATCAAAAGAGAACCGCTGGACGGGGATGCGACCGTAGAGCCCTGCGACACCGTGAAGCACGTCCGCCAGGGCGTCCGTGCAGTAGCTCGGCAGGCTCGGTGTCTGCTCCGAAGGACGGGACGTTCTTCCACCGCGATGTCCAGCCGGGGCCGGGGGAAACGCACCGGGTGCCTCCCTACTCCGCGCTCCAGCGCCGTGCCCGCCCAGATCTCGGTGACCCGCTCCGGTTCGACCAGCACGATGTCGAGCATCCGGTCCGCCCGGTCTCCCCGCGACCGGGCGCGGCGTCAAGGGGGTGCGGCCGACGGCCGGCCTGCCGGGTCGTGCGGTGCAGGACAGTGGCGCCCACTCGTCGAGGCCGCCGCGGATGTGCGCTTGGAGGCGTGGGGGGCGTCAAGGCCCACGGCCTCGCTCGGTACACGGTGATGAGCGGGTTCTTGCCCCGCCACCGGGTATCGGGGGCACCCTGGGCCTGGGCGCCGGGTTCCTGACGTCCGCGCCGGCGATCATCGGCCTTGTCCGGGTGGCCACGCCGCACTCCCCGGCCTCGGCGCCCTGCGGCCGCTCGGCCGGTTCGCGGTGTCGCCGGGTGCAGCTCCTCATCGCCGGCGCTTGCGAGAGCGGGGCCCGGGGGCGGGGTGGGGGTGCTTCGCGGCTTCCTCCAGGGCGTGGAGCACGTTGCGGAGAGCGGGTTGGGACAGGGTGCCCTCGCGGATGGCCGCGTGGATGGTCCTGACCGGTTCCGGGCGCCGGACCCTGCGCAGGGCGACGCCGGTGCGGCGCCCTGCGACACCGAGCCGAGGGATGAGTGCGACCCCGAGGCCGGCGGCGACGAATCCGAGTGCGGTGGCGTAGTCCTCGCTCTTCGCCACGAAATTGGGGCTGAACCCTGCCGCGGCGCACGCATTGAGCATGACGTCCAGACAGGGCCCCGGCGGTTCGCTGCCGACCCACGGCTCGCCGGCGAGGTCGGAGAGGTCCAGTAGGCGTTGTGCGGCGAGCGGGTGGTCGGCGGGGAGCGCGGCGAGGTATGCGTCGTCGAGCAGGTGGATCAGGTGGATGCCCTGCCGGCCGCTGTCGTCGCGAGGCCGAACCACGATCGCCAGGTCCGCGTCGCCGCGCTCGACCTCGGCCAGTGGCTCTTCGGGGTCGATCAGTTTGAGGTCGATCTGGACGCCTGGATGCTCGCGGCGGAGCCTGGCCAGTGCGGGCGCGACGAGTGCGGGGCCGACCGAGGTGCCGTACCGGATGGCCAGTCTGCCGGTGCGTCCGGCTTTCAGGTCGGCCAGCGCGGTTTCCGCCTCGGCGATGTTCTGGCTGATGATCGCGGTGTGCTGGGTGAGCAGCCGGCCCGCCGCCGTCGGCCGTACGCCGCGTCCCACCCGTTCCAGCAGCGCGATCCCGGTCTCCTTCTCCAGCGCCGCCACCTGCTGGCTCACCGCGGAGGGCGTGTAGCCCAGGTGCGCCGCGGCGGCGGTGACCGATCCGCTGGTGACCACAGCCCGCAGTATCTGCATCCGTCTCACATCAAGCATGTACCTCAGCTTAACGATGGTGCAGGATTTTTTGATTGTGCTTATGTGTTGGCTCGCGGCATCGTTCCCTCGACGGAAGACCGGTGAGGAGGTCCGAGCGTGAGCGGTGCCGCGGGCAGAACGAGGGCGTGGGCCCGGATAGGGGCGCTCGCCCTGCTGTGGGGGTCCACCTTCCTGTGGATCGAACTGGCCCTGGAGGCCCTCTCCCCGGTACAGGTCACCCTGGCCCGCTGTCTGCTCGGCACCGCCACGCTGCTGGTGCTGTGTCTGAGGGCGGGGCGGCGTCTCCCCCGTGAGCGCGCCGTGTGGGGCCGCGTCTTCGTGGCGGCCTTCTGGTGCAACGCGCTGCCGTTCGCGATGTTCAGCGTCGGCCAGCAGACCGTCGACTCCGGCGTGGCCGGGGTACTGAACGCGACGACGCCGCTGTGGTCCCTGCTGCTCGGTATCGCCCTCGGCACGGAGCGCGGGGTGCGCCCGGTGCGTCTGGGCGGCCTGCTGCTGGGGTTCGGCGGAGTGGTGCTGATCTTCGCTCCCTGGCAGGGAGCCGGGATCATCAGCTGGGGCGCCCTCGCCATCGTCGCCGCCGCGGCGAGCTACGCGATCGGCTTCGCCTACATGGGACGCAACCTCGTCGGCGGCGGACACCCGACCATGTCCCTGTCCGCGGCACAGCTGGTCGCCGCGTCCTTCCTCACCGCCCTGAGCCTGCCGGCCGGTGGCCTGGCGCCGGTCCACCCGGACCGGGCGGGCCTGATCGCGGTGGTGATCCTGGGGATCTTCGCCACCGGGATCACCTTCCACCTCACCTACCGGATCATCGCCGACGAAGGGGCGACCAACGCCGCGGCCGTCGGCTACCTGCTACCCGTGGTTTCGGTGGGACTGGGCGCCCTCGTACTCGGCGAACCCTTCAGCCTCCGGATCGCCGCGGGAATGGTGATCGTCCTCCTGGGCGTCGGCATGACGCGTCAAAAGACGCCGGCTACGGCGTCATCGGCCCGCACGCCGCCCATTTCCGTCACGGGCAGTCAGAGCCGGCCGACGTTCCCGTTCCACCGAACCGCCGGAGAGACGGCCGGAGATCCGTCGGAGAAACCCGGAGGGGAAAACCTCCGGAGAACAGGACAGTGACGTGACCACCCTTACCGTGTCCACCACCACCGCGGCGGCACAGCCCGCGGATTGTGTCGTGATCGGCGTCGCCACAGGCCCCTCGGGGCCGGCCCTGGGGGCCGGCGCGGAGGCCGTGAGCGAGGCGTTCGGCGGCGGGCTCGCCGCGACGCTCGGCTCCCTCGGTTTCACCGGCGCCGAAGGGGAGACGCTCAAGCTGCCGGCCCCGGCGGACCTCAACGCCGAGGTGGTGCTCACGGTCGGCCTGGGCGAGGCCGCCGACGACGGTACGCCCACCACGGAGGCGCTGCGCCGGGCCGCCGGTGTGGCCTCCCGCGCCCTGGCCGGTACCGGACGGGCCGCGCTGGCTCTACCGGCCGGCACCGCCGAGGCGGCGGAGGCGGTGGCGCTCGGCGGACTCCTCGGCTCCTACGCCTTCACCACCTACCGTGCCCCGGGCGGGCGCGAGGCCCCCGTCGGCGAACTGGTGATCCCGGCGACGGAGGAGACCCGGGACGAGGTGGAGTCCGGTGTCCGGCGCGGCACCGTGATCGGTGAGGAGATGAACCGCTCCCGGGACCTGGTCAACATGCCCGCGAACCACCTGACACCGGAGACCTTCGCCGACACCGTGCGGGCGGCCGGCGAGCGGTACGGGCTCGACGTCGAGGTGCTGGACGAGCAGGCCCTCGCCAAGGAGTCCTTCGGAGGCATCCTCGGCGTCGGCCAGGGCTCGGTGCGGCCGCCACGCCTCGTCAGGGTCGCCTACACCCACCCGGCGGCGCGGGCGACCCTCGCCTTCGTCGGCAAGGGCATCACCTATGACTCCGGCGGCATCTCGCTCAAGCCGGTCGGCTTCAACGAGATCATGAAGCGGGACATGTCCGGTGCCGCTGCCGTGTTCGCCGCCGTGGTGGCCACCGCCCGGCTCCGGCCGCGGGTGAACATCACCGGCTGGCTCGCCCTTGCCGAGAACATGCCGTCCGGCTCGGCGACCAGACCGGGCGACGTGCTGCGGATGTACGGCGGCACGACCGTCGAGGTGCTCAACACCGACGCCGAAGGACGCCTGGTGCTCGCCGACGCCCTCGTCCGCGCGGGCGAGGAGCAACCGGACGCCATCGTCGACGTGGCCACGTTGACCGCAGCGATGAAGATGGCCCTGGGCCACCGCATTTTCGGCGTCATGTCCGACGACGCCGCCTTCCGCGACCAGGTCCTCGACGCGGCCGGGCGTGCCGGGGAGGAGGCGTGGCCCCTGCCGCTCCCGGAGCACCTGCGGGAGAGCCTGAACTCCCCGGTGGCCGAGATCGCCAACACCGGTGAACGGATGGGCGGCGGTCTGGTGGCCGGTCTCTTTCTGAAGGAGTTCGTGCCGAGCGGTGTCCCCTGGGCCCATCTGGACATCGCGGGGCCGGCGTTCCACGAAGGCGCACCCTACGGGTACACCCCCACGGGCGGCACCGGTTCGGCGGTGCGCACCCTGGTGCGGCTGGCGGAGGACGCCGCGGCCGGCGTGCTCAACCGGCCGGGGACGCACCGGTGAGCCGCCCCGCTCCGGCCCTCCGCCGGGTGACGGCGCCTGCGGCCCCCGCCCCGTTCGGTCACTACGCGCAGGCCACCGTCACCCCGGACGGCACCCTTTGGGTGTCGGCGCAACTGCCGGTCGGAGGGGCCGTAACTGCCGGCTCTCCGGTCGCGGAGCAGACGCGTCAAGCTCTCGCCAACGTCATGTCCATCGTGGAGGCCGCAGGGAGTCGGGCCGATTGGGTGACGAGGGTCACCCTCTACCTCACGGACGTCTCGGACTGGACCTCGGTCGACGCCGTCTTCGGTGAGGTGTTCGGCTCCCATCGCCCGGCCCGGTCCGTACTCCAGGTGGCGGGGCTGCACCACGGGTACCGCGTGTCCGCCGAAGCGGTCGGCTGGTGCGTCCGATGACCGCCCGCAGCCCGGGACTGTGCCCGGCAGCAGCAGGATCCGGCCCGCAACCAGGCGCGCGGACCGGCCCAGGAGCGGCCTCGGGGACGCACCCACGGGGTGCCACCCCCGTACCGGCGCCCCGTTCAAGGGCCGCAGGGAGGAGACCCACGGCGATGAGAGTCCTCTACCAGGTCGATGCCTTCACCCGGACACCGTTCACGGGAAACCCCGCAGGCGTGGTACTGGGCGCGGACGGCATGTCCGAAGCCGAGATGCTCGCTGTCGCACGGGAACTCAACAACTCCGAGACGGCCTTCGTGCTCCCCGCCGACGCCGCCGACCACGACGTGCGCGTCCGCTTCTTCACCCCGACCACCGAGGTGCCCACCTGCGGCCACGCCACCGTGGGGGCGCACTTCGCCCGGGCGGTGGAGTACGGCCTGCCGTCGTGCTCGCTGCGGCAGAAGACCGGTCGCGGGCTGATCCAGGACGTGGAGATCCACCGGGACGGGGGCCGGGTGAGGATCGGCATGCGCCAGGGGGCGGCGGAGTTCGGGCCGGAGCTGAACGGCGCTCAGGTGGACCGGCTCCTGCGGGCCCTGGGAGCCGGCCTCGGTGACCTGGCGGAGAACGGCCCCGTCCAGGTCGTGTCGACCGGCCATTCCAAGGTGCTCGTGGAGTTGCGCGACCGCGCCGTCCTCGACGCGCTGCGGCCCGACCCCTTCGCGTTGACCTCACTCAGCCATGAGGTCGGCAGCAACGGCTTCTTCGTCTTCACCCGGTCCACCACCCGAAGCGGTCCACTCACCTGGTCCCGGATGTTCGCACCGGCGATCGGCATCACCGAGGACCCGGTCACCGGCAACGGACACGGCCCGCTCGGCGCGTACCTGGTGCGGCACGGCCTCGTGCCCGCGACGGACGGGCGGCTGGTCTTCACCGGCCGGCAGGGGATGGCGATGGGACGGCCCGGCGACGTCCGGGTACACGTCGAGGTACGGCCCGGCGGCACACTCGCGGTGTCCATCACCGGCGACGCGGTGACCGCGTTCCGGGCCGAGATGGCGCCCCACGCGGCCACCGGGACCGGCCACTGAAAGCCACCGATCCGGGCCGGTGCCCCACAGGGTGGGGCGTGGGCAAGGGCGCGCCGGATCGTGACGCCCCTGGGACTCCTCCACCGGACACAGCGCCGACGGGCGTCCCGTTGTGTGGGTGGCTTCCCCATCGGCCCTTGCTGGGAAGGGACGACGGCCGGGGTGACTGGTCGCGGGGCACCGGCGATGGCGCCTACAGGGCGCGCAGCAGGAACTGGGTGGTGGTGTAGCTGCCACTGGAGCAGGTGTGGCTCTGCTGGGTGGCCGTGTAGGTGAACCCGGACGGCACGGAGCAGGCCCACATGCCGGTCACGGGCTTTTGGAGCAGATACTGGGTGGTCGTGTAGCTCCCGCCGGCCGAGCACGTGTGGCTGCTCATGACCGCGGTGTGGGTGTAACCAGGCATGGTGGTGCAGGCCCAGAGGTTGTCGGCGGGCGGCTGGACGTAGAACTCGGTGGTCCGGTAGCTGCCGCCTGAGCAGGCGTAAGAGCTCTGGGACGAGGTGTACGTGTATCCGGACGGGACGGAGCAGGCCCAGAAACCCGAGGTGGCCCGGGCGGCCCCGGTGGCCCCTGCGGTGTCGGCTTCGGGGGCTTCCGCGATGGTCCTGGTTCCGTCGGCCGGGGCGGCGGCGGCAGGGACGGTCGCCGCGGCGAGGGCGAGGGCGACCGTCGCCGTAGCGGTGAGCAGCGTGCGAGGTACACGGAAGGTCGTACGCGGCATGGCGGGCACTCCTGAGTGGGTTCGTCCATCGGGCAGAGCCAGCGGGTGGGGGGCCGACCGGGGGTCTGGCCCGTGCCCCGGCCGCCGCAGGGCGCGCGCCGGAAGACTGTCAGGGGCACGGCCCCCCGGCAAGACCTGTGCCGCGCGGCCCGCTGTCTTCCAGCCGCCGTCGGCGCCCCGGCTGACCTGCGGGCCGACTGCGGTACACCGCCCTGCCAGGGCGTTCGGTACGGGCGGAACGGCCGGGTCCTCCGCTGAGGCCGGCCGTACAGGTCAACCCGACCGGGGCGTCGCAGCGGGCCTCCAGGTTGGCCGCCGTCGGGCCAATCAAGGAGCGGCAGGACGTCGTTTCGGTTGGTGAGGCGGTGGTAGCTGACGAGCGCTGCGGCGATGCCGACGAAGGCGAGGAAGTGCTCGGCCTCTTTCACTCCTAGCGCCGGTGCAGCCTTCGGCATCCGGCCAGCCAGGCGGGAGTGGCCGTCGACGGCTCGGTGGATGGAGCTGTGGCCGGTCATCGGAGCGCAGCTCCGCACCCGGTGACGGCGGCGGCCTGACGGTTGCGGTCACCGGCCGTCCTGCCGACGGCTCGCCCTCCCGCCGCCGTCGGGGGACGTTGCCGCCGAAGATGAGATGGTCGACAACGGCCTCGCAGAGGCGGGGGTCGGTGAAGGTCTTGGCCCGACCGCTGCAACTCCTCCAGCTCGGTATCGAGCAGGGTCTGCCGCAGCAGGTCCGGGCACCGGGCGGACGGTCCGGTGCCCTTCCGCGGCAGGCGGGAGCGGCTATCGCCAGGTCGGCGAGCCGCTCATCCGTCCCATGCGCGTATCCGCGCGGTGGGCATCCGGCCCGGACCCGGCCGCGGCCACTCCGCCGCCCGGTCATGCCGGCTGTGGCCCCGGGGGTCCCACTGCCGCTCTCGCCGCTTCCACGAACGCGGCGACGGCCGGATGGGCGCCCCCGCCCGCGCGGAAGGCGACCCTGGACCGGCGGAACAACGGCAGCCGGGTCAGCACCACGCCCTCGGGGCGCTGTGCCGTGGCCATCGCCGGCACGAACCCGGCTCCCTGGCCGGTGGCAGCCAGGGCCAGCACCGTGCGGAAGTCGTTGACCTGGTGGCGGATCCTCGGTTGGAACCCGGCCGCCTGGCAGGCACGCACGGCCATCGCGTGACCGGTCGTCCCCTCCCGTGCGGTGATCCACGGCATCTCGGCGCAGGGCCGGAGCAGCTCGGCCAGCGTGCCGCCGCGACCGGTCGGAGCGGTTGCGTCACCGCTGACCAGGTACATCGGCTCTTCCAGGAGGGGCACCTCGTCCACCGAGGCGTCGGGGGATGCGGGAACGAAGTCGTAGTCGTGGACGAGTGCGACATCGAGTTCACCGGCTCGCAGACCGTCGGAGACGCGCGCGGAGTCGATCTCCTGCACCATCGGTTCCAGCGCGGGATGTCGCCGGGCCAGCTCCGCCAGGGCGACAGCCACGATGGTGTGGCCGCCGGAGGGAAACGTCCCGATGCGCAGCGGGCCGCCGACGCCTTCCCGGGCGCCGGCCAGTTCGGCGACCGCCAGCTCCAGGCGCTGCAGCACCGCGTCGGCGTGTGCGACGAGGGACCGGCCCGCCGGTGTGAGGACCACCCGTCTGCCGCTGCGTTCCAGCAGGGCAACGCCTGCCTCGCGTTCCAGCACACCCAGTTGCTGGGAGACGGCGGATGCCGTGAAGGACAGTGCCTGGGCCACGGCCGCGATCGTGCCTCGCCGGTCGAGCTCGCGGAGCAGATGGAGACGACGTACATCGAGCATAAGCCGAGCTTAGGCATGACGTCAGAAATCAGAAATAGATCTACAGGGTCGGGGTCAGCCAGAGTGGAGCCATGACGCCCGATCCGTTCTTCACCGGCCTGTACGTCCCCCTGGTCACCCCGTTCACCGACGACCTGCAGCTGGCTCCCGAGCCCCTGGCCCGACTCGCCGACGAGGCGCTGGCGGCCGGGGCCTCCGGGCTGGTCGCCCTGGGCACCACCGCGGAAGCGGCCACGCTGACCTCGGCGGAGAAGCGGACCGTCGTGCGCATCTGCGCGGACGCCTGCCGGGCCCACGGCGCCCCGCTCATCGTCGGGGTCGGCACCAACGACACCGCCTCCGCCGTCGCGTCGCTGCGCGAGCTGGCGGCCGGCGACGACGCAGCCGCGGCACTGGTCCCCGCGCCGCCCTACATCCGGCCCGGTGAGGCGGGGACACTGGCGCACTTCACCACGCTGGCCGAGCACGGCGGCATACCGCTGATCGTGTACGACGTCCCCTACCGCACCGCGCAACCACTCGGCGCCGGCACTGTCGCCGAACTCGGCCGGCTCCCGGGGATTGTCGGGGTCAAGCACGCCACCGGCGCGATCGACTCGACCACGATGGAACTGCTCGGCTGCGCCCCGCCCGGCTTCGCCGTCCTCGCCGGCGACGACGTCGTCCTCTCCCCGCTTCTCGCGGCGGGCGCCCACGGCGCAATCGTCGCGTCGGCCAATGTCCGCACCGCCGACTACGCCGAGCTGATCTCGTTGTGGCGCCAGGGATCGGGCACACCGGCCCGCCGGCTCGGAGCCGAGCTGGCCAGGCTGTCCGCAGCCCTCTTCGCCGAACCGAACCCGACGGTGATCAAAGGGGTGCTGCACGCCCAGGGACGCATTCCCAGCCCGGCCGTCCGGCTGCCGCTGCTGGCGGCCTCCACCCGCTCGGTGAGCCAGGCGGCACTGTGGGCCGACAGCCGGGCGCGCCATGCCTCCCCGGCCTGACCACAAGCAGGGGCGAGGGCGAGGGCGGGGGCGGGTGATGCCGCATGGCCGGCCCCCGCGCGGAAGAACTCCCGCCGGGCGTCCACGCATCCCCGACCCCCCTCCTCCCCAGCCAGCCGCTGGTCACCGGGAGGCTCCTTCCACTTCCTGCACCCGGTGCAGGAGCGGCCCACGGGCAACCCCGCCGATCCGCACGGCGAACCGGAGACCGGCCGCGGCACCCACCGCAGCGAGGAGGCCGGGACCGCACAGCCGAGCAGCCGGCCCATACCGAGGACCGCGCCCGCCGGAAGACCGTCCCGGCCACGACGCGGACCTCGCCCAGGTCGACGAATGCCTGGTCGACCAAGGCTCTGCCCGAACTGGCGGACGGATGCCTCGCCCGGTGACGAGCCGCACCGTCCGGAGGTTCTCCCGTGACGTCCCGGCCGCCTCCCCGGTAGCGTGCGCGGCATGTCCCTCACCGGCTCGTTACGGCTCGCCGCGCTCGCCCTGTTGTGGGGGTCCAACTATCTGCTGATCAAGGTCGCCGGTCCGGAGTTCGGGCCGGCTCAGATCCTCACCCTGCGCCTGGCGACCGGTGCGGCGGTTCTGCTGGCCGTGGGGGCGGTGCGGGGGGAGCGGTTGCCCCGGGACGGGCGGACGTGGGTGCGGTTGACGGCGGCGGCGGTCATCGCCAACGACGTGCCGTACTTCCTCTTCGCCTGGGCCGGGCAGTACGTGGACTCCGCCCTGGCGGGGACCTGTAACGCGGCGGCGCCGCTGTTCACGGTGGTCGTGGTGGTCGCCGCCGGGCAGCGCCGGGAGCTGCGGGCCGGGCAGCTCGCCGGGGTGGGCATCGGGTTCGCCGGGGTGGTGGTGCTGCTCGCCCCGTGGGGCAGTCCGGGGGCGGTCGTGGCCACCGGCGCGTGTCTGGTGGCGGCCGCGTGTTACGGGGTCGGTTTCGTGTACATCGGCCGGGTGCTGGGCGACAGCGGCCACGGTCCGCTGGCCCTCGCGGCGGGGCAGCTGACGGCTGCGACGGCCGTGTCCCTGCTGGCCGGGCCGCTGCTCCTGCGGCCCGTGGAGGCCGACGTGGGCGCGACGGCCGCCGTGCTGGCGCTGGGGGCGCTGGGCACCGGCGCGGCCTACCTGCTCAATCTGCGGCTGATCGCCGAGGCGGGTGCGGTGGCCGCCTCGCTGGTCAGTTATCTGCTGCCGCTGGTCGCCGTCTGCCTGGGGGTGCTGCTGCTGGACGAGCCGGTGGGCTGGTCGCTGGCGGTGGGCGGGGCCGCCGTCCTGGTGGGGGTGGTGCTGGGAGAACGGCGCCCCGCGCGTGACACGCTCGCCCGTCAGTCCGCCGGCGGGTAGCCGTAGGACTGCCAGTCGCGCACCACCCGGTCGCGCAGTTCGGCGGGGAACTGCGCGAAGTCCGCCCGCACGGGTGCGCCCGTCGCGGACCAGTCGTCCCGGGGCAGGCAGTTGAACACCGCCTTGTCCGTGCGGGCGGTCTGCCTCTCCTCGTCGCTGAGATAGCCGACCAGCGGCAGCGTCGGCATGTCCGGCACGAACATCGTCTCGCGGGGGTGGGCGCGGGTGGCCAGGGCCCACACGACCTCGTCCAGGTTCGCCGGGTTGATGTCGTCCTCGACGACGACGACCTTGGGCATGATGTGCCGGGGGCGGGTGCGGTAGACGGCCTGGCCGACCTCCTCGGCCAGTTTCCGCCAGCTGCCCCACCGGCCGGGGCCCGCGGTGGTGTCGACCGTCACGACCAGCCAGTGACAGGCCGCCGCGAACGGCATGAACGCGCGGCGTACCGGCAGGCCTTCGGTGCGCAGTTCGTGCAGGACCGCGGCGGAGATGTTGATGCCCCAGTTGGTGTGGTTCTCCTCCACGGGCATGCCGGCGACGACGACCGGCAGGACGGGGTCGTCCCGGTAGGTGATGGCCGTGACCCGGTAGACGGGGCACAGCCGGCTGTCCTCCGGCCAGAGCAGTCCGCTGTACTCGCCCATCGGGCCTTCGGGGGCGGTCTCCTCGAAGGACAGGTAGCCCTCGACCACGATCTCGGAGTCGGCCGGCACCTTGAGGTCGTGCGTCTCGCACCGTACGACGTCCAGGGGTTCGCCGAACCATCCGCCCAGCAGCGCGGCTTCGTCCAGCCCGTCGCGGACGGGGCAGCCGGCGACCATGGCGACGCCGGGTGAGGTGCCCAGCGCCAGGGCGAACGGCATGTCCCTGCCGGTGTCGGCCCACATGCGGTGCATGCGGCCGACGTGCTGGGCGGGCACCACGATGCCCGTCATGGAGGTGCGGTCGCGCAGCATGATGCGGGTGATGGCCCAGTTGGTCCAGGAGCCGTCCGGGGAGGTGGTGACGACCGTTCCGTAGGTGTTGAGGTAGCGGCCGCCGTCGCCGGCGTGCAGCAGGGGGGCGGGCAGCCGGAACAGGTCGACGTCGTCGCCGGTCATGCGGTTCTGCTTGCACGGCCCGGTCGGTACCAGGCGGGGTGGCAGGGGCTCGCACTCCTGCAGGTGCGACCAGGCGGTGACGAGTTCGTCGGGGGCGGTGTCGATCGGCAGGCCGAGCGCGAGCGCGACCCTGGCCAGCGGGCTGGTGGGGTGGGAGCTGAGCCCGGCCGGCGCGCCGAGGACCCGGAAGCCGGGTTCGATCCCCCGGATCCGGTTGAACAGGGGTGCCGCGGCGGGGAGTTCGTAGGCGCGTCGGGTGATCGCGCCGAGTTCGAGGTTCCAGTCGACCTCCACGTCGATCGGCTGCAGGTCGCCGATGTCCCTCAGTGCGGTGAGGTATTCGCGCTGGCTACGCAGGTGCCGGGGCACGCCGGTCTCCCTTCCGTGGTGCCGGGGTCTCCGGCCGGGTCTGCCACGTGTGCAGGGCGACCGCCATCGCGGCGAGGTCGGCCGAGCCGCCGGGGCTGATCTGTCGTTGTTCGAGACGGCGGGCCATGCGGCCGACGAGCCGTCGCCCCCGCCGGGTGGCGGTGCCTCCGGCGGCGAGGGCGGCGGACGCCTGACGTCTGGTGGTGTCGAGCCGTTCGAGGGCGAACCCCCGGTTGAGGACGGTGGTGTCCTCCACGACGGTCATCAGGGCGAGTACCGTGTCGGCGATCGCCTCGCGGAGCGGGCGGCCGGCGCCGAGGGCGGTGCGGAGGGTCGGCAGGCCGTGGCCCAGGAGGCTGGGCCAGCCTCGCAGGACCTCGCCGCGTACGCCGGGCAGGCCGTGGACGGCGTAGGCGCGCAGTCCGACACTGGACGGGCCGGTCGCGGCGGCCGCGAGGTCCGCGCGGAGCGCGTCCCGGCCGACCTCCTGGGCGGTGCGGCAGACCGCTTCCGCCTCCAGGGGGCGGCCGGCGGCGTGTTCGATGCCGGCGGCGCAGCACAGCAGCATGCCCAGGAAGAGCGCTCCGCGGTGGGTGTTGGTGCCGCCGGTGGTGGTGAGCATGCTGTGCTCGGCCCGCCGCCCGGCATCCCGCAGTTCGGCGAAGTCGCGGGCGGCCGGGGCGGCCGCACCGCGTCGCAGCCCGAAGACGACGGCCGTGCGGAAGTGCGGCTGCAGCGTGGCGCTGCTGCGCAGCAGGGTGTAGACGTCCATGTCCCGGTGACAGCCCGGGGACACAGCGGTGACCAGGCCGGGCTTGGGCCAGGTCACCGCCTCGGCGGTCAGGCCGTACACCATCGCGGCGGCCAGCCGGTCGGCCGTCGCGGCCCCGGGGTCCGCGGGGTCCGCGGCGGGATCCGCGGAGCACGCGGCCGGGTCCGTCCCGGGCCCCGGTGGTGGCTGCGGCTCGGCGGGGCGGGGCCGCCGGGCGCCGGTCAGCATGCGCACAGCCCTCCGTCCACGGGCACGGCGACGCCGGTGATGTAGTCGCTGACCGGTGAGGCCAGGAAGAGGGCGGCGTCCACGATGTCCCAGATGCTCACCTCACGGCCCAGCGGTACGTCACTTCGGACGCGGTCCCGGGTGAGCGGGTCCGTGAAGAGACCTTCGGTCATCGGGGTGCGGATCAGGCCGGGGCACACGGCGTTGACCCGGATCCCGTCACCGGCCAGGCGTACGGCCGCCGCCCGGGTCAGCGGCAGCAACGCGCCCTTGCTGGTCTGGTAGGCCACGCCCACCAGATCGCTGGCGGAGATACCGAACGCGGAGGAGATGTTGACGATGGAACCACCGGGGCCCATCACGGCCGCGGCCGCCCGGATGCCGTTGAACGCGCCACCGGTGTTGACCCGCAGGGCCAGGGACCAGCTCTCCTCGGTCAGATCCCGCAGATTCTCGGCCTCGAAGTAGCCGGCGTTGTTGATCAGCACGTCGAGCCGGCCCGTGTCGGCCGCCACCTCCCGGACGGTGGTCGCCCAGGCGTGTGCGTCGGTGACGTCCAGGATGTGGAAGCGGGCGGTCAGTCCCTGACCGGTGAGTTCCTCGGCGAGCGCGGCTCCCCCGGGGTCACGGTCGGCGATGTGGACGCGGGCCCCGGCCAGCGCGAGGACGCGGGCGAGTTCGGACCCCCTCCCCCGGGCGCCGCCGGTCACCAGGACGGTCCTGCCTTCCATCGTGGGTCGCCAGGTCGCCGTGGACCGCTGCCGCCGTTTGAGGTCCTCCTTGTAGTGGGCGGTCCGGTCCTCGATGCCGGGGATCAGGGGGGCGATGTCGGCCAGCGGCACCTCGCCGTGCCGGACGAGGACGGGGCGTTCCCCGGTGAGGTCGACGATGGTGTTGCCCAGACCCGCGTCGGCCGGTTCGCCGCCGTCGAGCACGGCCGCGACGCGGTCGCCGACCTGTTTCCTGGCGTCCTCCAGGGTGATGAGGTCGCCCCCTTGTCCGCTGCGGTTGGCCGAGGTGCAGGCCGCGTACCCGCCGAGCCCCGTGAGGAGCGTGCGCAGGACGGGGTTGCGGTGGCAGGCGACGGCGACGGTGGGCAGGCCGGCGGTCACGTGCGCGCCCACCGCCTCCGCGCGCTTGGGGAGGATGAGGGTGAGGTAGCCGGGCCAGAGCTTTTTGGCCAGTGCGCGGACCTCGTCGGTCACGACGGCGACGGTGTCCAGCAGTTCCGGGGCGTCGAGGAAGACGGTGAGGGGGAAGTCGGCGTCCCGTTCCTTGGCTGCGTAGATACGGGCGGTGGCTTCGGGGTTGGCGGGGTCGGCGATCATCGTGTAGTGGGTGTCGCTCGGGGCGACGACCACCTGGCCGCGGCGGAGGAGGTCCACGGCCTCCCGGAGGCCGGCGGCCGCGCCGCCGCCGGGCGTGGCCGGGGAGGGCGGGGTCTGGGCCATGCGCAGCCCTGTAGGGGTCGCGGTGGTGGGGCGGCGTCGGGTGCGGGCGGCGGGCACCGGTGGGTGGTGGGGGCCGGGCGGGTCGGTGAAGGCGCGGGCGTACAGGCGGCGGGCGGCCAGGACGACGAGCTCCCGGGGTGCCGCCGCGAGACGACGCAGCGTTTGGCCGGTTCGTCGCACACCAGGCACGGGCGGGGTGGCCGGCCCAGGTCGGTGCGGGACAGCGGGGCGGGCAGCACCACGTCGGCGTCGGTGAGTTCACCGACCGCGTCGTGCTCCTCCATCCGCAGGCAGTCCAGCTTCACCCGTCGCGCGTCGTCGGTGATCAGCAGGAGGGTGACCGGGCCGGTCGGTGTCGTGTACGTCCGGCGGGCGGCCTCGCCGCTCAGGGCGGGCCGCAGCCGGGCGAGCGCGCCGTCGTGCAGCCGCCGGGCCTCCACGGGTGGGAAGGTTCCCGCCGGCGAGCGCGGTGCGACGGTGACCGTGGTGCAGCCGGGCCGGTGCAGGGCCCGGGCGCTCGCGTCGAGCAGGTCCCGCCACGCCAGGAGGGTGTCCACGGTGGCCGGCCCCGGTTCCGGGGCGGGCCACGGCTCACCGCCGGGCGGCAGCGAAGGCATCGCGGGTCACCGGTGACTGGGCGGGGTGGATGATGCTCTTGCCGGCGAAGCCCAGGTTCGCCGCCCGGTGGGCGTCCTGCCAGACGGCGTCGCGGTCGTGCAGGTTCGGGTAGACGGTGTCGTACGCGGGCAGGCCGACCGTGGCAGCCTTCTCCACGAGTGCGCGTTTCGCCGCCCAGAGGTCGTCCTCGGCGCCGGCGGCCCGGCTGTCCCTGAGGTAGTCCTCGCCGCCGAAGGTGAGGGCGGTGATCTCGCGCCGGCCCGCGACGATCTTCTCCAGGTCGCGGAGCGCGGCCACCGTCTCGATCATCAGCTCCACCTGGGGCGGTGCGTTCCCGGTCCCCTCCGCGAGGGTTTCGACCCGGTCGAGTACCTGCTCCAGCTCCCCGGGGTCGCGTACTTGGGGCAGCCGCAGCCTGTGCAGTCCCAGGGGGACGAGTGCGGCGAGGTCGGCGTCGAGGTGGTCGCCGCCGGGGGCGTTGACGCGGACCAGGAGCCGGGGCGGCAGGCCGTCGTGGAACCGCAGCAGTTCGGCCGCCACGTCGCGTGCGGCGTCCTTGTCGGCGTCCTTCACCGAGTCCTCCAGATCGAGGACGATGGCGTCGACTCCGGTGACGGTCAGGGCGTGTTCGACGTATCCGGGGCGTCCGGCCGAGACGTAGAGGGAGATGACGCTCACGGCTTCTCCTCCCGTGCGGGTGCGGTGGTGGCCTGCGCCTCACCGGCGGTGGCTGCGTGCCAGCGGCGGACCGCGGTGCGCAGCCGGGCGCGGACGATCCACTCGGAGGCGGCGTTGTCGTGGATCTCGACGCCGGCGGCGGTGATGCCGGCCGCTCGAAGCGCCTCAAGTCCGAGGGTGCGCAGCCGGTCGCCGACGAGGTCGGCGACGGGGCTGTGCACCCGCAGGACGAGGCGGGGGTGTGGGCGCAGGACCACGAGGACGTCGCCGGACTGGCGGGTGCCGACGGTGACGGCGTGCGCGGTGGTGGAGTCCGTCATCTCACGCCGCCTGCTTGTGGCGGCGCCGCAGGTCCGCGGGCCAGCCCTCGGGGTCCAGGCCGTGCTGGGCGATGATCGCCCAGGCCCATCGCTCCAGTCCGAAAGCGGTGCAGCCGGTCCACGCGGTCTCACCGCCGGGGCCGACGATCTCGCCCGCGCTGCCGAAGAAGGTGCCGTGGACGTTGAAGGAGGCGCAGGCGAAGTCGCCGTCCTTGTAGGGGAGGTCCAGCCGCAGCTCGAACTTGGGCTGGGTGTCGACCACCGCGTCGGGCCGGTCGCCGCGGAGGAAGAACGGGTCGTGGCCGGGGACGACGGAGCCGCCCAGCTGCCACCGCTCGGCAAGCTCCAGCACGCGCCGCCGGCTCTCGTCGCGGCAGGACCGCACGTAGTCCGGCGAGCCGAGGAACACGACTTCCCGCATGGAGAAGTCCCACAGCCGTTCGATGAGTACGGCGTTGCGGCTCTCGTACCGGTAGCACCTCCCGAGGGTGGTGATCGCGGTGTCCTCGGTCAGGTGCCGGCCTTCCAGCGCCTGGTAGACGTGGAAGCAGGCGGCGGGTGCCAGGACCTGATCACGCGGGGCGAAGCCGTCGAAGTTGTCGCGGGGCGGCTGCCCCTGGTTGTCCAGGGTCTCGGTGACGTACCGCTGGGCGGTGTCGATGTCGGTGGCGAGGTGGACGGGGAAGAGGACGTTCTGCGGGAAGGCGTCGAAGTACCGGAGGCGTTCGAGGTACTGGGCGGGCAGCAGGGTCGAGTACGCGGCCTCGCGTGCGCCGAATCCTGCGGCGAGCTCGCGGAAGGCCTCGTCGAGGCCGCGGATGAGCGTCACCAGCGGTTCGCCGATGACCACGTCGGCGATGCCGAGCGGGGTGAGGGCGCCGGCGGTGACGGCGTCGTCCGGGGTCAGGGCCGCGGGTCCGCGGGGCGGGCCGAAGCGGACCGGGCGGGGGGAGTCGTCCCCGGCGTGGTGGCCCTGCTGTTCGGCGACGGACCACTCGACGGTGGTGCGGATCTTGCGGCTGATCTCTTCGGGGTCGGCATCGTCGGTGACCCAGACGCGTATGGCCGCCCGGCCCACGGGGTCGATGTGGAACTTCACCACCTGATGGCTGGCGAAGTTGATCCAGTAGGCCACTTCCGTGACGAGCGAGTCGTCCAAGGCATGGTCGAGCGTTACATCCAATTGACGCACGATGTTTTCCCCCGTTGGAAATCCGGGAGGGCACGCGGCCTCCCGAAGGTGTCATGTCAGGATGCGGAACTGGAGAATTCACTTCCGACGGTTGTGATGGGCCTGTCGTCCTTTCCCCCGCCCGACACGGACCCGCAGGCATGTTCAACTCAGCCTCGTAGCGGCCCGGTTCACCAGAGCACCGTCGGCACCGTTCCTTGCGGGAGACTACTGCTCCCGTGGTGCGGGAGCGCAAACATGGACGCTCCATATCGGCCAGCTCTCACGTCATTCGTACGACTGCGGACGGGATCTCTTGAAAGATCCTCCGCGGGCGTTCGCCAAGGAAAATGAATGCCGACGGATGTGACGCGCTGGCCAGCGATTTCCGGGAATGCGATACGTTCCCGAACGTGTTCGACCTTCCTCTGCGGTGCCGTCCGTCGATCTTCGCGGGCCGCCGCGGGCTGCTGTGCCGGCCGGCGGGCCCGTGGCCGGGCCCGGCGCCGGTGCGCCTGCCTGCCCTGGTCAGGCCGTACGGAGTGCCGGATTTGGGCGGGGAGGGGGCGTGCGGCCTGATTCAGGTGGTACGCATGGGTAACGGACAGCTCGCGACGCGTCTCCTTCGCCCTGCGGGCGCCGTCGCGCGGGGTCAGCCGCAGTCACCCGCCCCGGCCGCCGCCGGTTCGGGCCACACCCGGCTGCCGGGCGGCGCCGGGCGAGCTCAATCCGCCCCGCCCGCGTCCTGCGCCAGCACCCGCTGGGCGACCGCGAACGCAGAGTTGGCCGCCGGCACGCCGCAGTAGATCGCGGTCTGCAGCAGCACCGCGCCGATCTCCTGCGGTGTCAGGCCGTTGCGTCGCGCCGCCCGGATGTGCATGGCCAGTTCTCCGTCATGGCCGTGCGCCACCAGCGCCGTCATGGTGATCAGGCTGCGCTCGCGGCGGGAGAGCGTGTCATCGGTCCAGATCTCGCCCCACGCGTAGCGGGAGATGAGGTCCTGGAACGGGGCGGTGAAGGCGGTCTGCCGCTCCTGCGCGCGGTCCACGTGCGCGTCCCCGAGTATCTGGCGGCGCACCGTCATCCCCCGCTTCGGGGCCCCCGACCAGTGGGTGCGGAGCGCGGCGAGTACAGCCTCGGGCCGCTCGCACGGTGCGAGGTGGGAGGCGCCCGGAATCTCGGTGAGTGAGGCGCCGGGCACCGCGTCGGCGATCTCCCGCAGGTGTGCGGGCGGTGTCGCGGGGTCCTCGCGTCCCGCGAGGAGCACCGTGGGGGCGGTGATGGAGGGCAGCTCGTCCCGGAGGTCGAACGCGGCCAGCGCGTCACAGCACGCCGCGTACGCGGCCGGGTCGGCGGCCCGGTGGTCGGCCACCAGCCGGGGCGCGGAGAAGCCGGGCGTGAACCATCGGGATTCCGCGGTGTCGGCGAGTGCTGCCAAACCCTCGCGGCGCACCCGCGCGGCCCGCTCCTCCCACAGGGCGGAGCCGCCGAAGTGCGCGGACGAGCAGATGACGGCGAGACGGTCCACCCGTTCCGGGTGGTGCGCGGCGAGGTGCAGACCGACGGCTCCGCCGAGGGAGACCCCGGCGTAGGCGAACTTGGTGATGCCGAGCGAGTCGGCGAGCGCGAGCACCAGGTCGGCCAGCTCGCCGACGGTCGCGCCCGGCCCGATCAGGTCGGCGGGGGAGCCGCCGTGGCCGGGGAGGTCCCAGCGGATGACCCGGTGCGTGACGGACAGTTCGGGCGCGACGGCGTCCCACAGGGCGGTGGAGGTGCCCAGTGACGGGCCCAGGAGGAGTGGAGGAGCGGTGGCCGGGCCCTCGGCGCGGTGGTACAGCAGCCCCGGGTCGTGGCCGGTGCTCGGGGCGGTGCTCGGCTTGCTGGTCACTGTCGCTCCAGGGCACGGTCGGTGAGGGCGCCGGCCGAGCCGGTGTATCGCGTCGGGTCGGTGAGGTCGTCGATGTCGAGGCGCAGGCCGTGGAGTTCGGGCTGCTCGGCCAGGAGCGCGGCGAGGGACCTGCCCTCGGTCCGGGTGCGCGCGGCGAGTTCGGTGAGGAGTGCCGCGGCCCGGGCGCGGCCCAGGGCCGGGGCGAGCGCGGCGGCCAGCCGCTCCGAGACGATCAGGCCGGCGGTCGACTCCAGGTGTTCGCGCATGGTGTCCGGGTGGACCCGCAGGCCCTCGGTCAGTTCGGCGGCGCGGTGGGCGGCCCCGCCGACCAGACGCAGCAGGTCGCGCAGCGTCTCCCACTCCGCGTGCCAGGCCCCGGCGGGGCGTTCGTCCTCGGCGGCCATCGAGGCGTACAGGGTGGCGGCGAGGCCCGGGGCGCGGCGTGCGGCCGCGGCGATGAGCGTGGCGCGCACCGGGTTCCGCTTGTGGGGCATGGCGGAGGAGCCTCCGCCGGCGCCCTCGGACAGTTCGGCGATCTCGGTGCGGGAGAGGGTGAGGACGTCGGACGCCATCTTGCCGAGGGCCCCCGCGGTGAACGCGAGGGCGCCCGCGAGGTCGGCGACGGGCGTCCGGAGGGTGTGCCAGGGCAGGTCCGGTGCCGTGAGTCCGGTCTCGCGGGCGTAGGCGGTGGTGAGCCGTTCCGCCGGGTCCGGGGTCTGCCGGCCGCCGTGGCCGCCGAAGGCCGCCATCGTGCCGGCGGCTCCGCCGAGCTGTACGGGGAGTGAGGCGCGTACCGCGCGCAGCCGGTCCCGTGCGTCGAGGGTCAGCGAGCGCCAGCCGGCGGCCTTGAGGCCGAAGGTCGTCGGTACCGCGTGCTGGGTCAGGGTGCGTCCGGGCATCGCCGTGTCCCGGTGCTCCGCGGCCAGGCGGGACAGTGCCCGCTCGGTGCGGCGCAGGTCGTCCAGGGTCAGGTCCGCGGTGCGGGCCGCGACCAGCATGGTGGCGGTGTCCATGATGTCCTGGCTGGTCGCCCCCCGGTGCACATACGGGGCGAACTCGTCGGGCAGTGCCGCGGTCAGGTCGGCGATCAGGGGGATGACGGGGTTGCCGCCGTCCCGGGCGCGGTGCGCGACGGCGGTGACGTCGGGGCGGAGCGAGCCGGCCGCGTCCGTGACGGCCCGGGCGGCCTCGGCCGGGGCGTGGCCGAGCGTCGCCTGGGCGCGGGTGAGGGCCGCCTCGGCGTCGAGCATCGCCCGCAGGAAGGCGGTGTCGGCGGTGGCGGACTCGGCGGGGGTTCCTGCCCGGCCGGGGGCGAGGAGTCCGGCGTCGATGTCGGGGGCGGTCACCGGAACTCCAGGAACACCGTCTCGCCTTCGCCCTGGAGGCGGATGTCGAAGCGGTGGGTGCGGTTCTCACCGGGGCGCGCGATCAGTGTGGCCCGGCGCTCCTGCGGCACCGAGTCGAGCAGCGGGTCGGCGCCGTCCGCGAGGTAGGCGCGTGTGAAGAGGTGGTGCAGCAGGCCGCGCGCGAACAGGCACACGCTGATGTACGGCACGCCGGTGCTGCCGGGCATCAGGGTGTGGAGGGCGTAGTGGCCGTCGGCGTCCGTGGCGACCCGGCCGAAGCCGGTGAAGGCGGTGCCGTCGCGGCCGAGGAAGCCGCCGGTCACCGGGTTGCGGCGGAGCGAGCCGGGAGCACCGGCGAGGGAGCGGTCCGGGGCCGCCTGCCAGAACTCCAGGAGGGCGTCGGGCACCGGGTTGCCCTCGCCGTCGAGCACGTGTCCGTGCAGGACGGTCGTGTCGGGGTGGCCCTTCGGGGCGATCTGCTCGCCCTCGGGGAAGGGGAGCGCGTATCCGTAGAAGGGGCCGACGGTGTGGGACGGTGTGGGGAGGATCGTTTCGGTCATGTCGTTCAGCGGCCTTCCTCGGTCCAGGTGGCGGAGGGGCCGTCGAGGACGATGTCCCACTCGTAGCCCAGGGAGAACTCCGGCCGGGACAGCTCGTGGCGGTAGGTGGCGACGAGGCGCTCCCGGGCGGCCCGGTCGGTGACCGAGCGCAGGATCGGGTCGTGGGGGAACAGCGGGTCGTTCGGGAAGTACATCTGTGTCACCAGCCGCTGCGTGAACGCGGTGCCGAAGACGGAGAAGTGGATGTGGGCGGGCCGCCACGCGTTGGCATGGTTGCGCCACGGGTAGGCGCCCGGCTTGATCGTGGTGAAGGTGTACCGGCCTTCGTCGTCGGTCAGCGTGCGGCCGACGCCGGTGAAGTTGGGGTCGAGCGGCGCCGGGTGCCGGTCGCGCAGGTGCGCGTACCGGCCGGAGGCGTTGGCCTGCCACACCTCTATGAGCTGGCCGCGCACCCGGCGGCCGTCGCGGTCGAGCAGGCGCCCCGACACGGTGATGCGCTCCCCGAGCGGTTCGCCCCGGTGCTGGGCGGTGAGGTCGTTGTCGGTCTCGGTGACATCGGTCGGGCCGAACACCGGACCGGACAGCTCGACCGCCTCCGGGTCCCCGCTCACGGCGACGAGCGGCTGCTCGGGGTGGCGCAGCAGGGAGCTGCGGTAGGGCGGGTAGTCGCGCGGCGGGTGGTGGCGGGCGGGGGCACCTGCCGCCAGCGCCGCGTCGTAGGCGCTCTGGAGCTGGTCGATCTCGGTGTCGATGTCCGACTGGGAGGGAGTCATGGGATGTCCCGGGGGTTCGTGGTACGTCGGTACGCCGGTACGCGGGTCCAGGGTGCGCGAGGTGCGCGGATGAGGCGCGGGGTGCGCGGGGGCCGGTGTCTCGTGGGCGCCTCAGCGTTCGAGGACGAGGGCGAGGCCTTGGCCGACACCGATGCAGAGGGTGGCGACGCCGGTGCCGGAGCCCTGGCGGGCGAGCTGATGGGCCACGGTGCCGGCGAGACGGGCGCCGGAGGCGCCCAGCGGGTGGCCGAGGGCGATGGCGCCGCCGCGGGGGTTGAGGATGGCCGGGTCGAACTCGGGCCATTCGGCGACGCAGCCGAGGACCTGGGCGGCGAACGCCTCGTTGAGCTCCAGTGTCGTCAGGTCGCCGAAGGTCCTGCCCGCCCTGGCGAGGGCGCGGTGGACGGCTTCGACGGGGCCGAGGCCGAAGTAGTGCGGCTCGACCGCGGCCACGCCGGTGGCCGCGATGCGGGCCAGCGGTTCGCGTCCGGTGGCCCGCAGGCCCTGCTCGTCGGTGAGGAGCAGGGCTGCGGCGCCGTCGTTGAGCGGGGACGCGTTGCCGGCCGTGACCGTGCCGCCTTCCGCGCGGAAGGACGGTTGAAGCTGGGCCATCGCCTCCTGCGAGGCGTTCTCCCGCACGGATTCGTCGCGATCGAGGAGGACGGGGTCCCCGGTGCGCCGCGGGACCGGAACCGGCACCACCTCGGCGTCGAACAGCCCGTTCCGCCACGCGGCCGACGCCTTGCGGTGGGATGCGAGTGCCAGCGCGTCCTGCTGTTCGCGGGTGATGCCGTGCTTGTCGGCGATCAGTTCGGCCGACTCGCCGAGCGGCACGGTCCACTGCGGGGGCATGCGCGGGTTGACCATGCGCCAGCCCAGCGTGGTGGAGAACAGCTCGGTGTGGCCGACGGGGAACGGCCGGTCGCTCTTGGGCAGGACGTAGGGGGCGCGGGTCATCGACTCGACCCCGCCGGCCAGGGCGATGGAGGCGTCGCCGAGTGCGATGGCCCGCGCGGCCTGGATGACCGCTTCGAGGCCGGAGGCGCACAGCCGGTTGACGGTGACCCCCGGTACGGAGGCCGGCAGGCCCGCGAGCAGACCGGCCATCCGGCCGACGTTGCGGTTCTCCTCGCCCGCTCCGTTGGCGTTGCCGAAGTAGACGTCGCCGATGCGGGAGGGGTCCAGCTGCGGTGTGCGGGCGAGGAGTTCGCGGATGGTGTGGGCGGCCAGGTCGTCGGGGCGCACGCCCGCGAGGCCGCCGTTGTACTTGCCGACCGGGGTCCGGACGGCGTCCACGACGTAGACGTCGCGCAGGCTCATGGTGCGGTCTCCGAGGTGAGAGCGATACGGATGTTCGCGGCCGTGCTGTCCAGGACCTCCCGGGCGCACACACCGGGGGCGGTCTCGACCAGTTCCAGGCCGTTGCCGGTGACGTCCAGCACGCCGAGGTCGGTGATGATCCGGTTGACGCAGGCCCTGCCGGTGAGGGGCAGTGAGCACTCCTCCACGATCTTCGCGGAGCCGTCCTTGGCCGTGTGGGTCATGACGACGACGACCGTCCGGGCGCCGTGCACCAGGTCCATGGCCCCGCCGATCCCGGTGATCATCTTGCCGGGGACGGCCCAGTTGGCGAGGTCGCCCCGTGCGGACACCTGCATGGCGCCGAGCACGGCGACGTCGATGTGCCCGCCGCGGATCATCCCGAAGGAGAGGGCGGAGTCGAAGCAGGAGGCGCCGGGGACCACGGTGACGGTCTCCTTGCCGGCGTTGATCAGGTCGGGATCGACCTCGTCCTCGGCCGGGTAGGGCCCTACACCGAGGATGCCGTTCTCCGACTCCAGCACCACTTCGACACCGTCGGGGAGGTGATTGGGAATGAGCGTCGGCAGCCCGATGCCGAGATTGACGTACTGTCCGTCCGCTAGCTCGCGCGCCGCGCGCGCCGCCATCTGCTCACGTGTCCAGGCCATCAGCCGCGCCCCGCCCCGGTGTCCTGTGCCGAGGGCACGGAGACCGTGCGCCGCTCGATTCCCTTGTCCGCCGCCTGCTCGGGCGTGAGCGCGACCACGCGCTGCACGAAGATGCCGGGCAGGTGCACCTCGTCCGGGTCGATCCCGCCCGGTTCCACCAGCTCCTCCACCTCGGCGATCGTCACTCTCCCGGCCATCGCGGCCAGCGGGTTGAAGTTCCGGCTCGACTTGTTGAAGACCAGGTTTCCGTGCCGGTCCCCCCTGGCCGCGCGCACCAGCGCGAAGTCGGTGCGGATGCCGTGTTCGAGGACATGGTCGGTGCCGTCGAAGGTGCGTACCTCCTTGGGCGGTGACGCCACCGCGACGCCGCCCCGGCCGTCGTAGCGCCACGGCAGCCCGCCGTCGGCGACCTGGGTGCCGACCCCCGCGGGGGTGTAGAAGGCCGGTATCCCGCACCCGCCGGCCCGCAGTCGCTCGGCGAGCGTGCCCTGCGGGATCATCTCGACCTCCAGTTCGCCCCCCAGGTACTGGCGGGCGAATTCCTTGTTCGCGCCGATGTAGGACCCGGTGACCCGGGAGATGCGGCCGGCGGACAGCAGGATCGCCAGCCCGGAGCCCATCGCACCGCAGTTGTTGGACACCACCCCGAGGTCCTTGACCCCCAGGTCGTACAGCGCCTTGATCAGGACGTTGGGCACGCCGCTCAGGCCGAAGCCGCCCACTGCGAGCGTCGCCCCGTCCCGGGTATCGGCCACCGCCTCGGCGGCGGTGGCGACCACCTTGTCCATGCGAGAAGCCTCCGCTCCCCCGAGGGGCCGACCCCCCGGTTAGTCAGTGCACTGACGATTCGACCGAGCTCGCTCATGCTGACAGCCGATGGGCCGGTCGTCAATGGATGCCGGAAAAGGCCGGGCCCAGGTCTCGGTCGTGGGATCGATGCGGCGCGCGGGGCGACGGACTATCCTCAGTGGGCGAACGAAAGTGAAGGGGAGGAGCGCGATGGCCGCGGTCGACCTGACCACCCACCCCGGGCACCTGGCCCGGCGGCTGCAGCAGGCACATCACCTGCTGTGGACGACGATGGTTTCCGAGGAGATCACCTCTCCGCAGTTCGGCGTGCTCAACGCGCTCACGGCCGAGCCCGGGCTCGACCAGCGGACCGTCGGCGAGCGGGTGGGGCTCGACCGCTCGACCATCGCCGAGGTCGTCAGCCGGCTCGGCCGCCGCGGCCTGCTGGACAAGGTTCGCGATCCCGGCGACGGCCGCCGGTTCCTGCTGCGGCTCACCGACGAGGGGGTCCGGACCCACCGCAGGCTCACGGTGCGCACGGCGCGGATGAACCAGGTCTTCCTCGCGCCCCTGTCCCCCGGGGAACGAGCCGTCTTCTTGGATCTGATGCGCCGCGTCTCGGACGCGGCGGAGGGGCTTCGCAGCCCGGAGGAGCGCGCGCCCGCGGGACCGTCGTGAACGCCGCCGACCGGCCCCGGGGGCGGGCCGGCGGACCGCACACGGCGGCGCCGGGACCCGCGGGGCCGTCCGCGCCCGTCCGGCCTACCCCGCCGTGAGCGGCACGTACGCGAAGGCCGTCGCGAGCTCGGCCTCGACGCGGGCGGCGGTGTCGCGCAGTGCCGGCAGCACCTTTTCGACGGTCTGCCGCGGTGTGCTGCCGCCAGCGTGCACGGCGACGTTGAGGGCAGCCACCACCCGCCCCTGCCCGTCGCGCAGGGGTACGGCCAGGGAACGCAGCCCCTCCTGCAGTTCCTGGTCGACCAGGGCGTAGCCGTCCCTGGCCGCCGCCCCGACCGCCACGGCCAGATCGCGCGGTGAGGTGAGGGTGCGGGGGGTGAGCGGCCGCCGCTCGGCCCGGGCGATGCGGGCGGCCAGATCGGCGGGGGGCAGAGCCGCGAGCAGGACGCGTCCCATGGAGGTCGGGTAGGCGGGCAGCCGGGTGCCCGGGGCGATGTCGATGCGGAGGACGCGGGAGGTCGCGGCCCGCGCCAGGTAGCGGATGTCGTCGCCATCGAGCACGGCGACCGAGGCGGACTCGTCGAGCAGCGCGGCCAGCTCGGTCAGGTGCGGGCGGACGACGTCCGTGAGGGTGAGGGAGGACAGCCGGGCGAAGCCGAGGTCCAGGACCCGCGGCAGCAGGTGGTACGTCGGCCCTCGGCTTTCCGCGTACCCGAGGTGGTGCAGGGTGAGCAGGGCGCGCCGTGCGGTGGCCCGGGACAGCCCGGTCGCCGCGGCCGCGGCAGCGATGGTCAGCCCGCCCCTGGCGCTGCGGAAGGCGGACAGCACGGCAAGGCCCCGCGCCAGGGACTCCAGGAATTCCATGCCCAGTTCGTCCTTGGACCGGCTGAGGTCCCCGGCGGTGGGCGTGGGGCGCCCGGTGGGCCGCGGCGCGTGGTGGACGGCGGTCTCCATCCGGTCGACGGCTGCCCGGAGCCGGGGCATGACGTGTCCTGGGAAGTCGGCGGCGGAGTGCCGGCTGGTGTGGGTGAGCACGCTGACCGCCGCCACGGGCCGGCCGGCCGGGTCCCTGACGGGCGCGGCGACGGCCAGCAGGCCCGGCCCGACCCACTCGTCGTCCAGGGCCCAGCCGTCGCGGCGGGCCGCGGCCGCCCGGGAGCGCAACTCGCGTTCCAGCTCGTCCTCCGCCGGTGCCTCGTCGCGGGCGGGCACGGCGCGGAAGCCCGCGTCCAGGGGGTCCGCGCGCCGGCGGGCGCGCCAGGTCCCGTACTGCGCTTCGTCCCACGTGCCGGCCAGGACCACCCCGGCGGCGCTGCGCTCGGCGGGCAGCAGGTCACCGATGTGGAAGGCCAGGTACATCGCGCGGCGCCGGACCGCCTGAGTGATCAGCCGGGCGCCGTCGCGGTCCGGTACGGCCAGGGAGACGGATTCGTCGAGTCCGTCGGCGAGCTCCACGACGTACGGCTTAAGGGCTTCCACGAGGCCGCAGGAGGCGAGGTAGGCGTTGCCCAGTTCCATCACGCGCGGGGCGAGCAGGACGTCCCGTCCGTCCTCCCGGACGTGGCCGAGCCGCAGCAGGGTGGCGATGATCCGGTCGACGGGTGAGCGGAGCAGGCCGGTGGCCGCGGTGAGGTCGCTGCGCCGCATCCGGGGGGACGGGTTCACCGCCATGGCGCGGAGAACGGCAAGGCCGCGTTCCAGAGGGCCGACGGCCTCTCCCGGCATCTCCGTCCCCCTTCGCTCCGTGCCCTGACCACGACGTATCCGAAAGATACCCGGGCGGCCATTGACGGTCGCGACCGCAGTGACCCACACTCAACCGAGAAGTGCAGCGAACTAAGTTTCGCTGGGCGAACACCGCTGGTGATCCTGGTCGCCCTGGGGCCGCGGCTCCTGCCCGGCCGGTGCCCCCACCCCGCCGCCCGGCCCGGCCGACCTGCCCCGCCGTCCGTCAGAACCCTCAGGAGCTTCCCCATGACCACCGTCACGCGCGGACTGATCATCGGCGGCCGGGAGGTCCCCGCCTCCTCCGGTCGCACCACCCCCGACATCGACCCCTGGACCGGCGCCCCCTGCGCCCGGGTGGCCGCGGGCACCCCGCAGGACGTCACCCGCGCGATCGACGCCGCGGAGGCGGCCCTCGGCGACTGGGCGGCCCTGGCCCCCTCCCGCCGGCGCGCGATCTTCCTGCGCGCCGCCAACCTGATGGAGACCCGCACCCCCGAGGCCGTCGCGCTGATGGCCCGCGAGGTGGGCGGCGCCGCCCCCTGGGCGGGCTTCAACGCCGCGCTCGCCGCCGGGATCCTGCGGGAGGCCGCCGCCGCGGTCACCCAGCCGACCGGACAGCTCCTCGCCACCGACGCGCCGGGCGCGTACTCGATGCAGATACGGGTCCCGATCGGCGTGGTCGCGGCGATCGCCCCCTGGAACGCCCCCTTGATCCTCGGCATCCGCGCCCTGGCCATGCCGCTGGCCATGGGCAACACCGTCGTGCTCAAGCCCAGCGAGGACGCCCCGCTCGCCTGCGGCCTCTTCCTCGCCGACCTCCTGCACGATGCGGGACTGCCCGCCGGCGTCCTCAACGTCGTCACCAACGACCTCGCCGACGCCGCCGAGGTCGTCGCCGCTCTGATCGCCGATCCTCGCGTCCGGCTGGTCAACTTCACCGGCTCCACCGCCGTCGGCCGCCGCGTCGGCGTACTGTCGGCCGAACACCTCAAGCCCGCCGTCCTGGAACTCGGCGGGAAGAACGCCCTGGTGGTGCTCGCCGACGCCGATGTGGACCACGCGGTGGACGCCGCCGCCTTCGGCTCCTTCATGAACTCCGGCCAGATCTGCATGTCCACCGACCGCGTCATCGTCCACCGCGCCCGTGCCGAGGAGTTCACCGCCAAGTTCGCCGCGAAGATCAAGACCCTGCCGTACGGCGACCCGTCGGATCCGGCGACCGTCGTCGGACCGGTCGTCAGCGCCCGCGCGGCCCGGCGCGTCTCCGCCCTGATCCAGGACGCCACGGCCAAGGGGGCGCAGCTCCTGGCCGGCACCGGCCGGGTCGAGGGCGACGCCGGGGCGCTGCTGGCCCCGGTCGTCCTGACCGGCGTCACCCGGGAGATGGACATCCACGGCGGGGAGATCTTCGGCCCGGCGACCGTCATCCACGTCGTCGACTCGGTCGATGAGGCCGTCGACCTGGCCAACGACACCCCCTACGGCCTGACCGCCGGTGTGATCACCGAGGACCTCGCCGCCGGCATAGGGGTGGCCCGCCGTCTGCGCACCGGCATCGTCCACGTCAACGACCAGACCGTCGCCGACGAGCCGCAAGCCCCCTTCGGGGGCGTCAAGGACTCCGGCTACGGCCGCTTCGGCGGCCAGGCGGGTATCGACGCCTTCACCGAGACCCGCTGGGTCACCGTCCAGGCACACGGCCACGCCGCCTACCCGTTCTGATCCGGCGCGCCGGGTGTCACCGGGCGAGGCGCCATGGTGATCGTCCCACCGGTGACGCGGGGGTGTACCACCTGCGAGCCGGCGGTGGAATCCGGCTCCGTGACTAAGAGTTCCGGGGGCGTGCCCCGCGTGCTTCCTCGATGGTCCGGCGGGCCAGCCGGACCAGGGTCGCGTTGTCCGGGGCGGGGGTGCCGTCGGGAAGGTGGAGTACGTCTTCCAGGCCGATGCGGGTGTCCAGGCCGCGGGAGGCCGCGAGGCGGAGGACGTCCCAGGCAGCGGAGTCCTCGCCGTGCAGGAGGATCGGCGCGGCGGCTGACCCGAGTTGGCCCAGCAGGCCGGCAGCGGCGCGGAGCGCATCCTGCGGAGTGGTCTCGGTGATCTCGGCCAGGATGCGCAGGACCTGGCCGGATCGGGGCCAGGCCAGGAACCGTTGTGCCGCGGGAGTACCGGAGTAGATGCCGGCTTCGACACCGACCCCGCGGTCCAGCAGGGCCGCGGCCACCTCGGTGGCGCCGTCCTCGTGCCAGTTGACGGAGGCGTGGTCGGGGAGCACGGTCCAGGACCGGACCTGCGCGGCACGGGCCCGAGGGTCCGCCGTGGCCCACGCACCGGTGGTGACCCCGACGGGGATGCCCGGGACCGCGGCCCGTACCGCGTCGACAGCGGCGGCGACGGCGGTGGCTTCCAGCGTGTCCCGGCCGTCGCGGTCCTTGGGGTGCAGATGGATGTCCTCGGCGCCGGCGGCGACAGCCCCGCGGGCCGCCGCCGCCAGCTCGTCGGGAGTCACCGGGAGGGAGGAACACTCGGGGCGGCGTCGAGCGCCGTTGAGGCACACCTGCAGCATGGTGCCATCCTCGCAGGTCGCGACCGGGGTGCACGAGGGCTCCGGTCGCCCTCGCGGACGATGGCACTGCACCGGTGAGCCGTGCACACGTCTTTCCCTCGACCGCTCCAGGGCGGGTACCCGACGCTTGTCCGGAAGCGGGGCTGTGACAGCAGGGTCAACGCCGCCGCCCGCCTGGGCGGGCGGACCACGGGGTGACGAGGGACGAGAGGCCGGCCACGGGACCGGCCTCCGCCGGGGGGCCGGTCCCCTGCGGTGGCCGCCCCGGTCGGCCGGTGTTCGCCACGAGCCTTTCGGTCCACGATCGAGTCACCCGCCCCTGCCCGGGACACGACGCCCGAACCACAGCTGCACCGTGAACCACGGGGCGCCGATCCTGAGCAGCTTGCGCACCGCCACCACGGTCTCCTGGCCCGCCCCCCAAGGCGAACTTCTGTCGTCGGGGCCACGCACCGCGCCCCGCCCGCCGGAGGGCCTGCAGCGCCGTCGCGTCGGACCCGGTGCCGGTCGCCGCCGTGGGATCAGCAGCGGGTACGGGCGCCGCCGCGGCGCACGGCACGGTCCACTGCGCGGGCGGGCCTCACAGGTAGCGGCGGATCGGCCGGACCGCGGCTTCGCGCGCCCTCTGGAGTACGGAGCGTTTCTTCCAACGGTCTGCCTGTATGAGGGTGCTGGCCTCGGTGTCCATGTCGAAGTGAGCGTCCAGGGTGGCGGTGAACTCCTCATCCATGACCGCGAGCATGACCTCCTCGTCATGGTCGAGAGAACGCCGGTTGAAGTTGGTGGACCCCACCAGGGCCGCTGTGCGGTCCACGGTGATGACCTTGGCATGCATCATGGTCGGCTGGTACTGGTAGATCTTCACCCCGCAGGCGAGCAGATCCTCGTAGAAGTGCTGTCCGGCCAGCTGACAGACCCTTTTGTCGGTGTGGGGACCGGGCAGGAGAATCTCCATGTCCACTCCGCGTCGCGCGGCGGCGCACAGCAGGCCGATGAAGTAGGCGTCCGGCGAGAAGTAAGCCGTGGCCAGCCGGAACCGCTCCTCGGCGGACTCGATCATGACCCGGATCAAGGTCTGCATGTCCTGCCAGCCCAGACTGGCCGAGCCGCGCACCACCTGCACCACCGCGTCGCCCTGCGGCCGGTGGTCGGTGAAGCGGTCGTGACCGTCGAAGAGCTCGTCGTGGCACTCGGCCCAGTTCTGCGCGAACGCCGCGGCGATGCCGTCCACGGCCGGCCCGCGAACCCGCACGTGGGTGTCCCGCCATTCGTCGGGGTTGCGGGCGTCGCCGCACCATTCCTCGGCGATGCCCACGCCTCCGGTGAAGGCGGTCTGCTCGTCGACGACGAGGGCCTTGCGGTGGCAGCGGTGGTTCTGCTTGAGCGGCGACAGGTACAGCGGTTTGCGGAACCAGGCGACCTGCACACCCGCCCGGTCCATGTCGTCCAGCAGGTCCTTCTCGATCAGTCGGCTGCCGAAGCCGTCGAGCAGCAGCCGAACCCGCACTCCCGCCCGCGCCCGCTCGGCCAGCGCGTGCGCGAACTGACGGGCGATGTCGCCTTGCCAGTACACGAACGTCATCATGTCGACCGTGTACTCGGCGGACCGGATGGCGTCCAGCATCGCGGGGAAGATCTCGTCGCCGTTGCGCAGGGCGATCAGCTCGTTTCCTTCGGTCGCCGCGATGCCGATCAGCCGCTCCAGCCTCCGCCGCAGCCGCACCACCCGCTCGTCGGCATTCCCGCCTCCCCGCCCGCTCCCCGCAGTCCCGGGTCTGTGTTGGTCGCTGGTCATCGTGCTCCTTCCCGGCCGGCACCGAAGACACCCCGGCCGGTCCGGGCCGGCCCGGACCTTACGCGAACGTGGCGCCGGATACCGGACACGGATCTCGGTCGGTGAATCATGGACCTGTCATCCGTGGCAATCGTCGCGCATCCGTCCATGGGGTGCCCATGGAGGGGGGTCCTCCCGAAATATGCCGGGATGGACGGAGGCTCCGGCGGGCGGATGCCGGGCGGATGCGGCTGTCCCGTTCGCCGGGGCCCGGTCGCCGCCGGGTCACGGCCGCGCGGGCCTCAGGGCCCCGGACCGTCCGGTGCGGGGCCACGCCCCCCGGTGCGAACGGCCGTAGGGCGCCCGCGCCACCGCGGCCGTCAGCGCCCCACCGGGTCGGCCCAGGCACCGTCCTCGGGGCTCGTCAGTGCCAGGTGGCCGCCGTCGTCGAGCGGGGTGGGGAGGCTGAGGGTGGCCAGCGGTTCGGCTCCGTCGAACACGTGGACCTCGCCGTGGCCGCCGCGGGTGACGGCGGTGAGGTCCGCCCCCGGGGACGCGGCGACCGCCCGCCGCTGCACCCCGTCCCACGGCGTGGCACCGGGCCGCGGGGCACCGTCCATGGGCGGCAGCGGCCGGCGTGCGGTCACCCGCGGCGCCGCGGCGTCCAGGAGGACCAGTTCGTCGCCGTCGGGGTGGACCCGGGCGTACGCGACGTGGCGCCTTCCGACGGCCAGCCGGAAGACCAGGCCCGGACCGAGCGGGACGCGGCCGGTGCGGCCGGTGTCCAGGACGTGGTACCAGGCGTCGTTGGTCCACCCGGGCCACCGCGCCGGGTCGGCGGGCCCGCCGCGCACGCACGACCAGAGTGTCCGGCGCACCGGGTCCAGGCGCAGGTAGTACCCCCGGCCCGGCCCCGCCCAGGGCAGCGGTTCCTCGGCCACGAGCCGGTCCCCGTGGCGCCGGGCCCGGTGGACCCCGGAGCCCGCGGCCGCGAACAGCCGCCCGGTGAGCGGGTCATGGGCGTCCCCGTGGGCGTCGTGGTCGGGCAGCGGCGTCTCCCAGGACGGGGTGGCGGGCGGGCAGGCGGGCCCGGCGGCCATCAGGTCGGCGTACCGGTACGCGGTGAGGGACCCGGGCTCGCGGTGCCGCAGGACGACGAGCGGGCCGCCCGGCCCGGCCGGCAGCGTGACGCCGGGCTCGCCCGCCCGGGTGCGGACGCGCACCGACCTCGGCCCGGCGGCGGCGCCGAGGTCGATCACCGTCAGCAGGTCGGTCCAGGCCGCCTCGTTGCGGCCGAGGCCGGTCGTCACGGCGAGGTGCCGGCCGGAGGGGTCGGCCGCCAGGTGCTCGGCGGGGACGGCGACCGGGACCGTCACCGGGACCAGGGGCCGGCCGGCGTCCGGGCCGTAGGGGTCGAGGACGACCAGCTCCCCGGCGAGGTCGTCCACGAACGCCCAGCGGCCGCCGGGCAGGGCGAGGAATCCGGCGTGCTCGGCGAGGTGCCGGCCCGCCACGACCCCCGTGACCCGGCCGTCGGGGAGGTCCAGCACCGTGACGGACCCGGCGACCTGATCGGCCACCAGCAGGCGTGGGGCGAGGGGCATGGCGGTCTCCTGGAGGGTGATGGGAGACATTATCGATAATGATTATCATGTGACGACTTGGTGAGGGGCGGCCCGGGGCGCCTCTGCCGCACGCCCGTCCCCGCCCCGGGACCGAACGGAGAACCGAGAGTCATATGTCACGCAGGATGCTGGGAACCGCGCGCCGGTGGACCGCCGCCGCCGTGCTGGGAACACTGCTGATGGGCTGTGGGAACGCCGGCGGCGACACGGCCGACGACGGCGCCGCCGGACCCAGGACCGAGGTCCGGGTCGAACCCATCACCGCCGCCCGGTCGATCACCGACGCCACGGGCGCCACCATCACCACCGAGGCTCCCCCGCGGCGCGTCGTCTGCCTCGTCGCCCTGTGCGACGACATGCTCGTCGAACTGGGCATGACGCCGGTCGCCACCAACTCCCGGCTGCTCGCCCACCCCGCGTTCCTGGGCCCGGAGAAGGCCGCGAAGATCCCGGCGGTGCCGGGCGGGTTCCTGGCCCCCGAGGCCGAGGCGATCCTGTCCTACGAGCCGGACCTGGTGATCGGGCTGAAGGACACCCACGGCAAGCTCGCGCCCGCGCTCAAGGGGGCGACCGTCTTCTGGCCGATCCAGCCCGAGAGGTGGCAGGACAGCGTCGGATATCTGCGCAACCTCGCCGCCCTGACCGGGCGCACCGCACGGGGCGAGGCCGCCGAGAAGGCCTTCCGCGCCAAGCTCGCCGCGGCGGAGGGGGCCCGGAGCGACAGGACCGCCCTGATCATCTTCGGCAGCGACGAGAACTTCGGCGTCGCGACCCCGGGCACGGACGTGGCGGGCGGCCTCATGCCCAAGCTGGCGCGCTACCCCTGGAAGAGCCGCGGGGTCGAGGGCAGCTACAGCATGGAGGAGATCCTCACCCGCGAGGTGGACGTGATCTTCGTGGAGACGCTGTCCTTCGGCGACGCCGACGGCACGCTCTCCGGCAAGCTCGCCAAGAACCCGCTGTGGTCGCGGATACCGGCGGTGCGCAACGGCGACGTCCACGAGGTCGACTCCGAGGTGTGGGCCAAGGGCCGGGGCACACGGTCGCTCGGCATCGTGCTCGACGAGGCGACGGCCGCCCTCAGGTGAACGGCTCCCTGCGACAGGCCGCCGTGGCGACGGCCGTGCTGCTGGCGGTCGTCGGGTGCGCGCTGTGCCTGGGCACGCCGTACGTACCGCCCACCGCGCTCGGCGACGACGGCATCGCCGGCGTCATCGTCCGGGAGCTGCGGATGCCCAGGCTGGTGCTGGCGCTGGTCGCCGGCGCCTGCCTGGGCGCCGCCGGACTCGTCCTCCAGGAGGCGCTGCGCAACCCGCTGGCCGTTCCGGAGATGCTCGGCGTCTCCGGCGGCGCCGCCCTGGGCGTCGCCGCCCCGCTGGTCCTCGCGCTGTCGGTACCGCTCGCGGTCCAGCCGCTGCTGGCCGTCGGCGGGGCGGCGGCGGGCGGCCTGCTGACGCTGCTGGCCGCCGGGTTCGGACGCAGCCCCTCCGCGGTGCTGCTCACCGGGGCGGCCGTGGCCGCGGCCCTGCAGGCGGCCCTGCTGGTGCTGATGGTGCTGGCCGACCAGCTGGACCTCCAGATCGTCTACCGCTACCTGCTCGGCAGCCTCTCCGCCCGCACCTGGGACGACGTGACCGGCCTGTGGCCCTGGCTGGTCGTCGCGGTGCCGGCGCTGGTGCTGTGCGCCCCGGTCCTCGGGGTGCTGCGGCTGGGGGACGACGACGCGCGGGCCCTGGGGGTGCGGGTGCGCCACGCCCGGATCGCCGCGCTCGCGGTCTCCGTGGTGCTCATCGCGCCGGTGGTCGCGGTGTGCGGGCCGGTCGCCTGGGTCGGCTTCCTCGCGCCGCACCTGGCGCGGCGGCTGCGGCCGGGCTCGGACGCGGTCGGATGGCTGCCGTGGTCGGCGGTGTGGGGCGCGCTGGTCGTGGCGTGCGCGGACCAGCCGGCGCGACTGGCGCTGGCCCCGGTCGAGACGCCGGTCGGCGCCTGGACGGCGCTGCTGGGCGTCCCGGCCGGGGTGGTCCTGCTGAAGGCGGGGTCCCGGCGATGACGGTCGTGCACATCAGACGGGCGGTCCTGCTGGCGGTGCTCGTCCTCGCCGCCGCCGTCGCCGGGCTGGTGGCCGGGCGCGCGGTGCCCCCCGCGGAGGTGTGGGAGGTGCTGCGCGGCGGCGGTGACCCCACCGCCCGGCACGTGGTGGTGAACCTGCGCCTGCCGCGCACCCTGGTGGCGCTGGTCGCGGGCGCGTCGCTCGGCCTCGCCGGGACGGTGCTGCAGTCGGCGCTGCGCAACCCGCTCGCCGGGCCGGAGGTCACCGGTGTCACCCCGGGTGCGGTGCTCGGCGCCGTCGCCGCGACGGGCCTGGGGCTGGCCGGCTGGGAGTCCCCGGCCGCCGTGGTGACCGCCGCCTGCCTGGGCGGGTTCGCCGGGGCCGGCCTGCTGTGGCTGCTCGCCGGCCGGGAGAAGGGCGACCCGGCGCAGACGGCCGTGCACGGGGTGCTGGTCTCGGCGGTGCTCTCCGGGCTGACGGCCATGGTGCTGCTGGTCGCCCCCGGCGAACTCGGCAGCGTGGTCCAGTGGCTGGTGGGGTCCACCGAGGGCCGCGTCTGGGAGCACTGGCACCTGCTGTGGCCGTGGGCGGTGCTCTGGTCGGCCGCGGCCGGTGTGCTGGCCGCGCCGCTGACCCTGCTGCGGTGCGGGGACGACCAGGCCGCGGCCGCCGGGCTGGACACCGGGCGGGCGCGCGCCGCGGCGCTGGTGTGCGCGGTGGCGCTCACCGCCGGGGCGGTGTCGGCGGTGGGGGCGCTGGGGTTCGTCGGCCTGCTCGTGCCGCACCTGGCGTTCGCGCTCTTCGGGGCGGACCTGCGGGCGGCGCTGCCCGGTGCGGCGCTGCTGGGCGCGGTGGTGGTCGGCGGCGCGGACGCGGCGGCCCAGTGGCTGTCCCGGGTGGCGGCGCGGGCGCTGGAGATGGAGCGGCTCAGCATCCCGGTCGGGGCGCTGACGACCTGTGTGGGCGCGGCGCTGCTGCTGATCGTGGCGCGCCGCCGGAGAGAGGAGTGAGGGTGGGCGCTTCACCGGGAACGGTGACCGGGGGCACGGTGCGTGCCGTGGGACTGAGCTTCGGATATCCCGGTCGTGAGGTGCTGTCGGGGGTCGATCTGACCGTCGGCGAGGGGGAGCTGGTCGCGCTGGTCGGCCTCAACGGCTGCGGCAAGAGCACCCTGCTGCGGCTGTGCGCCGGCCTGCTGCGGCCGGCCGCGGGCCGGGTGCTGCTCGACGGTGACGACCTGGCGCGCCTGTCGCGGCGGGCCGCGGCCCGCCGGGTGGCGCTGCTGCACCAGCAGGCGCCCTCGGTTCCGGGGATGACGGTGCGCCAGCTGGTGCGCCAGGGCCGGTACGCGGCGCGGGGGCCGCTGGGCATGCTGCGGGACGGCGACGACGCCGTGTGCGCCCGGGCGATGGCCGACGTGGGGGTGGCGGACTGGGCGGACCGGCCGGTGGAGGCGCTGTCGGGGGGCGAGCGGCAGCGCGTGCGGCTGGCCATGGCGCTCGCCCAGGACACCGGTGTGCTGCTGCTCGACGAGCCGACCACCTACCTCGACCTGCGGCACCAGTTGGAGGTGATGCAGACCGTGGTGCGGCTGCGGGAGGAGCGCGGGCTGACCGTGGTGATGGTGCTGCACGACCTGGGCCACGCGGCGCGCTTCGCGGACCGGATCGTGGCGCTGCGGGGCGGCCGGGTGGCCGCGGACGGGCCGCCCGCGGACGTGGTCACCCCCGCCCTGCTGGCCGAGGTGCTGGAGGTGGCGGGCCGGGTCGGCCGCGATCCGGTGGGCGGCTGGCCGGTGTGTTACCCGGATCACCCCATCGGTGTTTCACCGGACCTTGCGAAATGAAAATCATATTCATTACTGTCTGCGGTGTGCCGCCGGTCCGGCGGCACGGACACCCGTACCGAACGGAGGCTCATCCCATGGAGCAGGACAAGGTCTTCCAGCCGATCGCCGAGCAGGGCCAGCTCGCCCACCTGTCGGCGACCCACTCCAACGCCCTCGTCGAGAACCCCTTCGACGAGGCCGCCGAGGCCGGCGCGGACCAGTAGTCCCCGCGTCCCCAATCGGGCCCGCCCGGATGTCTTCCCGGGCGGGCCCGTCCCGTCCCGTCCGACCCCACCCCCTGGAGAACCCCGTGGCCACCGCACGGCTCGCGCCCGGCGTCACCCTCGTCACCGTCCCCGGCCGGGGACTGGCCGTCCGCACGCCCGACGGAACCTTTCTGCGCGTCAACACCGGTCAGGTGGACGCCGGCGCGCTGGTCGGCCACCTGACCACCGGCGGCCCCGCGGCCGACCCGCGACTCGCCGCCCTCACCGAGGCGTTCGCCGCCGCCGGCCACCTCGCCCGCAGGACACCGGCCCCGCTGGACGGGCGCACCGTGTTCCTCCTCGGCGACACCGCGCTGACCGGCCCCCTGGCCCGGTACGCGCGGGACGCGGGGGCCACGGTCCACCACCGCGCCGCCCTGCCCGGGGTGGCACCGGCGGACGCCGCGCGCACCGCCGTCGTCTGGTGCCTGGACCGGCCCGCGCCCCCCGCGGCGTGGCAGGAGGCCGACCGGCTCCCCGCCCGCGGCACGGCCTGGCTGCGCTGCCACCGCGAGGGCCACCACGTCTGGCTGGAACCCCTCGCCTGCGCCGCCGGTGACGTCACCTCGGCACACGTACGGCTCCGGCGGCTCGCCGCGACCCCCGCCCACCGGGAACTCGCCGCCTACTGGGACGGCCACCGGACCCCGGACACCGGCCCCGCCCACACCGAGGCGTCCGCGGCGTACACCGCCGCCCTCCTCACCGGCGACCTCCTCGCCTGGGCCGGCGGCGCCCCGCGCCCGGTGCGGCGCCGGCTGCGCCGCCTGGACCTGCGCGACCTGCGCGTCACCGAGCACCCCGTCCTGCCGGTGCCCGAGGTGGCGCCGCTGCCCGCGGGCGGGGCGCGATGACCGGGACGGTGCGCATCGACGGGCTCGCCACCGACCTGTGCCTGCCCGCCGGCCCCTGGCCCCCCACCCGGCGGTCGTCCTCCGCACCCCTACGACCGCCGCCGCCACCGCGGCGAACTGCGCGGCTGGGCCGCCCGGGGCTTCGCCGCGCTCGCCCAGGACGTCCGCGGCCGGTACGCCTCGCCCGGCGACTGGCACCCCTACGGCGACCACGAGGCCGACGACGGCGCCGCCACCGTGCGCTGGGTCCGCGCGCAGCGGTGGAGCGACGGGAAGGTCGTCGCCGCGGGCGCCTCGTACGGCGCGCACTGCGCCCTGGCGGTCGCCGCCGAGGCCGACGCGGTGCTCGCCGCCGTCCCCGCGCTCGGGCTCGCCGAGACCGCGCGCGAGACCACCGGACCCGAGCGCCTGCTGGCCCGCGCCGGCTGGTGGTGGGAGCACGGCGACCGCCGCGTGCCCGACCCCACGCCCCTGGACCCGGCGGTGCTGGACCGCCTCCCGCTCAACGGCGTCCTGGACCGGCCCTCCTGGCCCGCGCTGTGGCGGGCGCGCCGCCGCGAGCCGCCGGCCGCCGCGGTGCCCCTGCTCGCCGTCGGGGGCAGCCGCGACCCGTTCGCCGAGGACACCCTGCGGCTGTGGCGCCGCTGGCCCGGGCCCGCCCGGCTGCTGCTCGGCCCCTGGGGCCACCGGCTGACCGCCGGCCCGGCCCCCGAGGCCCGCCCGGGCCACCGGATCGACCTGGGCGCGGTGTACACCGGCTGGGCCCGGGCCGCGCTCGGCGGGACGCTCACCGGCCGCGGCGGCGCGGTGGCACTGGGCGGCAGCGACCACTGGTGCCCCGCCTCGGACCCTCCCCCGCCACCCGCCACCCCTTCGGCACCCTGGGCGGCCTCCGGCTGCTGCGCGGCGCCGAGTTCGTCGCCGACCCCGGCCGGCCGGTCCGGTCCGACACCCTCGACGTGCCCCGGCACGGCGTGCCGGACCGCTGCCTGCTGGTCAGCCGGCCGCTGCCCGCCCGGTGGACCTGCTGGGTCCGGCCGAGGCGCGCCTGGACGCCGTGGCCGACACCCCCTCGGCGGACTGGGCGGTACGGCTGGTCGCCCTCGACCCGGCCGGCCGCGCCGATCCCCTGGCCACCGGCATCGTCCGCCGCGACCGCCCCGGTCCGTTCACCGTCCCGCTCGGGCACCTCGCCCGCCGCCTGGCCGCCGGTACGCGGCTGCGCGTGGAGGTCGCCGGTCACCACTTCCCGGCGCACGCCCGCAACCCGCACACCGGTGAGGACCCGGCGACGGCCGTCCGCCTGCTCCCCTCCCGCCGCACCGTCCGCCCGCACGGCAGCTTTCTGGCGCTCCCCGTCGTCCGGGGCGCCCGCCGCACCGACCCCGTCCAGGAGATCCAGACGTGAACCTCGAAGCCCTCGTGGACCCGGTCTGCGGGCTGATACGCGGGGTGGAACCCGTACCGCACCCCACTGGCGCCCCGCCCCGCTACACCGCCATGACCGCGAACGTCTCCGACGCCCGCCGGTTCGGCGCCTGGCCCGCCGACCGGGTCTCCCTCGGCACCACCTTCGGCGACCCCGCCGGTGCCCGCACCGCGGCGATCGCGGAGGCCGTCGAGCGGTACTGCGGCAACCGGCTCCCGCCGGCCGGCCACCCCGGCGCCCCGCGCCGCGCCACCGCCGCCGAACTCACCGCGGCCGGCCACACCGTCTACGGCCCCGGCGACCTGCCCGCCTACGCCCCCTGGCAGTACGCCCGGCCCGGTTTCCCCCTACCGGCCCCTGACCCCCGACACCCCCGCCCTGTGGGCGCTGCGCACCGAGAACGGCGAGGACTGCTGGGCGCCGGTGGCCCTCACCCACCTCAACTGGCGCCAGGGCGCGCTGCGTTCGCTGCCCCGCACCCACCACCTCAACTACGCCGGCATCGCCACCGGCCAGGGGCTGGAGGACGCCGTGGACCGGGCGCTGCTGGAGATCGTCGAGCGCGACGCGCTGGAGGTGTGGTGGCACCTGGACGGACCCGCCCGCGGCATCGACCCCGCCGACGTCCCCGGGCTCGCCGCCGACCTGGCCGGCAGCGACCTGGAGGTGTGGATCGTCGAGATGCCCTCGGAACTGGCGCCCTGCATGGCGGCGCTCGTCCACGACCCGCGCCGCGGCATCCACGCCGCCGGGTTCGCCTGCCGCTACGACCCGGCCGAGGCCGCCCGCAAGGCGGTGCTGGAGGCCGTCCACACGTGGGTGTTCACCCAGGGGGCCGTGGAGGCCGACGGCTGGGTCTTCCGGGCCGTCGAGGCGGGGATGCTCGCCCGCGGCCTGTACCTCGACCACCGCCCCGACCGGCGCTACCTCGACGACTGCGGCGAGGACTTCGCCGCCGTGCGCGACCTGGGTGCCCACGTCCAGGTGTGGCTCGACCCGCGCATGGCCCGGTACGCCCGGCGCTTCACCCGCCCCGCCCACGGCACCGTGCCGCTCGCCGCCGTCGAGCCGGCCACCCCCGAGCAACTGCGTTCCCGCCTCGCCGCCGGCGGCCACCGCGTGATCACCTTCGACCTGACCACCGAGGACATCGCGGAGACCCCGCTGCGGGTGGCCCGCGTCCTCGTCTCCGGCCTGGTGCCCAACCAGCCCGCCGCCTTCGCCTACCTCGGCTGCCCCCGCTTCGCCGAGGCGGCCCTGGCCCGCGGCTGGCGCACCGTAGCCCCCGTCCTGCCGGGCGACTTCACCCTGGCACCGCCCCCGCACATGTAGGGACCATGACCGTGTCCGTCCGCCGGGCGCTCGCCCGCGCCCGCTCCGCCGAACCGCCCGGCCCCGACTTCCCGGCCGGCCACCAGGTCACCCCCTGGCCGGGGACCCCGGTCCCCGTACCGCACGCCCTCGACCCGCTGCTGACCGGCGCCCTCGCGGGCTCCCGCCTGCGCCCCAGCCCCTCCGCGGGCGCCCTGCACCCGGTCAACGCCCATCTCCTGCTCGGCCCCGGCGGCACCCTGCCGCCCGGCCGGTACGCCTACGATCCGGTGCGCCACCGGCTGGTGCCGCGCGGCCCCGCGTGCCCCGGCGCGCCCGGCGGGGCGATCGCCGTCCTGACCGTCACCGCCCGGCGCACGGTGTCCCACTACGGCCACCGGGCCTGGCCGCTGCTCCTGCTGGACACCGGTCACGCGGCCGCCGCCCTCGCGCTCGCCGGCGCCCCGGCCTGGTGCCCGGACGCCGACGGCGCCCTCCTCGCCGCCGCGGCCGGGCTCCGGCCGGACGGACACCGTGCCGAGCGAACACGCCCTCGCCGCGGTCCGGCTGACCCCCGGCCCGGCCGACGCGCTGGAGCGCTGGGCCCGCCCACGCCCCGCCCCCGCCCCCGCCCGCCACGCCACCCGGTCCCAGCGGTCCTCGCCGAGACCTGGCGCGTGCTGACCGCGCTCACCGCGACCGGGCGCCCCACCTGGCGTCCCACGCGGGCGCCCGCCGTCCCCCGCGCCGTCCTGCTCTCCCGCCGCAGCGCCGAACCGCCTCTCCCCGGCGTCCCGGACGGCGCCGTCCTGGCCCGGGTCGCGTCGGCCGCGCGCACCGCGCGGCCACCCTCCTGGTCGGTGGTCACCGGCCGGCCGGCGACCGGGCCGGGGTCTTCGCCCCTGGCGGCCCTCGCCGCCCGCGCGGCGCGGCAGGAGTGGCTGACCGGCGTGGGGGCCCTGCTCCTCGCCCACGGCTGCCCCGACGACGCGCCCCCCGCCCGGATCCGCCGCGACCACCTGCTCGCCGGTTACGGGGCCGGACTCGCCCAGGCCGTCGCGGCCGCCCGCGGCCTCGCCTCCCGCCCCGTCGGCTCCTGGCAGCACGGATCCGGGCCGGGCGACGGCCCCGCCGACATCGTCCACGCCCTCGCGCTCGGCGCCGGCCCCGACCCCCGCACCGGAAGGAACGACGGCTCATGATGCTCCACCCCGAGCTCCTGCGCACCGCCCGGACCGCACGCCGCCCCCTGCTCGGCGCCACCGCCCTGCTCGGCGCCGTCACCGTCACCCACCTGGCGCAGGCCGCGCTGCTGGCCGTGGCCCTGTCCCGGACCGCCCGCGGCGACACCTCGGCACTGCCCGCCCTGCTGGCCGGTGTCCTCGCCACCGTCGCGGTACGCGCCGTCCTCACCCACCGCCAGCGCACCCTGGCCGTCCGCGCCGGGGCCCGCGCCCGCACCGGCCTGCGCGACGAACTGTTCGTCCGGCTCGGCACCCTCGGCCCGGCGCGCGGCACGGGCAACCGCGCCGGTGCCGTGCGCGCCACCCTGGTGGACGGCGTCGAGGGCGTCGACGCGTACATCTCCCGCTACCTGCCGCAGCTGCTGGTCACCTGCGTCGTGCCGCCGCTGCTGCTGGTCGCGGTCGCCGCGATCGAGCCGTACGCGCTCCTCTTCCTCTGCCCCGCACTCGTCCTCGCCCTCTTCGCCCCCCGCTGGTGGGACAAGCTGCTCGCCCGGCGCGGCCAGGAACACTGGGGCTCCTACGAGGCCCTGTCCGCCGACTACCTGGAGGCACTGCAGGGCATGCCCGCCCTGCGCGCCGCGGGCGCGGTCGCCCACACCCGGGCCCGCCTGGAGGAGCGCTCCGCGGCCCTGCACCGGGCCACCGTGGCCAAGCTGCGCGTCTCCCTGATGGACACCGGCATCACCGACCTGGCCGTCCAGGGCGGCACGGTGGCCGCCGCGCTCGTCGCGTGCGCGTCCGCCGCGTCCGGCCGGACCACCGCCACCGGCACCTACCTGCTGCTGATGCTCGCCTCGGAGTGCTTCCGCCCGCTGCGGGACCTGTCCCGCGAATGGCACGCCGGATACCTGGGCGTCTCCGCCGCGGACGGGATCGCCGAACTGCGCACCGCGCCACCGGCCGTCCCCGACACCGGGACCGCCCCGTTCCCGCGCCGGCCACCGGCCATCCGCTTCCAGGACGTGCGCTTCACCCACCCCGGGGCCGCCCGGCCGGCGCTGCGCGGCGTGACCTTCACCGCCGAGGCCGGCCGGACCACCGCCGTCGTCGGCCCCTCCGGCGCGGGCAAGTCCACCCTGCTGGCGCTCCTGCTGCGGCAGTGGGAGCCGGACACCGGACGGGTGACCGTGGCCGGCCGGGACTGCGCGGCCTACCCGCTGGCCGCGCTGCGGCGCGGCATCGCGGTGGTGTCGCAGGAGACGTACCTGTTCGCCGCGTCGATCGCGGACAACCTCCGGCTCGCCCGCCCCGGGGCGAGCGACGAGGAACTGCGCGCGGCCGCCCGCGCGGCCGGCGTCCACGACGAGATCGAACGCCTGCCGGACGGCTACGGCACGCAGGTCGGCGAGCGCGGGGCCACCCTCTCCGGCGGGCAGCGGCAGCGGCTGGCCCTGGCCCGCGCCCTCCTCGCCGACGCGCCGGTCCTGGTGCTCGACGAGGCCACCAGCGCGGTCGACGAACGGCGCGAGGCGCGCATCGGCCGGGCCCTGCTGCACGCCGCGCGCGGCCGCACCTGCCTGGTCGTCGCCCACCGGCTGGCGTCCGTGCGGGACGCGGACCGGATCGTCGTCCTCGACGGCGGCCGGGTGGAGGCCACCGGCACCCACGCCGGCCTGCTCGCCCAGGGCGGTCTGTACGCCCGGCTGACCGCCGCCGGACAGCCCTGCCAGGAGGCGGTGTGACCAGCGCACCGGAACAGCGGACCGCGGCCCCGGCACGCCCCGGGCCGGATCCGTCCCCGGCCGGCGGACGGCCGGCAGCCCCCGCCACCGACGCCGACCCCGACCGGGGCGCCCTGCGCACCCTGCTGCCGGTCCTCGCCGCGCACCGGGCGACGACCGCGCGGACCTTCGCCGCCGCCCTCGTGGACCAGGCGGCGCTCGTGGCGCTGGTGACCCTCGCCGCGCACACCGTGGGCACGGCGGTCGTCGAGCGGGCCGCCCCGTCCGCCACAGCGGTGGCCGCCCTCGTCGCGCTCGTCCTCGTCCGCTCCCTGGCGACGTGGCGGGAGATGGACCTCTCCCACGACCTGGCCTACCGGGTCCTGGCCGAGCTGCGGATACGCGTCTTCGACGGCCTGGCGCGCAGCGCGCCGGCGCGCATCAAGGGGCGGCGCAGCGGGGACCTCGCCGCCGCGGCGCTGGGCGATGTGGAGGCGCTGGAGTTCTTCTACGCGCACGCGGTCGCCCAACTCCTCTCCTCCGGCATGGTCTTCGGCGCCGCCGCGGTGGTCCTGGCGGCTGTCGACCCGTGGCTGGTGGCGGTGGTGCTGCCCGCCGCGGGGCTGCTGGTGCTCGCCCCGCTGCTGGAGGGCCGCGGCCGGGCCGCGCGCGGCGCCCGCACCCGCCGGGCCGCCGCCGACCTCTCCGCCGAGGCCGTGGAGACCGTCGACGGGATGCGCGAACTGCTCGCCTTCGGAGCCCTGGACCGCCGCCGGGCGCGCCTGCGGGACCTGGGCGAACGGCTCGGCGACGCGCAGCGGGCCGAACACGCCCGGGAGGCCGCCGCGGCGGCGGTGCGCGACCTGCTGGTGGTGACCGCGGTCGTCGGGGTGGTGGCGATCGCCGGGCACCGGCTGAGCGGGGCATGGTCGGCCGCCGCGATGGCCCTGGCGCTGGGCGCCCTGGCGCCGGTCGCCGACGCGGCGGCGGCGCTCGGCCAGGCGGGCGCCCTGCGGGCGGCGGCCGGCCGCGTCGGGGCGGCGATCGGGGCCCGTGCGGGGGCGCCCGCCCCCCGGTCACCGCGCCCGGCACCGGCCGGGCCGCTCGGCGTGACGTTGCGGGGCGTCCGGTTCGACTACGGCGCCGGACCGGTGCTCGACGGCCTGGACCTGACCGTCCGGGCCGGCGAGACCCTGGCCCTGGTCGGGGCGTCCGGCTCCGGCAAGTCCACCTGCGCCCACCTGCTGGCCCGGTTCTGGGACCCGGCGGCGGGATCGGTGGAACTGGTCGGGGCGCACGGTGACGCCGTGGACCTGCGGGACCTGGCCGACGACGAACTGCGCCGGACCGTCGCGGTCGTCGGCCAGGAGGCACCCCTGTTCCACGGCACGCTCGACGACAACCTCCGCCTCGCCCGCCCGGACGCCACCGAGGAGGAGGTGCGGGCGGCCGCCCGGGTGTGCGGCGTGGACCGCATCGCCGAGGCGCTGCCCGACGGCTACCGCACACCGGTCGGCGAGCGCGGCACCACCCTCTCCGGAGGCCAGCGCTCCCGGGTCGCGCTGGCCCGGGCGCTGCTCACCGACCCCGCGGTCCTGGTTCTGGACGAAACCACCGCCCATCTCGACACGGCCGGGGAGGCGGAGCTGACGGCCGCGCTGGCGGCCGCGTCCCGGGGCCGCACCACGATCGTGATCGCCCACCGTCCGGCCACGGTCCGCCGGGCCGATCGCATCGCGGTGCTGGAGGGCGGCCGGATCGCGGACACCGGCACCTGGGACGAGCTGTCCGCCCGGCGCGGCGCCTTCGCCCGCGTACTGCACCGGTGATCCGCCCCGCACCCAAGCGGCAGGGGGTTCCGCGGTGCGGCCGTTCTCGGTCCCGGCATGGCCGGGCAACCTTCGACCGTCCGGCATCAGCGCCGGGGCGGGGCACCGCGCCTCGCCCCGGGGCGTGCCTGCAGGGCACGGCACGCCTTGCGGGCACGCTCGCGACGCCTCACGACGAGCACAGCGATCGCTCGTCACACCGGACGATGCTCTCTCCGGCATGTCGCTTCGCGGCGGCTTCGGACGCCCGCACGCCCGCGCTCAGCGGCGGATGAAGCCGAGTTCGGTGGCGGTGGCGACGGCGGCGGTACGCGAGTCGACACCGAGCTTGGCGTAGATGCGGGCCAGATGGGACTTGATGGTGCCTTCGGTCAGGTGGAGGCGGTCGCCGATCGCCTGGTTGGACAAGCCGTCGGCGACCAGGGCGAGGACTTCGGTTTCGCGCCGGGTCAGAGCGGTGCCCGGCATGCGCAGCCGGTTCATCAGCCGGTCCGCGACGGCCGGCGCCAGTGTGGTGCGGCCCGTGGCGGCGGAGCGTACAGCGGCGACCAGGTCCTCGGGCGGGGCGTCCTTGAGGAGGTAGCCGGTGGCGCCGGCCTCGATGGCGGGCAGGATGTCGGCATCGGTGTCGTAGGTGGTGACGATCACAACGCGCGGGGCGTCAGCGCGTGCGGTGATCGCGGCCGTGGCCTCGGCGCCGTTCATCCCCTTGCCGAACTGGAGGTCCATGAGCACCACCTCGATGTCGCCTCGGGCGGCGCGGCTGACCGCGTCCTCGGCGGTGGCGGCCTCGGCGACCACGGTGATGCCGTCCTCGGTTTCCAGTACGGCGCGCAGCCCCGCCCGCACGACGGGGTGGTCATCGGCCAGGAGCAGGCGGATGGGGGTGCCGGTCACGGGCGGCCCTCGGGCTCTCTCTCGCGAAGAGTGGTCAGCGGGAGCCGGACCGTCAGGGTGGTGCCGTGGCCGGGGACGGATTCGACGGTGAGGATGCCGTCGAGGGCACGCACCCGGGCGCGCATCGCGGCCAGCCCGAACCCGCCGGCCTCCGGGTCCGGGGCGGGAAGCCGGTCCGGGTCGAAGCCGCGTCCGTCGTCGGCGATGTCCACGGCGACGTGGCCGCCGAGGTAGCTCAGCGTGACGTCGGCGGTGGCGGCTGCGGCGTGGTGGACGGTGTTGGCCAGCGCGGACTGGGCGACGCGCAGCAGGGCGACCTCGTGCGCGGTCGGCAGCGGTACGGGTTCACCGGCGAGGTGGAAGCGTGCGGTGATCCGGTGGCGGGTGCCGGTGGTGGCGCACAAGCGCTCCAGGGCACCGGCGAGGGTGGTGCCCTCCAGGGCGGGTGGGGCAAGGGCGGCGACGAAGCGGCGAGCCTCGGCGAGGCTGTCCACGGCGGCCTGACGCGCCTGGCCGACGTGGCGGGCGGCGGTCTCCGGGGTGTGCGGCAGGGAGCGCTCGGCAGCGCGCAGCAGCAGTTGGATGCTGGAGAGGCCTTGGGCGAGGGTGTCGTGAATCTCGCGGGCCAGGCGTTCACGTTCAGCCAGCACCCCGGCGGCGTGTTGTGCGGTCGCCAGGTCGGCGCGGGTGGCGGTGAGCTCCTCGATCAGTCGCCGGCGCTGTTCGCTCTCCCGGTAGAGGGCCTCGTACCCCCACACCACCGCAACCGCCACGGCGGCGCCCAGGGCGGGCCCGATCACCATGGCTGCGCCGAGCGAGCCCTGGTGCGCGGCGAAGCCCGCGATGGCCGCCACCGCCGTGACCGCCACCGCCGTCAGTGCCGGACGGCGGGACAGCAGGTGGAGCTGAAGAAAGTACAGCGGAAACGCCGCCCACACCCCGTCGGCGGTCAGGGCCAGCAGCACCAGCCAGCAGGCGCCCACGGCGGCCAGCCACAGTGCGGCGGCCCGCCGCGAGTGGCGCACCCGGGGCAGTACGGGGCCGACCGCGTAGATCACGGCGCACGCCGCAGCCGTGGCGGTGATCAGCACGGTGTGCGGGTGGTGGCCGGCGACAGCCCGGGCGGCGGTCAGGGTGAGCAGGGCGACGACCAGGACATGCAGGCACCAGGCCAGGGCGCGAGTGGTGGGGACCGGGGTGGGGGCGGTGGTGTTCACAGTCCTTCCAGCCTAGGGACAAGTCCCCGTTCCCGGCCTCCGCCGAAAGTTACAACCGGCGTGCCGCCTTTCGGTGCGGTAAGTGCTGTCCTGGGCCGGATGCCCTGGTGGGGAGCCGGCGGCGACGGTGGAGTCATACCGCTTCCACTTCGTGTCATCCCGTGAAAGGGCAGGCCCAAACCGTGTTCGTCGCCTGGAGAGACCTGAAGTTCGCCAAGGGGCGCTTCACCCTGATGGGAACCGTCATTGTGCTGATGACCCTGCTGGTCGGACTGCTGTCCGGCCTGACCGCCGGTCTGGGTCAGCAGAACATCTCCGCAATCACCGGCCTGCCCGCAGACAAGATCGCCTTCGCCGCACCCGGCGAGGGCGGGGAGCTGTCGTACTCCGATTCCACCGTCACCGAAAGGCAGTGGCAGCAGTGGGCCACGACAGCCGGCGTGAGCAGCGCCGAACCGTTGGGCATCACCACCACCAGGGCGAGCGCCGGAGACAGGAGCGCCGGTGTCTCCGCCTTCGGCGTGCGGCCCGGCTCCGCGCTCGCCCCCAACAGCGACGAGCTCGACGGCGGCTCGGTGGTCCTGTCCACGGCTGCCGCCGAAGATCTCGGCGTGACGACGGGCGCCACCCTCTCCCTGGCCGGACAGAAGATGACCGTCGCCGCCGTGAGCGGAGACGCCTCCTTCAGCCACACCCCGGTCGTCTGGACCAGCCTCGACACCTGGCGGAGGACCGCGCTTCCCACAGGCAGGACCGGCGGGGGGACCGCGACCGTCATCGCCCTGAACACCGCCTCCGGCACCGACATCGGCGCCGCCGATGAGGCCGCGGGCACCACGACGGTCTCCAAGGACGACTCCTTGTCCGCGATCGGTTCCTACCGCTCCGAGAACGGCTCCCTGCAGCTCATGCGGGGCTTGCTGTTCGCGGTCTCCGCCCTGGTCGTCGGGGCCTTCTTCACCGTGTGGACGATCCAGCGCAGCGGCGATGTCGCCGTCCTCAAAGCACTCGGCGCCTCCACCGCCCACCTGCTCAGGGACGCCTTGGGGCAAGCCGTGATCCTTCTGACCGGCGGTACCCTCATCGGCACCGCGATCACCGCGGTCCTGGGCACACTGGTGGCCCGGTCGGACGTGCCGTTCCTCCTCACCCCCGCGACCGTCCTCGTCCCCGCCACCGTGATGATCACGCTCGGCGCGCTCGGCGCCGCCCTGTCCATCCGCCGCATCACCTCCGTCGACCCGCTGACCGCCCTGGGGAGCGCTCGATGAGCCTGGACCTGACCGACATCACCCTCACCTACCCCGACGGCGAGAACCGCCTCACCGCTCTGGACCAGGTCGGCCTCAAGGTACCCAAGGGCACCCTGACCGCGATTGTCGGCCCCTCCGGCTCCGGCAAGTCCAGCCTGCTCGCCGTCGCCGCCACGCTTGTCACCCCCGACACCGGCACCGTCACCATCGACGGCCAAGCCACCGCCGGGATGACCCGCGCGGAACTCACCAACCTGCGCCGCCGCAAAATCGGCATCGTCTTCCAGCAGCCCAACCTGCTGCCCTCCCTCACCGCCGCCGAACAGCTGCAGGTCATGGCCCGGATCGACGGTCGCAGACCCCGCACCGCCCGAGACAGGGCCATGGAACTTCTCGACGCCGTCGGCCTGGCCGACCACGCCCGCCGACGGCCCCATCAGCTCTCCGGCGGTCAGCGCCAGCGCGTCAACATCGCCCGCGCACTGATGAACGACCCCACCGTCCTCCTGGTCGACGAACCCACCAGCGCCCTCGACCACGAACGCGGCGCCGCCGTCATCGACCTGATCACCCGCCTCACCCGCCAGCAGGCCACCGCCACCGTCCTGGTCACCCACGACCGCACCCATCTCACCGCCGCCGACATGACCGCCGAAGTCCACGACGGCCGCCTCCGTCTGCCCGCAGCAACCCGCTGAACTCCCGAGGCGCCAGCCCGGGGGCGTGCCCAGCCCACCGAGGCACGCCCCCGACCCCCTTGTCCGCACTATGAGATGGTCTTCCGAGCGACAGCCGGGCTCTGCCAACATGCCCCGCATGCAGCAGCAGCTGATTATCAGCGGCAGCGTGCCGGCACCGAGCCCGCAGGAGTAATCCTCCCCGGTTCACCGCCCGCACGCAGACCTCTCGCACCTCGCGAGGGGTCTTTTCCGTTCTCCGGCCCCATCACGGCCCCGAAGACAGGACCGCCACCCATGGAACACGTCCAGCTCACCGTCACGCTCCGGCACGGCCACGGAGCGTTCGCGCGCCTTGCCGCCACCCTCAACAACCACGACGTGCTCGACCTCACGTACACCACCTCACCGCCGGACGCGGCCACGGCCGTCGTGCGCGTGCCTCGGTCCGACGCCCCGCGCGCACAGCACAAGCTGCGCAGACTCGTCAACGTCATCGATGTGTCGCTGGAGAGCGTTTCCGCGGGCACCGCCGAAGGGCCACACCTCCCCGCCGCCCACCATCCCCTCACCGGTGCGGCTCGCCCATGAACGGTTCGCCGATGCCCTGAGCGACGTGGTTCACCCCCGCACCGACGGCACCGGCCCGTTTCCTGAGCCCTGCACCGAGCGCCATACGCCCCGAAACCCGGTCGGGGAGTAAGACCACGCCCCGCTCGGTGACCGGCCTGCTGCCCCTCCTGCTCGCCCTCGCCGGTGCCGAGATGGATCCGCAGCCGACCCGAGACGCTGGCCGAGATCGAACAGCTCCGGCTCAAGGCCGTCCTGGCCAACTGCCCTGGACCCGACGCCTTGACCGGTCATGCCCGGTCCTTCGCCCAGATGCTCACCGAGCGCCAGGGCGAACGACTCCCGCAGTGCCTCGACGCCGTCCGCCATCTGCCCAGCCTCCACACCCTTGCAGCTGCCATCGACCGAGGCCGCGACGCCGTCACCGCCGGACTGACCCTGCCCCGGAACTCCAGCGTCTTCGAGGGACACGGCAACCGGATCAGGATGCTCAAGCGCCAGATGTTCGGCCGTGCCGGTTTCGCACTGCTCCGCGCGCGGGTTTTTCGGCGTGGATGTTGGTCAAGGGCCGGTGGTGTGCCGGGCCGCTTCCTCGAAGTGGCTCTCCACCCGCGCTTTCACCCCCTCGTTCTTCCAGCGCTCGACCTCGCGCGGGCTGCGGAGCCTGACGACCTCGATGCCCAGGCCGGCGGTCTCGGCGACCTGCCGGGCGTAGCGCGGCCGGTTGTTCCGGTACTTGCGGACGGCGGTGCGCAGCAGGGACCGGCGGCTGAAGAATGCCGTGCTCCAGGTCAGCCGCTTGGCCTGGGGGCTGTCGTCGTGGCCGGCGAGCTGGCGCAGACTGCGGCGGACGACGCGGTAGACGATCACGGGCAGCGGGAAGTCGAGCCAGACGAGCACGTCGGCTCGGTGCCAGACCACGTCAGCGAGCTTGGAGAAGTTGCCCTCGACGATCCACCGGTTGTGCCGGGTGACCTCTCCTGCCTGGCGGCGGAACTCCTCCAGGGGCAGGGGGCCGTCGGGGGTGAACAGGATGTCGTCGAGGTTGGTGTGGGGGTGGCCCAGCTGCTCCGAGAGCCACCTGGCCAGGGTGGTTTTCCCGGTGGCCGGGGGTCCGAAGAGTGCGATCTTCTGCATCGTGGCCTCACCTCCGCAGCGATTCGACACGAAAACCCTTACAGCATCTCTGATCGCCTCTTCGGTCGGGCCGCCGGCAGGGCCTGGTGCCGGCCGCCAAAGGCGGCTCCTTGGCCCCGCAGGGGTGGGCCTCGCCCGTGGGGCCTTGCAGGGGCCCGGCGGCGAAGCGCCTGCCCGGAGGGCGGAGAGAGCCGCCCGCGGCCGAAGGTCACGATGGGGCGGCGTTTCACGGCCCTCACATCGCGACAGATGACCGAAAGCCGAGTTCGCCTCCTCGGTGATCGCCGGGCCGGTCAACGTGTCGGGCCCGTCGGAGCACGGCGTGCTCAACGGCTTCGAACGACTGGCCGACGTGGCGGATGTGCACCCCCTGTCGGCGTTGTCTCCCTTTCCGCGCCGCCCCGCCTTAACAAGTGGGCGACCGCCCATTAGAGTGGGCGCATGCCCACTCCATGGCAGGGACAGCCGGACAAGTCCCCATCCGAGCCCCACCATCACCGGCAGACCGCCGAGTCGTTCGGCGTGGACGCCGAACGCTACGACCGCTCCCGGCCGCCGTACCCCCAGGCCCTGGTGGACAGGATCGTCACGGCAAGCCCCGGCCGGCACGTCCTCGATGTCGGAGCTGGCACCGGCATCGCAGCCCGGCAGTTCCGGGCGGCCGGCTGCACGGTGCTCGGTGTCGAACCCGACGAGCGGATGGCCGCCTTCGCGCGACGCAGTGGTGTCGAGGTCGAGGTCGCCAGGTTCGAGGACTGGCAGCCGGCCGGGCGGCAGTTCGATGCGGTCATCGCAGGTACCGCCTGGCACTGGGTCGACCCCGTCGCCGGCGCGGCCAAGGCGGCTCAGGTGCTCCGGCCCGGCGGCCGGCTCGCCCCCTTCCACCACGTCCCCCAGCCCCCGGCCGAGGTGATCGACGCCCTGACCGAAGCACTCCGACGGGTAGCTCCCGACTCCTCGTTCGACCCCCGCCTGCTGAGGGGATCGGCCGTGGATGCCTACCAGCCAATGTTCGAGAAGATCGCCGACGGAATCCGGCGGACCGGCAGCTTCAGCGAGCCGGAACAGTGGCGCTTCACCTGGGAGCGCACCTACTCCCGAGAGGAGTGGCTCGACCAACTCCCCACTTTCGGCGGCCTCACCCAACTCCCCGGAGAAAAAATGGCCGCGGTCCTGGACAGCGCCGGGAACGCGATCGACATGCTCGGCGGCCGTGCCACCATGCCCTACACAACCGTTGCGGTCACCTCGACTCGCCTTCCTGCAGCCTGACCTTCGACAAACGTCGGGTGTCGTCGGGGCACCCGCGCACCGCCGGACCGGGTGGCCGCCGCTCAGGAGGCGGCCCGCGCCCGGGGGTCCACGACGATTGCGGGCGTCCTCGCCGCCGGTCTTGTTCCGGACGCCGTGGTACCCGTGCTCCTCATAGTCCAGGAGCCCTCCCAGGAGTGCTGTCACTCCCGTGATCAACGCCGGACTCATTCCCGGGACCGCCCTCCAGCACTCGGGGCGTCCCGGGGACGGTCCCGTCCGCTGATGCCGGTGCCCAGGACCCGGCGGCCGGCCCGCCGGCGCCCCGGACCGGGTTCGGCGCCGTCGTCCAGGAGCCACTCGTCGGCGGCCCGCTCTGCGGCGGTCCGCGTGCGGGGGTCGCGGGGGCGGGGTCGGGCAGCGGCCGGCCGGGGCCGAGAGGGCGGCGGGTGCTCATGACGGCAGTCTGCCGTGCCGCACCCTGCCCGCGGGCCGGGATCAGGTGGTCGGTCGGCGCAGAGCGACGACGGTCGCATCGTCGCGGCGCAGCTGCCCGGTCTCCTGGTCCTTCTCGCCCTCGGCGGCGGCGACGAGCGCGTCCGCCAGGGTCTGCGGGTCGCCGGCGTACACCCGGCACAGGCCCTCGGCCGTCTCCTGTGACACCTGGTCCACGTGGGCCGCATCCCGTCGTGCCTCACCGAGCACATCGACCGGTTCGGCGAGTACTCCACCCACGCGCGGCGTCCAGCCCGAGGCGTACGGCCCGAAGCTGGACGCCGTCCCCATCCCGCTGCGCGACCAGGGCCTGACCGCCGTCGGCTTCGGCCAGGCCGCACCTGATTCAGTTGAGCGCTGTGTCGGCGGGTGCGGGCTCCGCGGCAGGCCCCTCGCCGGTGCGGGGGGTTTGGGTGCGGTAGGAGTGGCCGAGTTCCGGGCCGAGTCCGAAGTAGTGGCGGAAGTTGTAGATGAGGGGGCTCCAGGCGCCGGGGTCGATGTGGTCGGTGCCCGGAACGACGATGCGGGAGTCGGCGTGCACCTTGCACACGACTGCCTCGACGATGACGAAATCCCCGGAGACGTCCGGCTGCACCCGCTCGGCGCGGGCCTCCAGTTGAATCGGGCATCCGGCGACGCGAGGCGGCCGGACCAGGTGGGACGGCTCGCTGGTCAGACCGGCTGCGGCGAACTTGTCCGGCTCGAAGCGGCAGCCCTCGGGCTTGGTCGTGGGCACCGGATTCCGGCCGGTCAGCGGCGCCAGCCGCTCCACCGCCGGCCACTGGGTGGGGGCCGGCAGGTTGATGACCAGGTCGGGGCGGCTGCCGAGGTTGTACGCGGTCTGCCCCTCGCGGCCCAGCCCGATCACCACCGTCCGTCCGAGGGCCCAGGCGGAGGACATCGGGGCGAGGTTGAACGAGCCGTCCTGATTCTCTGTCGACAGGAGCACCACCGGTGTCCCGAAGTACAGGATGCTCGGCTCGATCTCCAGGTGGGTGGCGACTGTCTGTGCGGGCAGGGTGCTAAGTGGTGCCGTGTTCATGGCGAGGAGCCTAGGGTCCGGTTGTTTCGGCCGGGGCCGAAGCGTTCCAGGTGACAATGGACCGCATGGACACACAGCGCGCGCAGGTAGCCGGTCCCGACCTGGCCACCGTGGCGAAGCTTCTGGCCGACGGTACGCGGGCGGGCTTCTGTCTGGCCCTGCTCGACGGCCGGGCTTGGACAGCGACGGAATTGGCACGTCACGCGGGGGTGGCGCCCTCGACCGCGACTGAGCACTTGCACGCGCTCGTCCGCGGAAACCTGCTGGCCGAGGAACGGCAGGGCCGCCACCGCTACGTGCGCCTGGCCGGCCCGCACGTCGCCGAGCTGGTCGAGAGCCTCGCCGCGATGGCGCCCGAGCGCACCCCGGCGCCCCGTTCCCTGTCGGCGGCCGGCCGCCGGCAGGCCCTCGCCCACGCCCGCACCTGCTACGACCACCTTGCCGGGGCCGTCGGGGTCGCCATCACCGATGCGATGCTGGAGCGGAGGCTGCTGCACCTGGAGCATGGACTCGGGCTCACCGGCGCCGGGGCGACCTGGCTCGAAGATCTCGGCATCGCCGTCCCGACCGGCACGCGCCGGCCGTCGGTACGGTCATGTCTGGACTGGACCGAGCGCCGCCCCCACCTGGCCGGCGCCGTCGGTGCCGCCCTGTGCCGTCACGCGTTCGACACAGGCTGGATCACTCCCGTCGGTACCACGCGTGCCGTCGCCGTCACCCCCCTCGGCCGGCAGGCCCTCCGCCGCCACCTCGGCCTGTCCGATGAACTCCTGTCGCGAAACTGAGTAGCTCTGAGAGACCGCGGACCCCCACAGGACCGTGTCCGGTTTGCCCCTGTTCTCCGTACTCGCAACCGCTGCCGTCCCCGGCCGGCAGCGGGCCCGGCCGGGCGACTCTTCGAACCCCTGGCCCGTGCCGCCTTCACCGGCAGCGTCTGCGCGGGGCTGCGGGCCGACGCCTTCACCCCGCGCCGCCTCGGTTCCTCGCCCACGCCGTCCTTCTTGACGCCGGCCGGGTGCAGGCGGCCCGGACCGTGCCGTACGGGACGAGCCCGCGTCGCCGGCGGGTCTGCACGCGCTGTTCGTCACCGAGCTGTGGCTTACGCTCCTCCCCTCGCGCCGGACGTGGCGGGAAGGCACCGCCGTGACGGAGACCTCACGCCGAGGAGCACCGTCCTGCGGGTCGGGCGTCCGATGTGTCTGGCCTATCCGCCGCCCGGGCCGAAGAGCGCGCCCTGCACCGGTGTGCCCCGCGGTGGCCGCGGGCGTGGCTGCAGCCCGGCGGCGGCGTCCAGCTCCAGCAGACTCCGCCAGTGCCCGGCCTGCGCCCCCTCCTTCAGCAGGCGGCGGAAGACCTCAGCCGTCGCCTCCACGTCGGGCATCGCGCGATGCCGGTACGCCGGCTTGGGGATGCCGTAGTAGCGCAGCAGCTCATCCAGCCCGCAGGAGGACAGGCCGGGCAAGACCTTCCTGGCCATGCGCACGGTGTCCACCAGCGGGGTTGCCGCGAGGGTGGGGCAGTGTGCGCGCTGCCGGGCGATCAGCCCGGCCTCCGTCGAGGCGTGCTGGGCCACGAGCCGGTACGGAGGTGCGGTGAGCAGCCGGTCCAGGTCACCGAGCACCCGGGCAGCCGGAGCGGCGGCGCGCAGCGCGGCCGCGGTGATCCCGTGGATGGTGTCCCGTGCGGTGACCGGCACGTCGTCCGGCGGGCGGATCAGTGCCTCGAACCGGCCGTCCTCCACCAAGGTTCCGTCGCGCACGACCAGCGCAGCGGCGGCCACTTCGACGGGCTCGGCGGGCCGGCCGGCCGGGGTCAGCGCCTCGAAGTCGATCACAACAAACGTGTGGTGGCGCAGAGCGGTCAGGATGTCCATCGAGACATCTCCTGTCGGACGGGAGCTGCTGGAGTTCCTCCTTCCGATGGCAGTGCGGAAGGAGACGGCCGGCAGACGGTCTACCGCACGCGTCGCGTTCGGGCGCGGAATTCGTGGCGTCGTGGCCTTCCGGCAGGCAGCGGTGCGAGGCGGCGCACCGGGTTGAACCGGTGGGCCAGGGTGGGTGATGGCGGGAGGGACAACGGTCGGGTCGTTCGTCGTGGTCACCAGCGGCAGACCGGTGGCAGCGCTCAGCCTGCGCCGCAGTTCCACCGCCGTGACCGACTCCGGTCCCAGTCCCGCAGACCCGCCTCGGGGCCGACGGTGTCGGAACCGCCGTAGCCCAGCACCGCTGCCAACTGCGAGCGCACCACGTCGAGCAGCAGCCGGTGCCGCTCCTCCTCCGGCAGCGCGGCCACCTGCTCCGACGCCACGGTCCACTCCGGCGCCTGCCCGTGCCGACCGGGCCCCCGGACCGCCGCCCGCCGGTCGCGAACGGCCGGGATGTCGTCGAACACGGCAGTCGATGACCGCTCCGCCAGGTGGTCCGCGACGTCGCCCCAGTGGATGTCGCCGAAGGCGAGGGTCTCGCCGGGGCTCTCCGCGAGCACCCGTTCCAGCACCGGCCCGACCAGTTCTTCGGGCATCGGCCGCTGCCAGCCTCCGCCGAGGTACGGATCGGCGTCGACGGCCTCGGTGCCGACGGCGGACGCGGTGCACCGGCCGAGGGCGAGCAGGGACGCGGCCCGGCCCTGGGCCCGGCGGCGTTCCACGAGCGCGCCCAGCAGCGCCGCCGCGGGCGCCTGCTCCTGGTGGTCCGGCACCGCGAGGAAGCCGGCCAGCGGAACGCACACCACGAAGGACTCCAGCTCCATGACTGCGGTGAGTGCGTCGAGGTGGAGCACCGGCAGGGTGAGCTCGCGGGTCCGCTCCTCCGCCGGTGCCCGCCGGTGCGGTGGGGATGAACGTCAGGACGCGGGTCAGCGGGTGCTCCACGGGCATCTTGGCGAGGATTTCCGCGAGAGCGGCGCGATCGCCGACGTCGCAGGAGTCCACCGTGGCCCGCGCGCCGGTCGTGGCGAGCCGGGAGCGGACAGCATCGGCGTCTCCTCCCTCCCGCACCAGGACCACGATGTGTTCCGCGCCCTGGTCGGGCGGCAGAGGCCGCGGCGTTCCCGCACCGCAGCCGAGGAGCCGCCTCACCCCCTGCCCGGAGCACACCGGCCACCACTCCGCTCGGCCGAACCGACCTCCGACGGTGTACCGCTGGTGTTCGCCGCCGGCGACCGTCTCGCCGGTACACCCCGCACCGGGGGTGTGTCCGGCCGCGTCCGGCAGGCGGCCGCGGCGGGTACGGGAGCGGGCCCGTGAGCCTGTGGGAGGTCACGGGCCCGCTGCGGCGCCGTCGGGTCGGGACGGATCAGAAGGTGAGGTTCCAGCTGTCGATCGTCCCGGTGTCACGGGTGGCGATGTCCCGCACCCTGAGCTTCCAGGTGCCGTTCGCCGTCTCCGCCGAGGCGTCGACCGTGTAGGTCTTGGCCACGTTGTCCGTACCGTCGCTGTCGGCGAAGTCCTCCAGCGGGTACACGGTCCCGTCGGGCGCCACCAGCGACAGGACGAGGTCACCGCGGTAGGTGTGCTTGATGTCCACACCGGCCTTGAGGGTGGCCGGGGCGTTGCCGCTCACCCCGCTCACCGTGATGGGGCTCTCCACGGTGGCGTTGTCGGCGATGGCCATGTCGTCGAGGTTCTGGAAGCTCTTGCCGGGCGGCTGAGTGGCACCGCCGACGGCCTTCAGCGCGTCGGTCTCGCCCTCGCCGAAGAAGCCGTTCTTCGCCGTGGTCCCGGTGCAGCGGCGGTCGGCGGGGCAGGGCAGGTCCCTCGCCTGGGCGGCGAGACGGCTGCGGATGTCGGCGGGGGTGAGCGACGGGTTGACGCTGACCATCAGTGCCGCCACGCCGGTGACGTGCGGGGAGGCCATCGACGTACCGCTCAGGTTGCCGTACTTGCCACCCGGGAGGGTCGAGTAGACGCCGCTCGCCCCGTCACCGCCGGGGGCGGCGATGTCGATGACGTCCGTGCCGAAGTTGGAGTAGGACGCCTTGCCCGAACCCTTGCCGGTGGCCGACACCGTCACCACACCGGGCAGTTCGGTGGGGATGTCGATGCAGGCGTTGGTGAGGGTCCGCCGGACCGGTGTGGAGTCGTTGGGGCTGGACGTGTCCGTGGTCTTGTTGGCGAGGTCGTAGTCGGAGTTGCCCGCCGCGGCGACCTGCAGGGAGCCCTTGCTCTCGGCGTACGCCTGGGCGCGCCGGACGCCCTCGATGATGGCGCCCTGGTCGAGGTCGTCGGGGCAGTTGAACATCCACGGATCGGTGTAGTAGCTGTTGTTGGTGACCTTGAAGCCGTGGTCACCGGCCCACACGAAGCCGCAGATGGTGTTCTCGGCGAAGAACAGGCCGCTGCCGGGCTCGGCGATGCGGACGGAGGAGATCTTCACGTTCGGCGCCACGCCGATGACGCCCTTGCCGTTCTTCGCGGCGGCGATCGTGCCCGCGACGTGGGTCCCGTGGGTGTCGACGTCGCGCCAGGCGCCCGCCCGGGTGTCGGGCCTGCCGTAGGCGCAGGACACCGAGTCGGCGGCGTTGAAGTTGGGGGCCAGGTCCTGGTGCCGGTCGTCGACGCCCGTGTCGAGCACGCCCACCTTGACCGTGGCGGAGCCGGTCGTGACCGCCCACGCCTTGTCGGCGTTGATCTGGGTCATGTCCCAGCGGTTGGTCTCGGTCAGGGTGGTGGGGGTCTGCGAGGGCGTGGAGGGCAGGGCCGGGTTGTAGGCGTCGGCCGGCACGTCCGAGGTCCGGGTGGCTCCGACCTGCTGGACGCCGGAGACCCCGCGCATCGTGGCGGCGAAGGAGGCGGACGCCGAGTGGGCGACGACGACACCGATCGCGTCGTAGTGGGCGAAGACGGTACCGCCGTTGTCCGTGACGGCGGAGCGGACCGACGTCGTGTCACCGGGGGCGGTGATGACCAGGTAGGCACGGGTGCCGGCGGCCCAGGCGCCGGAGGCCGAGGCGGTGGACGACGTGGTGGACGACGAGGCCGGTGCGGAGGCGGACGCGGGGGCGGCGCCGGCGAGCCCGGCGGGTGCCAGGATCGTCAGCGCCGCGCCGGCGGCGGCCAGGGCCAGGGTCGCCGGGCGCAGGCGTCTGGATATGAGGGTCAAGGGGTCCTCCGAGGAACCACGGGTGGGGGGTGAACCATCCCTCCGCGCGAGGGACGGACACAACATGCCGGATGTCCGCCGTGAGCAACAGGGTTCGTCCGTCGGCAACTCGGCCGGGCGCCCGGGACGGCCCGGGCCGCAGGGAAAACCCGGTACGGGTCCCGGTACCCCGGTGCGGGAAGACCCCGTGCCGGTGAGGGTGGCGGGGTGCGCCCGAGGGTGCCGGCGGATGAGCCCCGCCCGGCCTTCCCCGTCCGGCGTGTCCCCCCTGGTCTCCCGGCTTTCCCCTTTCCTGCCTCCTCCTGCTTCCTCGGTCCCCGATCTCCTGCCGGACGCCGGTCCGCCCGGGCTGTTTCCGCCACCTCTTTTCCCCGGTCGCCGCCGGATCACGGCCCGGTGGTCCGCCCCGGCCCCGGCCCGCTCCGGTGCGGGCCGCATCCCCCGGTGCGAGCGGCCGTACGACGTCGGCGGCACCGCGGCCGTCAGCGTCCCACCGGGTCGGCCTTAGGCGCCGCCTCCGGGCTCGTCAGTGCCAGGAGATCGCCGTCGTCGAGCGGGGTGGGAAGGGTGAGGGTGGCCGGAGGTTCGGTTCCGCCGGACACGTGGGCCTCGCCGTGGCCGCCGCGGCTGACGGCGGTGAGGTCCGCTCCCGGGGGTGCGGCGACCGCCCGTGGCCGCACCCCGCCCCGCGGTGCTGGTCCTGGTGGGCTCCGACAAGGGCTGAGGCGACGAGGGCGACAGCGCTGTCGTCATCGCGGGCCAGTTGGCGCAGGACTTCCTGCGCGGTCGTGCCCGGGATCTCGACCAGCGCCTGAGTCAGGCGGATCCGCGTCGCGGAGTCCGCGGTGGGCGCGGCCAGCGCGCCGACCAGGGCGGTCGTGATCCGGTCCGTGCACGCGGGGTTCCGGGACAGCGATCCCAGGACCTCCGCCGCGTCGACGTCGTTGACCCCCTCCACCACCATGCTGACGAGTGCGGGCACGGCCGCGGCCACACCCTGCCTGCCCAGAGCCAGAGCAGCGTGACCGCGCACCGTCGTGTCCGGGTCGGTGAGGGCGTCGGTCAGCACTGCGGTGGCACCCGGAGCCTCCGGTATCTCGGCGATCGCCAGCACCGCGCGCCGCCGGATGCCGGCGTCCTGCGAGTGCGTGCCGGCGTGCAGCGTCGCCACGCCGTCGCCGCCTGATCGGGCGAGCGCCCAACGCAGGGCGCCCGCGACGTGCGGGTCGGGCTCGGCCAGGATCGCTTCGGCCAGCAGTTCGGCGGGTACCGACGCACTCTCCGGCCGGGTCAGGACGGCCCGCTGTCTGCGCGCTGCGTCGGCCGAGCTGAGTTCCCTCATCAGGGCGACGATGCGCAGCACGTGCTGCCAGTCGGTGGGGGCCGACGCGTCGATCGCACGGAGCCGCTCAAGCAACTCCTGTTCCCGTGCCAGGCGGTCCTCGGTCCGCCGGACGAGGTCGCTGACCAGGTCGGACGGTGTGAAGGCAGGGTCCTGCAGGGCCTGCCCGATCTGCTTGAGCGAGAGCCCGAGGGACCGCAGGCTCTCCACGTGGAAGATGGTGCGGACGTCCTCGGCGGAGTATTCGCGGTAGCCACCGACGGTGCGGCCCGTGGGCCGCACCAGTCCCAGGGCGTCGTAGTGCCGGAGCATCCGGGTGCTCACCCCGGAGCGGCGGGCCACCTCGCCGATCAGCACACTGTCCCCTCCTGGGCATTGGCGGTCTCCGCGGCCGCCGTCAGCTCGGCCGTCTCCGCCGGTCCGGCGGTTTCCGAGGTCGCGGCGTCCGCTGACGCGGCGGCGGCAGCAACTCCTTCCGGGCCGAGTGCGACCACGCGCTTCGCCTCGTCGAGGGCCACGTCGAAACCGGTCTCCGGGTCCTGCCGGAGCAGCTCGGTGGCACGGGCGTGCGCGGCCACCGCCGGGTCGGAACTCTTCATGGCTCCCGCCAGGGCGGGTTCGATCGTGTCACCGAGGTCGACCAGGGCCCGGCTCAGACTCAGCTGCACCTTGCGGTCGCCACGGCCGAGGTGCAGAACCAGTTCGTCGGCCAGGTCCTTCTTCTCGTCGTCGGGCACGAGGACGACCGCGACCCGCCACGCGGTCCGCGCGACCTCGTCGTCGGCGTCCCGCAGCATGTCGCGGGTGATCCAGGTCCACGTGCTCTTGTCACCGATCTTGGACAGTGTGTGCAGGGCCTGGCCGCGGGCCCGGGGCCGCTCGGATGCGAGCTCCCGGCGGATCCGGGGCAGGGTGACCTCCGGCGGGAGGCGGGTCAGCGCCCAGGACAGCATGTCTCGTACGAAGAAGTCCGGCTCGATCCCGCACCGCTCGACGAGTATCTCCAGGAACACGGGGTCGGGGTTCGAGCCGATCGCCAGAGCGGCCCGGAGCCGGACCGACGCATGTTCGGCGCCCAGGGCGTTGAACAAACGGGTGTTCTGTGGGGTCGTGTCGGTCGTGTTGATCGGTACCACCTCCTCCGCCCCACTGAAAACCTTGTCACCGTGCCAAGGTCAAGTCGTGACCGGCAGCTCGGGAACATCCGCTGCTCACGGATCCTGGCGGCCGGGTGAAAAGTGGCCGGTACGGCCGGCCGCGGGGGTGGGGCCAGAACTGGTCGGGGCCGTACGCCGACCGCGGGGGCAGAGACGCCGCGCGTCCACCGCGCCCGCGGAAGAACACCAGCGTCAAACGTTCCCCCCTCGTTGGACTCACGGCGCCCTTTGCCGCCTCAACGTGTCAGCGGCAAGCTACTTCAACCAGGCCCTGCTCAACGGTCCTGGAATGAGGCGTTCATGCGTGACGACGACGTGCCGGTCGTGGTCAGCCTCGGAGCTGACGGTGTGCGCGCTGATCACTTGCACGAGTACCGGGTAGCGCCCGGTCACCTGTGTAGGCAGGGGCCTCAAAGACGAGTTCGAGACCGTCCTCCTCATCCCACTGCTCCCCGACCTGAGCAAAGCCAAATCCCGAGATCGTGGCCAGGGATGCCACGTTGTCGGGACCGATCGTCGCCCGCACGGTCGTGACAGCGGGTTCCGCTGCTGCCCGGTGAAGCAACTCGATCAGTATGGACCGGGCATATCCTTGGCGGCGGAAGTCGGGAGCGACGGAATAGCCGATCTCGACCATGCCGGCCTCATCGGGCGTCCGTGGAATCCGGCATGTCCGACGACCAGGCCATTGTCGCCGACGACCGCCTGCCGAACCATCCACCGCGCATGACCGGGATCGGCGGCCATCTGGTCGAGCCGGAACCGCCACAACCACCGTGCTCTGTCGGTCACGAAATACCCGGGCAGGGACACCCCGGCCATCCTGCTGGCTTCGGAGAGGTCTCCGGCCAGCAACGCGGACATCGCCCAGCCGGACAGCTCGACACAACGGATTCGTTTCGGGCCCCGCCTGGGCGGTAGCCGGTGGTCGGCCTCATCTGTCACCCGCGGATGCTCGCTCACCAATCTGAAAGGTGTCCAACGAATTCGGAACGAACCACTGGCGCAGCACGGCTCGAAGACCGCTGACGCCGTCCGGCCCGCGTCCGGTCCACGCATATGCGGATCACGCGGGCGGGGCGGCCGGGAGGTGCGGGGCGGCCTCGTCGGCGGTGTAGGAGGAGGCGAAGGTGAACGCGCGCGGCGAGGGGCCGTGCGCCCGCAGCTCCGCCAGCCGCTCCAGGGCCTCGCCGACGGTGGGGAGGTGACCGGCGGGGACCCACCAGAGCACCAGGTGCGCCTCGACGTGCCGTTCGAACCATTCGCGCCGCCGCCGCATCACGTCCAGGTGCCCGCTGCGGTAGGCGAAGTCCCACAGCGCCTCCTGGGTCTCCCACACCGACAGGTTGACGATGACGTCCTCACCGGCCGGGCGCAGGCCGGTGGCATCGGCCGCTCCGTCCTCCACGAGCCGCCACACGAAGCCGGGCGCACCGTCGGCGGCGGCGTTGACCGGGTCGAGCAACTCGACGAAGGACGCCGTGCGTGGGTCGTCGAGGGGATGACGGAGGGTGGCGACGTTGAGCTGTGCGAGGTGGGCGGCGTGCCGGGATGAGGTCATGGCCTCATCCCAGCACGGCCCGTTCTTCTATGTCAACGATCATTGTTTTTAGTGGCCTCGACCACCACGCAGCACTCCCCCGGCCTGGCGTCCAGCCGTGCCCGGACGGGGCCGTCCGCGCCGAGCAGCCCCTCCAGCAGCGCGAGGTTCATGCCGCAGACCAGCGGCGGGTGGCGCTCGGCGACGGCGTGGAAGGGACAGTTGCGCATCCGGACGACCGGTGCGGCTGCCCGGGCCGTCCGCTCCGCGGCCTCCGGGGCTGCGGTGCCCTGGAGTTCCTCGGCACCCTCGCCGCCTTCCAGGTGGGGTTCGTAGCCGCGGGCGGCCAGCATGTCCATGGCCTCTTCCAGTCCACCGCAGGGCGCCGCCGAGCCGCGCAGGGCCTCGCCCCGGCGGCGCGCGGCGGCGCAGAGTTCGGCATCCAGCCGGGCCTGCTCGGCGGCCTCGGCGAGGAGTTCCGCGGCGGTGCGGTAGTCACGGGCGGGCAGCGACACCGCCCGCTCGGTCCGCGCCCGCGTGTACACCTTGGCGGGACGGCCCGCCCCCGGGCCCGAACGGCCCGTCAGGCGACGGCTGCCGCTCTCCAGCAGCCCGGCCTCGGTCAGCCGGTCCAGATGGTGCGCGGCGAGCGTGCGCGCCACCCCGGCCGCCTCCGCGGCCTCGTTGCGGCCGACCTCCCGGCCCCGTGCCGCCACGTACTCGTACAGGCGGCGCCGCACCGGATCCTGCAGCACCGCGATCGCGTCGATGTCCTCCACGCGGCCATCCTAGGAACAACGCAGGTGGGAGATGGAAGGCCGGGCCTGCCGCGGCGGGGTGCGGCCCGAGGAGGACCCCGGTTCACCCCGGCGTGGTCGACGACGGCGGTGCGAGGGAAGAGCCGGCCGGATGGCGTCACCCGGCGCGCGCGTGGTCCTCAGCGCGTGTCCGTCAGCCCGCCGGTGACGGCGATCACTTCACCGACGGTGAAGCTGGAGTCGGCATCGGACGCCAGGTACACGTAGGCCGGAGCCACCTCCTCCGGCTGGGCGACGCGTCCCATGGGGGCGGAACTGCCGAGGTTGGTCAGGTAGTCGTCGGGGAAGCGCTGGCCGGCCAGGTTGAGTACCGTCCAGGTGGGACCGGGGGACACAACGTTGGCGCGGACCCCGCGCGCGGCGAGGTGGGAGGCGATGGACTTGGTGAAGACCACCAGGGCCGCCTTCGAGGCGGCGTAGTCCATCATCATCTCGCTGCCCTTGAGTGCCTCCTCGGAGGCGGTGGCGATCACGGCGTCGCCGTGGGACAGGTGCGGCAGCGCCGCCATGAGCAGGTGGAAGTAGGCGTAGACGTTCGTCTTGAAGACCCGGTCGAAGTCCTCGGCCGTCAGGTCGGACAGGCTGTTCTGGCTGTTGAGGTAGGCGGCGTTGCTCACCAGGACGTTGAGGCCGCCCAGATCCTCCACGGTGCGCTCGACGGCGTTCGCGCAGAACGCCGGGTCACACAGGTCACCGGGCAGCAGCAGGCAGGTGCGGCCCTCCTTCTCGACCGCCGCGCGGGTCACGTCGGCGTCGCGTTGTTCTTCGGGCAGGTACACGATGGCGACGTCGGCGCCTTCCCGCGCGTAGAGAACGGCGACCGCGCGGCCGATGCCGGAGTCACCCCCGGTGATCAGCGCCACCTTCCCGGCGAGCTTCCCGGAGCCCCGGTAGTGGGGGGCCTGGTAGCGCGGGCGCACCTCCATCAGCTCTTCGAGGCCGGGCCGCTGCTGCCGCTGGAAGCGGTAGGGCGGGGTGATCTCCGCCTCCTCCTGCGGCATCGCCGGCCGGTCGAGCGGTCCGTCGCCCGCGCTGTTCTGCTCCACCACCACTGACCTCCACGTGCTCCCGTACTCGGTCGGTGCCGTCCTCCGTCGGCACCTGTCCTTCGCCTGTCCGTGGCGCAGGCACTCAAACGGCCGGCCCTCGCGTGAACCGTCGCCGCCCGCCCGGGGCCGGCACGCGGCGGGGAGGGCACGCACGGCCTTCGCGGCGGCCGGAGACGTCCTGACCTGGGGCTCGGGCGCGGCGCTTCGGGCAATGGCGGGAGGAGGCCGGGACGGGCCCGCGCCCACACGGCCACCGGGGCCGGGGTCTGCGCGGGACGAGCCCGGCCGGGCGGAGGAGCCGGTTCCCCGGACGTCGCCCGGGACGGCCGGCGCGACACCCGGCGGCCCGCCGGGGGACGCGTCGTGAATCCCGCGGGGTCCGGGCGCCGGTATCGGCACATCACCCCGGGGAGAGGAAGGACGGCACCCGCGAGGCGACACGGGCCGGGTCCGTGACCGGCTCGTGGTGCGACGGTCGCCGCATCCCCGGGGAAACACCAAAGGCAAGGAGAGCGCTCTCCTTGCCATGCTCAACTTATAGCGCACCGGGGGGCTTGCCACAAGGCCCCCGTCGCGGCGGAGAATCGGCGGCCGATACCCGACCTGCGGAAATGAGGTACGCGAGGTGCGTCCGGTGGTAGACGTGTGCGGTGGCGGCGGTGTGGTGGTCCGGGGAGGCGGCGCGGTGGACGAGCGGTACGTGGTGGACCTGAGCGAGATCGCCGGCGACCAGGTCGCGGCCGTCGGCGGCAAGGCGGCGCACCTGGGTGAGCTGTCCAGGATCGAGGAGATCCGCGTGCCGGCCGGCTTCTGTGTGACGACGGACGCCTTCCGGCGGGTCATGGCGGACGTGCCGTCGATCGCCGGACAGCTCGACGAGCTGGCGCGGGTCCGCCCGGACGACCAGGAGACGATCCGCACGCTCGGCGCGCGGCTCCGCCGCACCGTCCGGGCAGCCGGCGTCCCGGGCGACGTCGCGGAGGCGATCACCGGCGCCCTCGGCCGGTTCGGTGAGCGGGCCGCCTACGCCGTCCGCTCCAGCGCGACGGCGGAGGACCTGCCGACGGCGTCCTTCGCCGGCCAGCAGGACACCTACCTGAACGTCGTGGGGCCGGCGGCGGTCCTGGAGCACGTGAGCCGGTGCTGGGCCTCGCTGTTCACCGAGCGGGCCGTCACCTACCGGCTCGCGAAGGGCATCGACCACCGTGCCGTGCGCATGGCCGTGGTCGTGCAGCGCATGGTCCTCCCGGAGGCGTCCGGCATCCTGTTCACGGCCGATCCCGTCACCGGTCACCGGAAGACCGCCACCGTGGACGCCGGGTTCGGCCTCGGCGAGGCCCTGGTCTCCGGGCTGGTCAACCCGGACGTCTTCAGGGTGCGGGACGGCGTGATCGTGGACAGGACGATCGTGGCCAAGCAGCGCGCCGTCCGCGCCCTGCCGGAGGGCGGCACCCGGGACGTGGCGGTCGAGGCGCGACGGCAGGAACAGCCGGCGCTGACGGACGCCCAGGTGCTGCGGCTCGCACAGCTCGGGCGGCGGATCGAAGCGCACTTCGGCCGCCCCCAGGACATCGAATGGTGCCTGGACGGCGAGGGTTTCCACATCGTGCAGAGCCGGCCCGTCACCACGCTGTTCCCCGTCCCCGAGGCCGACGACCAGGAGAATCACGTCTACGTCTCCGTCGGGCACCAGCAGATGATGACCGACGCCATGAAGCCCCTCGGTCTGTCGATGTGGCGGATGACGGCCATGGTGCCGATGCAGGAGGCCGGCGGGCGGCTGTTCGTGGACGTCACCCCGCGGCTGGCCGCACCCGCGAGCCGCGCCGCCCTCCTGGACCTGATGGGGCGGGGCGACCCGCTGATCACGGACGCGCTGCGGACGCTCCTCGACCGCGGCGACTTCGTCCCGTCGCTCCCCGACACGAGCCCCGGCGGTCCGCCGGCAGCCGGGGCCCCCGCCCCGATCGACACCGACCCCGCCCTGGTCACCGAACTGGTCGAGCGCAGCGAGGCGTCCGTCGCCGCGCTGGAGCGCGACATCCGCACCAGGACCGGATCGGAGCTGTTCGACTTCCTGCTGGAGGCCTTCGAGGAGCACAAGCGTGTCCTCGGTGATCCGCTGAGCATGCAGGTGATCATGGCGGGCATGGAGGCCACCTGGTGGCTCAACGACCACCTGCGGGACTGGCTGGGAGAGAAGAACGCGGCCGACACCCTCACGCTGTCCGCCCCCGGCAACGTCACCTCCCAGATGGGCCTGGCGCTGATGGACGTCGCGGACGCCGTCCGCCCGCATCCGGAGGTGGTGGCGTTCCTGCAGGGCGTCGGGGACGACGACTTCCTCGACGACCTGGCGGAACTCCCGGGCGGCCCCGAATCGCGTGACGCCATCGAGGCCTACCTCGACCGCTACGGGATGCGCTGTGTCGGCGAGATCGACATCACGCGACCGCGGTGGCGGGAACAGCCCTCCGCCCTGGTGCCGGCGATCCTCGACAACATCCGGAACTTCCCGCCGGGCGCCGCCGCACGGCGCTTCGAGGAAGGCCGGCAGAAGGCGCTGCGGAAGGAGCAGGAGGTGCTGTCCCGCCTGCGCGCCCTGCCGGACGGGGAGCGGAAGGCCGACGAGACCAAGCGGATGATCGACCGGGTCCGCACCTTCATCGGGTACCGGGAGTACCCGAAGTACGGCATCGTCAGCCGCTACTTCGTCTACAAGCGGGCCCTGCTCGCCGAGGCCGAACGGCTGGTGCGGGCCGGGGTGCTCGCCGAGCAGGAGGACGCCTTCCACCTCACCTTCCAGGAACTGCGTGAAGCCGCACGCTCGCTCCGGGCGGACGGCGAGCTGATCCGGCGGCGCAAGGACGCGTTCCGCGCGTACCGGGCACTGACCCCGCCCCGGGTGCTGACCTCGGACGGTGAGGCCCTCAACGGGGCGTACCGGCGCGACGACGCACCGGCCGGCGCCCTGCCGGGCCTGCCGGTCTCCGCCGGGACCGTCGAAGGGCGGGCCCGCGTGGTCCTGGACATGACGCAGGCCGATCTGGAACCGGGCGACATCCTGGTCACGGCCTACACGGACCCGAGCTGGTCGCCGCTCTTCGTGGGGATCGCGGGTCTGGTCACGGAGGTGGGCGGGCTGATGACCCACGGCGCGGTCATCGCCCGGGAGTACGGCCTGCCCGCGGTCGTGGGCGTGGAGCGGGCGACCTCCCTGATCCCGGACGGCCGGCGGATCCGCGTCCACGGCACCGACGGCTACATCGAGTTGCTGCCCTGACCGGCAGCTCCCCCCTGGCGGCGCCGGCCGGGCCGGGCGCCGGCCGGGGTGGAGCGGCCGGTCGCCCGGCGGTCGTCGGCCACGGACGGCGGTGCGCGGTGCGGTGGTGCTCCCGGCGGGACGGTGCCGCACCGCCCGCCGGTGGACGCGTGGGCGGTGTGTTTCTCGGATGCCGCACCGATCGAGGAAATCCGCTCGGCAGCGCACAGCAGCACCAGGCACAGTGGCCCCATGCATGAACGAGGGCTGGACCGCGACGGAACGATCGCACGCGAGGGCGCACTGGACCGCGTGCCGGCGGCATTCGTCCCCGTCGTCGATGCCGCCCGCGCCCATATCACCGAGACGTTCGGCAGAACGCGCCTGCACAGCGCCTACCTCTACGGCAGCATCCCCCGTGGCACCGCCACCCCCGGCGTCTCCGACCTCGACCTCCAGCTCGCCCTCCACGGCGAGCCCACCGAGGCCGACCTGGCTGACGCCAGAACGATCGAGACCGTACTCGACCGTGCGTTCCCGCAGATCGACGGCGTCGGGATCCTGCTGACCAGCACACGGGTGCTGCTCAGCGACGTCGAACGTCACGACGGCGGCTTCTTCATCGCCTGCCTCTGCACCCCGCTGCTCGGCCCTGACCTCGCGGAACAACTGCCCCGCTACCGACCCACAGCCCTTCTCGCGCGGGAGACCAACGGTGACCTCGCCCGCGTGCTCCCCCGCTGGCGTGCCCGAGCAGCCGCAGCCACCACGGACGCCGATCGCCGGGCCCTCAGCCGTCTGGTCGGCCGTCGCATCGTCCGCACAGGGTTCACCCTGATCATGCCCCGATGGGGCGGCTGGACCAGCGACCTTCACCGGTCCGCCGAGCTCTTCGGCCGCTACTACCCCGACCGCGTCGAGCAGATGCGTGCCGCCGTGTCCACCGGCCGTGCGCCCTCACCCGACCTGGCGGTGCTCGGGATGCTCATCGATGACCTCGGTCCTTGGCTCGCGGCCGAATACGCGGCCGTGCACGGAGAGAAGGTCCCGCGTCCCTGACGGGCGCCATGCCGTGACTCGACACCCGACGGGCGACAGCACGCAACAGCGGGGCAGCCGGAGGCCGATGAGTCAGCCTGCGAGGGCGTGCGCGAGGAGGGTCTCCGCCGCCGCCCGTGCGTGCCGGCCGTAATCCGCCTCGTCCAGCACCATGGCCCGGCTGGCCGCCCCGTCCGCGAGGGTGACCAGTTGTTCGGCGAGTGCGACCGGCTCGCGGCAGCCCAGCTCCGTCACCAGCGCGGTGACCAGCCCCACCATCCGCAGTTTCTGCTCGCGGGCGTAGGAGTGGACCGTGCTGTGCGGGTCGGGAAACTCCGCCGCCGCGTCGATGAACGGGCAGCCGCGCACCGGTGCCGCGTCCGGTGCGGGCTGGTCGAACAGCGCAAGGATCCGCTCCCGCGGAGGAATGTCCTCGCGGGTCAGCACGCTCTCCAACGTCGCGCCGGACGAGGCGAGGTGCTCAAGGTGGGCGATCACCAGGTCGTCCTTGGTGCGGAAATGCGCGTAGAGCGTGCGCTTGGAGACCGGTGCCGCTTCCGCGACCTGCTCCATGCCGGTCGCGTTGATCCCTTGGACCGCGAACAGGCGGGTGGCAGCGGCCAGGATGCGCTCCCGCCCGCCGCGCCCGCGCCCTTCGGAGGCCGTCGTCGCACTCACACGCCAAGTATACGTCCGCGTTTACCTCGATGGGTGGCGCCTGCTAGGGTCTCCCGCACCGACGAAGTAAACGCTCGCGTTTACTTTGCTTGCCATCGAGGAGTGCTGCATGAACCTGCCGGTCCCCACCGATATGAGCGGCTACGCGGAGAAGCTGATACGCGGCCGTCACGCAACCCGCGCGTTCCGCCCGGACGCCGTTCCCGAGGACACGATGCGCGCGATCTTCTCCCTGGCCGGCGCCGCGCCGTCCAACTCCAACGCGCAGCCCTGGCAGGTGGAGGTGGTCAGCGGCGCCGCGCGTGAGCGCCTGGCCAACGCGTTGCAGGCGGCCCACGCCGCACGCCGCATCTCGGCCGACTACCCGTACTCCGAGGACATGTACGCGCAGGTGCACCAGGCGCGCCGGGCGGCGTTCGGCGCCCGGCTGTACGGAGCCCTGGGCATCGGCCCCGACGATCACGAGAGGCGCGGGTGGCCTACGACGCGCAGAGCCTGCGCTTCTACGGCGCGCCGCACGCCGCGTTCCTGTTCGTCACCGGGGACGGCGGGCCCCGGCTGGCCGCCGACGTCGGCGCCTACATGCAGACGCTGCTCCTGGCGATGGCCGCCTACGGCGTGGCGAGCTGCCCCCAAGGACTGCTGAGCTTCTACGCCGACACAGTCCGCGCCGAACTCACCACCACAGGACGACTGCTCCTGGGCATCTCCTTCGGCTACTCCGACGAAGCCGCACCGGCCAACCGCATCACCACCGAACGCGCGCCACTCGAAGAAATCACGACCTTCCACGACTGACCGCGCTTCGTTCGCTGCCGGGTGCGGGCCGCTGTGCCGGTGCGGGCTGCCGGCCGGGACGACGGGGTGGCGCCTGCCGTGGCGGCGCGTGCTGTCCGCGCCTATACGGGGAGCGCGGGAAACACGACGACCGAGCCGTCCTTGTCGCGGGCGATCTCGATCGCGACGTCCGTCGCGCGGCTCTTCACCGTGACGCCGTCGCCCAGTCTGCGAATCCGGTGTGCCGCGCTCATGAGGCGATCGACTTCACCGGTCGTGAAGACGGGTCGCAGCCCGTTCGGGCGTGCCAGCTCCAGTGCCGACAGGCGTACCAGCACCTCGGCGATGCCGGTCTCCAGTTCGTCGAGGCGCTGCTGATCGCGCTGGAGGACGCGGGTGAAGTTCTCGAACGGGTTGCCGGGCTCGCTCTGGGCGTGCTCGACCGCCTGGAGGATCACCACCCGCCGCATCAGCGCGACGGCCAGGGAGGCGAGTTCGAGGTGGGCGCGGAACATGCCGCCCTGGTCGTCGATCCCGGGGAACGACTTGGTCAAGGTGCTCAGCTCGACGGCCTCGCCCTCGGGCAGTCCGTCAAGTGTGCTCCGCCAGCGGGCCAGGCGGCGGCCGGCCTTGCTCAGCGCCGTGTTGATGGCATGCACCGCTGAGTCGAGCCCCAGCGAGACCCCGAGCTTGCCCTGGTCGAGCAGGATGGCGGTGGCTTTGTCGATGACGCTGCGGCAGGCGTCGAGTTCGCTGAGCTCGTCGTCGAGTTTGTCCTGCTGCAGTTGCTCCAGCAGGTCCGTGATGTGATCGATGGCCTGCCGGCGTTTGTGGTCGGCGTGCGCGCTCACCCCCACCGCCACGGCCATGAGCACCAGCGGAGCGGCCACGGTGAGCGCGGTGCCGCCGGCGGCCGCGGCACCGGCGGTGGCACCGGCCCCGCCGGCCGTACCCGCCGCTGCCGCTCCCCCGACCGGCACGAACCTCGCTTTGGCGGCGATCCTGCCCGTGGAGCTGACGAGTTCGCCGTAGAGGCCGCCGGCACCCCCCTTCGGCACCATCGGGCGGATGATGCCCTGCCCGACCTGGGCGGCGACCTTCGCCGGGACCACCATGCGATACAGGCCCTCGCCGGAAGCGGTCGCTCTGGCCACCGTGAGGGAACTTCGCGCCGATTGCGCGATGAACTGTGACAGCTGCTGCGCCAGGGGGCTCGCGGCATCGAGTGGGACGCCACGGCCGCGGTCGATCGTGCCGGGCAGCGGATGCACCTCAAGCGTGACGATCGGCTGGTCGGCCAGGACCGTGAGCACCCCGCGCAGTTCGGCCAGTCGATCGGCCGTCATCGGCTCGCCCGCGGTCAGCCCCGGCACCCGGACGTCAGCGGTCGCCAGCGTCCACACCGGCACAGTCACCTGACGGTCGTCGGTCATCGGATCCCCCCTCGGTTCCCGGCGGAAGCCTACGCCCGCCGCCACACACGAACCACGCAGGGCCGTCATCCGTGGATCACCGGCCTGTCGTCGCCCGCCGCACGGACCGGTGCACTCGATGTCGCGCTCGTCCATGACGACGACGTCGCACCCGGGTGGTACTCCGTCGGGCGCGGCACCGGGCGGCCCGTGGCCGCGCCCGGCCGTGATGGCGGAAGGAGGCACGGGCGATGATCACCAGGCCGGGCGCGCGGGTAGCATGGGCCGACTTGGCGAGGGGGACGGGGCAACCGGGGCCGGATCGGTGCCGGTGACGGTGCACACCCCCTCATGCCCACAGGGGAGGGGAATTCCATGATGCGTCACGGCGTGTTACGCCGTCGTCCCGCGCGGCGTGCGGGCGCGGTCTTCATCGTGTCCGCGGCTCTGGCGGCCGGGTTGAGCCCGCAGCTGCCGACGGCGTCCGCGGTGGACGGGCCCCAGGAGACGGTCGTACCGGCCACCCTGCGCAACACCGTCACCTCGGCGTCGTTGTTCTATGCCGACACCACGACGGGGAGCGACGGCGCCGGGGCACAGGGGGTCTTCCACCGCCTCGAAGGACACCGAGGCCTGGTGTGGACGCGTTACGTGGACGGGCAGACCTTCCCCGCCCCGGCGTATGAGGGCTCGCCGCCCACCAACGGGACGGGCAGCGACACCTTGGCCCACCGCCTCGGCGACGGCCGCGTCGACCTGTGGGACGCGTCCGACGGGACGACGCGCACCCTCCGCATTCCGGAGGGGCAGCAACTGTTCAACATCACCGGCAGCGCCGTCTACGGCACCACGGCGGTCACCTACCGCAAGGTCACCGACGCCCAGGGGCGCAGCGCCTTCGAGTTCCATCTGCTCACCCCGGGGCCCGACGGGACCACGCGCGACGTGCGGGTCGAGGATGCGCCGGGTATGAGGCTGCACAGGCCGAGCGGGGCGGATGCCACGACGGTGCTCTTCACAGCCGATTCGGACGGTTCCGGCCGTACCCGGGTGGTGGCCGTCGACCGGGAGAGCGGGCAGGTCCGCGGCTGGAGCGCGGAGATGCCCCCGGACTACTACCACGCGAAGCTGGGCCGGGACCACGTCGTGGTCTACGGCATCAGTAAGGCGAAGGTGCTGGTGCTGCCACGTGCCGACCTCTCGGTGGCCGCCACCGAGGTTGAGTTGCAGGGCGGTGGCATCAACCCGGCCCAGGGCCTGGCGGTCGTGGGCGACTGGCTGGTCCACCGGCCCAGCAGCGGGACGGCGGTGCGGGCGCAGCCGATCGCCGGCGGTTCGTCGGTCACCATCGGCACGGCGAACCCCGGCGTCTCCGTCGGCCCCGCCGACAGCGCGGTCTTCGTCGGCCGGACCGCCACGGAGGACTGGGGCATCCAGCGCATCACCGCCGGTGCCGACGGCAGGCCCGTCGTCACCCGGGTCAAACCGCTGCCCAAGCCGCCCGCGGCGATCCAGGGGCTCTCCCTGGAGCAGGGCAGGCTGGTGGTCACCGACCCCAGCGGCGGGCGGCGCGACGACTACGTCCGCACCGTCGCCGCGTCCGGGCCCCCCACGTTCGGCGAGCGCACCGCGTTCACCCCCACCGATGTGCTCATCGCCGAGTGCCCGGCCGGGGACGCCGGATGCTCCCGGCTGCACGGCACCGCCGACGGACGCGTCGTCTGGGTGGAGCGCGACACCACGTCGTCGGGCTCCGACCGGCTCCGGGCCAACGGGCCGGGCCGCGGCCTGTTCGAGCGCGCGGTGCCCGCCGGCGGGCAGGTGACCGACGTGTCCGGCCGCTACGTCCTCCACGTCACGGCGAGCGGGAACCGCGTCTACCGCCTCGACGACTCCGCCGCGCCCCTCACCCGCCCACCGGGCGCCGCCGCGCTGTGGGGGGACGTGCTGTGGACCGCCGGCAGCGACCCGGGCAGCGTCACCGAGTACAGCCTGTCGACGGGGAAGACCACCCACACCCTCACCCTCGGCACCGGCTGCGTGCCCGAGGAACTGCAGGTGGTCGGCCGCTGGTTGTACTGGAGCTGTGGGCCGGACGCCGGGGCGGGGGTGTACGACCGGGTGACGAAGACGTCGGTACCCGTGCCGTCCGGGGAGGCGCGGCTCGGCGACGGCTACGTCGTCACCCACGACCGGCGCGCGGGGACGCTCACGCTCACCACGGTCACCGGCGGGACCCCGGCGAGCCGCGTCATCGCCGAACTGCCCGACACCGGGGTCTCGCAGCGCGACGTGCGCTGGACCGTGGACGACTCCGGCGCCAACGCCGCCTACGTGGACGCCCAGGAGCGTGTCCACCTGGTGCCGTCGGGTGTGCCGGCCCAGCCCCTGGGTCTGCTGGGCCCGGCCGGCAACGCCTCCTCCCTCGACGCCGCCCGGCCCGGGACCACCCCGCGCACCCTCACCACGGTCCTGCTCTCCAAGCCCTCGGCGAGCTGGCGGCTGACGGTGCGGGACAAGGCGACCGGCAAGGTGGTGGACACCACCTCCGGCGGCGCCGCGCGCGGTGAGCTCACCGTCGGCTGGCACGGTGCCGTCCGGACATCGGCCGGCGAGGTGTTCTTCCCGAACGGGAAGTACGACTGGACCCTGTCGATCACCCCCGCCGACGGCACGGGCGCTCCGCTGGAGGTACGGGGCACGGTCGCCCTGAACGGCGGCGCCCCGGTCCTCCGCGACCACGCCGGCGCCCGCTCCCGCCCGGACGGCACCGGTGACCTGCTCACCCTCAGCACCTCCGGTGAGCTGGCCTTCCAGCACGGCGACGGCAAGGGCGCGTTCTCCGGGAAGACGGCGTCCGGCGGCTGGCCCACCTCCGTGGTGGCGGTGCCGTTCGGCGACCTGAACAAGGACCGGTGCAACGACGTCCTGGTCCGGATGGCCGACGGCTCGCTGCGTGGCTACAAGCCCCGGTGCGGCGAGCGGCTGACCACCACCACGCCGTACACCAAGCTCGGGACCGGCTGGAACGCCTACAACGTGCTCACCTCGCCCGGCGACCTCACCGGGGACAAGCGGCCCGACCTGCTGGCGAGGAAATCCTCGAACGGGGACATCCACCTCTTCGCGGCCAACAGCGACGGGACACTGGCGGCCGGCCGGCGCATCCACTCGGGCTGGACCGGGTACACCAAGATCGCCGGGGCGGGCGACCTGAACGGCGACGGCTTCGGCGACCTGCTGGCACGTCACAAGGACGGCACCCTCTACCGGCACGACGGGCAGCGCACCGGCAAGCTGAAGGACCGTGTGAAGGTCTTCGGCAACTGGGGAGCGTCCTACAACGCGATCGTCGGCGTCGGTGACCTCACCGGCGACGGCCGGAGCGACCTGGTGGTACGGGACTCCAGCGGGAACGTCTACCGCCACGACGGCAAGGGGAACGGGTCCTTCACCGCGCGGACGAAGATCGCCACGGGGTGGAAGCACAAGGCTCTCTTCTGACCCGGACGCGGTGCCGGTGCCGGTGCCGGTGTCCGGGTCCGACGGGGCCCGGACCCGGGCACCGGCCCGCCGCCCCGGTCCCAGGTGCCCGCCGTCCCTGCCACCGCCCGGACCGGCCGCTCGCCCCCAGTCCGTTGGCCGCCCGGACCGGACCGGCCGGGCCCCGGGCAGCGATGCCCCGCCCGGCTCCCCGGGCCTCTCCTCACGGGAGACCGTGACCGCCAACCGGCCTCAGACGAGGCCGCCTCGGGTGGGGGCCGGTTCTCCACGCTGCTGTGGCTACGGCGTCGCGGTCGGTTGGCCGGAGCCGGGAAGCAAGGGGCGCATGAAGGTGCGCTCGTAGCGCAGTACACAGCCGCTGTCGTCTCTGATGCGATCCGCGTCGATGAAATCCGGGTGCCGGCCGAACAGGGATCGGTACTGCTCGTAGGCCGCCAGGCTGGGGAAGGTGAACAAGGCCAGCGCCTTGTCGCTCGCTCCTTCAGCGGGAAGGTAGTACCCGTGGTGTGTGCCGCCGTGCCGGTCCACCAATTCCATCCAGCGCCGCCCGAATCTCTCGAATGATTCGATTTTTGCCGGATCGATCACGTACTCGACAACGCAAGTAATCACCTGGTGAGGCTAACGTACCGCCGGTGGGCGGTGCGGAGGGCCGAGGTGCCGGCACGTGGCGCTTGACGCGATGGCTGCCTGGTCAATCCCTCCACCGACAGCCCGGGTATGCCCGTTCACCCGGGCGCGACATGGCCCACGCCGGGCGAGCCGCACCGCACAGCCGGTTGCCCGGACGAACCGGCCCTTGCCGGAGCCGGGGGTCCGGCCAAAGTGGTGTGTGGAGCTGACACGGCGACGGTGCCGACCGCAACGTTCGCACGCTTCGCGGCCCAACACTCCCCTCACCCAGGCGGTGCTGTGTGTCCTGCGGACTCCGGTAGGAGGCGAAGAAGGTCCGTCCAGCAGCCGTATGGTCCGCATGGGCACGGTGGGGTTGAGGGCCCGGCCTCGGTGCGCGGTCCCGGCGCCGCCTCGCGGTCCGGCGGCCGCATCCGCCCGCACCCCGTCCGGGCGGGTGCGGGCGGTGCTTCGGGCCGGCGGGGCGGACGCGCCCGGTCACTCCCGCGCGCGGAGCATCTCGCGGTCGGCGCTCGGCCCGGTCCGGGGCGGCGGGCCGGTCCGCGGGAGGACGGTGAGGGCGATGAGGACGGCGGCGAGCAGGAGTGCGGCACCGAGGGACAGGCCGAGCGCGTACCCGTCGTTCAGGGCCTCCGGGCTGGTGTCCCGGCCGGTGCGGTGATGGGCCGCGGTACCGAGGGCGGCGAGTCCGAGTGAGGCGCCGATCTGTCGTGAGCTGCTGAGCAGGCCCGAGGCGGTGCCGGCCTCGTGGGGTGCGACGCCGGCGGTGGCGATGGAGACCACCGGCCCCAGGCAGAGCCCGAAGCCGGTGCCGGTGACGAGCGAGGGCCCCAGGACGTCGGTGGCGAAGGATCCGTCGGGGTCGATCAGGCCGAACCAGGCGAGCCCGGCCGCGGTGAGGAGTCCGCCGGCGACCAGCAGGAGGCGGGGAGGGAGACGGTGGCCGAGCCGGATGGCGAGCACGGAACCGGCGACCACCGCGAGGGCGAACGGCAGGAACATGAGCCCGGTCGGCGCCGGGCCCGTCCCCAGGACCTGCTGGAGATACAGGGACAGGAAGTAGAAGGCCGCGGCCATGGCCGCCCCGACCAGCAGGTTGTAGGCGTTCGCCCCGGCGACCGAGCGGTTGGCCAACAGGCCGGGCCCGACCAGCGGTTCGCGGGTGGTGGTCCGCTCCACGTGGACGAACGCGACCAGCAGCGCGGCGGCGGCCGCCAGCGTCGTCAGGGTGGTCGGCGAGGTCCACGGATGCCGGTCGGTACGGACGACACCGAACACCAGCAGGGACATGCCGGACGCCGCCAGGACCGCGCCGAGCACGTCCGGACGGCCCCCGCGAACGGTCGGCGGGTCGGCGGCGACGCCCCTCCGGGCCAGGGCCAGCGCGCCGGCGGCCATCGGTACGTTCACGAACATCACCCAGCGCCAGCCGACGTACTCGGTGAGCAGGCCGCCGATCAGGACGCCCAGGGCGCCTCCGGCGGCGTTCGCCGCGCTCCACACCCCGAAGGCCCGGACGCGGGCCTTCCCGGTGGGGAACGCCGAGGTCAGCAGCGCCAGCGCGGCCGGAGCCAGCGCGGCGGCGCCGATGCCCTGCCCGGCGCGGGCGGCGATCAGCTGGCCGGGCTCCCGGGCGAGCCCGCCGGCGAGCGAGGCGAGGCCGAACAGGCCGAGCCCGAGCAGCAGGACCCGCCTGCGACCGTACCGGTCGGCGGCCTTGCCGCCCAGCAGGAGCAGCCCGCCGAAGGCGAGGGCATAGGCGTGGATCACCCAGGCCAGGCCCACCGCGTCGAAGCCGAGGCCGGTGGCGATGCGGGGAAGTCCGACGTTCACCACCGTCAGATCCAGCGACACCATGAACTGCACCACGGCCACCGCGGCGAGTGTGAGCCCCGGCCGGGCCTCCCTGTCGTGCCTTCGCCCCATCGCGGCCATCCGTCCTCGCGACAACTTTTCGAACATGTTCCGAAAGTAGCAGAGGCGGGCCGTCACGGACCAGGGAAGGTGGTCCCGTACCGGCTTCGCGGCGGAGGCCGGCGGGGCGGCATGATGGGGCCCATGCATCGACCGCGCGCAGCGCACGGCCGCACCGGCCGGCCGCCTCTGACCTCCCGGGCGCAGATCCTGGCCGCGGCCCGCCGGCTCATCGACCGGGACGGCTGGGAGAAGCTGACCATCCGTCGGCTGGCCACCGAGGCCGGCGTCGGCGCGACGACCCTGTACCACCACATCAGGGACAAGGAGGACCTGCTCGTCCTGCTCCTCAACGACCACGTCGAGCGGATCGAGCGGCCGGCGCTGCCCGACGGGCCGCGCGACCGCATCCTGGCGGCCGCCGCCGCGATGCACGACGCCCTCGCCGCCTGGCCGTGGGCCGCCGAGGTCCTCACCATCGACGGATTCGTCGGCCGCCTCGACGCGTCGGCGCTGTGGATGGTCGAGACGGTCGTGGCCGCGGCCGACGACTGCGGATGCACGCCCGCCCAGGCCGTGGGCCTCTTCCGCAGCATCTGGTACTACACGGTCGGCGAGATCCTCGTCCGCTCCCACTCGGCCCGCCGGCGCACCGACGGCGAGCGCCCCGCCGTCCGTGACACCTCCTTCGCCGGTCTCGATGCCTCCCGGGTGCCCCACCTGGCCGCCATCGGGGATCGCTGGCCCGAGCTGGCCGCCCGTGACACCTATCCCCAGGGGCTCCGCGCGCTCGTCGACGGGCTGCTCGCCCAGGCCGTGCCGGCGGCCGGCCGGGACACCGGCTGAGCGCCGGCCCGCGGACCGGCTGACGGACCGGCCGACGGACCGGGGAGGTGGGCCGGAGGACCGGCGCTCGGGGACCGGCCGCCGGGGCCCCGGCCCGGATCGCCGGCCGCCGGGGCACGGCCGGCGAACCGCCGCCGTGGCATGGTGTGATCGACGAGGATCCGGCCGTCTCGGTGGCCTCCCGGCCCGCCGGCGGCGACGGGGCCGGCCGCGCACCCGGCCGTCCGGACGGTCGCGTCGGAGGCCGGGGCGGATGTCGTCGGCCCACCGCACCCGCCCCGCCTCGACGGCCTCGGCGTCCTCGGCGTCCTCCAGGGCGGTGATGCCCGGCCGGTCGCAGGCCTGATGCAGATGGCAGGGCCGGTCGGCCGCCGACCGGGCCGGCCCCGGCGGAGAGCGATGCGCCCAGCTCACGCCGGCCATCAGCGTCACCGACGGGGCCGGGCCAGCATGTCGGCGATCTCGGTGGCGGTCTCCATGGCGATCTCGATGCCGGTCAGTCCGTCGCCGACGACCAGTACCCGCCCGCCCCGGCCCGCCTGCGCAGGCCCTCACCGGGGAACAGCACGCAAGGCCGGCCGACGACGCCGGAGGCGTGCTCGGTGGCGCCGGGGACACCGCTGCCGGTGACGCGGTGTCCGGGGGTCGCGCCTGTCGGTCCGTCTGTTCCCTCGATGGGTCGATCGGTACAGCGCGCCGATGACTGACAGATCGCCGGGTGACCGGGTCACAGGGGTAAGGGGCCGCCGCGGGGTGCCGTGGCGGCCGGGCGCCCTTTCGGCGGCGCCCCGGAAGTCCTCAACGCCCAGCCGCCGTACCGGAGGACCGCCGGGCGGCCGGGGCGGGCCCGGCCCCCGCCCCGGGGCCCTTCGCGACTCGGCACCCCGGCGCGGACGCCCCGGGTACCGGGACACCCCCCGGGCCGGCCGCGGCAGGGCGACCGGTCGGGGCCGGCGGGAGGAGCCGCTGGCGCAGGTCGCGACGGATCGGCCTTGCCGGGGCCCCCGCGATGGGACCGGTCTCCCGCGCGGCGCGCGCCGGCTTCCGTCGTGCTCCCGTCAGTCCTGCTCGTACGGGAAGCGGGCGAGTGGCGCCTCCTGGGCGAAGAACGTCTTGGCTCGGGCGGCCGCCCGCTCGTCGTCGCCCACCTGACCCGGCTGGGAGCCGTTGCCCAGCAGCACTCCGCCGAAGCGCATGCCCATGTAGGCGGCGGTGTGGTGCAAGGTGAGGGTCAGGGGCTCGGCCACCACCTCTTCGCGGTGGGCCATCGCGGTCACGCCCCACAGGGTGCGTCCCGCCATCGTCTCGCGGAAGTCGGGGTCCGGGGTGCGCAGCCACTTCGACCAGTAGTCCAGGTAGCGCTTGGCGTAGGACGACAGCGAGTACCAGTACAGCGGAGAGGCGATCACGATGTCGGTGGCGGCGAGGGTCGCCTGCCGCAGCAGTTCCTCGTTCTCCTGCTCCGGTCCCATCTCCCCGGCGTGCCGCGCGTCGACGTAATCGGCCAGCGGCAGGCGGGCGAGGTCGAGCCACCGTTGCCCGGTACCGCTCGGCAGCTGTTCCGCCGCGGCCCGGGCCAGCTGCGCCGTGTTGCCGTCCGGCCGGGCACTGGCGAGGAGGAAGAGGAACGAACGGGTCATCTGGGCTCCAGGTGCAATCGACTCCGCTCCAGCCAACCACCGGGTGATGCCGCGATATTTCCGGCCGTGCCCGCGCGTGCGGTCCCACGCCACCGACCGTCGGCGACCTCCCCCGGCCGGACGTGTCTGCTCCGCCGCCCACACCGGGGGCGGACCGGGGCCGCGCGGATGACACCTCCTCGGAGCACCAGGCGGCGGACCGGGCGGCGCCGCCGTGCCGGGACGCCGGGCGCGGTGCGGGGCGCCGCTCCGCCGGGCGGACGGGCGCGGGGCGTGCCACGGGCACCCGACCGGGTGGGCGAGGCCCCGGCGCGGCCGCCGGACGGACGCGGGCGTCGCCGGCCCCGGCCGCCGGCCCGTGGCCACCGGCTTCGGCGGCCACGGGCGGAGCGCGGCGGACCGGTCTCCCGTTACCGAGGACAGGCCGGCGCGAGCACGTATCCCGGCACCCAGGTGGATGCGTCACCCGGACTCCCCCGCGCGCCCTTCCGGGGCCGTCGGCGGCCGGCGCGGCGACCACCGGCCCGGCCGCCCCGCCCGCCGTGCGCCGGGAGGCAGCGGCCCCCGCCCGCCGTGCCGAGGACGCCCCGGGCGCGCCGGGCGGAGCCGCCTCGGCCCTCCTTCCGGACGGCCGGGGCGCGCCGGGCGGGTCGTCCGGGCGCGGGCCGCACCACCGCGGGCGTCCCCTCGCGTCCGGGCCGGCCACCCGCCCGTTCCGCCGCGGTCGGCGCACCGTCGCGACCGCGACTTCGCTGGCCGCGGCACAGCACCGCCCGGTTGCCTCCCGCCCCGGGGCGGGAGGAGCATGGAAGTGAGACCTCTCCCGAGGCGCTGGAAGTGATGGCAATGGGACAGGCCGGGGCGAGCGGTGACCGTGACGCCCGGAACGAAGAGGTCACGGGACGTCGGGACGCCGCCGACCGGGAACGACCGGCTCGGGTGCGCATTCCGGGATTCGTCAGCGCTGACGACGGCGGTACGGACATCGGACTCGGCGATGTCGTCAAGCGCGTCACCTACGCCGCGGGCTTCAGGCGGCCGTGCGGCGGCTGCGAGCGGCGGGCGGCGACCCTGAACCGGTGGGTGGCCCTGTCGCGCCGGCGGGGCCGCGGCTGAGAAGAAGCGCCAGCGCCCTGCCCGAGCACTTGCGCAGAGGTGCGGCCGGCCCGTCCCACCGGGACGTGACCGGAACACCTCCCACCTCCCTCCTGGCGTCGGTGCGCACGGTCCCGCCGTGTGCCGGTCCGGGGGCCTCAGGCCGAGTCCGGACAAGGAGACTTCGATGGAGCCGGAGCAGAAGGACGTGCTGGAAAATCCGGTGGCGGAGCCACCGGGCGAGGAGGAGGACGGCCGGCGGCAGCGGGAACCCACGGCCCCGGCCGGGGCACCGGAGACGGCCTTCACCCAGGCCGCCGGCTGCGACTGTCTGAAGGAGCCCGGTGACAGGGCGGAGGAGGCGAGGGGGGACCCGGCGGGCCCCGCCTTCGTCTACGCGCTCGGACGCATCGAGGCCCGGTTCCCGAGCCTGGCCGTGGAGAAGGAGTACGCACAGGTCGTGGCAGGGGCCGAGTCGGTGGACCTGACGGATGACGAGGCGCTCCACCGGGTGCTGTCCGATCCGCAGAACCGCTACCTGGCGCGGCAGATGTGCTACGTGCTGACCGTGCAGGGACTGGACGCCTACCTCCTGCGGCCCGTCGACCCGGTGGACTTCTCCCTGCTGGTCGAGGCGGTCCGGCCGGTGAGCAGCCCCCTGGACATCGACGTGGTCATCGGACGGCGCGGCCCCCTGGCCCCGCCGGAGCTGTGCAACGGGCTCACGGTGCCGGTCGTCGCCTTCGACCAGATCTACTCCTTCGCGGGTGCGGACCTGGTCAAGGCCGTCGAACGGCCCGAGAAGATACCCGCCAAGGGATTCGAGACGGCGGCCGGCAAGCTGCTGGAACGGCTGATGCAGGTGGGCGACAACGCCGGCACCGAGGACGAGCACCGTGCCATCAACTACCTGGCGGTGCGGAACGAGGACGTGTACCGGAACACGGTCAGCGCCTACGCCGAGGGCTCCACGCTGAGCGCGGTGGAGGTCCTCCCCTCGCGGCTCAGCGGCACACGCAAGGTCCTGGACGTGGTGTTCTCGTACACCGGCCGGAAGACGGACGTCACGGAGAAGTCCTTCGTCCGGGTCGACGTCACCGAGGAGTTCCCGTTCATGGTGACCCACTGGTCGCCCTACTACGACCGATGACGCCCGGGCCGTGGAGGCGGCCACGGGCATCGAAGCACCGGAAGGAAGGCGGAGGTGAGCTGACATGGCGCTGCCGGGATTCACCGGAGGCATGTCGGTCTACCGGACGGGACGGAGCTACCGCGGCGGGCCGCGCCGCACCGGGGCGGGCGGCGGTGCGGCGCTGGTTCCCCAGCTGCGGTCGTTCTGCCAGATGGAGTGCGGCGTGGAGTGTCGCAACTACTGCAAGACGCAGTACAACCCGGCGCGATGCATGGCAGATTGCATGGGTCCGTGCGTCTGCCAGTGCGAGACCCCCGACGCGAAGTACTGCTACGACCGGTGACGCCGGCGCAATGGGGCGCCGGCGTCCGGAACGGAGAGAGGAAAGAGGTGAGCCGGGATGCGCATTCCCGGATTTACCGCCCATGCGGCGGTCCGCACGACAACCATGAGAGGCGGCACGGCGAGCGGAGGGTCGCCACACAGGGGCTCGGCCCCGGACAACGGGCGTTTCGTGCCGCAGCAGTTCACCTGCGAGGAGGAACTCGGCCCGGTGTGCTGGAACAACTGCCGGCGGTCCTGGGACCCGCAGGCATGCTACCGGCGGTGCCTCAAGGAGTACTGCTGGGGGCCGTACACCGGCCAGGGCCGCCGCTGAATCGGCGATGACCCCCCTGGATCTGGTGGGGCTGACGCCCCTGATGCGCCGCACCGCGGGCCGCGCCGAGGTGGCCGTCGGTCTGATCGACGGCGGCGTGGCGCTGGACCATCCGGACCTCGCCGGACACCCGGTGCGGCGGCTCCGTCCGGAGGGCCCCGGGCACGGCTGCCACCCCGGCGACGTGGCCTGCGCACACGGTACGTACGTGGCCGGGATCCTCAGCGCCCGGCGCGGCTCGGCGGCACCGGCCGTCTGTCCGCACTGCACCCTGCTGGTGCGGCCCCTGTTCTCCGCCTGCCGGGGGGACCGGGCGCCCCGGCCCGCGGAAGGGGGTGGCGGTGCCCCGGACGGGCGCGCGCGCCCCGGCACCGGCCGCCCCGCCGCGCCGCCGGACAGGCCGGTCCCGTGGCCGGGGGACGGGCCGGTCCCGTCACCGGGCAGGCGGACCGTGCCGCCGGGCGGGCCGGCCGCCGAGCCCGAGGAACTGGCCGCCGCCATCATCGAGACCGTGGACGCGGGAGCGCGGGTGATCAACCTCAGTCTCGCCCGGGCGCAGCCGTCCGGCGCCGCGCACCGCGGCCTCGAAGAAGCCCTGGACCACGCCGCGCGTCACGGTGTGCTCACCGTGGTCGCGGCCGGCAACCAGGGCACGCTCGGCACCTCGCCCCTCACCCGGCACCCGTGGACCATCCCGGTGGTCGCCTGCGACCGGGCCGGGAGGCCGCTGGACCTGTCGAACCTGGGCGGCGCCATCGGGCGCAACGGGCTCGGTGCGCCCGGCGACGGCATCACCAGCCTGGGCGTCGACGGCACGGCGCTCACCCTGAGCGGGACCAGCGCCGCCGCGCCGTTCGTCACCGGTGCGATCGCGCTGCTCTGGTCGGAGTTCCCGGCCGCACCGGCGGCCGAGGTGCGTTTCGCGGTCACCCGCTCCGCCGCCCGGAGGCGGAGTTCGGTGGCGCCGCCGCTGCTGGACGCCTGGGCCGCGTACCAGCTGCTGGCCTCGCGCGGCGGGCCGCGCCCGCGGCCGGCCGGCGCCTGACGACACCGCCTGCCGCAAGGGCAGGACCGGCGTCGCCGTCCTGGTCCCCTGCCCGGCTCTGGCCGACGGCGGCGGCCCGGCGGTCCGCCGACATCAGTACCCCATTTTCCGGTACGCCATTGCCATTCAACTCGACGGGCTGCCAGTTGCATTCCGGGGGAAATCCATAGCAAGGCGAGCGTACGCATCTCCGATAAAACGCCGCCTTTATGTGATGGATTTCACCGGAGTGCTCGGCATTCGCACACCGATCGATGGGTACGGTTCGCTCGAAATAGCGTGATCCGTCTCCTGACAGGAAAACGCCCGATGACAGTGTGTCGAATTCGGGCGTGGAAAGGTAACGCCACATGATGGTCGAACGGAATGTCGAAGTACCGATGCGGGACGGTACGGTTCTTCGGGCTGATGTCTTCCGGCCCTTATCGGGCAACAGTTGCCCCGTCATGCTCCTCCGCCTGCCCTACGACAAGTCCATCCTCACCGAGCCGGGATTCCCGTCGGAAGTCGCATTCTTCGTACCGCGTGGATACATCTGCGTCGTTCAGGATGTTCGGGGCATGTACGCTTCCGAAGGCGTGTTCCGGCCTTTCCGTGACGAGGCACCGGACACCGTCGACACCATTGAATGGGCGGCCACCATCGAGGGATCCAACGGAAAAGTCGTGATGGCAGGTCAGTCCTATCTCGGCAGCGTCCAGGTGCAGGCCGCCGCCGAAAGGCCCGCCCCGCTGTGCGGCATCAGCCCGGTCTCGCCTCTGGTCGACTTCACCCACAACGGGTACCGGCGCGGCGGAGCTGTCGAGTCCGCCTTCTTCTTCGCATGGGCGACCAAGATGGCTCTTCAAGCGGCGCGTCGGGACGGTCGCGACGAAGAGGCCGCGGCGCTCGCCGCGCTCACCGAGGAACAGCCGGACCATCCGTTCCCGCCACTGTCCCGGTCGAACGCCATGCACGCGCCCTTCGACGAGATCCTCAAGCGCTATGACGGAATCGCGCCCTGGGTGAGGGAAGGGCTGGAGGAAGCCGGAAGGCCCGATGGGGGGCAGTACCTCTCGACGCGGCGACTCGTGCCGAAGATCGCCGTACCGTCGCTCTATGTGACCAGCTGGTACGACATGCTCCTCGGCGGCGTGCTCACGGCGTACTCGGTGGGCGTCGCCACCGGCGCCGCGCCGACGCACCTTGTCATCGGGCCGTGGGAACACGCGCATTACGGCGCACCGCAGTCCCTTGCGGGAGAGCTCGATTTCGGGCCGGCTGCCGAGTTCGAGCTGTGGCCGCTCGTGGAGCGGTTCTTCGCACCGCTGACGGGCATGGGGCACGGCGATCCCCTTCCAGGGGTGCTGTACTTCACCATGGGCGTCAACGAGTGGCGGTCGGCCGAGGTGTGGCCGCCCGCATCGGCCACCGTCCGATTCTTCCTCCGCTCCATGGGCGGCGCCGTCACCGGCGGGCCGACCGGAACGCTCGGCACGGTCCCGCCGACGACGGGAGACGGAGCGGCGGACGAGTGGACACATGATCCGCGGCATCCCGTGCCGTCGACCGGTGGACAGACCTGGTCGATCCCGAGCGGTCCGCGGGATCAATCGGGACTGCTGGAGCGGAGCGACGTCCTCGCCTTCGACAGCGAGGCGTTGCCCTCCGCCGTGGAGGTCACCGGCGCGGTGCACGCGGACGTCTGGTTGGAGACGGACGCCGCCAGTGCGGATGTCGTGGCCGCTCTGGTCGATGTTCATCCGGACGGTCGGCGTTATACGGTCACACAAGGAATTCTGCGGCTCGGCACCGAGTCGGAGCCTCTTCACGACCGGGGGTCGGTGCGTTTCCTCGTCGACCTGTGGGCGACCAGTCACGTCTTCTTGGAAGGCCACCGGATTTCCGTCCACCTCGCGGCGTCCGACTTCCCGCACTGGGACGTCAACCCGTCCGACGGCAAGCCGTGGGGGACGAGCTCCGAGCCGAAGGCCTGCCGTCACCGCCTGGTGCATGACGCCGCACGGCCGTCGATGGTTGTCCTTCCGGTCGTCGGTGAACTTCCGGTGATCTTCGAGGGCAGCGGGCGCTGACGCCTTGCCGGCGGTCGACCGCACCGGGGTCGACCGCCCACAAGGGGTCCGACGAGGCGCCGGGTGGGCATCACGGCCCGCGAACCGCTCCTGCGGCACTCGCTGCAGGGACGCAGCCCCCGGCGTCTCGCCGTGCGGGACGGACGCTGCCGGCGGTCGAGGATCACATCGGCCGGTGACAGCCGGCTTCTCCCCCGCCCCCGGCACCGGCGCCGCCGGCCGGCCGTGCGTGCCTGCCGGATGACGCAAGCCGACGCCGGCGCGCCCGGCCGCTGCCGTGGATCAGGTATTCCGCTTGATGGTCTTCCGGATCCACTCCGCGTAGGCGGGCACGTTGCTGTAGAGGCCGGGCCCCTCCGAGCAGGCGACCCCTGGCGCACCGGGACCGGATGTGGTTCCGACGAGTTCCCACCGCCCGTGCCGGCCCTTCCGGATCTGCGGTCCGCCGGAGTCCCCGAAGCAGGCCATGGCACCGGGCACGCGGCTGATCGTGCACAACCGGGTACGGTCCGCGTATCCGGGGGCGCACTCGGCAACGGCGCCCCTGCGCGTGTCGAGTTCCTGCATCCGCTCCGCGAAGCGCAGCTCGGTGTCGACGGTGGTGCCGAATCCCAGGATCCGGGTGGGGGTACCCGGCCGCCCGGCCTGCCCCGCGATGCGGATGGGTTCCTCGGCGACCGGGCGGTCGAGGCGGACGAGCGCGATGTCGTCCTTGTTGGCAGCCCTGCCCTCGCCGTTCACGTAGCCGGGATGGACGACGGTCCGCTCGATGGCGCGGACGGTGCCGCCGGTCTTCCGGTGGTCGCTCCCGATCCGGACGGTACCGTCCAGTTCGAGGCCGTCACCCCGCACGCAGTGGGCCGCCGTCAGCACCCACTGCGGATCGATCAGCGTCGCGCCGCAGTTACCGTCGTACACCCCCTGGTCCGGAGCCGACTCCGGGATCGTCGCCATGAACGCGTAGCGCTCGGTGGAGTCGGTCCCGTTGACGATCGCTCGGGCGCTGCCGGTCATCAGGGTGGCGCACGCCGCCATGGCGAAAGCGCCTACGGCGGTGATGCCGGCCGCGCGGCGGCGCCGCGACTTCGAACTGAGCACAGTGCGTTCCTTACCTCGGAGAACCGAACGTGTTCAGCCTGCTCGTTCGGGGTCCGCCGGGCCATACGGGCAGCAGGTCGGAGCGTGGTCCGGACAGCGGGCCCGGGCACGGTGGGGGTAACCCCACCTCGTGCCCCATGTGGCCGCCGTCCGGGGGGGACCCGCCCACGGACCGGCCGGGGCCTCGGCCCTGTCTCCGGAACGGCACCGACTCGGTGCCCTCCGGACACGGAGCCGGACACCGGCGGGCGGCGGCGGGCCCGGGACCGGGTACCGCTGCCGGGCCTTGGGCTGCTGACCAGGTCGCCGACGGACACGGAGGGCGGCAGCCTGCTCCGCCGACCGCTTGTCGGGCTCGCCGACCATGGTGGCCGGTGCAAGGCGTGCGACAGGTGCGGGTGCCCCCGTTGCCGCCACCGGAGCCGCTCGGACGGTCGGCGCCGGGTCCCGTCCCGGTGCGGAGGTTCGGCGGCGTCGGCCGCCGGGGTCGCGCGTGCGCGGGACGGGCTCTCGTCGGCGCGACGAGCGCACGTACGGGTGTGCGACGATCACGACGTGGCCACAGCTCACCCTCCGCCGTCCGGTGCCTCCCCTTCCCCCATGGGCCCCGCATCGGCCATGTCCGTGCTGGCAGCACTGCTGGACCGCTCATTGACACAGATGGCGGAAGCCTCGACGGACGTCCGCCGGTTCGACCGTGAGGCGATTCGTGCGGCCTCGGATGTGTGGGACAACAGCCTCTTTCCCCTGTTCTGGGCCGCAAGCGCGTCCGGCATCGGCGAACGCGAGCGACGAGCGACGACCGTGCTGGAGTGGATGGCTGATTTCGGCGAGCATCGGCGCCGCTGGATGACCGAGCAGGCAGCGATCGCCGGCCACGACCTCGACTCGCTGCTGCCGCCGGCCGGCCCGTACACACCCGGCCGTGACTACCGCGGCCACGTCATGACCCCGCAATGCCGGCTCACGCGCCGGAACGTGGACGACCTGGTCCCCGACTACGATCTGGCGACGGCCTCTCTGCGCCACCTCGTGGTGGAGCGTGCCGGTACCCGCCTGACGGCCTACCTCCAGTTGGTGGTCGACCGCATGTTCGCCGTCGAGGAAGGACCGCCCGCGCCACCTGCCCTGCTGAACGTATGGCTGGAGGATGTCACCGACGCCGTCCTGGACCTGCCCGGCACGCCGGGAGTGATGCTTGACGTCGGAGCGCGGGAGATCGGGGTTCTACTGGGCCGGGGCGGCCGGCTCCGTGCCGCCGGTGGTGAGTACCGCATGGACGACCGGTCATGGCACCTGTCAGCCGCCGGCCGGCGCGCGGACGCGGCCACCCCGCCGCCCACCGGCCGGCCGGACCGTCCGCGTCAGCCTCCCGGCGGCGAGCTGGGCGCCGACGCGCGCGCTGCCGCCCTCCTCCTGCGCTACATCATGTGGGAGCTGCGCTCGGTGCGTTACGCCGCCCGCGCGGATCATGTTCCTGTGCTCAGGCTGTGCCAGGCCTTCTCCGGAGCGGGTGCAGCGATCCTGGCCGCCGGGTCACAGCGCGGTGCCCGCCGCCGTGAGACGGCCTTCCGCGACCTGATCCGGGCCTGGGCAGGTCGGGCGGGCCCGGACCTCGCCCGCTGGTTCGCCGCTGTTCTCGGGGAACACGCCGGCCGTCCGGACATCATCGAGATGCCCCCGGCCCCGCAACGGACGCCCCCCTCCCGCGCCGACAGCGCACCCGGTTCCGGTACGCCCTCGCAGGCGGCTCTCGTCATGGCGGCCTGGACGGCGGCCCACACCGACAACCGGACCGAGCACCCGGCCACCGCACAGCTGCAACTCGCCCTGCCGCCCCGCACCCCCGGGAACGACTCGGCGCCCTGGCGACTGCGTACCGTCGGCTGTACCGGACCGGATGCCTTCCGCCTGCGCACCGCCGCGTTCCGGGGCCCCGGGCCGCTGGTCCAGGTGGGAGCGCCCACCACCGCCCGCAGCCTCGGCCTGCATCAGGGGGCTCTGTACGTCGCGGCCGGCGCCGGCTGAAGCCCGGCGGCCCGGCACGGCGGGGCCGGATCGCTCCGGCCACGGTCGCCCGTCGGCGGCGGCCCGACCGCCCCGGGGGCGGTCCGCGCCGTCGTGGTCGAGGACCCCTACCGTCGTGGTCGGGGCACCTACCCGCGTGCCAGCCCGTGGCGGTCGGCCCAGGCGTGAATCGACGCGGCCAGCTCCTCGGGACGGTCCTCCGGGGAGTGGTGCCCGGCCGGGCCGTGGCGGGAGACCTCCAGGCCCGCGATGTTCTCCTCGCACCAGGCCACGGCGCCCCGGTCGGTCATCGCGCCCGGACCCGGCTCGAACGCGACGAGCAGTTTGGGGACGTCGGGACTGGCGGCCAGCCACGCGTCGTAGCGCTCGACGCGGGTCACGACGTCAGCGGGCTCGCCGTCGAGCGGCATCATGCGCGTCCACGCCAGCACCGGGCGGCGGCTCCGCGGGGTCGGGAAGGGGCGGCGGTAGATCTCCAGGTCGGCGGGGTCGAGCGGGGTGGCGAGCGTGTCCGGCAGCCCCTCGATGAACAGCGACTTCTCCAGGATCATCTCCTCGCCCACTCCCGGGGTGCGCAGGAGGGTGAACAACTCCCGCCCCGCCGCGGGGAACTCGTCGCCGACCAGCGGCTTGACGATCGTCTCGGTGAAGGCGATACCGCGGACGCGGTCCGGGAGACGGGCGGCTCGGTCGAAGGCGAGCGCGCCACCCCAGTCGTGGCCGACGAGGACGGCCTCGGCAAGGCCCAGGGCGTCGAACCAGGCGTCGAGGTAGCGGGCGTGGTCGTCGAAGGAGTAGGCGATGTCGGGCTTGCCGGAGGCGCCCATGCCGATGAGGTCGGGGGCCAGCAGACGACGGCCGGGGGCGGCGACCCCCGGCAGGACGTTCCGCCACAGGTGGGAGGAGGTGGGGTTGCCATGGAGGAAGACGAACGGCAGCCCGTCGGGGTCACCGGACTCGCGGTAACAGAGGGTGGAGTCGAGGACGGGAAGAGTGGGCATCGTGGTGTCGCTCTCCTGCGTGCGGAGGGTTCTTCGGAACGCACTTGACTGTGCCGGTCACCGAACGCAGGCTCAACGCTGATGAATAACGCCGCCCCTGCTCCCGCCCGCACCCGAGGCCGCCCCCGCGGCAACCCGCCGACCCGCGGGTCGATCGCCTCGGCGGCCCGTGCGCTGTTCCTGGAGCGCGGATACCGGGGCACCACCGTGCGCGCGGTGGCCGCGGCCGCCGGCGTGGACCCGGCGCTGATCGCCTACCACTTCGGCTCGAAGAAGGGCCTGTTCGCGGACGTCATGCAGTTCCAGTGCGCCAACGCGCTGGCGGTGGAGACCGTCCTCGGCGGCGACCCGGCCACCCTCCCCGAGCGCCTGATCGACGCGGTGACGAGCCTGTGGGAGGACTCCGACTTCCGGCAGCTCACCGCCCAGGGCGACGAGGCCGCCGAGGTGATCCGCGAGTACCTGGAACGCGAGCTGCTGGCCCGGCTCGTGGAATTTCTCGGCGGCCGGGACGCGACCGCCCGCGCCACGGCCGTGGTGACGGTCCTCGGCGGTCTCGTCTACACCGCTACCTCAACCCCCTGCCCACCCCGCCGCCCTCACCCCGTCCGAGGCCCGGCGCGTGCTCACCCCGGCGCTACGCGCGGCGCTGGCCCGTGGGCCACGCACCGCGGCAGCCCCCGGAGCGGGCCGTCGTGGGTCACCGGCCGCCGGCTGAGGCACCGGGCAGGACGACCACCGCCCGGGCGGGGTCCGGTACCCCCGTCCTCCCGTGCGCGTACCCGGGTGGACCACATGCGTGAGGACGGTGCCGGGCCGAGCGGGTCGACCGCCCTCCTCGGCCGCGGGATCGCCCGCGGCTGCGGGTGCCCGCCACCCGCGGCCTTCACACGGTCCGAGCCGCCCTCGCGCGATGCCTCCCGCAGCGGCCTGGTGGCGAAGGTAGTCAACAGCCCGTGGCAGGCGGTCCTTTCGGGGGCGACCGGCCCCCTCCGCGTGGTGAGGTCGCGCGCTCGTAGCCGTCCGGGCGGCTGCCCCCTGTCCCGGCGGCCGCGGGACGCGAGGCGGGTGGCTCCGAAGCTTCCCCGGGCACGGAGGCGAACCGGCCGCGCGGATGCCGCTCGCCGACCCGGCGGCACCGGTCCCGGGCCGGACGCCGGGGGTTCGGGGTCGGGCCGTGGCGGGCGGGCTGCCGCGGGGAGCGCTGGCACTGAGGGCCGCCGTCAGGCCCTCGGTGGGACGGAGGGAGCGCTGGTGCCCAGGGGCTTGTCAGTGGCCGTGTCTAGCATGGCTGCCATGACGAACACGCAGGTGGGGGCGGCCGAGCGGCTGCTGCGCGAGATCGCCGGGGCCGGTCGGGCGGCGAAGGACACGGGTCCGTGGCGGGGTGCGGCGCGGTCCGTGGTGGAGCGGACGCGGCCGGCGCGTTCGGTGGCTGCCGAGGTCGCCGCCGCCGGTGGACCCGACGACGACGCGGCCGCCCACCTCCGGCAGATGGTGGAGCGCCACCTCGGTGCGGACGGGGCGCGCTGGCGGTGGCTGCACGACGCGCTGGCCGGGTACCGCGGCAGCCTGCCCGAGCTGCTGGCCGCACCGCAGGCGCCGACGGAGTCCGACGACGCGCTCCGGCCTCCGGCGCCCCGGAGCGTCCACCGCACACTCGGCCTGCTCCTGGAACACGCGCGGCCGCGGCACGCCGCGGAGGCCTTCGTCGCCCTGCCCGAACGGGTGGCGACGGAGCTGCTGACCGGCGGGGCCCACCCGGCGCCCACCCTCGTCGCCGCCGTCGTCGAGCACGGCGACGCGCGCCTCCGGGCGGCCCTGGCCCGCCATCCCCGCCTCGACACCCGGGTTCTGGCCCGGCTGGTCGCGGTCGGCGACGCCCGGGTCGCCGCGGCCGTCTACCGCAACCCGCGCACCACGCAGTCCCTGCGCCGCACCATCGCGGACCGGATCGACACCGTTCCGCTCGACGAGGCGCTGCGCGCCGAGCTGACGGCGCCGGACAGCGAGGCGCCCCGCACCTGGCTGGCTCCGCTGCTCGGCTCGGGCGACCCGCAGCTCGTGGTGGCGGCGCTGCGGTCGGGCGTGCGCCAGGTGGCCCAGCAGTACGCCCTGCTGCGGATCTGGGAGCGCACCGGCCCGGACGCCGTACGCGCCGTGCTCGACGACCCCGCCGCGACCTTCTGGCTCGGCCGGGCGGTCGCGGAGGCGGTCGGCCAGGCTCTGGCCGCACCGGACGGCGACGGGCCGGGCCTGCTGCGCGCGCGGTGCGAGCCGTACGAGGATCCGGCCCGGCTTCCCGCGCTGCTCGCCACCACCCGGGGCACCAGCACCCTGCGCGACCTGCTGTCCGAGCCGTACGCCCACGACCTCGACGCCCTCGCCGAGGCGCACGCCGCGACTCCGTTCATGCCCAAGGCCTGCGAGGAGCTGGCCCGCCACGAGGCGGCCGACGACGCACAGCGCGAGGCGTTCCGGCTGAGCGCCCTCAACGAGCCGTGGCGGGCCGCGGGCCGTCGTGCGGGGAACAGCACCCCGCCCGCGCGGCGCCTGGCCGAGGAGGAACTCGACGGCAGCGCCGCCGTCTGGGCGGAGGGCATGGTGGCGGCGGGGTACCTCGATCCGGTCGAGCTGATCGGTACCGCACGCCCTGCCGCCGCTGCCCTGGCCGCGCTCGCCCGCCTCGCCGAGCGGGACCTGCTGGGCACGGCGGCGGCAGAGTTGCGGGGTCTGACGGAGAGGCATCTGGGGGAGCGGAGGCGGGCTTGGGCCGCGCTCGACGCCCTGCTGCCCCAGCACAAGGGAACCGTCGCGGAGCTGATCGCCACGGCGGGGAAGGCGGACCCGACCGCCGCACCCGAACCACCGGCGGAGCCCGGAAGCCCGGCCCGGGCCGAACCGGCGGCCGGCGGCCCCGCCGAGCACCCATCGGTGGCCGAGCCCGTACCACCGGCGGTGCAGAACCCGTCCCGGCGGCCCCCGCACCGGCATGAGCGCGTGCACGCCCTCGCCGCACTCGACCTGCTGTACACCCTCGCCCCGGACGGTGCTCCCCCGCCAGGGGATCCCGAGGTGCTGCGCGCCCTGGCCGATCACGAGCAGGCGACCGCGCCCGGCCTCACCACCCCCGGCTGGTTCGCCCGCGCCTGCGCCGCCCACGCCATCCCCGCCTCCCGGGACGGCGCCGGGTACGAGGCGCCCGGCCTCGACCAGGTGCGTGCGGCACTCCCCGAGACCTACGGTTCCGGCGCGCAGCACACCGAGCGCGCCTACGTGCAGGGCGTCCTGCCCGCCGAGGAGTTGCTCTCCCTGCTGCCCGCCCGGCGCCTGCTCCTGCTGCCCCACGACTGGCGGCGGCTCGCGTTCGCCGGGGCGTGGCGGGCCGCGCTCGCCCGTCGGCTGCGCGCCGAACTCGGCGCCGACGCCGACGCCTGGCTCCGCCTTGCCGCGACCGTGACGGCCTCCGAAGCCGCCTCGGAGTGGCTGACCTGGGCTCAGTTGCTGGAGCGCACGCGATCCGGTGCGAGCCCCGCGGCCCGCCCGGGGACCTCCATCGGCAGGCCCCGGCCGGCCACGCCCGACGAGGCCATCGAGCTGCTGGAGCACGGCAACCATCTGTGGGGCTGGCCGGAAGGCACCCTGCTCTGCCTCGCCGACCCCGAGGTGATCGCCGCCGTACTGCCCCGGCTCGGCCCCGACGGACCCTGGCTGCTCGCCGCGTACCTGCTGCGCCACGACCGCACACCGCAAGCCGCCCTCGACCGGCTGCTCGCGGACCGCGACCGCGACGCGCTGCGCGTCCTCGCCGCCCAGTCACGCTGGATGGAGCGCAGCGGCGCGGTGGAGCGCCTCGTCGAGCTCGACGACCCCGAGGTGGACCTCACCCTGCTGCGGCACTGGAACCCCCGGTCGGTCACCCACCGGATCGTGGCCCGGTCGCGGCCCGGCACGGGCCGGCCGTCCCTGGGCGCCCGGGTGCTCGCCGACTGGCGCGCCGGGCATGCCGAGCGGCCGGCCGGCGGTCTGACGTGGCTGTGCTCCGCCGAGCCGGACCTCGTCGAGGAGTTGCTCGTGCGGGAGGGCTCACGGCTCGGCCTCGGGCACCAGCTCCTGGGCTGCCTGCGGCTGCTCCGGCACGGCGGCGCCGACCGCCTGGCGCGGCTCGCGGGGCGCGACGTGCTCGGGCGCTCCGCCACCACCGTGTGCGCGAAGGCCCTGGCGTCCGCCGACCCGGCCGCCGTCCTCCGTGCCCGGCTGGACCGGGAACTGGCGCCGGAGAAGCTCGTCCGGAAGCTGCGGCGCGCCCGGCACGCACCGCACGCACGCGACCTCGTCGAGTCCCGCCCGCCGGGCGAGCCGGTGGACTGGGCCGCTCTCGAAGCCGCCCACGCAGTGGAACCGCTCCCGTACTGGCAGGACCTGGTCGGCATGGACGGCGTCCCCGAGGAGCTGAGACTGCGGCATGCGGCGCTGCTGCCCGAGCCCGGCCCCGACGGCCTGCCCGGCAGCGCGCGGGTCACCCGGGAACGGGCCCGGCACGGTCTCGGCGGCCGGTTCCACTGCGCGCCCACCACCCAGTTGGACGGGCTCCTGACAGCGGGACTGCTCGACGGTGCGGACCTGGTGCGCCTCGCTGCCCCGGCCGCCCGCCTGCTCGCCTACCTGGGCGCCGCCGCCCGCCGCACGGACGCCCCGCCCCAGGCCGAGGAGGCCCGCACAATCGTCGCGGGCCTGGTGCGCACCCGGCTCGGCACGGACCCGGCGGCCTGGCACCGGGTCGCCGAGCGGCTGACCGGCCTGGACCCCGCGTGGGATCCGAACTCGACGGTGGAGGCGCTGCTGGCCGTCCGGTAGGCGACCACCGTCCTTGTCGTACCGGCCGGGCGACGGGGCCGGCACCCCTCGCCGGGCGGTGTTCGTCGCCGGGCGGGGTGGGGTCACGGTTCCGCGCGGAGGCACTCGATCAGGTAGTCGCCGGTGCGGGGGTCGAGGGTGACGCCGTGGGTCTCGCTGCGGAAGCCGGGGAAGCGGCGGTCGAAGTCCTCCAGGGCGCGGAGGTAGCGGAGCAGCGGGCCGTCGGTGGTGCCGGTGGACTCGCCGGGCATGAGGACGGGGATGCCGGGCGGCGTGACGGTGACCATGGCGGCGGCGACGCGGTCCGCGGCCTTCGCCACCGGGACGCGTTCGGTGCCGCCGCGGATCAGCTTCTGGTAGCAGTGCTGCGGTGGCAGTACCGGCTCGGGCAGGTGACGGAACGCGGCGTCGAGCGCGTCGATCAACTCGGCCCGGGCCAGGTGCTCGTGCATCTGCAGACACAGCTGTTCGAGGGTGAGCCCGGCGTAGCGGTCGGAGTACTCGCCGACCAGGTCGGGCAGTGCCCGCTCCAGCGGGGCGCCGCCGTCGTGGAGGGCCTTGAAGTCCATCAGGGCGTCCATGAGGGTGCCCCACTTGCCCTTGGTGATGCCCATGGAGAAGAGGATCAGCGTGCTGTAGCTGTCGGTCTTCTCCACCACGATCCCGCGGGTGGCGAGATAGGCGGTGAGGATCCGGGCGGGAACGCCCCACTCGGACCGCCGGCCGGTGGCGGTGATGCCCGGGCAGGTGAGCGTGACCTTGATCGGGTCGAGCAGGCAGTCCCCCTCTTCGAGGCCGGTGAAGCCGTGCCATTCGGCGCCCGGTTCCAGGTACCAGCAGCGCGGCTCCCGTGCGAGCAGGGAGGCGGGAAGCTCGGTGAAGTCGGTCCGCTCGCCGGTGCGGGGGTCGGTGAGGGAGTCCGGCTGCCACACGCCGAAGAACCACCCCGGCCGGTCGCCCGCGTCGGCGATCCGCCGCCCCGTGGTCACGACGGCCTTCCGGAAGCGGATGGCCTCGATGACGGCCTCGTCGATGAGCGCCCGGCCCGGTGCGCCGTCCATCATGGCCGTGGCCACGTCCAGCGAGGCGATCCCCGGATAGAAGGGGGATGTGGTGCCGTGCATCATGAACGCCTCGTTGAACCGGTCGTGGTCGACCGGCGCCCTCGGCGCCGACTTCACATGCACCATCGCGGTCTGCGACAGGGCCGCGAGGAGCTTGTGGGTCGACTGGGTGGCGAACACCGTGGGCCGCACCTCGTCGTCGAGGGCGTCCGGGCCGACCGCCATCCCGTACCGGCCCTCGTAGAGCGGATGGAAGCGCGCGTAGCCGAACCACGCCTCGTCGAAGTGCAGGCGGGGGGTGCTGGGTGCCAGCCGGCGGGCGGTGCGCACGGCGTCGTAGCACAGGCCGTCGTAGGTGGAGTTGGTGATCACCGCGTACTGGGCCCGGGGAGAGACGGCGCCGGCCGTGAGCGGGTTCGCCCCCACCGTGGCCCGTACCGCCGCCGGGTCGGTGTGTGCCGACGGCACCGGCCCGGCCAGTCCGTACCCGTTGCGGGTGGGCACCAGGTAGACGGGGCGGGCGCCGGAGATCACCAGGCCGTGCAGGACGGACTTGTGGCAGTTGCGGTCCACCAGCGCGATCTCGTCGCGGGTGACGCTGTAGTGGCCCACCATGCGGTCGGCCGTGGAGTCCCCGTGCAGCACGAAGTAGGTCCGGTCCGCGCCGAAGACGCGGGCCGCGTTGCGTTCGGCCTCGCCGATCGGGCCGGTGTGCTCGAACAGCGAGCCCAGCTCGCCGACCGAGATCGACAGGTCCGTGCGGAACAGGCGCTCGCCGTAGTAGTCGAAGAACTGCCGGCCGACCGGGGACTTCAGGAACGCGACGCCACCGGAGTGCGCCGGGGTGTGCCAGGAGTACTCGTGCGCCTGGTCGAAGCGGCGCAGCGCCTTGAAGAAGGGCGGCAGGATCGCCTCGTGGTAGCCGCGGGCGGCGGAGGCCACCCGCCCGGCGATGAAGGCGGGGGTGTCCTCGAACGGCCAGACGTAGCCGGAGACCACCTCGGAGACCCACAGCGGCAGTTGCTCGAACGCCTGGCCGTCGTCCGCCCCGTGCGCCATCACCAGGAGCACCGGCAGGTCCTTGAACCGCTGTCCGATCAGCCGTAGGACGGCCGCGCCACCGCCCTCGGGATCCGGATCACCGCCGGGCAGGTCCCAGGCCACCACCGCTCCCGCGAGACCGGCCTCCATCCGCAGGACGGCCCGGGCGTCCTCGACGTGCGAAGCCCACCGCACCTCCAGTCCCTGGGATTCCAGTTCCTTGCCGATCCTGGTCAGCTGCTCGCCGACACGGACCGGACCCTCGGGCACCGCCACCAGAACCGCACCGTTCACCATGCCCAGCACTCCTGCCGATTCCGGGGATGTGGAAGGCCCCTCAGTGTCCTCTCGCCCGGGCCCGGCGCACCGATTTTCAGATCGGCTTCACCGGATCGGGTGGCCGATCGCGGTTCGGCCCCGGCCGGCACGGTCCCTCGCGTATCCGGCCGGCCGTCCGGTCCGCAGCGGGTGACAGCGACGTCACTCCGCAGGAGGTGGAGGAGCACACGTTGCTGCGCGCCGCGCGGCCGGAACGTGGACGGTTCGAGGCACCGCCGCGGGGGCGTAACGGGCTGGGGACATGCCCGCCCGGGCCTGCCCCCGGGCCCTGGCCGACTCCTTCGCCACCGTCCTGCGGGGACTTGCGCAACGAGCCCAGGACGGGCCGAGGCCTGCCTGCCGACCGCGGCGGCCGACGTGGCGCCGGCCTGCCCGGCCGGCAGGGCGACACCGGTCTGTTCGCTCTCCCCGACCAGCGGGACCACGTTCCACGGCGGTGCTGCCCTCGCCGTCGATCTCGCGGACGCGTGCGCGCAGCCGCCGGCACAGGTGCCGGCGCGTGTCATTCCGTCGGAGTGCCGATCCGAAGCCGGTTGCCGTCAGGGTCGCGCAGCTCGATCTCACGTGCCCACGGGGCGTCCTGCACCCGCACCCCGAACTCGGAGGCGATGGCCTCGACGTCATGTACACGGAGGTAGACCAACGTGTCGGGGCGGGCATCGCCCTCGTGCTCCGACAGGAACAACCGCACTCCGCCCCGGGCGACCTCGACGAACGCCGGAAGTTCCGGTTCGAAGCGGTGTTCCCACTGCTTGGCGAAGCCCAGTCGCTCGTACCAGGCGGCCGCCGCCCCGGCATCCTCGACCCGGAGAATGGGAATGGCTTCCTCGTTCATGGCGTCATCGTCGCAGATCACCCCGGCCGGCCGCTGTCTCCGCCCGTACGGTGGACGGCACCGCTCCCCCGCAGCGGCCTGCCGTCCCCGGCGGGCTCCCGGCACCCGGCCGGAGCCCTCCGTGAGGGCTCCGGCCGGGTGCCGGTGGCGCGGACGACGGTGGAGTGCCGGCGCACCATTCCGGTCTGACGGACCTCCTTCACACCCGGCGGGTGAGCCGACGGACCGGGAGCGGCCCGCCCGCCCGGTCACCTTCGTGGCTCCTGCCCGGCGGTCAGTGCGTCCGCCGCTTGCCGTGGTAGCGCTGGGCGAGCCGGGCGAGGGCGACAGCACCGAGCAGCAGGCCGAAGTCGCGCAGCGCGATGTCGTAGTAGTCGGGGATGGTGAGCAGGTTGACGATGATGCCCGCGAGCCATGCGGCCACCAGCCAGCCCCCGAAGCGCGGGGCGAGCGCGACGACAAGGCCTGCGACGATTTCGATCACTCCGACGGCGTACATGGCCTGCTGGGCGCTGCCCGGCACGATGTCGTTGATCCAGGGCGCGAGGTAGGTGGGCCAGTCCACGAGCAGGTTGGCGAACTTGTCCAGCCCGAACAGGATCGGCGCCACCGTGAACCCGGTGCGCAGGATGACGAACGCCTGGTAGCCGGGGTCGGCGAGCGCGGCCCGACGCGAGTCGGCGGACGGAGTGGTTGTGGTTGCGGTTGCGGACGACATGACGCCCACCCTTCTATCGACAACTCTCACTATCAATAGAAGCGCGCCGGCTTTCTTTAGTCAATCGCCATGGGTTTTACACTGGTGTTCGTGGATCACCCGAAGGAAGCACCCCGCCCCGAGATCGCCGCCGTCGCCGCGCTCGACGAACCGAACCGCAGGAGGCTCTACGACTACGTCGTGCGCCGGCCGGGGCCGGTCAGCCGCGACGAGGCCGCCGAGGCCCTCGGCCTTGCCCGGCAGACCGCCGCGTTCCACCTGGACCGGCTGACCGACGAAGCCCTGCTCGACGTCGTCTACGAACGGCGCAGCGGTCGCACCGGCCCGGGTGCGGGCCGGCCCGCCAAGCTCTACAAGCGTTCCAGCAAGCAGGTCACCGTCAGCCTGCCCGAGCGCCACTACGAGCTGGCCGGACGGCTCCTCGCCCAGGCGCTGGAGGAATCCGAGGCCACCGGTGAACCGGTCCGTCCGGTCCTGCACCGCAAGGCCCACGAGCTGGGCACACAGCTCGCCGGGCCCGACGGGGCGGGCGTGTTCGCCGTGCTGGAGGCCAACGGCTTCGAACCCCGCCGTGACGGTGACGCCATCGTGCTGGGCAACTGCCCCTTCCACGCGCTCGCCCGCGAACACACCCGGACGGTGTGCGGCATGAACCTCCACCTGCTGCGTGGCGTGCTGGACGGGCTCGCCGAGAGCGACCTCCAGGCGTGCCTGGCACCCGGCCCCGGGCACTGCTGCGTCCGCCTGGAACCGGCTCCCCCACCGGCCACCGGCGTGCGCCCGTCCTGAGGCGGGGCACCGCCCGCGGTCCCTGATCCCGCGAGGAGCACCCCGGAGCCGCGGTCGATCGCCCCGCGCCGCGCCGTGCGGGGCCGCTTCGTCCGGCCCTGCCGGAGGACACCCTCCGACGACCGTGGTCCGCGGCGGTCGTCGGGTCCTTCGTCCACCACCCGGGCGGAGCGCGTCGTTCACCATCACCGCATCTCCCCGCTCCCCACACGTGCTTGGGACCGAGCATCTACTGTGGTCTGAATCCAGGTGTCGAGGGGGGCGCATGCCAGGCGAAAACAGGGCCGGAACCGGTGGTGGCTCCGACGGACCGTGGGCGGGTCTCACACCCCAGCAGGCGGGCTCCGGGGCGGCTCAGCGATGGCCGACGGCATCGTCCCACGAGGCCTCGTCCACGTCCGGCCGCCCGCAGGTGGTGATCGAGGGCCGCTACGAGCTGCTGGAACCGATCGGCAGCGGCGGCATGGGCGAGGTGTGGAAGGCCCATGACCGGCGGCTGCGCCGGTTCGTCGCCGTCAAGGGCCTGCTCGACCGGAACGCGGTGACCCCTGGTTCCCAGGCCGCGGCGATGCGGCGGGCGCGCCGGGAGGCGGAGGCCATAGCCAAGATCGAGCACCCGAACGTGGTGACGGTTCACGACCAGGTCGAGACCGACAACCAGGTCTGGATCGTGATGAAGCTGCTCGACGCCGGGTCGTTGGCGGATCTGCTCCACGAGCAGAAGGTGCTCGCCGTGCCGAGGGCGGCGGACATCGGCCACCAGATCCTCCAGGGTTTGCGGGCGGTGCACGCGGCGTCGGTCCTCCACCGCGACGTGAAGCCGGCCAATGTGCTGGTCCGGGACGACGGACACGTGATCCTGGTGGACTTCGGGATCGCGACGTTCGAGGGAGCCACCCCGCTGACCCGGTCGGGCAGCGTCATCGGCACGCCCCCGTACCAGGCGCCGGAGCTGTTCTTCGGCGGGCCCACCCCCGCCTCGGACCTGTGGGCACTGGGCGTCACGCTGTACGAGATGGTCGAGGGCCGGCTTCCGTTCGACGGCCGGGAGCCCTGGGAGGTCCAGGCGAGCATCGAGCGGTCCCCGGACCCGGTCCTGCGGTACGCGGGCCCGCTCGCCCCGGTGATCCAGGGGCTGCTGCGCACGCATCCCGACGAGCGTCTGGACGCCTCCACTGCGGAGGGCATGCTGCGCGAAGTGCTGGGCGCTCCGTCGAACGCCGTCCCCGCCGGGGCCGCGCCGCAGCCGCCGGGGCCCGCACGCGCCCCGGAGCCCGCGCCCGCCCCGCACCGGAGCCCGCACCCGCACGGAGCCGCGCCCGCGCCGGTTCCGGCATCGGAGCCCGCGTCGGCCCCGGCTCCCCGCGCGCCTCCGCTCCCCCGGCCGCCCGGGAAAGGACCCCGGGCCCGCCTCCCGGAAGGGCGCGAAGAGGGCGGTCGCGGTGGCTCTCGCCGTGACGTTGCTGACCACCGCCGGCTGGCTCGTGGCGAACGGATCCGGCTCGGACCCCGGCACGGGCGAGAAGGCCAGGGCCGACGGTGCCGCCGGCCCGGACGGCCGGGGTGGCGACGCCGAGGCGCAGGCATGGGCGGAGTGGCGGAAGGCCCATCCCCAGCTGAAGATCGGCGTCAAGGCCGATCAGCGAGGACTGAGCCTGAAGGTGAAGGACGGCGAGGGCAAGGACACGTACGCGGGTTTCGACATCGACATGGCGTACAAGGTCGCCCGTGGCCTGGGATACCGGGACAACGACGTCACGTTCGTCGATGTCACGTCCGGGAACCGGGACAGCCACCTGAAGAGGAAGGCGGTGGATCTCGTCATCGCCTCGTACACCATGAAGGAAAGCGCCGAGATCGACTTCGTCGGCCCGTACTACGAGGCGGGCCGGGGATTCCTGGTGCGCACGGACTCGGTGAGACACGGGGAGATCAAGGACGACAGCTATCTGCAGACCGAGAAGGTGGAGGTGTGCACCGCCAGGGGCTCGACCTACGCGAAGGACCTTCCCTCCCGCGGCTTCACCTTGATGAAGTCGCTGCCCAGCACCTACGAGATCTGCCTGGAGCAGCTGCTGAGCGAAAGGACGAAGGTCTACGCGGTCGCCTCGGACGACGCCGTGCTCGCGGGCTACGCCCGGTCGGACACGGTCAAGATGCTGGACACCATGGAGGGCACGGAGGAATACGGAGTGGCCATGCGCTCCGGAACGCCGGCCCTGAAGAAGAGGGTGTGCGCGGCGGTGGCGGCGATCCTTGAGGACAGGCCTGGGTGGAACGCCATGTACCAGAGGAATCTGGCCCCGCTGCTCAAGAAGCCCACGCCGGGCGTCCCCGACCTGGACCCGGAGGTGTGCCCGCAGAGCTGAGCGGAACCGGCGGGACCGCCGCCCCGGCCGGGGGCCCGCCCTACCCGGGGGACAAGGCGCGGATCGGCGCCTCCCTGGGGACAAGGCGCGGGTCGGCGCCGTCCCCGGCCGTCGTCCCGCCGCGGAGGCGGCGGCCGCGCGCCCTGGCGACCGGGCGGCCGCCGCCTCCGAGGGTGGGGCAGTGTCCCGACGGCGCGGACGACGCCGGGCCCGGCCGGCCCGGGAGGCCGGTCCGGTCCCCACGGAGCTGCCGGACCGCGAGAAGACCGCCGTTCCGGTGGTGCCGGTCCGGTGTCAGGCCGCGGGGGCCGCGCGTTGCAGGGCGGTGACGACGCGGTCGAGGGCGTCCGGGCTGTGCGGGTCGGTGAGGTTGACCCAGAGCTTGAACATGAAGCGCCGGAGGACGGGCCGCTGCAGGCTGTGGGTGGCGACGAGCTTCATGACGCGCGGATGGTTCAGGGCCTGCACGACGAGGCGTCCCACCGTGAAGTAGCGCCCGTAGGCCTCCCGGATGGTCACGGGGTAGCGCAGCAGGGCTTCGTCGCGGGCGCGTGCGGTGGGCTGTGCCAGGGCCCGGGTGACGGTTTCGGCGGTCAGGCGGCCGGATTCCATCGCGTAGTCGATGCCTTCACCGCTGAGCGGGTTGATCATTCCACCGGCGTCGCCGGTCAGCAGCAGACCGCGGGTGTACTGGGGGCGGCGGTTGAGTCCGGCGGGCAGCGGCGCTCCGCGCAGCGGTCCGGTGGCGTGATCCTCGTCGAAGTGCCAGGCCGCGGGGAGCCTGGCGGTCCACTCCCGGAAGATGCGCCGGTGATCGACCTCGGGTCTGCGTCCCAGGTGGAAGGTTCCGACGCCGACGTTGAAGACGCCGTCACCGACCGGGAAGATCCATCCGTAGCCGAACGGCATGACGGGCCGGCCCCGGCCGTCGCGGGTCTCCAGGTCGAGCCATGCCTCCAGGTGATCCCGGTTGCGGTGCGGCGCCCTGTAGTAGCGGCGTACGGCTACGCCCATGGGCCGGTCGGTGCGCTGGTGGAGACCGAGGGCGACGGCGAGCCGGCCGGCGGCGCCGTCGGCGGCCACCAGCAGGGGCGCACGGTAGGTGTAGGTGGCACCGTCCCGGTGGGCGACCACGCCGCGGACGTGGCCGGTGGCCGGATCGACCAGCGGCGCGGTGACCCTGGTTCCCTCCAGCAGGCGCGCACCCGCCGCCACCGCGTTCCGGGCGAGCAGCTGGTCGAGGTCCTCGCGGGGCCGCACGAGCCCGTGGTCGGGGTAGGACGCCACGTCGGGCCAGGGCAGCTCGACGGTGGTGCCGGAGCCGTGCACCCGCAGACCGCGTGTGCGCACCCACCCGTCCCCGTCGAGGTCGATGCCCATGTCGAGGAGTTCCCGCACGGCGCGCGGCGTGAGCCCGTCCCCGCAGATCTTGTCCCGCGGGAAGGTGGCCTTCTCCAGCAGCAGGACGTCGTGTCCCGCGCGGGCCAGGTGGTAGGCGGCGCTGCAGCCGGCCGGGCCGGCGCCGACGACGATGATGTCGGCCGAGTCGCCGTGGTGGGGGGACGGGTCCATGGGCTTTCCTCCGCGGGGGTCGTCGGCGGCGGGTAGGAGGGCTTGGCATCCGTACCCCGCCCGGGGAGGCCGATCACCGTTCGGGGAAAGTTCTGCCGCCATGGACGTGCCGCACCCGACGCGACGCATCGCACACCCGTCCGGTGACGGGGATGGCCGTGGGCGGACCGGAGCCGGCGACGCCCTAACGACGGCGCCCCCGGCCGACGACCGTCCCCCGCGGTACGACGGCCGTCGCCCTGCCCGGCTCCGCACCATCGGCCGGCGGCCGGCGCCTCCGTCCGAGGCCGACCCGTGCCGCCGGGTTCCCGCCCCTGGCCTGCGCGGGCCGCCTTCCCTTTCGGTGGGCGCGGAGCGACGGGCATGCCCGCCTGGTGACGGGTGATGCGGGCGACGCACGGGCAGCAGGAACGGCCAACCGCGCCCCGCGGCGCCCGTCCGGGGGAACCCCCGGGCGACGGAGGAGCCGTGTCCCCCGGACCGTAGGGTGGGGGCGGTCAGGCCGGTCCCGGACCGCCGGGATCGCGGCGGGGCCGGTGGGCACGAGAACGGGCGGCGCCTGAGCCGGGGCCTTCGGGCGGCCACCGGAAGCGGAGCGCCGAGGGGGTTTGCCGTGGACTGGTCGAGGGGGCTGCTCGGTTTCGCCGCCGGGCTGCTGATATCCGTCGCCACGGCGCCCGTGGGCGTGTCCGGGGCGGTGTTCCTGCTGCCCGTCCAGGTCAGCGTGCTGGGCGTGCCGAGCCCGGCGGTGACCCCGACGAACCTGCTCTACAACGTCGTGGCCGGCCCCGGCGCCCTCCTCCGCTACCGGCGGGCCGGTCGTCTCGCAGGACCACTGACCCGTCTGCTGGTCGCCGGCACCCTGCCCGGTGTCGTCCTCGGCGCCCTCGTCCGTGTCTTCGCGGTCCCCGGCCCGCGCGTCTTCCGTCTGCTCGTCGCGGCGCTCCTGCTGCCGCTCGGGTTGTGGCTGGGGCTGCGGACCGTACGTCCGGCGCCGGCCCGTGCGCCGCGTCCGCCCTCGCCGCGCTCCATCAGGGCGTCGGCCCTGGCCGTCGGCGTCGCCGGCGGGGTCTACGGGATCGGAGGGGGCTCCCTGCTCGGCCCGATCCTCGTGGGCCGGGGAATCCCGGTCGCCACCGTCGCGCCGGCAGCGCTGGCCGCCACCTTCGTGACCTCCGTCCTCGGTGCGGTCACCTACGCGCTGCTGTCCCTGACCGCCATGGGCGAGGTCGCCCCCGACTGGCTGCTGGGCCTGTCCTGCGGGGCCGGCGGCCTCCTCGGCGGGTACCTGGGCGCACGCCTCCAGCCCCGCCTGCCCGAGACCGCCCTGCGCCTGCTGCTCGTGGTCCTGGCGACCGGGGTCGGCGCGCTGTACGCGGTGCAGGTCATGGGCTGACCGTGCGGTGATGCGGCCGCCCCCGCCGCGCATCGGTCCCGGTCCTCGGGCGGGTGGCAGGAGACGGTCCCCGGCCGCCGGGGGGGAGCGCCCGGTCGTCCCCGCCCTTCCGCACCTGCCGGACCGGTGCGGTGAACGCACCTCCCGGCGGCTCGGTGGGCGGGCCGGAGGGCCCCGGCCAGCCCACCGAGGCATCAGGAGGCCAGCGCCTCGCGGAGCGTCGAGGGCTTGAGACCGAAGGTGTTGCGGATGTCGCCGTCGTCCACGATGAAGGGACGCTCGGACATGTAGCCCATCTCGGCGAACTCCCGCCACAGCGGATCGGTCAAGGACAGCAGCGCCAGGTCCCGTTCGGTGAGCGGCTCCAACCGCGGTTCGGGTGCGCCGTGGAGTTCGGCGAGTTCGGTCGCGGCGCGGCGCACGGTCGTGGTGATGACCGGGGCGTGCCACGCCCGTCCCCAGGACCGGTCGTCGCCGCCGACCGCCACCAGTGCCGCCGCGACGTCTCGGGTGAAGGAGAACGAGTGGGCCGCATCGGGGTTGCCGTGGACGAGAGCGAGTTCACCGTCGAGGACCCGGTCCGCGACCAGCAGCGTGAACGCCGAGACCGCGCCCGGGCCCAGGTACTGGCCGGCTCGCAATTCGGTGACCCGCAACCGCCCTTCGTTGTGGGCGTTCTCGGCCTGCCGCCACAGTTCCGCCCGCACCCGGCCCTTCCGGGTGTGCGGGGTCATCGGGGTGCGCTCGGTGACCGGTTCGGTGGTCTGCTGGTAGCCGTAGTGGTTGCCGAGCATCACGTAGTCGGCCCCGGCCCGCTCGGTCGCGGCGAGAATCGAGGCGAACAACGGCGGCATGGTCTCCGGCCAGGTCTGGTAGGCGGTCATGGCGGCGTTGAAGACCGTGGTCGCTCCGGCCAGTGCCTCGGCCAGCTCGTCGGTGCGGCCCGCGTCCAGGGCGACGCGTTCGATGCCGGGGTGGTCGGGACCACTGCCGCGGCGGGTGATGAGGCGGACCCGCTCGCCCCTGTCCGCCAGCTGTCCGGCGGTCGCGACCCCGGTCGCTCCTGCTCCGATGACGACTGGTCCACTCATGATCGTGTCTCCGTTCACCTTCACGACGAAACGCTTCCCCGCGGGGGGAGCGTGGTTCGCGGAGGGCCCGTCCGCACGTCCGACTCTGCCGTGCCGGCGCAGGGTAGGTTAGCGGCCTGAAAGCCACGAGCTCCAAGGATCCAGCCATGCATCGTGTCGCTGTCCTGGCCATACCCGCGATCAAGCCCTTCGACCTGTCCATGCCGTCGGCGCTGCTCGGCGCCGCCGAACTCGACGGTCGCCCCGGCTACGAGGTGACGGTGTGCACCGCGACGCCCGGTGTGATCGGCGCCTCCGGCGGAATCGAGGTGGTGGTACGGCACGGCCTTGAGGCGGTCGCGGCGGCGGACACGGTGATCGTCCCTTCGACGGCCAGCCGGCACGACACCGATCCGGCCGCACTGGACGCCTTGCGGGAGGCGGCCGCCGCGGGCAAGCGCATCGCCTCGATCTGCAGCGGTGCCTTCGCCCTCGCTCACGCCGGTCTCCTCGACGGCCGTGTCGCCACCACCCACTGGGCTCTGGCCGAGGAGATGCGGCACGCCTTCCCCTCGGTGCACGTGGACGCCGACCGGTTGTTCGCCGAGGACGGGCCGCTCATCACCGGTGCGGGCTCGGCCGCCGGGATCGACCTGTGTCTGCACCTGATCAGCCGCGACTACGGCGCGGCCGTGGCCAACGCGGCGGCCCGCGCCGCCGTCGTCACCCCGGTCCGGCACGGCGGGCAGGCGCAGTTCGTGCACACCCCGCTGCCGGCCGAGACCGGCTCCTCGCTGGACGCGGCCCGCGTCTGGGCGCTGCGGCACCTGGACCGGCCGATCTCGCTGCACGACCTGGCCGCCCGGGCCCGGGTGAGTGTGCGGACCCTGACCCGCCGCTTCACGGCCGAGACCGGGGTGACCCCGTTCCGGTGGTTGCTCCAGCAGCGGCTGCTGCGCGCCCGTGAGCTGCTGGAGACCACCGATCTCACCGTGGACCAGGTGGCCGACCGCAGCGGGCTCGGCTCCGGCGAGTCGCTCCGCCAGCACCTGAGGCGCCAGATCGGCATGACCCCGGCCGCCTACCGGAGCGCCTTCGCCCACCGCCGCGCGTGAGGGCCGGTCGGTGCGCCGCCCCGGCCGGGTGGCCGGCCCGGCCCCGTCCCGTCCGCCGGCCCGGCGGGACGGGGCTCGCCCGGCGTCGCCGGCCGGTGGTCACAGGGGCGTGACGTAGGCCCCCGCGATGCCGCCGTCGACCAGGAATTCCGCGGCGTTGACGAACGAGGAGTCGTCACTGGCGAGGAAGGCCACCGCGGCGGCGATCTCCTCCGGTTCGGCGAACCGGCCGGCCGGGACGTGGACCAGGCGGCGGGCGGCACGCTCGGGGTCCTTGGCGAACAGCTCCTTCAGCAGGGGGGTGTTGACCGGCCCGGGGCACAGGGCGTTGACCCGGATGCCCTCGCGGGCGAACTGCACGCCCAGCTCCCGGGACATCGCCAGGACCCCGCCCTTGGAGGCGGTGTAGCTGATCTGGGAGGTGGCGGCACCCATCCTGGCCACGAAGGAGGCGGTGTTGATGATCGAGCCCCTGCCCTGCCGCCGCATGTAGGGGATGACGGCCTTGCAGCACAGGTAGACGGAGGTGAGGTTGACCTCCTGGACGCGTTTCCACGCGTCCAGGCCGGTGGTGAGGATGGAGTCGTCGTCGGGGGGTGAGATGCCCGCGTTGTTGAAGGCGATGTCGATCGACCCGTAGGTGTCGTGGGCGGTGGCGAACAGCGCCTCCACCTGTCCGGCGTCGGTGACGTCGGCCCGGACGAAGAGCCCGCCGACCTCCTCGGCGGCGGCTTCGCCGGCCCGCTCGTCGATGTCGGCGCAGACCACGTGGGCGCCTTCGGACGCCAGGCGGCGCGCGGTGGCCAGGCCGATGCCGCTGCCCGCTCCGGTGATGACGGCGGTGCGGTCCACCAGGCGTCGGCAGGCCGCGTCGTGCTCGGTCATTCAGCTCTCCTCCGTGCTGATGAAGACGTTCTTGGTCTCGGTGAAGGCGTGGAGCGCGTCCGGGCCCAGCTCCCGACCGAGACCGGACTGGCGGAAGCCGCCGAACGGGGTCCAGTAGCGGACGCTGCGGTGCGAGTTGACGGAGAGGTTGCCGGCCGCGACGGCGCGCGAGACGCGGACGGCGCGGCCGACGTCGCGGGTCCAGATGGAGCCGGACAGTCCGTAGTCGGTGGCGTTGGCCAGCCGTACCGCCTCCGTCTCGTCGGCGAACGGGATCACGACGGCCACCGGTCCGAAGATCTCCTCGACGGCGGTGCGGTCGTCCGGCCGCCCCTCCAGGACGGTGGCCGGGTACCAGAAGCCCTTGCCGGCGGGGGTCTCACCGCGGATGGCGGCGGGGGCGGTTTCGGGGACGTAGGACCGTACGCGCTCGCGCTGGGCGGCGGAGATCAGCGGGCCCATGGAGGTGGCGGGGTCGGCCGGGTCGCCGGCGGTGAAGGCCCGCACGGCCGGTTCCAGCAGTTCCAGGAAGCGGTCGTAGACCGGCGCGTGGACCAGGATGCGGCTGCGGGCGCAGCAGTCCTGGCCGGTGTTGTCCAGGAACGAGCCGGGCGCGGCGGCCGCGGCGGCCTCGATGTCGGCGTCGGCGAAGACGATGTTGGGGCTCTTGCCGCCGAGTTCCAGGGTGACCCGCTTCACCGTCGCGGCGCACCTGGCCATGATCTCCTTGCCGACGGCGGTGGAGCCGGTGAAGACGATTTTGGCGACGCCGGGGTGTTCCACCAGCGCGCCGCCCGCGATGGGCCCCTCGCCGGGCAGGACCTGGAACAGTCCCTCCGGCAGCCCGGCCACCAGGGCGAGTTCGGCCAGCCGGAGCGCGGTGAGCGGGGTGGTCTCGGCGGGTTTGAGGAGGACGGCGTTGCCGGCGGCGAGGGCGGGGGCGGTACCCCAGGCGGCGATCGGCATGGGGAAGTTCCACGGGGCGATCACGGCGACGACGCCCAGCGGTTCGTGGAAGGTGACGTCCAGGCCGCCGGGCACCGGGATCTGGCGGCCGGTCAGGCGTTCCACTCCCCCGGCCGCGTAGTCCAGCAGGTCGCGGACGTTGCCCGCCTCCCAGCGGGCGTTGCCGATCGGGTGTCCGGCCTCGCGGACCTCCAGGGCGGCCAGCTCCTCCAGGTGGTCGTCCACGGTGGCGGCGAAACGGCGGAGCAGCCGGGCGCGGTCACCGGGGGCGAGGGCGGCCCAGCGCTCCTGCGCCCGCGCGGCCCGGGCCACGGCGGTGTCCACGTCGGTGCGTCCGGCCGCCGGGACGGTGGCGATGACCTCCTCGGTCGCCGGGTTGAGTACGTCAAGCTCGTCCAAGGTCTCTCCTCGCGGCGTGCCGGTCCGCGGGTCGTGCGCGGCGGCCCGCCGGTGGTCGGTGTCGTGCCCGCCCCCTCTCCCCGTGCGGGGCGTGCTCGGCAGGGGTACGGAGCGCTGAGCGTGCGCCTGCGGCATGGCTCCGGCCGTACGACGGCTCGTCCGTACGGCTGCCGCACCCTTTCGGCGGTTGCGCCCGTACGGCCGCTGCGTCCCTACGGCGGTTGTCCCCGTACGGCGGCTACATCCGTTCGAAGGAGCGGAAGCGCTCCCAGTCGGTGACGGCGGTGTCGAACGCCTCCTGCTCGACCCGCGCCATGTTCAGGTAGTGCTCGACGACCTCGTCCCCGAATGCGCCGCGGGCGATGGGACTGTCGCGCCACAGGCCGGCGGCTTCCCGCAGCGTGGTGGGGACGTGCTCCGCGTCGCCGGTGTAGGCGTTGCCGGTGCAGGGGCCGGGGAGTTCGAGCGCGTTGTCGATGCCGTGCAGACCGGCCGCGATCATGCCGGCGACGGCGAGGTAGGGGTTGACGTCACCGCCGGGCAGCCGGTTCTCCAGCCGGTGGGCGTGGCCGTGGCCGATGACCCGCAGGGCGCAGGTGCGGTTGTCCGGCCCCCAGGCCACCGCGGTGGGGGCGAAGGAGCCGGGCCGGAACCGTTTGTAGGAGTTGATGTTGGGGGCGTGGAGAAGGGTGAGGTCGCGCATCGCGGCGAGCTGTCCGGCCAGGAAGTGCCGCATGAGCGGGGACATGCCGTAGGGGGCGGAGTCGTCGGCGAGTACCGGGTGCCCGTTCCCGTCGCGCAGGGACAGGTGGATGTGGCAGGAGTTGCCCTCCCGTTCGTCGTACTTGGCCATGAAGGTGAGTGCCATCCCTTCCTGGGCGGCGATCTCCTTGGCCCCGGTCTTGTACACGGCGTGCTGGTCGCAGGTGGTGAGGGCGTCGGCGTAGCGGAAGGTGATCTCGTGCTGGCCGCGGTTGCACTCGCCCTTGGCGGACTCCACCGCCATGCCGGCGGCGCCCATGTCGTTGCGGATGCGGCGCAGCAGGGGTTCGACGCGGCCGGTGCCGAGGACGGAGTAGTCGATGTTGTACTGGTTGGCGGGGCTCATGTCCCGGTAGCCGCGTGACCAGGCGCTCTCGTAGGTGTCCTTGAAGAGCATGAACTCCAGCTCGGTGGCGGCGTAGGCGGTCCAGCCGCGTTCGGTGAGCCGGTCGAGCTGGCGGCGGAGTATCTGGCGGGGGGAGGCCGGGACGGGAGAGCCGTCGTGCCAGGTGAGGTCGGCGGTGACCAGGGCGGTGCCGGGGTTCCAGGGGGTGCGGCGGAGTGTGGCGGGGTCGGCCCGCATGGCGAAGTCGCCGTAGCCGCGTTCCCAGGAGGACATGGCGTAGCCGGTGACGGTGTTCATGTCGGCGTCCACGGCGAGCAGGTAGGTACAGCCCTCGGTGCCGTGGTCGAGCACCTCGTCGAGGAAGAAGCGGGCGGCGAACCGCTTGCCCTGCAGCCGGCCCTGCATGTCGGTGAAGGCCAGGACGACGGTGTCGATCTCTCCGGAGTCGATGAGCCTCTTCAGCTCCCCGGTGGACAGCGGGGGGGTGCGGTCTGCCACGGTGATGCCTCCAGTGGGGATGCGACCGGGGTCATAAGGTAGGCGTGCGGACCTTTGGTTGGGAAGTAGGGGTGGAGGGTCGGATGAACGGCGACGTGGATGTGGAGACGCCCCGGACGGACCCGGACCGGCTGGCGGCCGTGCTCCGGCCGGTGCGGGCCGGCAACGGGTTCGAGGAGGCGCTGGAGCGGATACTGCGGATCGTGCGGCTCGGCCTGGTGCCGGTGGGCGGGCGGTTGCCGGCCGAGCGGGACCTCGCCGAGCGGTTGCGGATCAGCCGGGTGACGTTGCGCGAGGTGCTGAAGGTGCTGCACGACCAGGGCCTGGTGGTGAGCCGGCGCGGCCGGTACGGCGGCACCTTCGTGTGTGCCCGGCCCGGGCCGGAGCACGGCGAGGAGGAGTTGCGCCGCCGGGTGGCGGGGGTGGACGTGCAGGACGTGCTGCGCTTCCGGGAGGTGCTGGAGGTGGGGGCGGCCGGGTTGTGCGCGGCGCACGGGCTGGACGGTGAGCGGGCGGCGCGGCTGCGGGCGGCACTGGAGGCGACGGGCGAGGCGCCGCCGGCGGACTACCGCCGGCAGGACACGCTGTTCCACCTCACCCTGGCGGAGTTGTCCGGGTCGCCCACGCTGGCGGCGCAGTACGCGGCGGTCCGGGCGACCGTCAACGACCTGCTGGACTGCATACCGCTGCTGGTGCGGAACCTGGAGCACTCGCAGCAGCAGCACGCCGCGGTGGTGGAGGCGGTGCTGGAAGGGGACGCGGACGGGGCGCGCGAGGTGATGCGGGAGCACTGCGCGGGGACGGCGGCGCTGCTGCGCGGCTTCCTCGCCGACGGCCCGGCCGGAGGGTGAGCGCGCGCCGGGCGCGGCCCGGTGCGGGACCGCGGGCACGGGCGCGCCGGGCGGCGCCCCGGGCCCCGGGCGGCGCCACGGGCCGGGCGCGGGAGAGGTGCGTGGCGCAGGGTCGCCGCCGCGTGCGCCGGGGCGGGGGGCGTGTGCGCCGTGCGGCGGGCGGGCGTGTGCACCGAGCGCCGGGGGTGATCCGGTCGGGCGCGTGCGCCGGGGCGGGCCGTGCGCGCCGGGCGGACGGAGTGCCCGCCCGGCGGGAGGAGTGCACGGCGGTGGTACGGGCGCGGCCGGTGTAGGGCCGCTGTCGTCACGGCCCGGTGCACGGGGCTTGCGCATCCCGGCCGGACACCGCAAAGGTATGTGCCCACACCTTTGCTCTCGTTGCCCTCGCGGGTGGAGCCAGGAGCATCCCATGGCCGATGGAACCGCGTCCCCCACCCCCCGCCGGGTCCGCTCCCCCGGGCCCCGGCTCCTCCACCGCCGGAGCCGGCCCCGGCACCACCGCCGGCCCCGGCACCACCTCCGACGTCCAGGACGCCTATCTGGAGCGGCGGACGCTGCGCCGGGGCAGCGCCGGGCCCCTGCTGCTCACCGGCCTGGGCGTCGCCTACGTCGTCTCCGGGGACTTCTCCGGCTGGGACGCGGGCCTGTCGGAGGGCGGCTTCGGCGGGCTGGCCGTGGCCGCCGCCCTGATGGGCCTGATGTACACCTGCCTGGTCTTCGCGCTGGCCGAGATGGCCGCGTTCCTGCCGACGGCGGGCGGTGGTTACGGTTTCGCCCGCCGCGCCCTGGGCACCTGGGGCGGGTTCCTCACCGGCACCGCCATCCTCATCGAGTACGTCCTGGCCCCCGCCGCGATCTCCCTCTTCATCGGCGAGTACGTCGAGTCCCTCGACCTCTTCGGGCTGGAGTCGGGGTGGCCGGTGTACCTGGCCTGCTTCACCCTGTTCATCGGCATCCACCTGTGGGGGGTGGGCGAGGCGCTGCGGTTCAGCCTGGCGGTGACGGCCGTCGCCGTGGTGGCGCTGGTGATCTTCGCCGGGGCGGCGCTGGCCGAGTTCGACGCCGGTTCGCTCGACGACATCCCGGTGGACGAGGACGCCTTCGGCGCCGGTTCCTGGCTGCCGTTCGGCGTCCTGGGCATCTGGGCCGCGTTCCCGTTCGGCATGTGGTTCTTCCTCGGCGTGGAGGGGGTGCCGCTGGCGGCCGAGGAGGCCCGGGACCCGGTCCGTACGCTGCCCAGGGCGATGGCCGCCGCGATGGGCATCCTGCTGCTGCTCGCGCTGGTCACCTTCGTCGCGGCGTGCGGGGCGCGGGGCTCGGCCGCGGTGGCCTCGACGGGCGATCCCCTGGTGGAGGCACTGCGGCCCGGCGGGGAGGCGACGGTGTGGTCCCGCATCGTCAACTACGCGGGGCTCGCCGGGCTGGTCGCGTCCTTCTTCTCCCTCGTCTACGCGGGCTCCCGCCAGCTGTTCGCGCTCTCCCGGGCCGGGTACCTGCCCCGGTTCCTGTCCCTCACCAGCCGCCGCAAGGCGCCCTACCCGGGGTTGCTGGTGCCCGGCGCGCTGGGCTTCACCCTGGCGGCGTGGAGCGGGGACGGCGCCCGGATGCTGAACGTCGCCGTCTTCGGCGCGACCATCTCGTACGCCCTGATGGCGCTCTCCCACATCGTGCTGCGGCGCCGTGAGCCGGGGCTGCACCGGCCGTACCGCACCCCCGGCGGCGCGGTGACCTCGTCGGTGGCCCTGGTGCTGGCCTGTGCCGCGCTGGTGGCCACCTTCCTGGTGGACCGGGACGCGGCGTTCATCGCGCTGGGGGTGTACGGGGTGGCGCTGGTGTACTTCGCCGTGTACAGCCGTCACCGGCTGGTCGCCGTCGCGCCCGAGGAGGAGTTCGCGGCACTCGCTGCGGCCGAGGCGGAGCTGGCCCGCGACTGACCGACGCCCTCGGGGGGTTGTTCCCGCGGAGGCTGTTTCCGCGGCCGCAGACCTCCGGACCGCGGCGCGGGCCCGTGCCACCACCGCGATCACCTCGTCCGTCGGCACCGGACCCCGCCGGCGCGGGTCCGCACCGGCGGCGGTGCCGGCGCGGCGGAGGGCCGCCCGGCCCGGCGGCACCCGTCTTCCGCGGGCCGGGCGCGAGCGGCGGCACCGTCCCGGACGGCACAAGCCCTGCCGCCGCCCCTTCGGACCGGCGGACCGCGCCGGGCCTCCCGCCGGGCCGGGTGCGGGGGCGCCGTGGTGATCTACGCTGAGGGCCGCGGGGCGGGTTCCCGCGACACGGGGACGGTCACGAGGGGTCTGGTTGAGCGCGCGGATACTGGTCGTCGAGGACGACGTCAAACAGGCGCGGCTGATACGGATATATCTGGAACGCGAAGGGCACGCGGTCCGGACGGTCGGGGACGGCCGGACCGCGATCGATCAGGCCAGGGCGTCGCGGCCGGACCTGATCGTGCTCGACGTGATGCTCCCCCACGTCGACGGGCTGGACGTGTGCCGTGTGCTGCGTGCCGAGTCCCGGGTACCGATCCTGCTGCTGACCGCGCGCAGCACGGAGGAGGACCTGCTGTTCGGGCTGGACCTGGGTGCCGACGACTACATGACCAAGCCGTACAGTCCGCGGGAGCTGACCGCGCGGGTACGGGCGCTGCTGCGCCGGGCCCAGGGGGCCGGGGCGCCCGCGCCGGAGGTGTTCCGGGTCGGGGGCCTGGAGATCGACACCGCTCGTTTCGAGGTCACCGTGGCGGGAGTGCCGGTGCCGTTGACCGTCAAGGAGTTCGGCATCCTGGCGGTGCTCGCCGGAGAGCCGGGGCGGGTGTTCACCCGGGCCCAGATCATCGACCGGGTGTTCGGGTTCGATCGGGATGTCCTGGAGCGCACCGTGGACGCGCACGTGATGAACCTGCGGCGCAAGCTGGAGCGCGTTCCCGGCAGCGTCCGCTGTGTGGAGACGGTGTACGGCAGGGGCTACCGACTGATGGACGGCGGGCGATGAGCTTCCGGCTGCGGGTGCTGGTGCTGGTGCTGTTCGTCGCGGTCGCCGCGACGGCGGCCACCGCGTGGCTGACGCTCCGTCAGGTCACCCAGCAGGCGCGTGAGTCGGTTGCCGTCGGGCAGCAGGAGGTGTCCCGGATCACCGAGGAGCTGCGCGCGTACGGGCTCACGCACGGCACCTGGGACGGGGTCTCCGGCACCGTGGCCGAGCTGGCCGGGGCCACCGGGCAGCGGGTCCGGGTCGTCACCGTGGACGAGGACGTGCTGCTGGCCGACTCCGACGCGCTGGCCGGCCGCACCCCGCGGAAGGCCGGCACCCGGCCCCCGGTCGTGGTCGACCCGCGACCGGGTCTGCGCCTGCCGGCCGAGGCGGTCGGCAGGCGCGGGGCCAAGCACACGGTCGTCGCCCTGGGGACCCACCGCCGGGAAGCGGCGTACGCGGCGTGCCTGACCAGGGCGGGGGCCCAGGTGCGGGTCCGTACCGACGAACTGGGCGTCCCGCGGGTCACCTCCCCGGCCGGACACGGTCCGGCCGCCGCGGCGTCGTGCGCCCGCCCCGAATGGGCCGGGCGGGCGGCCCAGGAGGACAGCGCCGCCGTGGACCGGTGCGGCTCCGGTCCACGGCCCTGGTCCCGGGCGTGCCTGGAACGCGTGTTCCAGCAGCGGGCCGCGCGGGCCGCCCCGCCCCGGCTCCAGGTCCACATCGGTGCCCTGGACGAGACCCCGGCCGGGCTGTCGGCCGCTCCGACGGTGGCCGTCGCGGTGGGCGTGGCCGCCGTGGTGATCGCCGGTGCCCTGCTGCTGAGCCGGACGGTGCTGCGCCCGGTCCGCGCGCTGACCGGGGCCGCCCGCGGTCTGGGGGAAGGGGACCTGGAGCGCCGGGTTCCGGTCGCGGGCCGGGACGAGATCGCCGTGCTCGGCCGGGCCTTCAACCGGATGGCCGGGTCCCTGCAGGCCGCAGAGGAGCGCCAGCGCCGGCTGGTGAGCGACATCGCCCACGAGCTGCGGACGCCGCTGGCGAACCTCCGCGGCTATCTGGAGGCGCTGCGCGACGGTGTGGTGGAGCCGGACGCCGAGCTGCTGGACTCCCTGTACGAGGAGACGATGCTCCAGCAGCGGATCATCGACGACCTGCAGGACCTGGCACTGGCCGAGGCCGGCGCGCTGACCTACCACCGCACCGACGTCGATGTCCGTGAGCTGCTGGAGACCTGCCGCACCGCGCACCGTCCCCAGGCGGAGGCGGCCGGGGTCGCACTGCTGGTGGCGGCGCCGGAACCGGCCTCGGTACGAGCCGATCCCGACCGGCTCCGCCAGGCGATCGGGAACCTGGTCTCCAACGCGCTGCGGGCGACGGCCGCCGGCGGCACCGTGACCCTGGCCCTGGTGCCGCACGGGGAGCTGGTCATCGTTCAGGTACGGGACACCGGCACCGGCATACCGGCCGAGGACCTGCCGCACCTGTTCGACCGGTTCTGGCGGGCCGACGCGGCACGGGGACGGGCCACCGGCGGCAGCGGTCTCGGACTGTCCATCGCCCGCCAGATCATCCTCGACCACCGGGGCACCATCGACGTGGAGAGCACCGTGGGAGCCGGCACGACCTTCACCATCGTGCTGACCGCGGGGGGTTCCGGCTGACGCGCCGCCCGGCCCTGCCCCGGCCGGGCCGGGGCCGGGGCCGGGCCGGGGCCGACACCCGCCCTTGCGCGTTCCCCGTCCCGGGCCGGACCGGGCGCCCCTGACCCCGGCCGGCGCCCCGGCGTGGGCCGGGTCGGTGGGCGCCCGACCGGTCCGGTGGCCCGACGCACCCGGGGCCGGGCCCGCAGCCGGTGCACCCCCGCGCCCGGCGCACGCCCGCGATGCGGCACACCGGCGGCCCGGCCGGGGCCGGCCTCCCGCCCGTTCCCGGCACGTCCGGTCCGACGGGGGCCCATGGCCCCGTACCGCACCGGCGGCCCGGCAGGGGGGCAAGGATCGGGTGCCCACCGGATCCCGGCGCGGCCCGGCCGGGTGCCCCGTCCGCCGGCCGCACCGTCGGCCCGACCGCACCGGTGAAGGCCGGTGCGGCCGGGAACCGGCGGGCACCTCGGCGGGAGCCCGGCGCCCGGGCGGATCCTCATGTCACCGGCCGGTGCCGCCCGTCGGCCCGGCCGCACCGGTGGCCTGTGCCGGCCCGGCAGCCGGCGAGCATCCCCGGCCCGGGCCCCACCCCGTGCGGACCCCTCATGGGCCGTTCGGCGGCCTGCCCGTCGGTCCGGCCGCACCGGTGGCCGTCCGTCAGGGGCCGGCGAGCGCCTCGGCCGGGGCCATCCGTCCGGCCCGGACCGCCGGGTAGAGTCCGGCGAGCGCGCCGATGAGGAGGGTCACGCCCACCCCGGCCGCGGTGGCCCACACCGGTACCTGGGTGGGCCAGCCCCGCGCCGTCGCGTAGGCACCGGTGATACCGGTGCCCAGCACGGTGCCGCCGAGGCCGCCGAGCGCGGAGAGCAGCAGCGCCTCGGTGACGAACTGCCCGCGGATCTGCCCACTGGTGGCGCCCAGGGCCCGGCGCAGGCCGATCTCCGGCCGGCGTTCGAGCACCGAGATGACCATGGTGTTGCCCACGCCGACGCCGCCCACGATCAGTGCGACACCGCCCAGACCGAGCAGCAGTCCGGTCAGCGCGGACTCGGCGGCCTCCCGCGCGGCGAGGGCGTCCGAGGGCCGGGACACCACCACGGCGGACGGCTTCTCCGGGTGGACCGTCGCCGCCAGCACCCCCCGCACGGCCTTGACCTGGCTGTCCTCCGCCCGGACGTAGAGGGTCGACGGATGCCCGTCGAAGGCCAGGTACGCTCGGGCCGCGGACCAGCCGACCAGCGCCGCGTTGTCGAGTTCCGGGGCCAGCGGCGCCGGCTCCAGCACGCCGACCAGGGAGAACCAGGTGTCCCCCAGCCGCAGCCGGATGCCCGGGGTGTGGACGTCCAGCCGCCTTGCCGCCTCCGCGCCCAGGACCACCGTCGGGTACTCCTCGGTGGCCGTGCCGAGCCACCGGCCGGTACGGACCCGGCCGCCCACCGCGGGGAGCAGTCCGTGTCCCGCGGCGAGGACCTCCACGCTGCTGGTGCGGCCGATCGGTATGTGTTCGTTGCGGTAGACCTTGGCGCTGTCCACCGCCCCGGTCGCCGCGGCCTGCCGGACCGGGCCGATGCGCCGGATCGAGGTCACCGCTTCCTTGGGCAACCGGGCCGACGCGCCGTCGGCGGACTCCTCGGGGGCGGCCCGCAGCACATTGGTCCCCAGTTCGTCGAGCTTGCGGTCCACCTCGGACCGGCCGGAGGCGGAGATGCCGACGACGGCGACCATCGCGGCGACGCCGATCGCGATGCCCAGTGCGGAGAGGAACACCCGCAGCGGGCGGGTGCGCAGACCGGTGCTGCCCAGGCGGATCACGTCGGCCGGGCGCAGCCGGGCGGGGCGCAGCCGCCCGGGCGCCCGGCCACGGCGCTTCCCGGGGCGGTTCCCCGGGGTGCGCCTCACCGGTCGCTCCCCGCGGCCGCCACCGGGTGCGGCGGGCGGGGTGCGGGGCCGCTGTCGGCGACGATGCGGCCGTCACGCATCTCGACCCGGCGGTCGAACGTCGCCGCCATCGCGCGGTCGTGGGTGATGACCACCACCGTGGTACCGGCCGCGTGCAGTTCCCTCAGGAGCGCGAGCACCGCCGCCCCGGCGGCCGAGTCCAGGTTGCCGGTGGGCTCGTCGGCGAGCAGCAGGACCGGCTCACCGATCACCGCGCGCGCGATCGCCACCCGCTGCCGTTCGCCACCGGACAGCTGATGCGGGAGGTGATGGGTCCGCCGGGCGAGCCCGACCCGCTCCAGTGCCGCCGCGGCCCGGCGACGACGCTCCCGCAGCGGCACGCCCGCGTAGACCGCCCCGTCCGCCACGGTGTCCAGAACCGGTGTGCCCACCGCGAGGTGGAACTGCTGGAAGACGAAACCGATGCGCTGGGCGCGCAGTGCGGAGACCTCGCGGTCGCTGAGCTCGGCGACCGCGTGGCCGTCGATGGTGACCCGGCCGGCCGAGGGCCGGTCCAGCGTCCCCATCAGGTGCAGCATGCTCGACTTGCCGGAGCCGGACGGGCCGACCACGGCGACCAGCTCGCCGTAGCCGATCCGCAGGTCCACCTCGCGGACGGCCGCCACACCGCCGGGGTAGGTCTTGCCGACCCCTTCGAACACGGCGACATCACTCACCGCGGGATCCTCACCTTCATGCCTTCGCGGACCCCAGGTCCGCTCACCTCTACCCTGCCGTCCGCGAACAGGCCGGTCTCCACCGGGACGAAGCGGCCCGGCCCGCCGGTACCGGCGTCACCGGCACCGTCGGCGAGTTCCAGACCGTGGCCGCCCTCGGCGAGAGCCACCAGCGCCGCGACCGGCACCGTGAGCACGTTCCTCCGTTCCCGGCTGACGTACCGAACGGTGACCGGCCCGCCCTCCAACCGGCCGAGGGCCTCCTGGTCGGCGAAGGTGACGACGACCTGCACGGTGGCGTTCTCGGCCGCACCGCCGTCGGTGGCCCCGGCTCCCTCCGGAGCGTCTCCGCGCGCCGGCGCGGCCTCCGTACCGATGCGGGAGACCCTTCCCTTCACCGAACGGCCGTCAGGCAGGTCGACCGTGACCTCGGTGCCGCGTTTCGCCCAGCCCATGTCCGCGGCCGGCGCGTCCACCACCACCATCCTGGAGGTGCTGGTGTAGGTGAGCGGCTCGCCGCCGGCCTCGGCGCCGACCCGTACGGTGGTGCCCGCGATCCGCACCGGGCCGGGGGCGTAGACCACGTCCCGGATGCCGACCGTGCCGGTCGGCGGCAGACCCAGGTCCTGCTGCCACCGCTCGACCGCGTCCGCGGTGAGGGACGAGTAGGTGTCGTCCACGGTGAAGCCGCCGTAGCCCAGGGCCGCCAGGTTCGTCTCGAACTGCTTGACGTCCATGCCGCGCAGCGGTCCGGCCCCACCGGCCGGGCCGTTGCCGGGCCCGGTTCCTCCGGCCGTGCCGCCGCCGGAACCCGGCCCGTCGGACCGGCCGTCGCCGGGCCCTCCGGTTGTGCCGCCGTCGGCACCGGGTCCGCCGGCGTCACCCCGGGCGCCGCCGTCACCCGCGCCCCGGGCGTCCGTGCCACCGTCGCCGGAGCCGTCGGCGGGCCGGGCACCGTCCACGGCCAGCCCCCGGTACATCGGCAGGCTGCCGTAGAACAGCACCACGGGCCGGTCGTCGACGCGCAGCAGCGTCTGGCCGCGCCGCACCGTGTCGCCCGGCTGGGGCAGCCAGGTCACCGTGCCCTCCGCCCGGACCGGGACGGGGACCTGGGGGCCGTGTCCCAGATTGCCGTCGATCTTCGTCTCGTCGGTCAGCGTGCCACGGGTGACCCGCGTCGTCCCGCTGCTCCTGCCGCCCGCGCCGTCGGAGTCCGCCTCGTCCCCGCCCAGGCCCAGGGCCCCCGCCACCCCGACCGCGGTGGCCACCACCACCACGGCACCGGCGATCAACGGCCCGCGCCTCCGCCACCGGCCGGCGGCCGTTCCCCCCTGTGCGCCGGCCGTGCCCGCCGGTGCGCCGGCCGGGTCGGTCCGCGCGTCGGTCGTGCTCACCGCGTCGGCCGTGTCAGCGGTCGGCCGCGCCGTCTCCTCGTCGCCCGGTCCCCCGGTGCTTCTGCTCATCCCTTGCCCGGCCCGGGGTCGGCGGGGAGGCCGATGATGGGGTTGCAGTGCCGGGTGGCGCGCTTGGCCCCGGCCGACGTCTGGTCCCAGACGACGTCCTCGATCCTGCCGTCCTCGGCGACGTCGGGGAAGTCGGGGGCGCCGTTGTCCTGCATACACTTCGAGAACCGCTTGTTCGTCTCCTTCTCCCGGGCCGTGAGCTCGGGCTGAAGCAACTTCTCCAGGCTCTCGGGGACGGGCGGGGCCAGATCCGCACACTTCTCCAGGGCCCGCCTGGTCTTGGGATCGGACTTCACCAGCCTGGCATCGCCCAGGTCCACCCGGCCCTTGGCGTCGGGATCGGGCGCTTCGACGCCCTCCTTCCGCAGGCACGCGACCCACGCGCGCCGCCCCTCGATGTACTCGGCGAGTTCACCGCGATCGGCCGACCCGCCCTTCGGCGCACCACCGTCCCTGGCGGACGCCACCCCTTGCGTCTCCCCGCCGCCACCGCATCCGGACAGCGTCAGCGCGGCCGCCCAGACCACTCCGGCCAGCAACACACGGCCCGCCGGACCACGCCGGCCCACACTCATCCTCATGACCCCTCAAACATTCGTGGCTGTCGCGCCCGGTCACTGCCGTGACCGGACACCCAGGAACGTAGGGCGGCCGTCATGAAGAACCGATGAAGAACCCTTCAAGAACCCGGGCGCCGGCAGCACACGGCCCACCGACGGATCCGCACCGGACCTCCGTGGAACACCTCCGGCCGGCGGCGCGCGGCCCGGCGTGCACCGTCCCGGCCGCCGGCACGCACAGGCCCAAGGCCGGGGCAGGGCGGGCGTGGTCCGACGCGGGAACCGGCGGAAACCCGGTGGCGTCCCTCACCGGCGGGGCACCGGCAGCCGCGAGCGGTGGGCCACCGGTCCGGACCCGCAGCCGGAACGGAACCCGCCCGGCTACCACCTGGCGTGAGTGGACGAAGGAGACGCGATGCCGGAGGAGCCGACGTGGCCGGAACTGATGCTGGCCTTCCTCATCCTGGCCGCGGTGCCCACCGCCGTCGGAGGGGCCGTGGTCCTCACCTTCGTCGGACTGGCGGTGTGGATCACCGCCCAGGTGCGTAGACGCCGGCGGCCACGCTCCGACGACTGACGATGCGCGCCGCCCGGAACGGCTCGCCTGTCGCGGCCGCGTGACCGTCGGCACGGTACGCACCGTCCACGGCGTCCCCCGGTTCGATGCGCTCCCGCCCGGGCGGGCCGGGAGCGGAGGTGCTGCGGACGGGCGGAGCGGGGCGCCGGGTTCCTTCCGGGCCGGGCCGCGGCCGGGGCGGCCCGGGTCCCGCGGGGCGTGGGCGGTCCGGCGCGTGTCAGATGCCGGGGCCGGGTCCGTGCTGCACCTGCACGGCGCCGGGTTCGCAGGCGGGCCCCGAGCCGGTCCCGGCCCCGCCGGCGCCTCCGTGCCTCGGGCGGGTGGCGCCGGTCGCGGCCGGTGTCATCTGCGGCTCGGGGGGCGAACGGGAGGACCGTCACCGGGCCGCTGCACCTCGCCCTGGGCATGTCCTGCGAGCCGGGTGCCGGGCGGCGCGGTTCCCGGGCCCGGGGCCGTCCTGGTGAGGGCGAGAAGGCCCGTCAGGACCACCGCGGCCACCGCCACGGCGACGGCTGCCGGGCCGGACGACGCCCGGGCCACCGGTGGACGCGTCCGGCTCACGGGCGCGGCACCCCGGGCGGAGGGACGGCGCGGTGTCCGCGACCGGCGCGCCACCGCTGCCCGCAGGCAGCAGACGGCCACGAGGGCCGTGGCGGCGAGCAGGGTGGTGCGGGTGGTGTCCTGGAGGGGGTGGAAGAGGCTGTCGTGGAAGACGGCCGCCGCCCGCCGCGTCCGGGATTCCGCCGGGACGGAGTCCAGGTAGGCGCTGCGGAGCCGGTCGAGGGCGACCAGGAGCGACGCCATCATGAGCGCCACGCCCGTGCCCAGGACGGTCAGCGTGCGCCGGCGCGCGGGTGTGGTCCAGACGGCGAGGGCGGCCAGGGCGGCGACCAGGACGGGCAGCCGGCCGCCCACGTCGTCCAGCAGACGCGTGAGGCGCTGGGCGGCGTCGAGCCGGTCGGCCTCCACCAGCACGATCGACCGGTCGAGGCCGGTGGTGGGCGGGACGTCGAATCCCGCGTCGGCCAGTTCCTTCCGCGCCGCGTCGAGGAGGGTGCCGACGTCGAGGGTGACGGTGCCGTCCCGGATCGCGACCGCGCTGCCGCCCTCGCCGGTGAGCGCCTGGACGACCGCGGTGTGGGCACGCCGGTTGGCGTCCTCCCACACCCCGGCGAACCCCTCGGTGGTCACGGCCCGTTCGACCACGCCGCGGACCACCTCGGCGATACGGGCCTGGTCCTGGTCGGACAGGGCCCTGGCCTGCTCGACCACCGACGGCGGTGCGCCGTTGCGCCGGAGGGTGGTGGCGAGCGCCGAGGTGACCTCCTCGTTGCCGGCACCCTCGGTGATCCACTCGGTCAGGCGGACGGTCAGTTCCTGCCGGACCACCGGGTCCCTGGGGATCGGGGCGACGGTCGCCACGTACCGGTCGGTGTCGGTGATGACGGAGTCCACCCAGACGGCCACGACCGCGAGCGGCGCCAGCAGGATCGCCAGGCCGGTCAGCACCGAGCCGCACACCAGGCGCAGCCGCCGGTGCCGCACAGCCGCGGGAGGCCGCGGGCACGTGGGCCCGGGCCGTGCACCGGTGCGCGGGGCGCGCCGCGCACCACCGGGTTCCGAGTTCGCGCAGGACTCCATGGGGTGCTTGTGCTCACGGATGGCCGGGGAGATCCCTCTCCCCGCGCCTCCGTTCTGCTTTTTCCTGAGCGGTTCCGCATCTCGTACCGAATGAGAGCACAACCGGCAGGAAATCGACCAAAGTTAAGCATTTGACGTCCATCTGTGGCGTTCGGGTCCCCGTTCTCCCCGCCGCACGTCCGCCTCCGGCCACCGCGGCCGAGGAGAGGCCGCCGGTGGGGGCGGTGGGGTCACGGTGCCCGTCCGCCGCGGGAGGCCGGGCACCTCCACGGTGGTCCCGGACCGGCGGAGTGCGGGGGCGCGGTGACCCCGCGCACCCCCCTGGTGGCCGTGACGGGTCTACGGCGGGCCGGGCCGCGGTCATCGTCCCCGTCGCCGGTCGGAACCGGTCCGGGCAGCGCCAATCAGAACCGGGTGGACATCGTTGCCCTCTTCGGGGGCGCGGGGAGCCGGGTCACGCGGGGCCGGCCGCGTACGGTCGCGGCGCGGGAGGGGCGCTCGCACCGGGCCGCCGCGGGAAGCCGGCCGCGGACCCGGGGTTACGGGAGCAGTTCCAGCGTGATGTGAGGGGACAGGGCGCGCAGGAAGTCGGGGGCATCGAAGATCGCGCCCGCGGCGGTGACGCCGGTGGCGAGGGTGCGGCCGGTGAGGACGCGGTCGAGTGCCTCCACCACGAGGGGGGCCGTGACCGCGTAGATGTCCCGGCCGCGGGCCACCGCGCGGCGCTCGGCGCCGCCCGACCGGACGACGGCGTCGATCAGGAAGGTCTGGTCGGACCGTCCGCTGTCGTCGGCCGCGGACGGGGCCGGCGTGTCCGGGGCCGCGACGTCACGGACGGCCTCCACCGTCATGTAGGTGGTCACGTCCGGGATGGCGAGGTGGCTGGGCACGGTCACCACGTCGGCCATCGTGAACTCCGCGACCACCGGCCGCGGGCCCACCGGCGCGGGGAAGCTCCACTCCCGCACCGGCGGGGCGTCGGTGCGGTACTCCCACCGCCCGCCGGTGAAGCGCATGCGCCGCTCGCCGCGCCGCTGCCGCGAGACCGCGCCGGAGCGCCGCGTCCCGGCGGTGGGGTGCCAGCTGCTCAGGCCGTAGGCGATGTGCGCCTCGTCGGCCCGGGTCCAGTCCCCCATGGCCGCGGTGGTCAGCAGGTCGCCCAGTCCGCCGAAGAACGCCATCGCCGGGACGATCACCGCGCTCGCCTCCCGCGCCCGGTCGGCGAAGTGCGCGAAGGTGTCGAGGTTGGCTTCGAGTTCGGCCGCCACGTCCAGGTAGGGGATCCCGGCGCGCAGGGCCGCCTCGATCACGGGTGCGGCCGTCGAGGCGAACGGCCCGGCGCAGTTGATCACGGCCGCGGTGCCGGCCAGCGCACGGTCGAGCGAGTCCGGGTCATCGACCGTCGCCACCCGGGCCTCCGGTCCGCTCCGGTCGGCCGACGCCGTCAGCCTGCCGGCGTCGCGGCCGACCCGGACCGGGACGAACCCGCGCGCCACCAGCTCCGCCACGACGAACCGCCCGGTGTGTCCGTACGCGCCGAACACCGCCACCTGCTGCCCCGCTCCCATGATCCCGTTCCTTCCGCACTCGGCCGTAGCCGGATGAACGACGCGAGACCCCTGTTGGCCCTGCCGCGTTCCGTCATGGAGAGCCTGCCGCGGTACGACACCTCCGGCCCAGTGTCCGCAACGACACGACCCATACACTTCCGGACATGCCCACCGTCGCACTGGCCGTCACCGACGGCATGCTGCACTTCGAGCTCTCCCTGGCGATCGAGGTCTTCGGCTCCGACCTGTCCCACCTCGTCGATCCCTGGTACCGCTTCCGGCTGTGCGGGCCGAAAGCCGTCCGGGTGGACCGCTTCACCCTCGAACCCGACCACGGACTCGACCACCTGGCCCGCGCCGACACCGTGATCGTCCCGGGCTGGGCCGACACCGACCGGGACCCGCCGGCCGAGCTGCTGGAGGCGGTACGGGCCGCCCACCGGGCCGGCGCGCGGGTGGCCTCACTGTGCACGGGCGCCTTCGTCCTGGCCGCAGCCGGCCTCCTCGACGGCAAGCGGGCCACCACGCACTGGGCGCACACCCGGGAGCTGGCCCGGCGCCACCCGGAGGTCACGGTGGACCCGGACGTCCTCTACGTGGACAACGGCAGCGTGCTCACCTCCGCCGGCAAGGCCGCCGCCATGGACCTGTGCCTGCACCTGGTCCGCCTCGATCACGGCTCCTCGAACGCCAACAAGATCGCCCGGCGCCTGGTCGTACCGCCCCACCGGGACGGCGGCCAGGCCCAGTTCATCGCCACCCCCGTCCCCGAGCCGGGCAACCACCCGCTCGCCGACCTCCTCCCCTGGGTGCTGGAGCGGCTGGACGAGCCGCTCACCGTGGAGAGCCTGGCCCGCCGGGCACGGATGAGCTCACGCCACCTCAGCCGTCAGTTCAGGCAGGTCACCGGCACCACCCCGCTGCAGTGGCTCCACACCCAGCGCATCCGCCACGCCCAGGAACTGCTGGAGACCACCGACAGCACGGTCGACACCATCGCCGCGGCCACCGGCATGGGCACCGCCACCACCCTGCGCCGCCACTTCGCCCGGGCTGTGGGCGTTCCTCCGGACACCTACCGCCGGACGTTCCGTTCCCGGCCCCACTCCGGCCCGTGACACCGGCCCGGCCGGGGACGCGCGGCCGCCGGCTCGGCGGCGGCGCCACGGTCCGCCGGCCCCGTCACGACACCCCGGCACCGCGGCGCCTTCGCCCGCGACCCGGCGCCACGCCGGCCCGCCGGCCGGCGGAGGAACCGGAGCCGGAGGACCACCGTGGACCCACGAATCGGGCGTGCGATGTGCCGCGGCGGGGCCCGCCGGCCCTCCGGCGCGCGACCGGCCCGGGGTTTGTCCGCGCCGTGCGGGGTCATGCGCCCAGCAGGACGTCGTACCCGAACCGAGGAAGGTGAACAGCATGGCCGCCGGTGAGAAGGCGCGGGCCAAGGTGGAACAGGCCGTCGGCAAGGCCGCCCAGGCAGCCGGACGGGTCACCGGCAGCACCAAGCTGGTGATGAAGGGGCGCGCCGCCGAGGCCCTGGGCAACGCCCGCGAGGGCAAGGAGTCGCTCAAGAAGACCGGTCGGCGCTGACCGGCTCGCGGCACGGCGCCGTACGTCGCCCACTCCCGCAGGCCGTGCCCGCTCCCGGGGCCGCGCCGGATCATGACGGCCTTACCTCGCACCTCCGGCCCGGCCCGCCCCACCTGGCGCCGTTCGGCCGGTCACCGGCGGACACGGCCGGCTTTCCGGCCCGCACGGGTCACCCCCACGCGGAAAATCTCTGGTGGACACGGCAGTTGGCGCACTGACGGAGCCCGGGTGCCCCGCGGCGAGGCACCGCGCCGCCCGGCCCCTCGCCGCATCGCCCGGCCCCGGTGCACGGCGGTCGTGACGGCGTCCGGCCGCGAGCACGTCCGCCCCGGTCCGCTTCCCGTCACCGGCGACACTTGAGGCTGCCCGGTCTGGCCGTATCTTCCGCGACAAGGGCACGCCTGCCGGTGTCACGGTGCGGCGGCCGCCGGGAGACTGGCCGCGTTCCCGTCTCACGGCCGGGCCCGTGGACGAACCGCTCCCCCACCGACCGTCGCGATCCGCCGGCGACGAACACCAGGAGAACCGTGTGAACCGACGTACCCTGCTGCGCACCGCGGCCACCGCCGGTGCCGCCGGCCTGGCGAGCGGCGTGCCCGCCGCCACGGCCGCCACCCCGGCGAGCGGTACCGCCTCGTCGTCCGGGTCGGGCGACCGTGACCCCTTACGCGCCCACGTGGTGCTGTTCCGGGGCGTCGAGGAACTCGACCTCGCCGCGCCCTACGAAGTGCTCGCCGCCTCCGGCCACTTCACCGAGCGCGACGTCGAGGTGCGTTACGTCTCCCTCGACGGTCCCGGTACCGTCACCGCCACCTTCGGCACCCGGCTCCGCGTGGACCACCGTTGGGCGCCCGAGGAGGCGGACCTCCTCGTCGTGCCCGGCGGCGGCTACGCCCGCCGCGAGGATCCGGGCGTCTGGGCCGAGATCCGCCGGGGCGCCCTGCCCCGGGCCCTGGCCGCCGCCCGGCGCCCGGGACTGACCATCGCCGGCCTGTGCACCGGCGTGATGCTGCTGTCCGCCGCCGGCCTCACCCGCGGCCGTCCCTGCACCACCCACCACCGGGCACAGGCCGACCTCGTCGAACAGGGCGGAGTCCTGAAGCAGGCCCGGGTCGTCGACGACGGCGACCTGGTCACCGCCGGCGGCGTCACCTCCGGACTGGACCTCGCCCTGTGGCTGGTCCGCCGTGAACTGGGCGTCGACGCCGCCCTGGGCCTGGAAGGCATGCTGGAGTACGAGGCCCGCGGCACCGTGTGGACCGCTTAGTGCTCCGGTCCCGTTCCGGCGACGGTGGGACAGGGCCCGGCCGGGGCGGGCGGGGACGGCCACCGCGTGTTCGCCGGGGGGCCCGGGGGCCGGCGGAGGCCGCCGGCGGTGCCGCGCGCGTCCGCGGCACGGAGCGGGGGCCGGCCCGCGCCGGGAAAGACCGGGCCGGCCCGCGGGGGTCGCGGGCCGGCCCCTGTGCCGCAATGCGGCGGCACTCCCCGCGCCCCCCACCGTCAGCCGTCGCGGCCCCGTAGGCGGCACCCGGCGCCCGTTCGGTGGCGGCGTCAGGGGGTGGCGGTGTCAGGGGGTGGCGGTGTCAGGGGTGGTGGTGTCAGGGGGTCGTGGTGTCCTCGGGGGTCGCGGTGGACGTACAGGTGGCCGGGGCCGGGGCCGGGGCGGGGGCGGCGGTGCCCGGCCGTGGTGCGGGGTCGGCTCGGTGCTCCGTGGAGCCCGGCAGCGGCTCCGGGGCGGTGGGACGGTCGGTCGGGGCCGGCCGCGCCGCTCGGTCCGAACGGCGTTTCGCGGAGCGGCCGGTGACGATGAGGACCACCGCGCCGACGATGATCGCGCCGCCCAGGTAGACGTTGGCCCCGAGGGATTCGTCGCCCAGCGCCACTCCCAGGATGACCGCGATCACCGGGTTGACGTAGGCGTAGGTCGCCACGGTGTCGTTGGGCAGGGTGCTGTTGGCGTACATGTACGCGGTGAACGCCACGATGGAACCGGCGAAGACCAGCCACGCCAGCCCGGCCAGAGAGGCCGCGGAGACCTCCGACAGGCGCAGCCGGGCGGGTTCGCCCAGCGCCACGCCCAGGAGCAGCAGCATCACGCCCGCGGCGATCATCTCGATGGCGGTCACCACCATGGGGTGGGAGGGCAGCGGCGCGCTGCGGGCGTACACCGATCCGGCGGCCCACAGCGCGGAGGCGATGACCACCATGGCCACGGCTCCGGCGTGCACCTCCCCGCCGGGACCGCCGACCAGCACCCCGATGCCGACCGTGCCCAGCAGCAGGGCCGCGACCACGGTCGCCGCGATCCGGGTGCGGGTGACGAGCGCGTTGATCAGCACCATCCACACCGGCACGGTGGCGACGACCAGCGCCGCCAGCCCGGAGTCCAGGTGTTCCTCACCGGCGCTGACCAGGCCGTTCCCGCCGACCAGCATCAGGGCGCCGATGATGACGGCGGACCGGATGTGCGGCCAGGTCGGACGCCGCGCGCCGCGGGCGTGGCGCGGGCCCACCACGGCGAGCACCAGCAGTCCGGCGACCAGGAACCGGAAGCCGGCCATGAGGAACGGCGGGATGGTCTCGATCGCCACGCTGATCCCGAAGTACGTGGAGCCCCAGACGACCCAGACGGTGACCAGGGCCGCCCAGGACAGCACGCGTTCTTTCCTCATCCGCGGAAGCACCGCCACTCAACCTCATCTTTTTAAGTAAGATCCGATAATAGTTTCCGCATATTAGGTGTGGGAGAGTTCTTCGACAAGCCGTTCGACCGGACCGAACGCCGGCACCGGCCGCGGCCGGTGCGCCCGGTCCACGGACACGGGCGCGCGGCGGTCCGTGACCACGGGCCGGGGAACGGGCCGGGCCGACGGTCCGCGAAGTGGAGGAGCTGTCTTCGATGAGTCGCCGACTGGACGACACCGACCGGGCGCTGCTGCGGGCCCTGAGCACCGACGGGCGCCGGACCCTGCGGGCGCTGGCCAAGGACGTGGAGCTGTCCGAGCCCGCCGTCCGGGAGCGGATCCAGCGTCTGGAGCGGGACCAGGTCATCACCGGCTACCGGGCGGCGGTGGCACCGGAGAGCGTCGACGCCGCCACCGCGGCGTTCATCGCCCTGCGCTTCGGCCCGGGCGAGGACGTCCGCAGCACGGTGGACGAGGCCCTGCGGCGCGAGCCCCGCGTCCTGGAGGCGCACCAGGTGGCCGGCGACGACTGCTACCTGATCAAGGTGCGGGTGGCGTCCACCGGTGAACTGGCGGACCTGCTGGACCGCATCCGCGCCATCCCGCCGATCCAGAGCACCGGCACCACGATCGTGTTGCGCACCATCTTCGAGCGGCCCCTGCTGGCGGGCGACGCGGAACGGACGCACGGCGACGGGCCGGCCCCCGGAGCCAACGGCGGCTGACCCGGGGCCGGCGCGGACTCGGCGCCGGGCGTGCGGCGACAGGCGCCGCCCGGGCCTGCCGGCGGCCGCTCCCGGCACCGCTCTCCGGTGCCCGGGATACCGTCGGCTCGACGTGGTCCGACGGCACCACGAGCCGTGCCGGCGTCACCGCCCCGGAGAACTGCGACGCCGGGCCGCGTGCGGCGCACCGCCGCGACGGTCCCGGCCCCGTCGGCGGCCTCGGACGTCACCTCGATGCCGTCCGAGGCCAGGATCATCCCGCAACCGGTCCGCGCGCCAGCTTGACCGTCGGCGATGAAACGGCGCGCGGAGATGTCCGGGCGCGCGGTCATACGGCACTCCCGGGCGACGGGCTGTCATGGGGTGTCCGACGGCCGGGGCCTGCCCGGCCGTCAGCTCGTCCCGGCGGGCCCCCGGCCGTACGCGCAGCCTCTGACGACCACGGCCGTTGTTCTGTGACGGTGCCGAATCGTCGGAGCCACCGGTGCCGGTGAGCTCGTTCTCCCGTCAGGTGCCGGCCGGCGCCTATATACCTTCTCCTATTTCCGGGCGCGGATACGAGCGCCCACCCAGGAGTCGATCGGCCAGGAATTTCCGACGGAAGGCACCTTCCGCACACGTTCGCCCGCCACGTGCCCGACACAGCCACGCCAGCCGGCCGGGGCCGACCCGGAAGATACCGGCATAAGTCCAGGCGAGGCGGGGTGCGGCACGATTCGAATCAACAATTCCGTCGCGCTTTCTGTTAAATGTTGCCGCTGTTCCGCACCTTGAACCGCGTTCAGGCGCCGGGCCATAGTTCCGGACGCGGCGAGTTCCCACTCCCGCCGGGCAGGAACCACTCTTCGGCGATGCGACATCGGCACGTTTCGGCGATAACCCCCCTCGGTTCCTGTCTGCTCCACGGAAGGAATCAATGTGCGTAACTCACGTAAATTCGGCATGGCCGCGGTAGGCGTTGTCCTCTCGGCCTCCGCGGTGCTGGGGACCCAGACCATGGCGCAGGCGCAGGGCACGGCGTCCACCGGGCGCTACCAGCCCGAGATGGTGCAGGCGCTCGCCGCTTCCCTCGGGGTGAGCGAGCAGGACGCGGTCGACCGGCTGGACCGGCAGGACGCCCAGCAGGCCGAGCTGGCCGGCCTGCGGAAGAGCGGCATATCCGACGACGGGGCGTTCTTCGACGCCTCCGGCGACCTGATCGTCAACGCCGAGGAGGCCTCGGACGTCGCCAGGATCGAGAAGGCCGGCCTCACCGCCCGGGTGCCCGCCCGCGGCCAGGCCGCGCTCGACAAGATCAAGGCCGAGCTGGACGCCGCCGCCTCCACCAGAGTCCCCTCCGGCGTAGTCGCCTGGTCCGTGGACCTGGCCGCCGACAAGGTGACCGTCAAGGTCAACGACGACCGGGGGGCCGCCGCCAAGGCGTTCCTGGCCAAGGCCGCCGAGCACGGCTCGGCCGTCAGGATCGTGCGGGGGCAGGAGAAGCTCGCGCCCCAGGCCGCGATCTACCCCGGCAGCAAGATGACGATCAACAACACCAGCGGGTGGTGTTCCGTCGGATACGGCGCGCGGGACCAGGCCGGCAACCAGTACCTGGTCACGGCCGGGCACTGCGTGTCGGACCTGCCCACCCTGCGGTACGACGGCACCGCCTTCGCCAAGGGTGTGAAGACCCGCTTCGCGCTCGGTACCCGCAGCGTGGACATGGGTATCGCCTCCGTCTACTCCGGCCACTCGATCACCACGTCCGTGGGCACCTGGGGCCAGAGCAGCCCCATAGCCGTCAAGGGCAGCAGCCGCGCCGCCTCCGGTGCCGCCCTGTGCAAGTCCGGCGCCACCACCGGCTGGACCTGCGGCACGGTCGGCTCCTACAACGTCACCGTCACCTACAAGGACCAGAACGGCGGTCCGGACACCGTCGTCTCGGGCCTGGCCACCTCCAGCGTCTGCACCGAGGGCGGGGACAGCGGCGGCGCCTACATCTCCGGCAACCAGGCCCAGGGCATGACCTCGGGCGGGCCGATCGGTCAGCAGTGCTCCGGTGTCAACTCGCGTGGCTCGTCGTACTTCCAGCCGCTCGACGACACTCTCCGTTACTACGGGCTGACCCTGAACACCAACTGATCCATCGCCGCAGCACAGGCGCTCACGGGCCGCTCACCGGATAGGGTGGGCGGCCCGCCGGGCCGTGTGCCCCGGAACGGACGCGTCGTTCCCGCCGGATCCCGGCCCCGGCCCCACCTGTGACGACCTCCTCGCCGGCTGGAGGAATCATGCCGAACGCCCCCCGCACCGACGGTCCCGACGACGCGACGTTCGCGACCGTGTTCCGCCAGGCCCTGCGCCGGCGCGGGTTGTCCCTGGAACGGGTCCGCGACCACCTCCGGTCACACGGGATCAGCGTCAGTCCGGCCACGCTCAGTTACTGGCAGAGCGGACGCAGCCAGCCGGAGAAGGCCCAGTCGCTGCGCGCCGTCGACGCGCTGGAACCGCTGCTCGGCCTGCCGGCGGGCACGCTGCGCTCGCTGCTGGGTCCCCGCCGGCCACGCGGCTGGGCACCGCCGCACGACCCGGTCGCCGTCCGGGGTGTCTACGGCGAGAACTCCGACGTCGAGCGGGTCCTCGGTGCGGCCTTCCCCCACTTCAACGCCGGCCTGCGGCGACTGGTCGTCCACGAGACGGTGAACGTGAACGAGGAGCGCTTCATCGACGAGACGCGCGTCACCACGGTGGTCCGGGCGGTGCGCAGCGGCGCCGAGCACCTGACGGTCATCCACTCCCTGGACTTCCCGAAGGCGGAGACGATCGACCTCACCGTCCCGTACGGGCCGGCGCCGCCCGTCCGGTTCCTGCCGGAGGTGGACTGCGTGGCGGCCGACATCCCCCTCGGGCGCCGCCTGGCGGTGAACGAGACCGCGGTCGTCGAGTACACGGTGCGGTACTCCGCCACGGGCATCTCGTACCAGCACGAGCGCCGCGTCCCCACGCCGCAGAAGGCCTACCTGCTCCACGTGCGGTTCCACCCCCGGGCCCTGCCGTCGAACTGCTGGCACTACTACCGCCGGCAGCTCGGCGGCGAGCCGCAGCGCCGCCACCGCGTCGGCCTCGACGCCTTCCACACCACGCACCTGCTGCCCGCGAAGTGCGTTCCCGGCGTGTACGGGATCGAGTGGACGTGGCCGGACCGTCCGGCACCCGGCGGGCCGTGCTCCGGCGTGCGGTCACCCTGATCCACGTGCCCGGCGGCCCCGGACGGCACCCGGCGCGCTGTCCGGACCCGTCGGGTGGCTCCGTCGGGGCGGCCCTCGGCCGGGGCACGTGCCTCACGTCCCTCCCCGCCGGCTGACCGGCTGCGGCCCCCGGGGACCGGCCGGTTCCGGCCGCGGGCGGAGCCCGGCGGGCGCCCCTGGCCGCCGGTGAGCAGGGACGGGCCCGGCCCGGACCGGCCGTCGGCAAGGCCGCCCGGCCGGTCCGGGCCGGGCGGCCGGGCGGATCACCGGCAGAACCGTGCTGATCGCGCGGGCGCGCGCCGCCGGGGCCCGGGGCAACGCCCGCGAGGGCGCGGAGTCGCTCAACGGAGTCGCTCAGGAGGACCGGTCGCCGCCGACCGGTGCGCACACGGCGCGCCGGCGGTCCCGGGGCCGCCGGTGCGCGGCCGGCGTGCCCGGGGCCGCCGGCGGCGGGTGCCGCCGGTCACCGCTCCGGGCCGGGGGTGTCGATGAGGAGGTCGAAGGCGAGGCCGCTGGATCCCTCTCCCCGGCCGGTGCCCCGATGGGCGGCGAGCCAGACGCTCACCCGGCCGTCGCGCCAGCGGGCGCGGTTGTAGGCCACCGTGATCCGGGTACCGGACTGCGGGACCTCCTCCTCGTTCACGAAGTACCCCCGTGGCTGGGGCAGGTCGAGCCCCTCCCGCAGCAGGGCCGTCCTCGGCTGGACGGGCGGCAGGGAGCCGACGACGTGCGGCATGGCCGCGCGCTGCAGCTGGATGCTGCGGTTGTCACCGGGCACGTGCACCGGGATGAACGGGATCCAGTTCTGCGGGACCGAGTTCATCGCCTGGTAGGCGACCGGTGCCAGCGGGTCGTCCGGCGGGGCAGGCGGGTGCAGGCGCAGGTGGTGGGCCTGGATCGCGGCGGCGAGTTCGCTGCCCCGGTGGCCTTCGCCGGTGGCCAGCCGCACGGTCCTCTCCAGCCCCCAGACCAGGTTGGCGTTCTCGTCCCGGACCAGCGACACCTCCTCCAGCGGCGGCCCGTCCGCCACCTTGGGCACACCGGGCGGCAGGAAGAGGCCGGTGTCGGCCGGCACGTCCTCGGTGCCGATGGTGTCCAGGGTGAACATCGACCAGCGCTGCCAGTCCTCGTCGCTCCCGGTCCCGGCCGGGGTGATCCACAGCCGCTGGCCGAACACGTCGGTGACCGCCAGGCCCTGGACGCGCGCCACCGTCCCGGCGGGCAGGTCGCACGGGAGCTGGTACCAGTCGTTGCTGTAGACCAGGGCGAACTCCAGGAAGATCAGCCGGGCCAGGTCGGTGCTGTCCGGGGCGACCGCGGCGAAGTTGGTGCCGCCGTCCTCCAGGGCCCACCAGCGGGGCAGTGGCATGCCCTGGTAGCGGACCGGGGCGGGGAACACCGTGCGGTTGAGCGGCGGGGGCGGCGGCGCGGTGCCGCCGACCGGGGTGCCCGGATCGACGGAGAAGGCGTGCCAGTCGAGTTCGCCCCCCGGGTACTCCTGGGCGGTGAGGACCTTCTCACCGCCGTCCGGGGCCGCGGCGGCCACCGAGAAACGGTGTTCGAGCCGGCGCGGGTCCCAGGTGGTGTCGCCGGCCGGCTGGTCGATCAGGCCGTCGAACCAGGCGACCAGGTCCTCGCCGAGCGCGTCGAGCGCGGGGTAGTGCAGGTGCAGCAGGTCGTTGATGCCGTCGGAGGCCCGGCCGCCGTCCTTGATGTGCCGGTAGAGCAGGTAGCCGTCCATCCGGCGTCCGGCGACGGCCTGCAGGGTCGCCCACACCTCGGGGTGCGCCACCCGGGGGGCGTCGGCGTCCTTCGCCGGGTCGGGCGGTGCGATCGGATACCGCTTGACGTACTGGCCCCGGAAGTCGAACACCAGGTTGCCCAGCACCGCGGACCCGCCCAGCAGCTTCATCCACCGCCGTCCGATGGCCAGCCGCAGGTCGAACCCGATCGGGTCGGTGCCGAACGCGAACGGCAGCGGGCGCCGCTCGGCCACCGTCTCCAGCGGCCGGTCCCGGGGCAGCGGGCCGGCCGCGGCACCGTGGGGCCGAAACCGGTCCGGCGGGCAGGCCGCCACCGAGTAGGTCGCGGTGACCGGTGAGCCGGCGTCCGAGCCGCGGAACTCGCCGAGCTGCCACTGCCGGGTGACCATCCACAGCGCGTCGCGGACCTCGGCGCGCAGCGCCCGGGTGAAGTCGGTGGTGCGCGGTCTGCCCTCCAGGCGGTTCCACACCCCCACGGCCGGCCTCGCACGGTCCGCCAGGGCCTGGGCCAGGTCGTCGATCCGGGGTTCAGTCATGGGCGGCCCTCCAGCGCTGGTTGGCGATCGCGAGGTCGGTGGAGATGGTGATCGGCTGCCGGGTGGCCGGCATGACCGTGGCCGGGAGCAGGTGGGCGTAGGCCTTGTCGTCGAGGTGTGCCGGTTCCACGGCCCTCGCCTTGGCGAGTTCGTAGGTCTCCCGGACCGCCAGGAGCAGGTCGTCCTCGCTCCAGGTTCCGGTCCGCACCGGCGGCACGACCAGCAGCATGGCCTGCGGCGGCTCGGAGTCGGGGCCGTCGAAGTGGACGGCGATCCCGGTGGTCTCCCGTTCCGCGGGGATCACCTCGGTCCACTCGTCGAACAGCAGGCCGACGAGGGTGGCGGAGCCGAGCAGCGGGGCGGGTGTGTAGTGCGCGGTGAACAGCACCTTGTCCTCGGTGACGCCGGTCCCCGGCTTGAACTCCATGGCCAGCCAGTGGTCGTCCGGCCGGTAGGGCAGCTGGACCGGCACCAGCTGCGGCTCCTTGGCCTGGAGCAGGTCGCCGAGGAGTCCGCCGGTGCCGCGCAGCGCGTCGCTCAGGACGACGGCCTTCTCCCACAGTCGGGGCTTGTCGCGTACCCGGGCGATCCCGTGGGCCCAGTCGTCGATCGGGAAGGCCCGCCCGAACGGGGGCTGGGTGAGGTGCTGGACCAGTTTTCCGCTGTCGTCGCGGGCCTTGGCCCAGTCGGCCGCGAGCTGGGCGGGGGGCGTGAACTCCGGTACCGCAAGGACGTCCTCGCCGAGGAGGGCCTTGAGCGCGTCGGTCGCCGCCGCGACGCGGTCCGGGCCGGTGACCGCCGCGTCGAGGACGGACAGCGCGGCGTCCGCGGCGGCCGCTCTGCGGTTGATCTCCGTCTTCAGCGCGAGGGAGCGGTCCAGCAGGTCGCGGCCCTGCGCGACCACCCGGTCCTGGAACGGTGTCAGGTCCAGTCCGGCGGGGTCGAAGTCGGTCAGCGGCAGCTTGGCGGCGACCTCGGCGAGCAGGCCGCTGAGGGTGGTCCTGGTCGTCCGGGCCTGTGCCCTGAGGGCCTGCAGGCGCGTGTTGAAGGCCTGCCGGCGGTTGCCGACGGTCAGGCGCATCGACAGGGGGCTCGACGGGAGGGGGCTGGTCGGCCGGGTGGCGATCAGCCGTTCCGCCTGCTGGAGCAGCCGGAAGCGTTCCGCGTTGGAGGTGCCGGCCGGCAGTGCGTCGTACGCGGCGAGCAGCGCGTCGGCCTCGGCGAGCGCCCTGGTCATCCGCTCCGCGACCTCGGCCACGGCGGCCAGCACGTCGGTGAACACGCCGCGCCGCCACTGGACCATCTCGCCCCAGCCGCTGCGGACCATGCCGAACCCGGCGGCGGTGGTGACCAGCTGGGCGTATCCGGTGAGCAGGGTGTCGATGCCGGCGAGCAGTTCCGGGCGGCGGGGCGGGGCGTCCTCCGGGTACAGCGGTGCCAGGGTGGCGAGGTGGTCGTCCAGCTGCCGGCGGAGGGTCTCCAGCGAGGCGCGGACGGCGGCCGGGCGTTCCCGGGGCAGGGAGACGGCGGCGTCGGCCTCCCGGCCGGCGGGTTCGGTGCCCGCTCCGGGCATCAGGTCGCCGGGGCGCAGCGGGCGGCCGGTGGTGAGCAGGGACCGGAGGGCACCGACCAGCGGTGAGAGCTGGAAGAAGGTGATCTTCCCGGCGACCGGGTCGGTGTACCGGATGGTCAGCTCGGCGTCCGGCCGCGGGCTGTCCTTGGCGACGACCACCCCGACGAGCCGGTCGTCGAGGTCGGTCATGGCTCCCTCGCCGGCCGGCCGCAGCGCCCACAGCAGGTCGATCGGCTGCAGGCCGGTGTCGGCCTGGGTGACGTCGCGGCTGCCCGGCCGGCCGCTCACCGGGTCGGTCCAGGTGACCCGGGCGACCACGGTGGCGGGGGCGGGGAGCAGGCTGGGCAGCCAGTCGTTGACGGCGGGCTCGGCCTGGGCCCGCGGGTTGTTGCGGCCGAGCAGCGGCGCCCCGTGGTCGGGGCCCAGGCCGGGGGTGAGGCACAGGCCGAAGCGGTGGGTGAGGGTGGTGCCGCTGCGGGGGGTGCGGACCACCGCGGGGTCGGGCGGCAGGCCCTCCTTGGCGTAGGCGTCCAGGGTGGCACCGGCCCGTTCGGTGTTGCCCGCCAGTGCCTGGTGGGCTGCCTCGGCCACGGCGAGGTCGGCGAGCGCGTCGTGGAGGTCCAGCAGGCCCCGCACCGCCGCGTCCACGGCCTTCCGCTGGTCCTCGGTGGCCGGGGGGAGCTCGCTGCCCAGCCCGAAGGGGTAGGTGTCGGGGACGTCCTCGCGGGTCAGGTGCCGGATCAGGGCGAGTCCGTCGATGACGTTCCGGGCCTCGATCTGTTCGATGGCGACGGGCCGGGAGGGGTCCGCCGGTTGCGGGGCGGTCTGGGGGATCCGGCCGGCCCGCAGCGGGAAGACCAGTCGCAGGGCGGAGACGAGGCTGTCCACCTCGGCCTGGGCGTGGCTGTCGTGCAGGGCGCGTTCCAGCCGGTAGCCGAACAGGGCACCCAGCGACTGTCCCTGTTGCAGGCCGTCCAGGACGGACAGCGCGGCCCGGACCCGGCCCGAGCTGAGGTTCACCGCGAAGGAACCGGGTTCCTCCCGCGAGCCGTTGGCGAGGTAGCCGGCCCGCAGCACGGCGGCCGTCCGGGCGTGGTCGGGTGACGGGGCGTGCAGGTATCCGCCGTTGTCCGGGTCGTGCAGCAGGGGTGCGGTGCCCTGGAAGACGTCCGCGAGCGGTCCCGTCAGCTGGGCGGGGGTGAGCCGGTCGGTGCGCGGTCGGACGTCGTCCAGCCAGCCGTACGCCCCCAGGTGGACGCCGCGTGCGGCCGGGGCGGAGCCGTCGGGCCCGTACCGCAGTTCCGACAGCCGCTCGTTGGCCAGGCCCAGGAGCCAGGCGTCGAGCCGGTAGGTGGCGCAGTCGAGGTGTTCGGCCGCCAGCCGCTCCAGCCGGGCGGTGGGCAGTGGGGCCAGCACCTCCAGCGCGTCGGCCTGCTCGGCCAGGCGCTCGGTGCCGGGGGTGGTACCGGGGTCGGTGGCGAGCACCCTGGGGATGTGGTCGACGACCAGCCGGGTGGGGTGGCCGGTGATCTCGTACGAGGGCGAGTACAGCCGCCGGAAGCGGCTCTCGCTGGGCAGGGGGTGCCCGGGCTGCGGGATCCGCACGTGGATGAACGGCGGGTCGGTCGCCGCGATCTCGGTCGCGGTGGCGACCTGCGCCTTGATCGCCAGTTCGGTGGCGGCGTCCGCCCAGCCGAGCAGCAGGGCGTGCCGCAGCAGCAGGTACAGCAGTGCGGACGGGCGGTCGTCGGCCGGGAATCCGGCCTCGGTGCGGACGGCTTCCAGGTCGGTGCGCGCGTGGGCGGCCAGCCACCGGAGGTAGTTCCGGCCGTCCGCGGTGTAGGGGCGGACCGGGTCGGTCTCCGACAGCGGCCGGTCGTCGACGAGCGGGGCGAGCAGCGGGTACTGCTCGTCCACGAAGAGGCGGCGCATGATGTCGGGGTCCTGTTCCGGGCCGGTGCCGGTGTGGCCGAAGCGGGTCAGCAGCGCGCGGATCGGGCCGGGCATGTTCAGCCGGTCCAGCGCGGGGAGCACGGCGGGGCCGAGCGCACCGAGGTTCTCCCGGTTGAAGATGTCCTCGACGCTCTGCGCGTACCGCTGGTGGTACTCGGCCGAGCTGGGATGCAGGGCCAGGATGTCCAGCAGGTGCTGGTGCACGTCGGTGACCGGGCCGCCGAGGCGGGCGACCTTGTCGGCGGCGGTCGCCCAGTCCTGGGCGGCGGCGGTGAGCACCTTGTGCAGGCCGCGCCGGTGTGCCGCGGCGGCCGGCCAGGCGAGCCGGGAGAAGGCGGTGGTGGGCAGGATGCCGTACGGCTGTCTGCCGATCCGCACCGCGGGTACCGGCCCCCGCCCGGAGACGTGCCTGACGAAGAAGCGCCTGGTCTCCTCGACCGCGGCGCGGGAGAGCAGGGGGTTGAGCATGGTTTTCAGGTGGTGGCCCCAGGTGGCGGGCCACAGTGCGGTGTTGGCGGCCCGGGCCTCCCGCTGGTCGGTGCCGTCGGCGTAGGGCATCCCGGCGAGTTCGGCCGGGTCCAGTCCGAGCAGTTCGGCGAACCACCGGCCGTCGGTCCGGTCCTTCCAGCCGGTGGAGGCCGAGGTGTTCCGCAGCAGTGCCTCCGAGCGCAGGCCCGCGTCGGCCTCGGCCCCGGGGTCCAGGCCGGCCGCCGTGCGGGGGCTGTTGTTGGTCGGGGTGCCCTGGGGCAGCAGGCTCAGTCCGGCACGGCTGTGCAGCTGGCGGGCCAGGTGGCGGGTGAGGTCGGTGGCGGTCTGTTCGGCGGTGGTCCCGCGCCGCAGGCCGAGCACCACCAGCCGGTCGAGACCGTTGCGGAAGGTGTCGGCCAGCGGGATCCGCACGCCCATGCCGACGGCCACGGCGCGGTCGAAGTCGGTCAGCCAGCGCAGTTCGTCCGGGACGTGGAGCGCTCCGGTGGTCTCGTCGACCTTCAGCCGGTCGGTGGCGGTCGGGTCGGGGCCGACGGTCAGGGTGGCCGGGACCGGCTGCCCCTCGACGGAGAACACCTGGCGAGGGCCGACCCAGCCCATCACCCGGAAGTGGTCGGGCAGCAGCCGGGCCCGGGCGGGCGCGGTCCACGACTGCGGCCGGATCTGCGCGGCGGGCGGGCGCGGCATCACCAGGAACGCCACCAGGACCGCGTCGCCGGACGCGGTCGGGGCCTCCTCGATGCCGGCCGGGCGGCGGGCCCGGACGGCCGCCGCCCTGACGGGCCCCACGGCGGCGAGCAGCGCGGCGTCGGCCGCCCGCAGCGCGGCGCGGTCCCCGTGCGCGCGCCACACGGCCGTCCAGTAGGAGACCGTCGGCGTCCGGTCCTCGGCGGCCGGGGCGGTGGGGCCGAGGACCACCAGGACGGTGGTGTCCGGCGGGACGGCGAGCGGGCGGTCGCCGGGGTTGGCGGGCGTGCGGTCGCGCAGCAGCCAGGTCGCCCGGCCGGCGGGGACCCGGGCGGCCAGTTCCTGCCAGGCCGCCTGCTCGGCGGCCGGGCGGCCGCCGCTGCGCCACAGCGCCGTCCAGTACGCGTCGAGCGCGGCCAGTTCGGCCTCGCTCGGCAGGGGTTCGAAGGTGTCCACCGCCCATTCGTCGGGGAAGACGCGGACCAGCAGTTCCGTCGCGGTGAACCGGGTCTCGATCCGCACCGGGCCGAGCAGGACGGGGTAGTCGTCGTTCAGGTCGTTCTCGGCCATACCGGGAGCATCTCCTGTGCGTGGACGGCGACCAGGACCGGAGCCTGGAAGAGGATGTAGGCGATGTCGGCCGAGCTGAGGTCGGCGTGCCACAGCGGCAGGCCGTCGTCCTCGCCCCGTTGCTCCAGCTTCTCCTGGTCGTCCTCGGACCCGTCGAGCGGCACCAGCGGGACCCGGACGGTGTCGGCGAACCGGATGAATCCGAGACGGTTGGGGTCGATGTGCTGCCAGGTGAGGTCGTTCCAGACCTCGACCGGTGGCGGTGTGCCGTCGGTGTCGTCCGCGCCGAACCGGGGCTCGCCGGGGCGTTCCTTGATGACGAAGAACCAGCCCAGGTCGCCGGGCGGCCGGCCGCGGGCCTCGGCCGCGTCGAGGTCGAACCCCAGCAGGTGGATGTCCGGTTCGACGGTGGCCTCGTACAGGGGCAGCCGGACCAGGTCCGCGGTCGGGTGGTTCTCGTCGGGGAGCGGGGCCAGGACCCGTTCGCCGGTGGTGACCGGGTTGCCGTGCCGGTCGAGCGGCCAGGCCGCCTTGTGCGCGTACACCGCGGCGTTGGGGTACTTCTTCAGCAGCTCGCCGCGGATGACCAGCACCAGGTCCTCCTTGGCGGGGACGCCGGGGGCGGCGGGCCGCCGGCGGTTGCCGTTCTGTCCGAGCAGGGCGGTGGGCCCCCACTGGTGGACGGGTGTGATGTCGCGGAGCCGCTCGCGGCGCCGCTCGGCCGTCTCGTGGGGCGGGGAGAGGGCCGCGCGCGGGTCCCAGAACTGGCGGAAGGGGCTGCCGCGCTGGTCGGTCGGGTACTCGCGCCAGAGCATCTCCCTGGCCATCTCGTGGTTGAGTCCGACGAGGAAGGCCTCGATGAACCGACGGTTGTTCTCCAGCAGGGTGATCGAGTTCGCGGGGATCAAATGCAGGTTGGGGACGAACACGTCCACCGACCTGTCCAGCAGTGACCGGTACATCGGCAGGTCGAACACCGGGTAGGCCATGGCCTCGACGAACTTCTCGGCGAACCCGCGCAGCCGTTCGGGCAGGGTCACCGACCTGAGCAGGCTCCGCGGCACGGTCGAGTCCGCGCGCAGACGGTCGAGGACGGCTCCGGTGGTGCCGGTGACCCCCAGCGGCGGCCGGGGGCGCGGCGGCTGCCCGACGGTGGCGGCGATCTCCCAGCCCTCGTAGAGCTCGCCGAGCGCGCCCTTGAAGCGCTGGGCCTCCGGACTGTCCACCGTGCCGCCGGTGGAGGGCGTGACGGGGTCACCGAGCTCCTTGAGCACGAAGTCGCGGCTCATCGGCAGGGTGGGGACCGGGTTGGTGCCGGTGGCGGCCGGCTGTACCCCGATCACCGGGTGCAGTTCGCGGTGCAGCCGGGCCGGGGTGATCAGGGCGGCCGGCCGGGTCCTGGGCGGGGCGGCCGTGACCCCGCCCAGGGCGCCGTCCATCCGCGGCACCAGGGCGTGGCGGGGTTTGTCCGCGGGGAACTTCAGCGACCTCATCAGCCGTGCCCCGGGACGGGTGATCCGCCGCATCGTCGCGGACAGCGGCGCCGCCGAGACCTGGCTGGCGGCCACCCAGTGGCCGACGGCGAGCCGCTCGGCGGTGGCCGTTCCCGCGGCGGCCGCCACGAGGGCGGTGACGCGGCCGTGCGCAGGGGCGGTCAGGGTCAGGTACTTCCCCGACGGCGCCGGCTCCGCCGCGGGCGTGGTGGCCGGGGCCGGGCGCGGGGTCAGGTGCTTGGCCTGGATCCGGTGCCCGACCTCGCGGGCCAGCTGTGCGGCCCTGATCCGTGCGTTGGCCTGGAGGACGTCGCCGATCTGGGCCCAGGCGGCGTCCATGAACTCCTCCTGCCGCTCCTGCACCACCTGGGTGCCGAAGCCCGCGGCGACCCGGTAGCGCGGGTCCAGGTTGAGCCGGTGCACCCAGTTCCGGTTGGCCGGCTCGGGCAGCGGGTCCCCGTCGCCGTCGACCAGCAGCTGGGAGGTCATGGCGTGCCAGCGCCCGTAGAGCGGCGGGGTGATCACCGGGTCGACGCCCGACGCGAGCGTGCCCGCCTGGCCGGCGGGGAGCGCCAGGTGGGCCTCCTCGGGGGTCTGCCGCTGGTAGGCCTCGGCCAGGTTGACCAGCTTGGCCAGCGCCTGCTGGAACGGGTGCGGGTAGGGCGCCGCGGGCGGCGGCCGGCCGTACCAGTTGTCCCAGTTCTCCCAGTCGTCGAGCGGGGGTTCGGGCACCTGGAGCGCGCCGCCGAGCCGCAGGACGCCGCCGATCGGCTCCGGCGTGGTGATGCCGGGGAGGCCGGGGCCGGCCGGTCGGTGCACGTCGATGTCGCGGCGGCCGACCCGCGGATCCGGGCGGCGGGGTTCGAGCAGCCGGACCAGGTACTCGAAGTCGCCGGTGGCGCCGGTGGTGAAGGACCAGCGGTGGTAGTACGGCAGCCGGTCCTCCGCGTCCCGGCCGGGGTAGCCGGAGCCCTGGCCCCAGGCCGGCTGCAGGGCGCGCGGCGCCCGCCGCGGGTCCAGGCCCAGCCCGGCCAGCCGCCCGGTCTCGAACACGGGCACCAGGAAGGCGTCGTAGGCCTGGTTCTGCCGGAGGTGGCGCGGGCACATCAGCCGGGCGCAGGCCCGGTCCGGATCGGTGCGCAGCACGTCGGCGAGGCGGTGCAGCACGGCGTCGCCGGATCCGTCGAGGTCCTGGGCGACGGCGGTGTCGAGCGAGCCGTCCACGTGGACGTGCGCCCAGGCGCCCAGCTGGTCGTGGGGCGGCAGGGCGTCCGGCCGCCTGACGGTGATGTACGGCAGCGGTCCCCCGCCGGCCGGTCCCTCCTCGAACTCGGCCGGCTCTCCCGCCGGGTCGGTGCGGCCGGCCAGCACGATCAGCGCGAGCCAGGGCATCAGCCGGCCGCCGCCGTGCGGGGCGGGGCTGTAGCGCCAGGGGAAGACCTCGTCGTAGAACTCGATGTGGGCCAGGTAGTTGGGTTCGACGTTGGTGGTGCCGGGCCGGGGTTCGCGGCGGGAGATCGCCCGGTCGCCCACGCCGACCACGTCGCCGGGTCCGTAGAGCTGCACGTCCTTCTTGACGGTGCCGGTCAGCGGGGTGCCGTCCAGCGCCTCGCCGGTGACGGTGAGCTCGACCGGTACGGCGGCGCGCTGGGCGGTCCCGGGGTCGCCGGAGATGCGGGTGGTGAGACCGGACCGGAGCCAGGGCAGGAAGGTGTAGGCGTTCTCGGTCACGCACCGCTCCCGGTGAAGATCTCCGACGAGGCGGTCAGTTCGGTGACCGCCGGGTCCGCGGCGGCGAGGCCGGAGCGGGTCACGCCCCCGGTGACGAGGACCCGGTTGTCCGGGAGGACCGCGGCGGCCAGGGCCCACCGTCCGGTGCCGAGCCCGGGCCGGACGGTCCAGGTGTCGGTGCCCGCGTCGTACAGGGCCACGCTGCGGTAGCCGGCCTCGTCGCCGCCGCCGGTGCCGCCGATCACCAGGACCTTCCCCGCGCCGAAGGGGACCGCGCGGTGGCGGGCGCGGCCGGCGTCCATGTCCCTCACCGGTGTCCACACGCCGGTGGTCAGGTCGTAGCGCTCCGCCGTCCGGCGGCTCAGCGGGTCGAACGTGCCGTCCTCGGAGGCGCCCGGTGCCCGTCCGCCGGTCACCAGGACGGCGGTGGCGGAGAGGGGGGTGGCCTGGTGCAGCGCGCGGGGGTGCACCAGGTTGCCGGTCGGTGTCCAGGCGTCCCGGTCCGCGTCGTACAGCTCGCAGAAGGCGAGCGCCGGGTCCTGGGCGGTGCCCACGGGTGCGGTGCCGCCGGCCACCAGCACCTTGCCGCCCTGGAGGACGACGGCGGGGTGGCCGGTGCGCGCATCGGTCATGTCGGCGGCCGGGGTCCACCGCTGGGCGTCGGTGGTGGCGGCGGGGTCGAACAGTTCGGCCGAGCGCAGCGCCCGGGTGGTGCCGGTCGACCGGGCGGCGGTGCCGCCGGCCACCAGCACCTTGCCGCTGGGCAGCAGCACCGCGCTGTGCCCCCAGCGGGCCTGTTTCATGGTGCCCGCCGGGGTCCAGCTGCCGGTCGTCGGGTCGTACAGCTCGGCCGAGGCCAGTGCGGGTGAGGTGGGTGCGGTGAGGCCTCCGGTGATCAGGACCCTGCCGTCGGCCAGCCGGGTCACCGTGTGCAGCCGCCGGGGCGAGGGCTGGGTGGAGGTGGGCGTCCAGGTGTCGTCGGCCGGGTTGTAGACCGCGGCCTGCCCGAGTGCGGCGCCCGTGGCGTCCGCGCCGCCGGCGACCAGGACCTTGCCGCCGGCCTGGAGCACGACCGGCCCGTCGTGCTGCCCGGACCAGGCGGTGGCCCTGGCCAGGTCGCGTGCGGCCGTCCAGGCCGCAGGGGGCCGCCAGGGTCGGACTGCTCATGGTGGGGGACCTTCCGTCGTCGGGCTCGGCCGATCAGTGGTCGGGGGGCGGGGGTGGGGCGGGTCGCGTACCGGGACCCGGGTGGTTCGGGGGTTCAGGGGAGGTACAGCTCGGCGGTCGCGGCCAGGTGGAAGGGTTCGGGGCCCGGGGCCGCGGCTCCGGCCAGGGCCGTGCCGCCCGCCACCAGCACCCGGCCGTCGGCCAGTTCCACCGCCGCGCAGTCGGCCCGCCCGACGGCCAGGCCCCCGGTGGTGGTCCAGGTGCCCCGCGCCGGGTCGAGGACGGTGACGCTGCGGTAGCCCGTGCCGTGGGCGGGCCCGCCAGTCCCGCCGACGACCAGGACGCGGCCGGAGCGCAGGGCGACGCACCGGTGCCGGCTGCGGCCCCCGGGCATGGGGGCAAGGCGGGTCCAGGCGCCGGTGTCCGGGTCGTAGATCTCGGCGTCGGGCAGGCTGCCCGGGTGGTAGGGGCCCGGCCCGGCGACGGCGTCCCCGCCGGTGACCAGGACCCTGCCGTCGGCCAGCAGCGTCGCCCGGTGGCCGGTGCGCGGTGTGTGCAGGCTGCCGGTCGGGGTCCAGCCGTGCGCGGGATCGTAGAGCTCGCAGTACGCCACGGCGCTGTCGGGTCCGCCGGTCGGCAGCGCGCCGCCGGCCACCAGGACCCTGCCGTCGCCCAGCAGCACGGCCTGGTGGCCGGTGCGCGCGTCGGTCATGGGCGGGGTGTCGGCGGACCAGGTGCGGGTCAGCGGGTCGAGGATCTCCGCGGTGGCCAGCGCCCGGCCGTCCGGGCCGACACCTCCGGCGACCAGCAGCGTGCCGTCGCCCAGCGCGGTGGCCGAGTGTCCGTGGCGCGCGGTGGTCAGCCCGTTCGCGGTGGCCGTCCAGACGGCCGTGGCCGGGTCGTAGATCTCCGCGCCGGCCAGGCCGCCGCCGGTGCCGGACGGGAGGCCGCCCGCCACGACGACCCGGCCGTCGGCGAGCCTGGACGTGGTGTGCCGGCGCCGGGCGGTGGCCAGCGGCGGGGCCGTGTCCCAGACGGCGGCGACCGGGTCGAACACCGCGGTGGCCGCGAGCGCGGTGCCGGCCCCGTCGGTGCCGCCGGCCATCAGCACCTTGCCGTTGAGCAGGCGGACCGCGTCGGTGCCCCGCACGGGGGACGGCAGGACGCCCGCGGACGCCCAGGCCCCGGGCTCACCCGGCCGGCCGACGGCTTCGTCCTCCGGGATCACGTGCAGGGCCCCGGCCAGGGCGGCGTCCCGGCCGATCCAATCGGCGAGGGCGTCCTGGGCGGTGGTCAGGCTGCGGAAGCCGGCCGGGGCGGAGCGGCCGCCGCCCGGCGGGTAGGCCTGGACGTTGTTGCGGACGTTGGCCACGACATAGCGCTTGGCGGTCAGCCGTACCGTCTCCTCCGGGGCGAACGGCCGGCGCAGCCGGGCCTCCCGCTGCGACAGCGGTGACCGGCTGGTGCTGCTGCCCTGGAGCATCTGCCGGAACACCGCGGGGCTGACGCTGTGGTACCTCCTGCGCGGGACCGTCTCGGTGGCGGTGGCGGTGCGCCCCGCCATGGGGACGACGCGGCGCGCCGCCGCGGCGCCCTGCGGAACGCCGCCGTCGATGATGTGCAGCTCGTACCGGGCGCTGCGGCGGACCGCGCGCGGCGCCAGGAGCACCCCGCCCGCGGAGGTCAGCTCCAGGCCGGCGTCCTGGAGCTCGTAGGCCGGGCGGGAGAGTTTGGCCGCGTCGTCCATGTCCTGGAACTGCGCCATGGCGAAGCGGTCGTCGGTGACGGAGATCTGGACCAGCCCGCTGCCCGGTGCCGGTGCCACGGTGAACCGTCTGCCGTCGCCCGGTCGCTGGGCGCCGATCCGGTCCAGGCGGACCCCGAGCGGTACCGCCCGCTGCCGGATCGACAGCGTGCCGAGCGGGTGCAGGACCAGCTCGCCGGTGGCGGCCGGCTGCCGGAGGGTCACCAGGGGGTCGAAGCCCCCCGAGGGGAGCTGGGTCCGCCAGCCCTCGTGCTTGCCGAACTCGCCGGTGAGCAGGGGGAGGACGGCGATCGGCGGCAGGGTGGTGTGGTGTTCCTCGCCCCAGGTGATGTCGAAGTCGGCGGAGATCTCCAGGAACAACAGGGAGACCGAACCGCGGCCGTGTGCCCGCCACGGGGCCGGGCCCTCCAGCTGGAGCCGCAGGTCGATGCCGAAGACCCCGACACCGAACGCCTTCAGGGTGACCCCGGCGGAGACCGAGACGAGGAACGCGAAGGGCGAGAAGCGGAACAGCGCGTCGAACGCCAGGTGGCCCTCGACGCCGAAACCGGCGAAGCCCAGTCTGAGTTCGGCCGCGGCACCGAACTGGACGGTGTTGCTGGTGACGGCGAAGTACCCGGACACCCGGATGAGCCGGCCCGGCATGTTGAGGATGTCCACCGAGAGGCGTTTGGGCACCGGGAAGGGCAGCGGCGGCGGCCGGAAGGAGGGGTGGAACCCGCCCACCGTGAGGACGAAGTCCGGCTCGTCGCCCCAGGCCACGAGCAGGCCCATGCCGCCGTCCAGGGTCATCATCAGGATGCGCGAGTCGAAGAGTTCGGCGAAGAACCACAGCCTGGACCGCTCGGGCTCCAGGGCACCCACGAAGTTGACCTGGAGCGCCAGCAGCGGCAGGTCCGCACCGGGCAGGACGCACTTGAGCACGCCGAGGACGGCGATGTTGCCGGGCGGGACCTCGATGACCACCCCGAGTGCGACGCTGACCAGCGTCGGGGTCCCCCAGCCGATCCTGGCCATCGGTCCGACGAGGAACCTGCCCTCCTCGGGCGGGAAGAAGCGGCGCAGGTCGGACAGGATCCGGGGGGCGTTGGCGACGACGTCCTCGGGGAACATCACCGACTCGACGGCGCCGGTGCGCACGCCCTCCGCCAGCGCCCGCAGGTCCATCCGGCGGTTCAGGCCGATGATTCCGCCCACGGCGAGCAGGGTGAAGCCGTACCCGAGCTGGAGGCCCGGTCCGGCGAACTCGGTGGTGATCACGATCAGCAGGGAGAATCCGCCGGTGCCGTCCGGCATGCGGGTGCTGATCAGGCCGATCGCCTTGAGCTCCAGGAAGCCGGCGAACTCCAGCTCCAGCGCCCCGGCGTACTCGCCGTGGTCGGGGTCGAAGAGGAGGAATCCGCCGCCTTTGACGGGCCCGACGTCCAGCGACAGGCCCACGCCCCTGGGCGGCTGGAAGGCGAAGGTGATGTCCAGCGGGCCGAGGTTGCCGTCGTGCTGCGGCCGGAAGGCCAGGTCGGCCCGCAGGCCGATCTGTTCGACCACCGCGGTGAGCGGGCCGAGCCGTGCGCGGAAGGAGGCGGCGGCGACGACCGGCAGCCGGTCCCCGGCCGGTGCCGCGGAGAGGGTCAGTCCCTGGATCTCCAGCGGGCCGAGCTCCAGGTGTACCGGGAGCCGGATCTCCAGGTGGGAGGTGCCGCGGAAGTAGAAGCCCTGCTGGTGCGAGACGCCCAGGGCGAGGTCGGCGCCGAGGGTGAATCCCTCGCGGGGCAGCACGGAGGCGAGGAAGCCGTCGGCGCCCGCGGGTGAGAGGACGAATTCCAGGCCGTCCAGCTCGATCTCCGCGAACAGGTCGGGGTGCTCCCCCACCATCCGCACACCGCCCGCGCCGCCGATGCGGCGGCACTGCAGGCGGGTGCCGCCGGGCGAGCCGAGGACGACGACCGGTGCGCCGGCCGGGCCGAACCGGTCGACCCGGACGTCGAGGGTGCCCTTGGTGCGGGCGGGGGTGCCGGGCGCTTCGAACCCCGCGACGATCTCCACGCCCCGGCCGGGTCGGACCAGCAGCGCGACGCCGCGGGACAGGTCCAGGTCGCTGGAGACGGTGACGGCCAGGTCCGGGCCGAGTTCGAAGCGGAACCCCTGGGTCCCGGCGAAGGACGGCAGCAGCGCCAGGCCGGGCGGGGCGCCGTCGGTGGCGGGCAGCTCCATCAGCCGGGCTCCCGCGGACATCCGGGTACCGGCTCCGAAGCGTTCGAAGACGACCGCGCTCAGCGCCTCGGACGGCGGTGACAGCGGGCCGGGCAGGGAGCCCTGGACGGCCGCGACGGTGGCCTCGGGGACCTCGCCGATGTCCACGTTCAGGCTCAGGGCGCGCAGCAGGTTGTCCAGCTGGGACAGCAGCACGGCCGGGTCGAAGCCGGGGCCGCCCCAGCCGAACGCGTCCTTCAGGACCTGCGCCGGGTCGGTCAGCAGCCGGGGCAGTGCGCCGATGTCGAGGGTGAGGCCCAGGTACGGCGGGCGGCCGCCGGCCGCCGGGGCGTAGGAGGCCCTGGCCACGCCCAGGCTGCGCAGGGCGAAGCCGATCCCCGGGTGGTAGCGCCGCAGGTAGTCGATGAGCAGGTGGTCGAGCAGCTGGCGGGGGAAGATCTGCTGGAAGCCGTCCGCGCGCAGCGAGGCCGGGATGGCGGAGGCGGGTGCGTCGGCGATCGCCCGGATGGCCCTGACCACGCCCTGCACGGCGGCGAGTGCGCGTTTGACGTCGTCCGGGTGGAAGGAGACCTCGGCGGACGCCCCGCCGTCGCCGACCGAGCCGCCGACGCTCAGGCCGCCGTCTCCGAGCAGTCCGCGCAGGGCGTCGTACAGGGTCTCGACGCCGGCGCGGAGGTCCACGAACGGCTGCGGGACGGTGTCGGTGACCCAGCCCAGCCGCAGCAGGAGCGAGGAGAACTCGGCGGGCGACGCCAGCGCCTGACGCAGCGGCAGCAGCGCCTGCCCGATCCCGGCCAGCACGCGCTCGAACGTGCCCGGCTCACTCATGCTTCTTCGCCTCCTTCTTCGACTCCGGGTAGTGGTTCTTGTCGAGGAGGGGGTGCAGGGCGGGGTTGACGCGGTTGACGATCAGCCACGCGCAGACGAAGCAGAACTCCATCGGGCCGTCGCGCATCTTGCACCGGCCGGTCGGCCGGTAGTGCGAGTTGGAGAAGTTGGCGGCGCCTTCGAAGATCCCGATCAGCCGGGCCGGCCGGCAGGGGGCGTCGAAGCCGGGGATGTCCACCGGTACGTCCTCGGCCTTGGTGGGGGTCTTCCGGTCCGGGTTGCGGTTGAGCGGGGCCTTGTTGGTCCGGAGGTGGTTGAGCACCTTCTGTTCCACCACGGCGAGCGGCTGGCCGTGGTTGTCCTTGAGCGGGATGTAGACGAGGGAGCCCTTCCGGAACAGCGGGAAGGTCGTGGTTCCGGCGCGGGTGAGGACGATCGCGCCCTCCGCGGCGAGGACCTGCCCGACGAGCAGTCCGGGGAGGTACTCGTCCGAGGTCTCCTTCAGGGGGAGCTGCCGGCCGTCGGCCGGTGGGTTGAAGGCGCGCAGCCGCACCTCGGTGGAGCGTGTGCGGGCCTGCTCCCACTCGGCGGTGTTGCCGGTGCCGATGGTGAGTTTGACGCCCCTGACCGGGCTGGTCACGTTCACCGAGTCGGCGAGCAGCACCGCCGCCGCGCGGATACGGGGCAGCTTCAGCCATTTGACCTTGTCGGGGTCGACATGGCGGTCGGCCGGCGCCCCCGCCACCAGGAATCCGAGCTGGGAGACGTTGTCCCGGGCCAGGTCCTCGGCCGGCAGCGGGAGGCTCTCGTCGAGGGCGAAGAACTCGTACTCGTCACCCAGGTTGAAGGTGTGGGCGAATTCGTGTGCCATCCCCGCGACGGCGTCGTCCCAGTCGATGGGGAGGGCGGACTCCGGGTCCCGGCGTCTGAGCTGCCGTTCCACCGCGCTCGGATAGACGTAGGCGAGCTCCTGGTGCCGGTTCAGCGACAGGGCGAGCGCCGTCTGGAAGTTGGTGCCGCCCCACAGGCTGTCGTTGACGATCAGGCCGACCAGACCGTAGCTCCGCCGGAACCGGGACGGGTCCGGCTGCCACTGGGCCCCGATCGCGAGCGTGGAGCCGGGCACCCGCACGCTGTCGAGGTAGCGGTGGAAGGTGTGCTGGCGGTGGATGAAACCCTGGGGCAGGAAGTACGCGGGCGGGTGGCGGCGCGGGTCGAACCCGATGCGCCGGGTCGGCTGGTTCCGGAAGAACTCGTACATCCGGGCGACGAAGGTCTTCACCACCGGGTCGTTCGGGCCGTCCTGGGCGGGTTTGGGCACCGCGCCCTTTTCCGACGACCGATCGGCGAGCCGGACCCCCACGCACAGACCGAAGAAGGTGTCGCGGGTCTGCAGGATCCCGCCCGTCCGGTGTTTCTTCCACGCCTCGACGAGCGGGGGGTCCACCTTGTCCGGCTCGAACCTGTCCAGGTCCAGGGTTCCCCACTCGGTCAGGAGCTCGGGCGGCGTGCGCTGTTCGCCGCGCCGGGGCAGACCGACCTTCCGGACCAGGTCCTCCAGGGTGTACAGGTCGCCCCGAGGGCCACGGCGGTTGTCCGGAACGGGCACGCCGATGCCCTTCACCCGTCCCTCCACCACCTGCTCGCGGGCATCGGTCACCGGGAAGCCGCAGGTCGCCATGTGCTGCCCGGACGGACTGAAGGCCGCGAAGACGTTGAAGCCGTCGCGCAGCATCCCGTACGGCTGGTGTGCGGGCTTCTCGAACAGCTCGTGCGTGACCCGGGTGACGATCTCGTCGAACCGCGCCCGGTCCTGTTCCCGGAAGCCTTCGGCGAGGAACAGCACGTTGTGCTTGTTGTCCAGGTCGGTCAGGCTCCCGTGCCTCTGCGTGAGCGGGTGTTCCGCCGAGTAGTCCACCACCCGCACCGGCAGGAACTCCACGCGCCCCAGGGCGGTGCCGGAGACGGTCCACGTCTCGTTGGGCTGGGTGACGACCGCCCCTCTCAGCCGGCCGTCGGGCATCACCACGACCTTGGTGGGGTCGAGCGACTTCAGCTCGACATAGCCGTGCCCGGTGATGTCACCGATCAGGTCCGTCCCGGTGTCGTCGTCGCTGAACTTGGCGTAGACCGACGGCTGGGCGTGGCCGACGGTGGGGTCGAGGGCGGTGGTGAGGGAGTCGTTGCCGAACCACCAGGTGTCCATCGAGCGGTGCACCTGGAGCCGGCCGACCAGGTACCGGTCCGCGAAGTGCGCCTGGAAGAGGAAGATCCCGGTGGCGGGGGCGGTGATGGTCCCGTTGGCCTTGCTGTACGTGGGCACGCCCTGGAGGCGCTGGCCCTTCGGCTTGTGGGGGGCGAAGAACTCGAACTCGCACTGCCCGATCGGTACCTGCTTGACCACGTAAGGGGCGGTCGGGGGCGAGGAGGCCGGCGGCTCCTCGACGGTGTGCAGGGTCGGCCTGAGCGGCGGCGCACCGGTCTGCGCCATATGGAGATCGCAGTGCGGGCGCAGCAGGAGATCCAGCATCGTAGATTCTCCCGTCCGCCCTCAGGCATGCGCTGTCCACCAGAACTCCACTATTCACGATAAATCTCCGCAAGTCAGGCGTGAATCGGTTCATTACCCCCTTTCGGCGCACGTGAGAGGTGCCGAGCGGGTGGAGGCGCCCGCGCCGCTGCTCGCCCCGGGAACGATGCTCGCCTACCCGTTCGAGATGGACACCCGGGCCGGACCGCGCCCCCCCGGGGGGCGGCCTCCGTATGGCGCCGCGGCTCCCGTACCGGCGGGGGTCCGGCGATCCGGACGCTGCTCGCCGGTGGCGGGCCCGGCGCCCGAGCCGACCGGGCGGGGGCCGGACAGGTGGCGAGACCCGGACGGACGGAGGTCGCCGGGCTGGGCGCCGGTACCGGCCGGGGCCGGACGCGGGCCACGGTCCCCGAGGCGGCCGTGCGCGTCAGCGCAGCGTGTAGCCGCCGTCGGGGTACAGGGTCGAGCCGGTGGTGAAGCCGTTGGTGAACAGGAACACCACGGCGTGTGCGATCTCGTCCTCCGTGCCCGGCCGGTGCAGCAGGGCGTCCCGGCGGTACTGGGCGAACGCCGCCTCCCGGTCCGCGGCCGGGCGGCCCGCCCACAGGTTGCCGTCCACCGTGCCGGGCGAGACGACGTTGACCCGGACCGGCGCCAGCTCGACCGCCAGGCCGCGCCCCAGTCCCTCGATCGCCGCGTTGCAGGCCGCGTAGGCGGGCGCGGGAGCCGGCGGACGGGCACCGGCCGCGCCGGACATCAGGACCACCGAGCCGTCGGCGGCCAGCTTGGGCGCGGCGTGCCGGACCGCGTGGTACTGGCCCCAGAACTTCGAGTCGAACGGGCTCCGGGCGTCCTCGTCGCTCAGCCGGAGCATCGGGCCCACCCGGTAGGAGGCGGCGGAGGTGAACAGGTGGTCCACCCGCTCCAGCGGTGCGAAGAACGCGGCCAGGGACGCCGTGTCGGTGGTGTCCACGCTCCGCCAGGAGGCCGCCGGGCCCAGCCGATCGGCGGCGGCTGCCAGCCGCTCCGGCGTGCGACCGCCCAGCACCACGCGGGCACCCGCCGCCACGGCCCGGTGCGCCACGCTCAGACCGATGCCCGAGCCGCCGCCGATCAGCACCACGGTGCGCCCCCGCAGAGCCTCGGCACCGGTCCCGGCCACCGCTTCGGGAGCGGGCGCGGCACCGGGGCCGGGCGCGGACGCGGGCTCGGGGACGGAGCCGGCGGCGGGCGAAGGGGTACGGCTCATCGGTGCTCCATGCGGCGCTGCTGGCGGTCGGACGGGACTCACCGTGATCAACTCGCTTGTTCCACACGGTTATTCCGCGTCGCCGACGGACGCTGTTCCGTGCCGCCGGCGGACCAGGACCACATCCGCCGACACCCCGGCCGCGCCCGGCGCACGCGTGGGGGCCACGGGGCTCGCGTGGCGGCCCCGGTGCCACCACCGCGGCGGTGCCGGCCCGTCCCGTTCCCTGCCGCCCCGTCGCGGTGGGGACGGGGCCGGGCCTGGGCGGTGACGCCTGCCGGGGGAACGGCCGGCCCGCCGGGACCACCCCGGTGGCGGCGGATCCGCCGCCCGTCCACTGTGGTCACGGGGCCAACGCTTGACGCTACGGACGGGATACGCGGATGTCTGAGTCGAACCGGGCCGTGAACCGGCGCAGCCTGCTCGCGGCCGGCGGTGCGCTGGCCGCCACCCTCACCGCCACGGGCGAAGCCGCCGCCGGCGGCGGCAGGGTTGTGCCACGGACGAGCCCGCCGGGCGACGACGCCGGCCGGGCGAGGATCGATGTCCACCACCACTTCACCGCTCCGGAGTGGGTGGACTGGGCGGAGCGCGAGGGGCTGGTGCGGCGGCGGGAACTGCCGTGGTGGGCGCGCTGGGACCTGGACTCCACCCTCGCGCTGATGGACCGGGCCGGCATCGCGACCGCCGTCCTCAGCCCCACCATGCAGGACCGGTACCGCTCCGCGGCCCAGGCGCGGGAAGGCCTCACCGTCGTCTTCGAGGCGCTGAGCCGCCTGATGGCCGATCACCCGGGACGGTTCGCCTTCTTCGGCCCCGCCGTGCCGGACCATCCCGGCGTCACCGGGTGGGCGCTCGGCCGCGCCCTCGACGACCTCGGTGCGGTCGGTGTCGGTGTCAAAGCCGGCTACGACGGCGTCTACCTCGGTGATCCCTCCTACGAGCGCCTCCTGGCCGAGCTCGACGACCGTGCCACGGTGCTCGCCGTGCACCCGCTGGACCTGCCGGGCGGACCACCCGGGGTGCCCACCGTCCCGGGGATCCCCAACTTCATGTGTGACTTCCTGCTGGACACCACACGCGCCGCGGTGAACATGATCCGCACCAGGACCCTCGACCGCTATCCGCGCCTGTCGGTGATCCTGCCGCACGCCGGCGGGTTCCTGCCGCACATCGCCACCCGGCTGGAGGCGTTCGGCGGCTTCTGCACCCCGCCCCTCGATCCCTCCCTGGTGCGGGACCATCTGCACCGCTTCCACTACGACACGGCCGGCCCGCTGGCACCGGCCGGCACCCTCGTGGCGACCGCGGGGGCCGACCGGATCCTCTTCGGCACCGACTGGCCGGCGGCCTCGGCCGACATCATCACCGGCATCACGGTGCCCGCCGTCGACACCGACCCCGCCTTCACGCCCTGCCGGCGCCGAGGCATCAACCGCGACAACGCACTGTGCCTCATGCCGGGCCTGGGCCGCACCGCCCGCGCCGGGTGAGGACACCACCGGGCCGTCCCCGGCCCGGAGCCGGTCAGGGCCGCCGTGGCCGCCGCCGGCGGGGCGCGGAGTCCGGTTGCCCCGCACAGCGACCTCGCTCGGCACCGGGCCCGCCGCGGGGCTCGTTCTCCGCGTCCTCGACACCCCACCCGCCGCCCCCCGCTCCGCCGCGCCGCGATCCGGTCGCCGGCGCCTCTGAGCCGGCTCGCGCCCGGGGACCGGGCGGCGGGCCGGGACATGCGGCGGCGCCAGGTCTCCACGGTGAGACCTGATGCCGGAGCGAGTGCTCGGGGCCGCGGTGGAGTGCTCAGGCCGGAGGCGCGGGGGGCGTGGAGCCGTCGCCGTGGTGGACGTGCAGTTCACCGTTCATGACGGTGAACAGGCTCGCGTGGTCCTTGGCGGTGTTGGTCTGGGTCGTCGGGCCGGGGGGCGGCTGTGCCTCGGACGGTGTGCCCCCGCTCCCGGCCTCCGGCCGGTCCTGGTGGACCTCGACGTGGTTGTCGCGGCCCACCACCACGGGGCCGGAGGCGTCGCCGCCGATCTTGACGGTGTACTGGTCACCTGTGGGGGACGTCATGCGGAACCTCCTGGGTGGGGACGGGTGAGGGACGGGTCTGCGCGAGGGGTCAGGACACCCGGGTCAGGGTGACCGTCCCGCAGTTGGTGCTGCAGTCGCTCGCGGACGATCCCGGCGGCAACTCCCGTTCCCACTCGGCGGAGTTGCCGTCCGAGCCGAGCGTGATCGTCGTGTCGAGATGCCCGATGCGGGTGCAGGAACCGCCGCTGGTGTCGTACAGCGGCTCGTCGGAGGAGCGGTAGCTGCCGCCGTCGTCGGTGAACTCCAGGGTGACCGTCTCGCCGCAGATCGTCGCTCCGGTCACGGTGTACCCGCCGGAGGCCGACTCCGTGAAGCGGTACTGGCCGCCCTGGGCGTCCTGCCACACCCCGGCCAGACCGGTGGCCGCCGGCGGGTCGTCCGACGTCTGCCGCTCATGGACGGCCACCCCTGCGATGACGAGGGCGGCGACGACCGCCAGGACCTTCAGCACCACCGTGACGGCCAGGGTGGACGCGCCCGCGGCGGTGGCACCCCCCGCGGCCACGGCCCCCGCCGGGGCGGCGCCTCCCGCCGTGCCGCCGGCGAGGCCGGCCGCCTCACCCGCGCCGGGTGGTACCGGCCCCGGTGGACCGGACAGTCCGGTCAGCGGGTCGGGGCCGGGCGGACCCTGCGGCACGCCCCCGAAGGGGTCCGCCCCGTGGTGGGCGAGGTTGCCGGGGTCCGCGCCCGGGCCGCCGTCCGGGGCCCACCCGCCCTGGCCGGTGGCGGAATCACCGCCGGGGGCGACCGTGCTCTGTCCGGCGGCGGGGTCGCCGCCGGGGGTGCCCGTGCCAGGTCCGGCGGCGGGACCGCCTCCCGGGGCGCTCCCGGACTGCCCTGCCGTGGTGTCACCACTGGGCGGGCCCGCGCCCTGTCCGGGGGTGGGGTGCGAGCCCGGCGTCACCGGACCCTGCCCGGTGACGGGGTCGGCGCCGGAGGGCACCGTGCCGTGTCCGGCGGTCGGGTCCCCGCCCGGCGTCGTCGTGCTCGGTCCGGCCGTGGGGTCGCCTCCCGTGCCGTTCCCGGCGGGTCCCGCCGCCCCGTCTCCCCCGGGCACGCCCCCGTTCTGCGCCGCCGTGGGGTCCCCCGGCGGGACGGGACCACCGTCACCGGGCGTCCCGGGCGAGGACCACCCCTCACCCTGGCCGGGTGCCGGCGGCGGGACGTACTGCTGGGCACTCGCGGCGGCGTCGGCACCATGGCCGTCACCCAGCTGCCGCCAGAGCACGGCGGCCTCGGCCAGCAGGATCCCGGACAGGGCACGCCGGCCGGTCAGCAGGCTCCGGATGCCTTCCTCGTGGGTGAAGTAGGCGGCGGCCCGCCGGTCGCCCGCCTGCCGGGCGGCGACGCGGCCCTGTCCGAGGACCCGGCCCCACGCGCCGAACCGCAGGGAACGGGCCAGCGCGGGTGACGCGGCGCGGGTGACCCGGACCGCGAGGTCGGGCCGGCCCGCCCGCTCCGCCAGCTGGGCCGCGAGCTCCAGCGCCCGGGCGTGCGCGGCGACCTGGCCCGGTGACGTCGACGGCTGTGCGGCCCAGTGCGCGAGGTGCTCGCACAACCGGTCGACGGGATACGGCGCCGGATCGCGTTCCCGCAGCGCCTGCGCCGCGTCCGCCGCGCAGCGAAATCCGTGCTCGGTGGCCTGGGCCAGCCCGAGGTCCACCAGTCGGCCGCACAGGGCGGCCGGGTCCGGTGCGCCGGCCAGGGCGCCGACGTGCACCGGGTCCAGCTCCGCGTCGTGCAGTGTGGCCAGCAGACGCAGCGCGCCCATGGCTTGTGCGTCGAGCTGGTCGAGCAGCAGCGGCAGCAGGTCGGCCATCGTGCCGGGCCGGGGCAGCACCGCTCTTCCCGAGGCGTCGGGCCGGGCGAGGGCGGCCGCGCGCAGCAGCAGCAGCGGCCGGCCGGCCGCCGCTTTCCACAGTTCGGCGGCGACGTGTTCGCTCCCGGGGGCCGGGTGGGCGAGTCCCCGGGTGAGCAGCCGCAGGCCCGCGGCCCGGTCGAGTCCGTCGAGTTCCAGGGCCGTGCCGTCGCCCAGCAGGGTCCTCTCCCGGCCGGAGAGGACGAACGTCGCGCCGGGGGCGGCGTCCATGAGTTCCCGCAACGCGTCCTCGGTCAGCTCGGCGTTGTCGAGGTAGACCGTCACCCGGATGCCGGCCATCAGCCGCCGGAGTTCGTTGGCCGACGGGGCGTACCCGGCCGCTTCGTAGCACGCCTCGAACACCTCCTGGGCCAGGTCCCCCGGTTCCCGGTGGTGCGCGACGAGGAACAGCACGCCGTCCGGCCCGGGTTCCAGGGTCCGGGCGGCGTGACGCAGCAGGGTGCTCTTGCCGACGCCGGGCGGTCCCCACACCTGCACGGGGCCTCCGGCCCGGACGGCGTCGGCCAGTGCCGCCAGTTCGGCCTCCCGGCCCAGCGGGGTGTGCTGCCGCCGTGGCAGCAGCTCGACCCGGGCGCGGCGCACCGGCCGGGGCCGTTCGCGCTCCACCAGGAGGTTCACGGTGGACCCGTGCTGCGCGTCGACCACCACGTTGTGGTGGCCCGCGACCACGGCGCCGGCCGCGCTGCCGCCGATGCCCACGTGGTACCCGGCCCCCGCGCCGTCCGCCCGGGGGCCGTGCGTGTCCGGGGCGGCCGTCCGGGCGTCCCGGTCCCGGCCGGCCGGGGCCGGGTCGTTCCGGGTGTCCCGGCCCGGGCCGGTCGTCGTGCCACCGGTTGCGTCCGGCTGTTCCATCAGTGCACCGCCTTTCCGGTCGCGCGGAGCGCGACCGCCCCCATGGCGACCCCCGCCGCGCCACCGGAGGGCGGGGTCCGAGATGTCGGGGCTCCGGTCCCGGGGACGGCACGGCGGCCGGTCCCGTCCGGCCGGCCCCGGTCGGCCGTCGGCCCGTGGCCCACGCTAGCGAGGGCGGTGGGCCGCGATACCGTCGTAGGACGGTTTCTGCTCGATTCCTCCACCGGTCCCTCCGGTGGCCCCTCGGACGGTCCCGCCGCCGGTGGCTCCGCCCGTCCCTCCGCCGGTCTCCGCCCGTCCCTCCGCCGGTCCCTCCAGCGGTCTGGGCATCGGTCCTGCCGCCGGCGGGCCCCGGCGGCCGGGCGGCGGGGCGGCTACTCCTGGTCGAAGGCGATGCGGCTCAACCGGGCGAGGTCCACCACCGCGATGGTCCGGTAGCCGGTCGCGACCACACCCGCTTCGCGGAGGCCGCGCAGCGCCTTGTGGACGGTGGGCTCCGCCGCGCCGGACAGGGTGGCCAGTTCCGGCTGGGTGATCGGCCAGCGGATCACGGCCCCGTCGCCGGTGCGCTCGCCGTAGGTCATCGCGATGTGGTGCAGCACCCGGGCCAGCCGGGTGGCGGCCCCGCATCCGGTGAAGTCGACGCGGTGGGTGTTGGCGGCGCGCAGTTTGGTCACGACGGAGGCGTTGACCGCGTGGGCGATCCGGGGTTCTCGTCGCAGGCAGCCGAGGAAGTCGGCGCGGGTGACGGTCCGGGCGGTGACGGGCCCGCAGGTGGTGACCGTCGCCGACCGGGGGCCGCCGTCCACCGCGGCGAGTTCGCCGACCAGGTCCCCGCCCATCCGGACGGCCAGCAGGGCGTCCCGGCCGTCGTGCGTGCGCCCGGTCACCTTCACGACGCCGTCGAGGAGGACCAGCACGTGGTCGGTGCGGTCCGATTCGCGGATGAGCACGCGGTCCGCCTCGTACGGCATCCGCGCGCCGAGGGCGAGGAGTTGGTCGCGTTCGGCCGGGGCGAGACCGCCCAGCAGGCTCGACGGCGGCCAGACGCGCTCGTCGCGGGCGCGCCGGTCACGCCGGTCGCGTCGGCTCTCCCGACCGTCTCGGCCCTCCCGACCGTCTCGGTCGGCTCGGTCGGCTCGGTTCGTGTCCGGGTCGTTCATGGGTCTTCCACCCTCACCAAGGCCAGGGATGCAACGCCGGGACCCAGTGTGGGCCCTGGGCGCGTGCCCGGTACCCCGCCGGACGCCGCCGGCCGCGGGCCCGATGCCGTACGGCCCGGTGCCGTACGACGACGGAATGCCGTACGACGACGGGATGTCCACCGCCGGACCGGGGGACAGTGGGGTCAGCGCACGGCCCGGACGGGACCCCGGCCGGGCCGGGGGGGGGCGGCGCGGCGTGCCGTGCCGTGCCGTGCCGGCGTCCGCGGACACACGGCGGCGGGTCCGCCGCCCGAGGAGGACTGATGGAGCAGAAGGTGGAACACCGGGCCCTGCTGGCCGTGGACATCGAGCGCTCGGCGGGGCGCGGCAATGTCGCGTTGCAGCGGATCCGCGAGGTGCTGTGGGAGGCGCTCCGGGAGTCGTTCGGGTGCGCCGGGCTGGAGTGGGAGGCGTGTCTGCGCGACGACCTGGGCGACGGGGTACGGGTGGTCGCGCCGGCCGGCGCGCGGAAGACGAAGCTGATCCACCCCCTGGTCCATGAGCTCACCGCGCGTCTCCGCGCCCACAACCGTCTGGCGGGGCCGGCCACCCGCATCCGGGTCCGCATCGCGCTGCACGCCGGGGACGTGTGCCTGGGGCCGGCCGGCGAGGTCACCGGCCGGCCCCTCGAAGTCCTCGCCCGGCTGCTGGACGCGGCCGTGGCCCGCACCGCGCTGGCCGAGGCACCGGAGACGGTGACCGCCTCGCTCCTGGTCTCGCAGCACTTCCACGACGAGACCGTGAGCCACGGCTACCCCGGCATCGACCCGGCCTCCTTCCACCGGGTCGCCCTCGCGGAGAAGGAGTACGCCGCAAGCGCCTGGCTCCACCTGCCCGGAGCGACGGCGGTTCCGCCGGAAGCCGTCGGTCCCGGGAGGCGGACGGGCGGGCCCCCCGTCCCGACCCTGCCCCTGGCTGCGGCTCCGGCCCCGGCCCCGGCCCCGGCCCCGGCTGCAGCGAAGATGATCAACAAGGCATCGGGGCACGGCGTGGTCTACGCGACCCAGAACGGCACGCAGAACATCCACCTCACCGGGAAGCCGTGAAGGAGCGTTCATGAACGACGAGCTGACCCTCCTGGCCGAGGCGGGCGCCGCGGTCGTGGTCACGGCCATGGCCACGGACCTGTGGCAGAGCACCCGGGACGCGGTGCTCGGGCTCTTCCGCCGCGCCGACCGGAGCCGCCGGGCCGCGATCGAGGCCCAGCTGGACGGCAACGCCGCTCTGGTCGCCGAGGCCGAGACGCCCGAGGAGGTCCGGCGGGCGCTGTTCGGCTTCTGGGCGCTGGAACTGGTGGCCCTGCTGCGCAGGGACCCCTCCTGCCGCGAAGGCCTGGCCCGGTTGGCCGCGGCCGCCGACGGTGCCTTCCCCGACGCCCGCCGGGCCTTCGCCGGCCGGCAGACCAACACCGCCCGCGACTTCGGGACGGTGTTCGCCGTTCAGGGCGGCGACCTCCACACGCACCCGGCCGGCCCGGGCGGCCCGGCCGGCCCTCCTGACTCCACCGGCCCTCGGCCGGACGGGCCGCGGGCCCGGTAGGAGTGGGCCGGAGCGGCGACCGGGGCACCCGGCCGGCGGGTCCGGCCGGGTGCCCCGGCCAGCGGCGTCACGACGGCCGGTGGCGTGCGTCCGCCGCGTCGGGCGTGCCGGGCCTGGGCGTTCCGGGCCGGGACGTACGCGGCGGACCCGCGGCCCCCGGCCCCGCCCGAGGCCCGACGCCCGCGGGGCGAGTTCCCGCCCCTCGGGTGACCGGGACGCCCGGCCATCGGTCGCGGCACGCGGGCCACGCGGCGGCGGTGGCCCGGGACGTGGGCGCGTCCGGTGATCGCCGGAATGTGAGGTGTGGGAGTTTTCGGCGGGGGCAGGCGCCCCGGCAGGGATTCACTCACCACGGGAGGCCCGATGTCGGGGGTCCTTGTCGCGATCATCATCGCGCTCATCGTTGTACTGATCGTCGCCTACGCGCTCCGGACGGCGCGTCGGCGGAAGCATTTGCAGGACCGGTTCGGACCGGAGTACGCGCGGACGGTCGAAGCCCGGGACAGCAGGCTGGCGGCCGAGCGTGACCTCAGCCGGCGCGAGGCGCGCCACGCGAAGCTGGACATCAAGCCGCTGCCCGCGGAGGTGCGGGAGCGCTACGCCCAGGACTGGTCGAGGGTGCAGCAACGGTTCGTCGACAGCCCGGAGCATTCCGTCGAGGAGGCCGACCGGCTGGTGACCGCCCTCATGCGGGAGCGCGGCTATCCCACCGAAGGCTATGAGCAGCAGGTGCGGGATCTGTCCGTGGAGCACGGCCGGACGCTGGAGCACTACCGCGCCGCCCACGAGGTGAACGTGCGCCGCGGGCGCGGCGAGGCGACCACGGAGGAGTTGCGTGGCGCGCTGGTGCACTACCGGGCGCTCTTCGGCGACCTGCTGCAGGACGAGAGCACGCATGCGCGCTGAGAGCGCGCCAAGCGGCGAACAGGAGGCGAACATGTCCAAGACCGGCGATGACGCCCTGACCACCGACGACCTCGCCCACCCGCGGCACCGGGAAGCGGCCGCGGGGAATCCGCAGGGCGAACGGGGGCCGCGGAGCGGTCCGCCCGTCTTCCCCGGTGAGGCCACCGGCCGGCCGGATGCCTCAGGGGCGGGAGCGTTCCCGCCGTCCGGCACCCCGGGTACGGCGCCGTTCGACGGACCGGCGGGCACCGACGGGCCGGCCACCGGGGGCGGGCGGGGCCAGGACGACGACCAGCCGCTGCTGGGGCCGGGGCGCACGGCGGACCTGCGGACCCGGTGGTCGACGATCCAGAACGACTTCGTGGACGACCCGCGGGCGGCGGTACGGGACGCCGACGCGCTGGTCGCCGAGGTCATGCAGACCCTGGCCGCCACCTTCGCCCGGCACAAGCAGGGGCTGGAGGAACAGTGGCAGAAGGGCGGCGACGTGGCCACCGAGGACCTGCGCCTGGCGCTGCAGCACTACCGGTCGTTCTTCCACCGGCTGCTCAGCACCTGAACCGGCACGGTCCCCCCGCGGGGCACTCACCATGCCCCCGGGGACGGCGGGCCGGTGGTGCGGAGGCGTGCCGACGCCTCCGCACCACCTTCATTTCCCTTCTCACCTCAGGAGCCGCACCCGGCGCGCCCGGGGCCCTGTCCTCGGAGAGGTCCGGGGCTTCGGCCGCTGCCGGTCCCTGAACCGCCCGGACCACACCGGCGGCGCCGACCCTTACCCCGCCGACGGACCGGAACCCTCCCGGCACGCGGCACGCGTCCTCCCGGCACGCGGGAAACGGCGCACCGGCCGCCCCCGGCGGCGGAGCCACGGCGGCGGACCGGGCACGGGCGCGGACCCGTCGGCGGACCACACCGGCCCGACCGGCCGGCGTCACCGTCCGTACCGCACGGGTGCGAGGCACCGGAACACGACACACATACGAAGGAGAGGCTGCTGATATGGCCACGAACACCGTCCCGGTTCTCACGAAGCTCAGCGATTCCCACCGGACCGTGGCATCCGTCGCGGAAGATGTGCGCGGCCGGAAGGTGTGCGACGCCGCGGGCGAGGAACTGGGCACCGTCGACGATCTGCTGATCGACGAGAAGGAGAGCAAGGTCCGTTTCCTTCTGGTCGGGCACGGCGGATTCCTCGGCCTGGGTGAGAAGTCGAGTTTCGTCCCGGTCGACGCCGTGACCCGGGTGACGGAGGACCGGGTGTACATCGACCAGTCGGCCGAGCACGTTTCCGGCGCTCCGGCCTACGACCCGGACCTGGCGGACGCGACCAGCTATTACGACGACGTGTACCGGCACTACGGCTACGGGCCGTTCTGGACGCCGGGGTACATGTATCCGGGGTTTCCGCTCTTCCGCCCCTGATCCGGCGGCCGGGCCGGTCCCGCGTACCACCACCGGACGCTCCCGGGCCGCCCCGGGCCGCCGGGGCCGCCGGGGCCGCCGGCGGGCGGCCCCGGCGGCCCGGGGCGGGCAACGGCTCCCGGACTCCCCCGGGCGGGACATGAATCGTTGAGGGCATACAGCTGTGCCCCCGCCGTCCCGCCCGCCGGGGGCAGGGCATCCCGGCTCCACGGCCCCGGCGGCTGCGCCGGGCGGCACCGGCCGACGCGCCTCCGGAACTCCGCAGGCGGCTCACGGTCCGCCTCCCCCCGAAGGGGTGAACGGCCCGGCACGCCGGTGGCCGGCCGCGGGCCACGCCGGCGGGGCGGCCGGGTGCGCGACGGCGGCAGCGGCGGGACCGCGCTGCTCCGTCCGGCGGAGCGCCCCGGTCGCGGGCGCCGCCACGGCGTGCGACGGTCACACCTGACAGCCGTGATGGCGAGCGCCGCGGGTCGCCGACACCTCCGAGCCGGCCGCCCGGGCCGCTCACGCAACCGGTCGAAGGGCGTCGCCCCACCCTCCCGGGGACGGGTGCCCCGGCCCGAAGGAGCCATTGAGGATGACGGACGTATCGGCCCGGGGCCCGGCCCCCGGCGACGACCGCGAGGTGCTCACCAACCGGCAGGGGCACCCGATCTACGACAACCAGAATCAGCGCACGGTCGGCGCCCGCGGCCCCTCCACGCTGGAGAACTATCCGTTCCTGGAGAAGATCAGCCACTTCGACCGGGAACGCATCCCCGAGCGGGTCGTCCACGCCCGCGGTGTCACCGCCTACGGCTACTTCGAGGCGTACGGCGCGTGGGGCGACGAGCCGATCGACCGGTACACCCGCGCCAAGCTGTTCCAGGAGCGCGGCAAGCGCACCGATGTCGCCGTCCGCTTCTCCACCGTCATCGGCGGGCGCGATTCCTCCGAGGCCGCGCGCGACCCCCGCGGCTTCGCGGTCAAGTTCTACACCGAGGCCGGCAACTGGGACCTGGTGGGGAACAACCTGGGGGTCTTCTTCATCCGGGACGCCGTCAAGTTCCCCGACGTCATCCACGCCCTCAAGCCGGACCCGGTGACCTTCGAACAGCAGCCCCGGCGGATCTTCGACTTCATGTCGCAGACGCCGGAGAGCATGCACATGCTGGTCAACCTCTTCAGCCCGCGCGGTATCCCGGCGGACTACCGCCACCAGCAGGGCTTCGGCGTGAACACCTACAAGTGGGTGAACCAGTCGGGTGACACCTGGCTGGTGAAGTACCACTGGATGCCCAAGCAGGGCGTGCGCAGCATGACCGAGGAGGACGCGGCGAACGTCCAGGCGCAGTCCCTCGGCCACGCCACCAAGGACCTGTACGAAGCGGTGGCGCGCGGCGACCACCCCGAGTGGGAGCTGCTGGTCCAGATGATGGAGGACCACGACCACCCGGAGCTGGACTTCGACCCGCTCGACGACACCAAGACGTGGCCCGAGCAGGAGTTCCCGCCCAGGCCGGTCGGCCGGATGGTGCTGAACCGGATGCCGGACAACTACTTCGCCGAGAACGAGCAGATCTCCTTCGGCACCGGGGTGCTCGTGGACGGCCTGGACTTCTCCGACGACAAGATGCTCGTGGGCCGGACCTTCTCGTACAGCGACACCCAGCGGTACCGGGTGGGGCCCAACTACCTCCAGCTGCCGGTCAACCAGGCCAAGCACGCGCAGGTGCGCACCAACCAGCGCGACGGCCTGATGACGTACTACCAGGACGCCGCCGGCGAGAACCCGAGCGTCAACTACGAGCCGTCGATCACCGGAGGCCTGCGCGAGGCGCAGTACCCCACCCACGACGACCAGGGCCCGGAGATCCGCGGCCGGCTCACCCGCAAGCGCATCCCGCGCACCAACGACTACCTGCAGGCCGGGCAGCGCTACCTGCTGATGGAGGAGTGGGAGCGGGACGACCTGGTGAAGAACTTCGTCAACCTGCTGTCGCAGTGCGACCGGCCGATCCAGGAGCGCATGGTGTGGCACTTCCTGCTGGTCGAGAACGACCTCGGGCTCCGCGTCGGTGAAGGGCTCGGCATCACCCCCGGGGACGTGTCCGGCCTGCAGCCGCTGCCCGGCCAGACCCTCACCGACGAGGACCGCAACCGGCTGGCCAACCTCGGCAAGAACCCGCCGCGTGACGTCGAGGGCCTGACCATGACCCACTGCGTCCCCAACGAGCGGCACATCGTGACCCGGTGACCGGTCCCCGGTGCGTGAACCGGGTCCGGCCGGTGGCCGAGGGGCCGGTGCGCACCGCCGCGCCGGAACGTCGGTGGCCGCCGGCGGCGCCGGACCCGGGCCGGTCACGGCCATCGGGGTCATCCCCTCGGTGGCCGTGGCCCGGGCCGTCGGACTCCCGCGGCTGGGCGCGCGGCCGGGAGGGACGCGCGGCGTGACCGGACGTACGCGTGACCGCGCGTACGGCATGACCGGACGTACGGCGTGACCGGACGTGCCGCGCCGCGCTACGAGAAGTCGTACACGGCGAAGTCGGCGACCGGACGGTAGCCGAGGCGCCGGTAGAGGGCGTTGCTGGTGGGGTTGGCCAGATCGGCGAAGAGCAGGACCTCTTCCGCGCCCGCCGCCAGCGCGGCCCGGCTCACCGCGGCCGTCACGGCGGCGGCGTACCCGCGGCCGCGCTGGTGGGGCGGGGTGAACACCGGTGTCACCCGGATCTGGCCGGCGACCATCGGGGTCAGACCGGCCATGGCGACGGAGGTGCCGTCCGGTGTCTCCCAGAACGTGACGCGCCCGGCGGCGATCCGTGTGTCCGCCCAGGGGCCGTTGTCCGCGGCGGGGGTTCCGCCGACGGCAGTGACGAACTCACGGTGCCAGCGCATCAGCCGCTCGCGGTCCCGCTCCGTGGCGAGGCGGTGGCGGCCGGCCGGACGGGGCCGCGGGGGCGTGAGGGTGCCGAGGCGGTAGAGGCGCTCCCGCTCGCGGAGCGCCGGTGTCGCGCCCGTGTGCCGCTGCCAGGCGCCGGCGAAGGCGGTGGCGGTCCCGTGGTCCGCGGTGACACCGGGGAGGGAGGGGACGAGTCCGGCCAGGCGGGCGGCGAGGGTGCCGGCCTCATCGGGGGTGAGGGAGGTGAGGTAGAGGCGGCGGGGGCGGGGTGCGGAAGAAGGCCGCGCGGACCTCCCCGGCCCGTTCCAGGTGGCCGAAGACGGGCGCTTCGGCGCCGTACGCGCCCGCTCCGCGGGTGCGCAGCGCCTCGGTCACCGTCAGGGGCACGGTGTGCGCGGCGGGGCGGGACCGCAGGAATTCCCCGGCCCGGGAGAGGAAGCGGTCGAGGTCGGTGGTGATGCGCCAGTCGTCGTCCGTGAGCATGATCCATCGTCGCGTGGGCCGCCGGCGTGTGCCCGCGATTTTCCGCGGGGCGAGGACCTCCGGTGCACAGCCGCTCTCCGCCACCGGGGTTCCGGGGCCGGGGCGGCGGGGGGCGGTGGCCGCCGGGTGCGGGGGCCGCGGCACCGCGGGGGCGGCGGGGGCCGTGGGGGGCCGTTTTCTCCGCGCGACCCCGGCGAGTTTCTCCCCGCGGCCCCCGTTCCAGGTGGCCGAAGACGGGCGCTTCGGCGCCGTACGCGCCCGCTCCGCGGGTGCGCAGCGCCTCGGTCACCGTCAGGGGCACGGTGTGCGCGGCGGGGCGGGACCGCAGGAATTCCCCGGCCCGGGAGAGGAAGCGGTCGAGGTCGGTGGTCAGGCGTCGGTGTCGCAGCAGGCGTCCTCGCGCAGTGTCCGGCCCACCTCCAGCCACTGCCGTGCCGCCGCCCCGAGCACATCGCCGGCGGCGGGGAACGCGTGGACCAGGTCCCGCTGCTCGTACCGGGTCCCGGCGCGCAGGACGGTGACGGTGCGCACCAGGGCGCCGAAGTCCTCGAACGGGTCACCGTCCACCACCACCAGGTCCGCGACCTTGCCCACCTCCAGGGTGCCCAGGTCACGGTCGGCGCCGAACACCCGTGCCGGGAGCACCGTCGCGGTGCGCAGCGCCTCGGCGGCCGTCAGCCCGTACCGGTGCAGCGCCCGCAGGGCCAGGTGGAGGTGGAGGCCGACCGGGACCAGCGGGGCGTCGGTGCCCAGGGCCACCAGGCCCCCGCCGGCCAGGATCCGCCGGTAGACGCCGATCTCCCGGCCCAGCGTGGCCAGCTGTGCGTCGGTGGGCGGCCGTCCGGCGGTCCGGCGGACGAACTCCGTGTCCCAGGGCGGCATCAGCCGGGTGACCCGTTCGTCCCGGGCCAGCGCGGGATCGGCGCCGAGCAGCGGCAGCGCCGTGAACGGGGTGGCGATCAGGTGGAAGCCGGTGCCCGGACCGCCGGGCCCGCCGGCGCCGGTGTAGATCTCGGCCACGTCCTGGTACGCGTGGCCGGCGGCGGTGGTGGCGTGCCCGTACTCCAGGCGCTGGGTGGCCTGCAGGTGCGTGGTCAGGTCCTGGCCCAGCTGGACGCCCGGAGAGCACAGGTGGCTGCCGCTGCGCACGCCGAGCCGCTCGTGGGCGAAGCGGGCCGCCTCCTCCATCATCCAGCCGGGGGCGCGCACGTAGGTCTTGACGAAGTCCCAGTCGAGCGCGGCACCGCGGGACAGTGAGCGGCGCAGTCCGGCGCGGGTGCGGTGCGCCCGGCCCATGCTGTAGGCGACGCGGGGCCCGTCCAGCAGTTCGCCGCTGGTGAGCAGGCGGGGGCCGGCGAGCGCTCCGGCCGCGACCGCTTCCCGGATGCGGGCCTGCTCGTAGCAGGAGCCGCCGAGGGAGACCGCGGTGGTGATGCCGTAGGCGAGCTGGAGCGCGGTCTGGCGGCCGCCGTAGGTGTACTGCCGGGTGTGGGTGTGCGCGTCCCACAGGCCCGGCAGCACGGTGCGGTCCGCGGCGTCGACGCGGCGGGCCGCGGGCCGGGCGGCCCGGTGCGGCTCGACGGCGGCGACGCGGCCGCCGCGTACCAGGACGTCGACGTCCTGGCGGACCTCGTCGCCGGTGCCGTCCCAGAACCTCCCGGCGTGGACGACGGTGTCCGGCGGGGTGGGCCGCCGGACGTCGAGCGCGACCCGTACGGTGCGCACCGTGCCGTCCCCCACGTCCAGCAGCCGCAGCCGGCCGGCCGACAGGTACAGCAGGCGGCGGGAGTCGCCGGCCCAGGAGGGGTGGTCGGCGGCCTCGTCGGTCAGCCGGCGCGGCGCGCCGCCGGGGGTGCCGTCCGGGCGCACCGGGAGCAGCCACAGCGCTGACTCGGCGATCACCGCCAGGTGGCGGCCGTCGGGCGACCACACCGGGCCGCTGTCGTAGCGGTCGGAGAGGGACAGGTGCGGGGCGAGCGGGTACCGCCGGTCCGTTCCGTCGGCCGTGCGGACCACCCGGATCAGGTGGTACCCCTCGCGGAAGCGCCGGTTGAGCTGGTTGCGGTCGCACAGCGCGATGTACCGGCCGTCCGGGGACCAGCTCGGCCGGCCGGGCAGGCCGCCGCCGGTCAGCGGCGCCGCGAGCGTCCGTTCACGGCCCGTGCCGAGCTCGCGGACCAGCAGGTTCCCCGACATGTCCAGGCAGGCGAGGGTGGTGCCGTCCGGGGACAGCGCCGGCTGCACGCGTCCACCGGAGGCCAGCACGGTCTCCGTGCCGGAGACCAGGTCGCGGTGGTGCACCGCGAGCAGCCCGTCGCGGTCGTCGGCGTAGACCAGGCCCCGGCCGTCCGGCGTCCAGCTCGGCGCGAGCAGGTAGCGCGTGGGGCCGGCGCGCACCACCCGGCGCGGGGCGGCGCCGCCGGAGGTGCCGGCGACCCACAGGGAGTTGAGCGCGGCGAAGGCCACCTGCCGGCCGTCGGGCGAGAGGGCGGGGAGGTGGACCGCGCGGAGCGGCCGTACGCCGCCGGTGCCGGTGTCGTACCGCTTGACCGGGTGGTGCGGGCGGTCGATCGGGAGGGCCGCCCGGAAGGGGATCTCCTCCGCGGTGCCGGGCGCCCCGGGCCGGACGATCCGGAACGTCCCGTCCACCGTCAGCAGCAGTTCGTCCGGGGAGATCCAGCGCGGCGGCACCGGCGCCACGTCTCCGGGCACCGGGACCGCGGTGCCGTCCACCACGAGGGTGCAGCCGGCCTCGGGCGCCGGAGTGGTCCGCAGATGGGCGAGCCGGCCGGTGGGCGACACGGCCGGCGTCATGACCTGCGCGGCCGCCGGCCCGGTGTACTCGACGCGTACCGGTCCGCCGCCGTCGGCGGCCACCGAGGCGATGGTCCGGGCCTCCAGCGCGGGCCGGGCCCCGGGCGCTGTCGGGGCCGGCCTGCCCCGGACGAACAGCACCCGCCCGCCGTCCGGCGACCACACCGGGTCGAAGTCCTCCCAGGCGCCGTCCTGCAGCGGCCCGTCCTGACCGGGCAGGCCGGTGAGCCGGGTGAGCCCGCCACCGGCCAGGTCCAGCACCCACACCCGGTACGGGCTGCCGGCCGCCGGATCGCCGCCCCGCTCGGAGGAGAAGGCGATCCGGGTGCCGTCCGGCGACCAGGCCGGTCCCCGGTCGTCCCAGGGGCCGTCGGTGCGCTGCCGCAGGTCCGAGCCGTCCGGCCGCAGCGTCCACAGGTGGAAGCCGCCGCCCCGGTACGCGCAGACCGCGATCAGCGTCCCGTCGGGGGAGAACACCGGGCGGGTGGGCTCCAGACCCGCCGGGGTGAGCGGGGTGGCGTCCCCGCCCTCCCGGGGGACGGACCACAGCACGCTCTGCACCTCGGCCACCAGCCGGTCCCCCGAAGGGGCGAGGGTGGCGGCGCCGTTGGTCGCGGCGGTGAAGGTCAGGGTGACCCGGCGGCGCGGCGCGGCGGCCGCCGCGGCCGGGGGCAGGACGGCGGTGCCCGCCACGGCGGCGGTGCCGGCGGTCACCTGGAGGAACCGGCGGCGGGGAGACGGCCGGGGCGGTGCCCGGGCGGTGGGGGTCGGCCGGCCGGGTGTCGGTGGGCTCCAACGGTTCTCCAGGGGCACGGCGGTGGGAGGGCGGAGGCGGACCGGCGCCCGGGCGGCCGGGCCCGGGAGCGGTCCGGGACGGACGCGGGCGCGGGCGGGAGCGGAGGGCCCGTACGACGGGTGTGGCGCAGGGAGGATGCCTACCCCGCCCGCCGCGTGACGCAATCGGCGTGTACGGCGGGTGACCCCGGACGGCGCACCCCGTGGCGCGTCCACCGTGGGCGGCGGGCGGCCGGTGCGGTCGGGCAGGGCGGCCGGGCCTCCGGCCGGCCGGGCACGGTGGGTGGCCGGCCCCGGGCGCAGGCCGCACGCGGCGCGGAATGCAGGCCGGGGGCGGCGCGGGGCACGGTGGGCGGCCTCGCGGCGAGGGGCGAGCCGGTGTCCGCCGCGGTACGCGGCCCGCGGGGTCAGTCACCGGGGGCGGCCGGCCGGTCGTCGGCGACGCGGGCGAGGAAGAAGTCCCGGATGTCACCGGCGAGCAGGCCTGGGACCTCCATGGCGGCGAAGTGGCCGCCGCGCTCGAACTCCGACCAGTGCCTGATGTCGTACAGCCGCTCGGCCAGCGGTCGCACCGGCTGTGTGATGTCGTGGGCGAACACCGCCACGCCGAGCGGGACCGGGCACGGCTCCGTGCGCCGCGGGCTCTCCCGGCTCAGGCGTGCCGAGGAAGCCGCGGTGGCGGTCAGCCAGTACAGCGAGACGTTGGTGAGGATCCGCTCGTCGGGGACCGGCGAGCGGGGGTCGGTCCAGTGGGCGAAGCGCTCGGCGATCCAGACCAGCTGCGCCACCGGGGAGTCGGTCAGCGCGTAGCCGATGGTCTGCGGGGTGGTGGCCTGCAGCGCCTGGTACGGGGGCCGGTTCGCCATCAGCTGCCGGACCTTGTCCAGCCGGGCCTCGTCGGTCGCGGACAGTTCGACACCGGCGTCCGGGTCCGGACGGGTCGGCAGGTAGTTGACGTGCACCCCGATGACCTGCTCGGGTGCCACCGCGCCGAGCGCCAGGGAGATGCCCGAGCCGAAGTCGCCGCCCTGCGCGCCGTAGCGCCGGTACCCGAGCCGGCGCATGAGTTCGGCCCAGGCCCGCGCGACCCGGACGACGTCCCAGCCGCGCTCCCGGGTCGGCCCGGAGAAGGTGAAGCCCGGGATGGACGGGATGACCAGGTGGAAGTCGCGTGACAGCGGCTCGATCACGTCGAGGAACTCCAGGAACGAACCGGGCCAGCCGTGGGTGAGGAGCAACGCGGGCGCGTCCGGCCTCGCCGAGCGGACGTGGACGAAGTGGATGGTCTGGCCGTCGATGTCGGTGGTGAAGTGCGGAAGCTCGTTGAGCTCGGCCTCGTGCCTCCGCCAGTCGTAGGCGGTGCGCCAGTGCTCGGCGAGCTCCCTCAGCCGGGCCAGCGGGAAGCCGTAGTCCCATCCGGCACCGGCCGGCTCGTCGGGCCAGCGGGTGCGGGAGAGGCGGTCGGCCAGGTCGTCGAGGTCGGCCTGCGGGATGTCGATGCGGAACGGCTTGATCACGTCTTCACTCCGGATGCAATTCGTTAGCGACATAAACGTTTGTGGCACTAACGAAGCTAGACTGTTAGTGGCACTAACACAAGAGGCGGAGGAACCGATGAGCCCGACCCCCGAATCCACCCCGTCCCGGCTGCGCGGCATCCCCAGCCGTCTGCTCGCCGGCACCGCGGCCGTCGCCGACCGGCTCGTCGGCGAGCGCCTGGCCGCCGAAGGGGCCCACAAGTGGCACTTCGCCGTACTGGTCACGCTCGCCGAGGCCGGCGCCGCCAGCCAGGCCGAACTCAGCCGCCGCACCGGCATCTACCGCAGCGACATGGTCGCCGTCCTCAACGAACTCGCGGCCGCCGGCTGCGTCCGCCGCGAACCCGACCCGGCCGACCGCCGCCGCAACGTCATTTCCCTCACCGCCACCGGGCGTCGCCGGCTGGAGCGCCTCGACACCCTCATCACCGAGGCCCAGCGCGAACTCCTCGCCCCGCTCAGCCCCGCCCAGCAGGACGAACTCACCCGCCTGCTCACCACACTGACCGAGCACCACCGCCCCCCGCACCCCCCACCCGCACGACGGACGGTGACCCTCCCCACCCGCGCCGCATCGCGCCCCCGCCCCGACCGCACGCCCCCGGGGCGGTTCCCGCCAGGTGACCGGGCACGCCCCTCCCGCCCGGCGGCGCCCGGGTAGGGTCGGGGCATGCTCTGACACCGGCCCGCGGCACGGGCCCCTCCGCCTCCTCCTTCGTCCCGCGCATCCGACGAATCCGCTTCCGGCGAAGGAGATCCACCCATGCCCACGACCTCCCCCATCGACATCCCCGACGCGTTCGCCGCGTCCTACGGCGCCGGCGACGCCGGGGCGTGCGCCTGGCTGGCCCGCCTGCTCCGGCTCGGCGCCGAGTTCCTGGACCGCTGGGAGCTGAGCCCGGACGGCCCCGCCGCCCACGGCATGGCCTCGCTCGTCCTCCCGGTCCGCCGGGCCGACGGCACACCGGCCGTCCTCAAGCTCCAGCAGCCGCGCGAGGAGACCTCCGGCGTGGTCGCCGGGCTGCGGACCTGGCGGGGCGCGGGGGCGGTGCGGCTGCTCGACCACGACGAGGCGTCGGGCACCCAGGTGCTGGAGCGGCTGGACGCCTCCCGCCCGCTGTCCTCGCTGGCCGACGACCGCCGCACCCTGCCGGTGCTGGCCGGGCTGCTCGCCCGGCTGACCTCGGCGCCCGCCCCCGAGGGCCTGCGCCCGCTGTCCGGCATCGCCGCCGCCATGCTCGACCGGGCCCCGTACACCGCCGGGGCGCTGTGCGACCCCCAGGAGCGCCGGTTGGTACGGATCTGCGCCTCCGCCGTGGCCGAGCTGATCGACGAGCCGGGCGACCGCCTCCTCCACTGGGACCTGCACGAGGACAACGTGCTCGCCGGGGAGCGGGAGCCGTGGCTCGCCATCGACCCCGAGCCGCTGGCCGGGGACCCGGGTTTCGACCTGCTGCCGGCGCTGGACAACCGGTGGGAGCAGGTGGTGGCCGGCGGCGATGTCGCCCGCACCGTACTGTTCCGCTTCGACCTGCTCACCGAGGCCCTCGGCCTGGACCGGCGACGGGCGATCGGCTGGACCCTCGGGCGGGTGCTGCAGAACGCCTTGTGGGACGTCGAGGACGGCAAGGCGACGCTGGAACCGGCCCAGGTGGCCATCGCACGAACCCTGCTGCGCCGGGCCGCGCCCGGACTGCCCCAGGAGTGACCGCGACCCGGCGGACGGCCGCCTGCCGGTACCGGCAGGCGGCCCGCTCCCCTGCCCGAGGGGCGAGGCGGTACGGGACAAGGGGGCAGCGGGCCCGTGCGTGTCGATACGGAGCGAGGCGGTCGGCATATCGTGACATGACGCCAGATGATTCGTATGCATTTGCCTGCATCTGATGAGTAGATGCGTGCTCGCGAGCCGACCAGTTCCGGACGGCGCAATGAGACATGAGCACACGGCCCTGCGGCGGGCCGCGGTGCCGGTACTGACCGCGGCGGCGCTGACGGGGGCCGCCCCGACGGCCCAGGCGGCAGCCGCGGGCGGTGGCGGCGGGAAGGGCCACCGCCCGCACATCTGCCAGGCGGGGAGGCCGGGTCCTCCCGGCCCTGCCGGGCCCCCCGGGGAGAGCCCGCAGGCACTCCCCGGGACCGGCGCGTTCACCGGCGGAAGGAGCGGCCGGCCGCCACGGAGCCGGGCGCACGATGGAGAACGGGACGCCCCGCGCCCCGCGCCCTGCGGCCGGCGGCCGGCGGCCGGCGGCCGGCGGCCGGAACACCGTTCCGCGGACGGCGGAGGGTTGAATTTCGGCCCAATGTGCCGTCGGCCGGCTCCCGGCCCCGGCACGACCCGGAGCGGGGCAGGTGCCGGGCGGTGACGGGGGTACTGGCGGGCGGCTCCGCGGCGGACCGGCCCCCGGCGACCGCAGGGATTGCCCATCCGGCTTCCAAAGGGGCCGATCAGCGCGGCCATGACGCGCGTCACCCCCGGCGGTGCCCGCGTCGCCGCCGGGCGGGTCGCGGCGGCGGCCTCACGGGCGGACACGTCACGGCGCGTCGCCGCACGGCCGTTCGGAAAGGGTGGCGGGAAAGCGCCCTGCCCCGCGCCGGCGCCACTTCCGGCCCCTTGACCCCTCAACCCTCGCCCCTATGGTCTGGACCAAGCGATCGAGCGGGACGGACGGCCTCCCCCGGACGGTCCCTGCCGGGTGCGGCGGCGGGGTGGTGGGGCGGCGGTCCATCCGTACGCGACCGTCACCTCCTCCCCCTCCCCCCACCAAGGAGTAGGCATGAAGAGCAAGAAGAAGCTGGCCGTGGTTCTGGGAGCGGGCATCGCCCCGCTGCTGGCGGTCGGCCTGTCCTCCGGGACGGCGCAGGGTCATGGCTACATCTCCTCTCCGCCCAGCCGTCAGGCGCAGTGCGCCGCCGGCGTCGTCCCCTGCGGCCCGATCAAGTACGAGCCGCAGAGCGTCGAGGGGCGCAAGGGCCTGCGCAGCTGCAGCGGGGGCAACGCGGCCTTCGCCGAGCTGGACAACGACGCCAAGGGCTGGAGGGTGACCCCGGTCAGCCGCACCACCAGCTTCCAGTGGCGGCTGACGGCCCGGCACGCCACCAGCACCTGGCAGTACTACATCGGCGGGACGAAGATCGCCGAGTTCAACGACGGCGGTGCGCGGCCCGGTGAGATCGTCACGCACCAGGTGAACTTCGGTGGCTTCTCCGGCAAGCAGAAGGTGCTGGCGATCTGGAACATCGCGGACACCGCCAATGCCTTCTACGCCTGCGTGGACGTCAACATCAGCTGACCCCTCCCCGGGGCCGGGCCCGGCCGGCACGGGTCCGGCCCACCGGGTGCGCCGGTGCGGCGGGCCACCGACCTCCGGTGCCGCCGCACCGGCGCCCCGGGCCCCGGCGCGGACCGGGGGCCGACCGCCCGGCTGGGACGGCACCCCGGGTGCCCGGCGGGCTCCGTCACCGGTGGGGCGGGCCCGTGACCGGCCGGCGGGTGCCGCCGTCCCCGCCCGGCGGCCACGGCACGCCGGTGGCCGCCGGACGCCGTGACCGCGGGGACGCGATGGCCACCGGGACGCCGTAGCCGCGGGGGCGCCGTGACCGCGGGGGCGCGGGGCCCGCGTCGGGCACCCCGGACGGCATGGGCGGCCGGCGCCGCCGGCCGCGGGGACCACGACGGGCTGCCGGAACGGGTGCCGCGGACCGTACGCTGGGCGGCATGCGCATACGCCCCACCCTGAGCTGGACTCCCCCGGCGGACCTGCCCCCGGGCACCACGGAGGTGGGGCCGGTCGTCGAGGCCCTGGGCACGGGCGGTGTGCTGGTGCTGAGCGGGGCGGGCATCTCCACCGAGTCGGGCATCCCCGACTACCGGGGCGAGGGCGGGAGCCTGAGCCGGCACACGCCGATGACGTACCAGGAGTTCACCTCCAGTGCCCGGGCCCGGCGCCGGTACTGGGCCCGCAGCCATCTCGGCTGGCGCGCCTTCCACCGCGCCCGCCCCAACGCCGGCCACCGGGCCGTGGCGGCGTTCGGGCGGCACGGGTTGCTGACGGGCACGATCACCCAGAACGTGGACGGCCTGCACCAGGCAGCCGGCAGCCAGGGGGTGGTGGAACTCCACGGGAGCCTCGACCGGGTCGTCTGTCTCTCCTGCGGCGCCAGCACAGCGCGCCGCGACCTCGCCCGGCGTCTGGAGGAGGCCAACGCGGGCTTCGACCCGGTGCCCGCGGGGATCAACCCGGACGGCGACGCCGACCTCACCGACGAGCAGGTCGGCGATTTCCACGTGGTGCCGTGCGGGGCGTGCGGCGGCATCCTCAAGCCGGACGTGGTGTTCTTCGGCGAAGCCGTGCCCCCGCCGCGGGTCGAGTACTGCCGCGAGCTGGTGCGCCGGGCGGCCTCGGTCCTGGTCCTCGGTTCCTCGCTGACGGTGATGTCCGGACTCCGGTTCGTCCGCCAGGCAGCCGCGGCCGGCACCCCCGTACTGATCATCAACCGGGACCCGACCCGCGGGGATCAGCACGCCCGCACCCGGGTCGCCCTCCCCCTGGGCGAAGCCCTCACCACCGTGGCCGACCGGCTCGGCGTCCCGCTCGACGACGGGACGGAGGACCGGGGGCCCGGCCGGACCGGGGCCGCCCAGCGGGCCGGTACGGCGGGCGGTGCCGCGGCGCCGACGGCGCCGACGGGTCCGGGAATCCCCGGGTAGGGCCGGTCAGGCCGCTGAGCGGCCGTGCTCCCGGGGCACGGCCCGGACCGTAGCCCTCAGCGGCCGGACAGGGCGGCGGCGGGCCCGGCCACCTGCCGCGGGGTGGACAGGCGGCCCTGCCGGCCGGGCCCGCCGGTTCCGGGCCCGGCCGGTTGCAGACCCCGGCCACCGGTCCGCGGGCGCCGGCCGCGGGATCCCGGGCCGGGCGGACGACGGTTCCGCCGCGTGCCGCCGGGCGCCGGTGAACGCCCCCCGCCACGCGCGCGGCGCGCGCTGCCGGCCTGACCGGGCGGCGCCGGCCGGGGATCACATCCGGTCGGCGGAGGCGCCGGTGCACGACGGCGCGCCGGACGCCCGGTCACCGGTCTCCCCCGCGACCGTCCGGGGCGCCGCGCCACGGGCCGGGGTGCTGCCGGGGCCGCCGTCCCCCGGGCCGGCCCCGCCGAACGCCTCGTGGCCGTGCCGGAGGAACGCGCGCAGCGCGGGGTGGGGCGCGGGCCTCCAGACCAGGGCGAGCAGGGCGGGCGTCGGGACGTCGTCGATGGTGCGCACGGTGAGCCGGTCGCGGTGGCCCGCGGCCATCGTGTGGCTGAGCACGGCGACGCCGAGCCCGCGGGCGGCCAGACCGGCGATGGCGTCCGCGGCGCTGGCCTGGAGGGCGATCACCGGCTTCAGGCCCTGGGCGGCGCACGCCTGGTCGAACACCGTGCGCAGACCGGTGCCGGGTGGCATGCAGACGATCGGCTGGTCGACCACGTCCCGCAGGGTGACGTGCGGCCGCCGCGCCAGGGGGTGCCCGGGCGGGACCACCGCGGCGAGCCGCTCGCTGATGATGGTGAGCGCCTCCAAACCGTCGGGGACGGCGGCGCCGGACCCGATGAGCGCCGCGTCGAGCGCACCGGACCGCACCGCCTCGACGAGCCGGTCGGAGCCGTCCTCCAGCAGCGAGATCTCCACGCCGGGGTGTGCCCGGTGGAACGCGGCGAGGGCGTCGAACAGCGGGGTGATGGTGCAGCCGGTGACCATCCCGACGGTGAGCCGGCCCCGGATCAGGCCGGCCACCTCCCCCACCGCCTGGCCGACCGCGCCGGCGGCGGCGAGTGCGGCGCGGGCGTGTTCGAGGGCCGTCTCACCGGCCACGGTGAGGGTGACGGTGCGCGCCGACCGGTCGAACAGCTCGGCACCGAGTTCCCGTTCCAGCTGGCGGATCTGGGCGCTGACCCCGGACTGGCTGATGTGCACCCGCTCCGCGGCCCGGGTGAAGCTGCGCTCCTCGGCGACCGCGACGAAGTACTCCAGCTGCCTCAGTTCCATGACTGCACATTCTAGTTCCCATAAGATCCATCTGTTGGACTTCTGGAAAGGAGGAGACGACGCTGGGGGAAGCCGGAATCCCGGAAAGCGTTGTGAGGGAGAGAGCACCGATGCCGGAGTACGAGAAGGCCATGCGGCCGGAGGACATCACCCGCCTGTTCGTCGAGCGGTCGAACGCCGGTGACGCGGCCGGGGTCGCCGCGCTCTACGAGGAGGACGCGGTCCTGGCCTACCCGCCCGGCCGGCTGACCGTGGGCCGGGAGGCGATCCGTGACCTGTGGGCCAAGGTGCTGGCCGGCGGCCCCCGCTTCGAATTCGAGACGCCGTTGCCCACGCTGATCAGCGGCGACATCGCCCTCACCTCGACCCCGCCGAAGGACGGCGCCGGAGCGCGGGCCCAGGTCGTCCGGCGCCAGCCCGACGGAAGCTGGCTCCGCCTCCTCGACCAGCCGGAGTTCACCCCCGCCCGCCACCCGCTGATCCGCCGGCCCGCCGACCCCCGCCGTCCGCCCCGGCCCAGGTCGGGGGCGGCGAAGGCTCGGCCTTCGCCGCCGACGGGGGTGCGGCGCAGACGGGCGGCCGCGGCGCGGAGCCGGCCCGCACACCGTGCACCGGGGCGGGGCGCGGTGGTTCGGGCCGGCCGCGGCCCGCCTCGGGCGGGGGCTGTCACACCGGCCGCTCTCGCCGGCCCCGCGCACGGCCGGCAGCCGGGTGTCCGGTCCGCCTGTCCGCCCCCTGCGGTGCCGAGCGCCCCGCGGTGCACGGCCGGCGGGCCGCGGACGCGGACGGGTCCCCCGGGCCCGTCCGCACCCCGGCCGGTGGCGGCCCGCCGGGGCCGACCGGCATGTCAGGGCCGCGTCGTGGCCTCCGGTGAGGGCGCGGGGGGCTGCTCCGCGGGGCCGGACCGCACCAGCCACAGGCCGGTGCACACCGCGCCGGCCAGGGCGACGGCACCGGCCGCGGTGAAGGCGGTGGCGAGGCCGGCCTCGAAGGACGCGCCGCCGGACTGCCTGGTGCGGACGACGGCGCCGAGCGCGGCCACGCCGAGCAGTGCGCCGATCTGCCGGGCGGTGCTACTGACGCCCGAGGCGAGACCTCCCTCCCGCGGGTCGACCGCCTGGATGGCGGCGCCGGTCAGCGGGGACATGGTGAGGGCGAAGCCGACGCCGACGATCGCCAGCCGCCACCACACGTTCGCGTAACCGGTGTCCGCGTGCACGAAGCCCAGCGCCAGCAGCCCCAGGCCGGCCAGCGCGAGGCCGGTGGTGACCGTGACGCGGAAGCCGTGCCTGGCGGCGAGCCGGCCGGCGTACGGGCTGACGACCACCATGGCGAGGGTGGCCGGGACGGTCCGCAGACCCGCGCCCAAGGTCGAACTGCCCTGGACGGTCACGAAGAACTGGGAGAAGAAGAAGGTGGAGCCCATGAGGGTGAAGCCCACCAGGAGCATGGCCGCGTTGGACACCGTGAACAACCGCTGCCGGAACAGCCGCAGCGGCAGCATCGGTGTCGCGGCCCGTGCCTCGACGGCGACGAAGAGGGTGAGGATCACCACCGCGGCGGCGAAGCCGCCCAGGACCACCGGGGAGGTCCAGCCCCGGGCCCCGCCCTCGATGAGCCCGTACGCCAGCGCCCCCACGCCCAGCACCGACAGCAGCGTCCCCGGCACGTCGAGCGCGGGCGCGTCCGGGTTGCGGGACTCGGCGAGCACGTGCCGGCCGGCCAGCAGCAGGGCCGCGCCGATGGGCACGTTCACCAGGAAGATGGCGGGCCAGCCGAACGCCTCCACCAGAACGCCCCCGGCCACCGGGCCGGCGGCGAGGCCGATACCGCTGAAACCGGCCCACAGCCCGATCGCCTTGACGCGCTCGTGCGGGACCGGATGAGCGGCGGCGATCAGGGCCAGCGAGGCAGGGCTCAGTGCCGCTGCCCCGACGCCCTGCGCCACCCGGCCGGCGATCAGCCAGCCGAGCGAGGGGGCGACCGAGCACAGGACGGACGCGGCGGTGAACACGGCGACCCCGGTCAGGAACATCCGCCTGCGGCCGAAGCGGTCGGCGAAGACACCACCGGACAGCAGCAGCATGGCGACGAGCAGCACGTAGCCGTCGACGATCCACTGCAGGCCGGACAGTTGGAGGTGCAGCCGCTGCTGCATGTCGGGCAGGGCGGCGCCGACGATGGTGCTGTCGAGCAGCACCATGAACTGCCCCAGGCACGCCACGGCCAGCAGTCTCCCCCGTCCTGGGCGGCCGGGCACCCCTCCGTCCGATCCCGCCGCGGTCGTGCTCTCCTGCAACGTCACCGTCGTTCCCTCCCGTGTTTGCGGAGCGACGACGATAGTTCGATAATCCCGAACTGTCGAATAGTGCATCATGGGGGCATGCGTTCACTGCCCCAGCCCTCGCGTGAGTCGTTGTCACTCGCGCCCGTACTGCACGCGCTCGGCGATCCGGTACGCCTGGAGCTGGTACGACGGGCTCGCGGTCACCCCGGATCGACCTGCGCCGCGCTCGCCGACGGCCTGGAGGTGCCGGCATCGACGCTGACCAACCACTGGCGCATCCTGCGGGAGGCCGGGGTCATCACCATGACCGTCGACGGCCGGCACCGGCGGATCCGGGTACGCGCCGACGACCTCGGCGACCGCTTCCCCGGCCTGCTCGACCCGATTCTCCGCCTCGTCGCGCCCGGGCCACCGGCCGGCGACCCGCCGTGAGTCCGGGCCGGGCGCCGGGTGCCCCGGCGGCCGGTGCGCGCCCGCGACGTGCCCCGGAGCCCGGAGCGGCGCCGGCCCGGCGGGGGCCTCCGCCACGCCGTTAAGGTGACGCCTTCGATGTGCGCGGCCGTCGGCGCCGGCACCCGGTGTCCGGAGCGGTGGGGCGATGAGCGACATGTGGACCGGTGAGAAGGTGCGCCTGCGGGGGAGTCGAGCCGCAGGACTGGGAGGGTTTCCAGGACCTGGCCCGGAACACCCTGGACGTCCGCAACGCCGGCCTGGTCACCCCTCCCCGCTCGGCGGAGGGCTTCCGCGCCTGGACCGCCGAGCGGGCCGGGCGCCCGCCGGGAGGCGAAGCGTTCCGCCTGGTGGTCGAGTCGCTGGCCGACCGGGCGTTCGCCGGATCGGTGACCGTCGGAGAGACCGACAGTTGTGCGGGCCGGTTCAGGATGGGCATCGGGATCAGCCGCGCGTACCGCCGCAGGGGTTACGCGGCCGAGGCGGCCGGTCTCCTCCTCACCTACATGTTCGGAGAGCAGCGCTACCACAAGTGCGAGGTGGAGGTTCATGCCTTCAACGACGCCTCGATCGCCCTCCATCGCGGGCTGGGCTTCGTCGAGGAGGGCCGGCTGCGCCAGCACGAGTTCTTCGCCGGTGGTCACCACGACGTCGTGGTGCTCGGCATCACCGCCGCCGAGCACTGGGCCGTGCACCCGCGCCCGCCGCTGCGGTGACGTCCCGTCGCCAGGTGAACCGTTCCGTCGGGCGGAGCCGGCCCCGGGCGCGGGCGAGCGCGGCGCCCGTGCGCGGGACCGGCGGCGGCGAGCGGTCCGGCGGGGCGCCGGCCCCCCGGCCCGGCCCCCGGACGGCGGCGCGCGGAGTGACGGTGCCGGGGACGGCGGTGCCGGGGTGACAGCGCCGGGAGTCAGCCGCAGAAGGCCGTGTCCATCAGCGCGTCGACCGCGTCGTCGGGGTCGCCGCGGAAGTCGGGGGTGAGCGCGACCGTGACCCGGCGGCGCCCGTCCTCCGTGGCGAACGTCCAGGCCTGGTACGCCAGGGCGTCGCCGTCGTTGCCGTAGACGCGGACCCCGCACGAGGTGTCGCGCCAGGCCAGTCCCAGCCCGTACGTGCCGCCCTCGACGCCCGGTGTCTTCATCGCGTCGATCAGGTGGCGGGGCAGGAGGCGCCCGCCGAGCAGCGCGGCGGTGAACCGGTTGAGGTCTCCGGTCGTGGAGATGATCTCGCCGCCCGCGCCCATCACGGAGGGGTTCATCTCCGTGTAGTCGACCAGGCGCACCACCCCGTCGGCCTGCTCGATCGGTACGTAGCCGTGCGGGTGCGGCCCGCCGATGCGCACGGAGGCGCCCGGCAGTGAGGTGCCGGTCAGTCCCAGGGGCCGGATGATCCGGGCCGTGATCTCCGCACCGTACGGCCGGCCGGTGGCCTCCTCGATGATCCGGCCGAGCAGGAGGTAGCCGGTGTTGGAGTAGGCGTAATCCGATCCCGGGGGGTCGAACGACGGCGGATGGGCCACCGCGCGCCGCACGAGCTCGTCCGCGGTCCAGGTCCGCCACCGGTTGGCGAGGAACGCCTGCCCGGGCGGCATCGGCAGGGTGTTGAGGTAGTCGTACACCCCGCTCGTGTGGTTGAGCAGGTGCCGGACGGTGATGCGGTGACCGTCCGGGACGGCTCCGGGCAGCCACCGTTCGACCGGGTCGTCCAGTCCCAGCCGGCCCTCGTCGACCAGTTGCAGGACAACGGTGGCGACGAACGTCTTGGTGATGCTGCCGGCCCGGAACGTACCGGTGGCCGGGACCGGTCGTGTCGTGTCCAGTTCGGCGACTCCGCCGGTGCCCCGCCAGACACCGTGCTCGTCACGCACCTCCGCCAGTGCGCCCACCGCGGCGGTGGCCACGACGTGGTCCAGCTGTTCCTGCAGCCCGGCGCGGTCCGCCTGCCGCGGCGCCGCCGAAACGGCGGCCGGGGCCGCGATCAGCACCAGCGCCGTCGTCGCGGTGACCAGCGCCCGATGTACGAAATTCATACGGCCATCCCTTGATGAGCGATTCGTCGGCAACAACCTCCCCCACGGGGGACGGGAGAGCGGAGGTGGGCGGGAGCGGCCCGGCGGCCGCGGCCCGGCGGCCGCGGCGCGGCGATCGCCGTGCGCCGGTGTCGCGACGGGGCGCGCCCCGTCGTCGGGCGGGAGGGCGGGAGTCGCCCCGCCCGGGCCGCCGCGGCGTCCCATACGGACCGGCCGTCCACCGCGGCACTCCCAGCGCGGACCGGCCGGCCATCGCGGTATCCCACGGGCCGGCGGGCCATCGCGGTACCCCTGAGGGCCGGCCGGACGCGCCTCAGCGCGCTTCGGCGCCGCGCGGTGCGGCGAGCAGCCCGTTGAGTTCCGGGAAGGCGATGCCGTCGGCGAGCGAGCCGTAGTCGCCGGCGGTGAGCAGTTCCCGCACGGCGCGGCGGGCGGCGGCGTACGCGGCCTGGGCCACTCCCGAGCCGAGGCTGACGCGGGCCGCGCCGAGCGCGCCGAGTTCGGTGACGGTCGGGGCGCCGGGGCCGGCCATGACGTTCAGCGGTACGGAGATGCCGTCGGCGAGCGCCGCGACGGTGGCGGAGTCGGTGACCCCGGGGACGAAGATGCCGTCGGCGCCGGCGTCGATGTACCTGCGGGCCCGGTCCAGGGTCTGGTCGAGCCGGGTCTCCGGGTCGCCGAGGCCGAACAGGTAGGTGTCGACCCGGGCGTTGAGGAAGAGGCGGCAGCCCGCCCGGTCGGCGGCCCGCCGGGCGGCGGTCAGCCGTGCCGCGAGCTCCTCCGCGGGGCGGGTGCCGTCCTCGATGTTGACTCCGACGGCTCCGGCGGCGATCACCCCGGCGACGGTTTCGGCGACCTCGTCCGCGCTCTGCCCGTACCCGCCCTCGATGTCGGCGGTGACCGGGACCGTCACCGCGGCGCTGATCCGGGAGATCAGGTCCAGGGCCCTCTCGCGGGTGAGCGCGTCGCCGTCCGGCGAGCCCAGCGACCAGGCGACGCCGGCGCTGGTGGTGGCGATCGCGGGGGCGCCCGCGGCCTCGATGACCCGGGCGCTGGCGACGTCCCAGGCGTTGGCGAGGGCGAGGGGCGCGGCGGGGGTGTGCAGGGAGCGGAAGAGCGTGGCCTTGTCGGGCTGCGTGGAGAGCATGCGGAGAGTGAAACACCCTGCGCCCGGGGCCCGCTGGCAGAAATCCGACATCATCGCGGCGCTGTGACCGGTGCCCGCCGCCCGCCCGCGTCCTGGGCGGGCGGGCGACGGGCGGCGGGGTCACTCCCGCGGGGCGTGGCGGTTCACCGCCCGGGCCGCAGGGCGCGGTCCAGGAGGGGGAGCAGGCGGTCCCAGTGGTGCCGCAGTCCGTCCGGGTCGAAGGCGTCGGTGTCGGCCATGGTGAACCCGTGGACGGTGCCGGGGTAGATCTCGGAGGTGTAGGTGACCCCCGCGGCGTCCAGGTCCCGGTTGAGCCGGTCCAGGTCCTCGGACGTCAGGTCGCTCTCGGCGTGGCCGAAGTGGACCTGGGCCGAGATCCGGGTGAGGGCATCGGGCCCGTCCGCGCCCACCGGGGCGTGGAACGCGGCGACCGCGGCCACCTGTCCGGGGTGGGCCGCGGCGGTACGTACCGCCAGCAGGCCGCCGATGCAGTAGCCGGTCACCGCGACCGGTCCGGCGGCGACCTCCGGCCGGGTGGTGAGGAAGGTGAGCCAGGCATCGGCGTCGCGCCGTGCGTGGTCGGCGGTGTACGCCTCGATCAGCGGCATCAGCCGGGCCATCAGCGCGGGCCGGGCCTCCTCCCCGATGTGTCCGGGAAGGTCGACCACCGGCGCCGGGCCGTGCCGGTGGAGGAAGTTGGGGACGAGTACGTAGTACCCGTGGCCGGCCAGTTCGCGGGCCATCTCCCGCAGTACGGGCCGGATGCCGAAGCCGTCCGGGTACATCAGTACCCCGGGGTGCCGCTCGCCGTGGCCGGGGAAGGCGGCGAAGGCGTCGGCGTGGCCGTCCGCGGTGGGGATGCGCAGGGTCGTGGTGGGCATGAACCTCATCCTGTCGTGATTGATCCATCGGACGTGTGATCAGCACGACGGAGGCGGGGCCCGCGCGGCGGCGTGGGGCCGCCGGTCGGAGAGCGGGCACGCACCGGCCCGCGTGGCGCTCAGCGGAGCACCGGGTCACCTGTCCGTGTGTGGCGCGAGGCCGTCCCGGTCTTCATGACCGCACAGCGTAGCCCACCGGGCGGGTGCCCGCGCCGCCGCTCCGGTCCGGTGCCGGCGGTTCCGGGGGCCGTACGGCCACCCCGCGCCCTGGCGGCGGCCGGGCACGCTCCCGGTCCGTCCCGGGGGGCCTCGGCGCCGGGGAGCGGAAGGTCGGTCAGCGCGCCGCGGGGGTCCGGATGGCCAGGACGGCCATGTCGTCGTGGCCGTCGCTGGGGTGGTGGTCGGCGAGGAGGCGGACGAGGTCGTCCAGGGGCCGGGTGGCGTGGGCGGCCGCGAGGCCGGCGAGGACGGCGAGGCGGTCGTCGAGGGAGTGCCCGGGGTGTTCGACGAGACCGTCGGTGAAGAGCAGGACGGTGGTGCCCGCGGGCAGCGGGTGGGTGTGGTCGGGGCGGTGCACGTCGGGGTCGACCCCCAGGGGGATGCCGGGGTCGGCGTCCAGGTAGGTGGTGCGGCCGTCGGGACCGACGATCAGGGGCGGCAGGTGGCCGGCGGTGCTCCAGTGCAGGGTCCACCCCCCGGCGGCGGGTTCGATCCTGGCCAGGCACACGGTGGTGACGGGCAGGTCGGTGATGGCGTGCACCGCGCGGTCGAGCCGGGTCAGCACCGCACTGGGTGGGGTTCTCCGGTCGTACAGCAGGGCGCGGAGCATGTTGCGGGCCTGCGCCATCGCGGCGGCGGCGTGCAGGTCGTGGCCGACCACGTCACCGATGACCGCCGCGCACGCCTGGTCGGGCAGGACGGCGGCGTCGTACCAGTCGCCGCCGACGCCGGCCGGTTCGGCGGCGGTGCGGTAGACGGCGGCGCCGGAGAACGGGGCGAGGCGGGGCAGCGTGGGGAGCAGCAGTCGCTGGAACTGTTCGGCGCTGTCGCGCATGTATCCGAACAGGCGGGCGTTCTCGATGGCGATGCCCGCCGCTCCGGCGAGCGCGCGCACGATCTCCTCGTCGTTCTCGTCGAAGGGCCGGCCGTCGTGGCGCTCGGAGAGGTACAGGTCGCCGTAGATCTCACCGCGGACCGTGATCGCCACGCCCAGCAGGGTCCGCATGGGCGGATGGCCGGGCGGGAAGCCGACCGACGCGGGGTGGGAGGGGATGTCGTCCACCCGCAGCGGCTCGGGGTGGCGGATCAGGTGGCCGAGGACACCGCGCCCGTGGGGGAACTCGACGCCGGCGAGACCCGCCCGCTGTTCGTCGGAGAGGCCCGCGGTGATGAATTCCTCCAGGTGGTCACCGGAGGGAGCCAGGACGCCGAGCGCGCCGTAGCGGGCGCCGGCCAGGTCCATGGCGGTGGACACGATGCGGTCCAGCACCGTGGGCAGATCCAGGTCACTGCCGATGGCCAGGACCGCCGACAGCAGCCCCTGGAGCCGGTCCTTCACCTCGGCCGGTGTGCCGAGCCGTCCGGCGATGCCCTCCGGCCTGTCGTCCGGACGCGGCCCCGGCCCGGACGGTCGCCCCGCGCCCGGCCCGTGCGCATGCCCCGCGCCCGGCCCGGGCGGACGCCCCGGGCCCGCCGGCCCGGCCGGGGCTTCGTCGGGGTTCACGGCGTCGCCTCGCTCATCACCGCCCACGGTAGGCGCGGGGTTGCCGGCGGTCGGGGAGCACACGCCGTCCGGCGGGGGCCGTGGCCCCGCAGGAGCACACGGCCCCGGCGCGGTGGTGCCGGGCGCGGCCCCGGCACGGCGCGGACCTGCCCGGTGGGCCGGCCGCCGGGTCAGGTGTTCCCGGCCGCGGGCCGGACGGGGTGGCGCAGGCCGACCAGCAGGCCGGTGATGAGGGTGACGGCGGCCAGGGCGGCGCCGGCCGGGGAGCCGGCGGGTTGGAGGATCCACGCCCAGGGCTGCGGCCGGCCGCTCGCCGTCCAGCCGGTCGCGGCGCACACCACGGGCACGGCGGCGGGGCAGACGGAGGCGGCCCGGTGGCCGGGGAAGGGCGGCATGATCAGGGCCAGGCCCACGTAGGCGGCGATGTTCCGGCCCAGCAGCAGGGCGATGTCATCGGCGAGGGCGGTGTGACCGAGCACGCCGAGACCGGCCCCGCCGGCGGCGAGGCCAGGGCGAGGGCGGTGTCCCGGGCGGGGAGGCGCCGGCAGGCGAGGCTCTCGGCGCGCGGGTCCCCGCGTCCCGTTCCGTGGAGCAGGACGACGGCCGGGAGCACGGTGATCAGGTGGCCGACGAGGAAGGTCCCGGAAGGTCCCGGACCGGCCGGTGAGGACGGGCACGGGCAGCCCGGCGTTCCCGGCCGCGAGGCCCACCGCGGTGACGGCCACCACGGTCGCCGCCAGGGCGGGCACCGCGCGGACCTCGCACCACCAGATCCCCGGCACCTCCCGCCCACGGTGATGCGCCGGGACCCCTTCGTGCTCAGCGCCGTCGTCCCCCTCGTTCCGGACGGTGGAGCCCGCCGGAGGCCGGCCCGCCGGGTGTGCGGGCCGGCCGCCGGCGGGCCGGGGCGGGTCAGCCGGTGGAGATCCAGCCGAGCTGGCCGCCGGACGCCTGGCCCTCGCAGTTGGTCTGGTTGGACTCGAAGAACTCCCGGTGGCTGCCGACCAGGCACCGCATCAGCGGGAGCGTGCCCACGCCGGACGGCTGGTTCGGGTGGATCCAGCCCAGGCGGGTCACGTAGGTCTGGCCCTCGCAGTTGACGTCGGTGGACAGGAAGTTGTCCCTGCGCACGACGCAGTGGTACAGCGGCACAGTCCCCTCGCGCGGGGACATGTACACCTGCCCGAGACTGCCCTCGACGCGGTAGCCCGGCGGGACGTTCCACACGGTGCTGATGTGTTCGCCTTCCGATCCGATCAGCCGGTTGAGGCTGCGGGTCGGGGTGCCCGACACCGGGTCGCCCGAACAGGTGCCCTTGACCATGGCGTTGTAGTAGCTGCCGGTCACGTGCTGCAGGACCGGCCCTTCGGTGATCCGGCACTGCGCGTTGCTGAACCCGAGTTCGGCGGCCTGCTGGAGGTAGTTGGCGACCGCGGCGCCGCCCGCGATGTTCGCCGGGCCGCCTCCCAGGCCGGTGATGTTGACCACGACGGGTCCGACGTTGGCGGTGGCGGCCGGTGGTGCCGCGGGTGTGGCGACGGGGGCGGCGCCGGCCGGGGCGGTTGCCGACACGGCGGCGGCCACCCCGGCGGCCAGAGCGAGGAGTGTGGCGCGAAGTCGCGAGGTGCGGGGCAAGTCCGTACTCCTGGTCGTCGGCCACGGGCGCCCGGCGGGCGGCCGTGGGAAGAGCGACGGTGCGCACCGCCCGGCGGGCGATGCGTAGGCATTCCATCCGCTGAATACCTGTATGCACCAGACCGTCTTCGGCCGATCGCGGGCCGGAAGTCACGGTCCCCGCCGCCCGGGAGGGGCGGGGCCGGCCGGTGGGGCTGCGGCGGGCCGCGGCCGTTCAGGGCGTGTCGTGCCGTGCCGGTGGGGCGGGCGCCGCGGCGGGGCCGGGCGTGGCCCGGTGCGGCTCCGGCGGGGGCGGGGTGAGGACGAGGTCGGCCCGGTTCCGGGTGGCCGCGACGAGGTCGGCGTTGCGCTGGTCGGTGCCCAGCGACCAGGCACGGGCCGCCTCCGGTGACCGGCCGTGGGCGACGTGGCGGCGGATCAGCCGGTCGATCCGGGTCTCCTCGTCGGGCGCGAGGTACCACGCCTCGTCCAGCAGCGGCCGGATCCGCGCCCAGGGTCCGTCGTCGAGCAGCAGGTAATTGCCCTCGGTGATGACGAGCGGCACCCGGGCCGGCACGGGGATCGCCCCGGCGACCGGTTCCTCGATCTCCCGGCGGAACTCCGGCGCGTACACGCACTCGTCCACCGCCTCGCGCAGCCGGTGCAGCAGCGCCACGTATCCGGCGGCGTCGAAGGTGTCCGGTGCCCCTTTGCGGTCCTGGCGCCCCAGCCGTTCCAGTTCCGCGCCGGCCAGGTGGAAGCCGTCCATCGGTACGACGACGGCCTGCCCGGGGAGTGCCGCGGCGAGGCGCCGGGCGAGGGTGGACTTGCCCGAGCCCGGCGGTCCGGCGATGCCCAGGATCGCCCGCCGCCCCGGGACCACGAGCCGGCGGGCGCGGCGTACCGGATCCGCCGGGGTCCGGTCCCGCCCGATGCCGCGGGGACGCCCGTCGCCGGGGGCCGGAATCGGGGCCAGGGCCGGGGGCCGGAATCGGGGCCGGTGGGGCTCGCGGTGTTCATGTGGCGGCTCCTGGATGGCACCCATGGGGCGCTGCAGCGCTCGACGTCGTCCTCCCGCCGACGTTACCGCCCACCGTCCCGCTCACCGCCGTGGCCCTGCCTCCGGGGGCCGCCCGGTCACCGGAGGTGCCTACGGCGGGCGGCACCGCGCGGTGGCACCTGCCGACGCCGCCCGCCGGGTGCCGCGTCGCGGTGGTCCCCGTGGGCCGTCCCGCGCCCGGCCGACGGGCACCCGCCGCTGCCTGTCGTCCGGCATCCGGTGCGTCCGGCACTGCCCGTTGCCCGGCATCCGGTACCCGCGCCGCCGGCCCGCACGCACGGCGGACGGCCGGAGCCGGTCCGCGGTGTGGAAAGTCTGATCGAACAGCGCACCACCGGGCGGCTGACCGGTCAGCATGTCACCGATCGACATGCCTGCCCGGCGGCGGGTGCGGGACGCCTCCGGCCGTCCGGCACCCACCCCCGGGCGCAGGCACCACCAGCACGCCGCCAAGGACATCACTGTGAGCTTCGAGAGCAACGAACCCGGTACCACCCCCGGCTCCGGCCGCGCCGCCGCCGACCCGCCGCCGGCGGACACCGGCACGCCACCGGCCGGCACCGGCACATTCCCGGCCCACCGGGGGCTGCTGCGCGACCTCTCCCTCTCCGCGGTCCTGGCCGGGTTCGTGGCCGTGGTGGTCTCCTACTCCGGGCCGCTGCTCATCCTGCTGGCCGCCGCGTCGGCCGGGCACCTGGACCCGGACCGGACCGGTTCGTGGATCTGGGCGGTGTCGGTGGGCAGCGGTCTGACCTGTATCGGGCTGAGTCTGTGGACCAGGACTCCGGTGATCACCGCGTGGTCCACGCCGGGTGCCGCTCTGCTGGTGACCAGCCTCGGGGACTACCGGTACGCGGAGGCGGTGGGGGCGTTCGTGGTCACCGGAGTCGTGATCGCCCTGGTCGGGGCGGTGGGGGTGTTCGGGCGGCTCATGCGGCAGGTGCCGGCGGCGGTGGTCTCCGCGATGCTCGCCGGGATCCTGTTCTCGTTCGGGGCGGGGGCGTTCACGTCGTTGCGGACCGCGCCGTGGATCGCCGGGGCGGTGCTGGTCGCCTATCTGCTCGGCAAGCGGTGGCTGCCGCGCTACGCGGTTCTGGCCGCTCTGGCGGCGGGCGTGGTGGCGGCCGCCGCCACCTCCCGGATGGACGTCCGGTGGGGGAGCGTGGAACTGGCGCGGCCTGTGCTCACCGTGCCCGAGTTCTCGGTCGCCTCGCTCGTCGGGATAGCCGTTCCGCTGGTTCTGGCGACGCTGGCCTCGCAGAACGCTCCGGGCCTGGCGGTGCTCAGGGCGTCCGGGTACCGGCCCGACGACCGGCTGCTGATCGGCTCGACCGGGCTGGTCTCCACGGTGTTCGCGCCGTTCGGGTCCCATGCGGTCAACCTCGCGGCCATCACGGCGGCGATCTGCACCGGGCCCGAGGCTCACCGCGACCCGGGCCGCCGCTATGTGGCGGGGGTGGCGTGCGGGGCGTTCTACCTGCTCTTCGGGGCGTTCGGGACCACCCTGGTGCTGTTCTTCACGGGGCTGCCGAAGGAGTTGGTGGCCGCTGTCGCCGGTGTCGCCCTGTTCGGCGCGCTCGCCGGCGGGCTCGGCGGGGCGGTCGCCGAGGAGAAGGACCGGGAGGCCGCGCTCATCACCTTCCTGGCCACCGCGTCCGGGGTCACCCTCCTCGGCATCGGGTCGGCGTTCTGGGGGCTGGTCTTCGGGATGACGGCGCATCTGGTCCTCACCCGCCGCCGCGGTACCGCGTCCGGCCGGGGTTGAACCGCGGCGCATCGGAGGCGTCGGGCATGCTCCGGCTCCACCGGTCCCTGGTGTTCGCGCGGCCCACCCGGGCCAGGGGCGGGGCGGGATGCCGGCGGCGGCCACTCCCCGGACGGCGGGGGCACGCTGCTCGATCCGGACCAGCCGCTTCAGCCGCTGGAACCGCCCCTCCCCGCCTCCTCCTTCGCAGGTGGCCGAACGGAACGGGGACCGGCTCGCCCGCCGCCCGCTGCCGGCCACCTCCGCGCGCCGGCCGCAGGTCCGGCTGCCGGGTCCGGCCGGTGACCACCGCCGCGGACCCGCCCCGCCCGGGGCCCGGCGGTGCGCGGACCGCCCCGCACAACTGGGGCGGGAAGGGTTCCGGTTCCCGGCCGGGCGGGCGGTCCGGCGTCGGCACCGGCGGCGTGGTCCGGCGGGAACACGGCCGGCAGCGGCAGAGCCCGGCGGCGAGGCGGACCTCGGCGGTCAGTCGTCGGACGGCTCTCGGTCCCCCTCGTGGGGCGGACTGTCGTCGTTGCCGCGCCGGATGGTGCGCAGCGGCGCGCCGGGACGCCAGACGGTGATCACCAGCTGCTCGCCCTCGACGGTGGTGCGGACGGCCTCGGTCACCTCGGCGCGGAAGAGGTGGAAGGGCCCCGGCGGCACCTCGGCCTGCGTGGCGTACGCGGCGAGCGCCGCGGGGTCGGTCACCTCCACCGCCCGCCCGCTCACCCGGGCGTCCCCCTCCGCCATGTCGCTGCCGGGGCCGGGGTTGGCGTGCAGCGCGAACCGGGGGTCGCGGCGCAGGTCCAGCGCCTTGCGGGAGTTGGGCATCATGCCCAGCCACAGTTCGCCCTCGCGGAAGTCCGCCTCGATTCCGGTGACCCGGGGTGACCCGTCCCGGCGTACGGTGGCGAGCACATGGTGGCGGTACCGGCGGAAGCGGTCCTCGACGGCGGCGGCGAAGTCGGGCGCGGCGGCGCGGAACGCGGCCCAGCCGGCCGCGGACGTGGTCACGGAGTGCGTCATACGCCCCATGCTGACGCCGATACCCGACATCTGCTGTCCGGTTTCGTCGCGGATTCACGGTCCCGCCCGGGAGGCCCCGCGGCCCGGGACCGGGGGCCGGGCGCGGCGGCCGGGCGCGGGGACGCCTGCGGTCCGCCGGCGAAACCGGTCGGCGCGGGCCGGCGTCCTTCCACGAGTTCCGCACGATCCACTTCGCAGAAGGACGCGCCCATGCCCCGTACGGCCGCCCGCTACCTCTACCTCACCCGTCACGGTGAGGCGTCGCCCGACGAGAGCGAGCTGACGGACGCGGGCCGCCGCCAGGCCGTGCTCCTGGGGGAACGGCTTCGCGGGGCGCCGCTGACGGCGATCCACCACGGCCCCCTCGCCCGTGCCGAGCAGACCGCCCGGCTGGTCGGTGCACAGCTCGACCACGTCCCCTGCCGTCGTTCCGCGGCGGCCGGCGACCACATTCCCTACGTGCCGGCACGTGCGGAGCTTCCGCCGGAGGCGGCCGACGCCTGGCTGGGGTTCCTGGACCGGTTCACGGCGGAGGAACGCGAGCGGGGCCCCGAGCTCGCGGCGGCGGCGCTCGCGACGTTCACCGGGCCCGTCGTCGGCGACGCACCACGGCACGAACTCCTCGTCACCCACAATTTCCTCGTCGGCTGGCTCGTCCGGGCCGCCCTGGACGCGCCGAAGTGGCGATGGCTGGGGATCAACCACGCCAACGCGGCCCTGACCGTCATCCGCTACGCGCCCGACCGCCCACCGGCGGTCCTCCTCTTCAACGACACCGGTCACCTCCCCGCCGACCTCCGCTGGACCGGTCTTCCTCCGGAACTGCACGTCTGAGGCCCGTGGCCGAGACCGTCCGGCGGTCCTTTCGGCCGATCATCCGGCGGGGTCGCGTCCTCGCCCGCGACCACGGTGCCGGGCGCGGCGTGGATCCGCCCGGCGACCGCCGGTACCACCGACCGACAGCACCGCCACCGAGGACGTGACCGCACCGCCGCCGGGGACACCCGACCGTACCGTCGTCGGCGGAGGGCGCCCGGCCCGGGCTGCCGGTCCCCCTCGGCAGGCCGGGCGGGCTCCGGCAGGGCCTGCCACGCGCGTACTGGGCCCGGCGGGCCGGGTGCGGGCCGGTCCCCGCCCGCGCCGCCGGGCCCCTGCCCGTTCCCGCCGGTACCGCCGTGTCGGCGGCCCCGGCGTCGGGCCCGCCGCGCCGGTCCGCGCACGGGCGACCGGCCCGCACCGCCGGCCGGCCGTGCGCGGTCCGGCCGACTCACAGCTGGGACAGCGCGGTGTCCACCACGTTCGTCAGGGCGGTGCGGTCGGGGTTGACACGGGCGAGCACCCGCAGGCCGTAGTAACTGCTCAGCACGTGGTGGGTCAGGGCCGTGGCGTCCCGCTCCCGGGTGATCTCCCCGCTGCGCTGTCCTTCGGTCAGCGCGGCGTGGACGGCCTGTTCGACGGTGGTGAAGTGGCGCCGCACCTCCTGCGCCACCTCGGGATCGGTGTTGGCCATCTCCACCGAGGCGTTGATGATCAGGCAGCCGGAGGACGGCGGATCGGCGAGGTCGATGTCGATCGCCTGGGCCATCAGGTCCCGCAACCGGTCCTTGACCGGGCCCGGCCGCCCCAGCAGTTCGGTCTGCACGGCGGTGTGGGTCTCGTAGTAGCGGCGCAGCGCGCGCAGATAGAGCTGCCGTTTGTCACCGAAGGCGTTGGACAGGCTGGACAGCCCCATGCCGGTGGAGTCGGCCAGGTCGCGTGTGGAGGTGCCCTCGTATCCGCGCTGCCAGAACACGTTCATGATCGCCGTGAGGACGCGGGTCTCGTCGAATTTCCTGGGCCTCCCCATGGGGGCAACGTAACCGTTGTGGATCGGCCGCGCAAAAACCGCGGCGAACGGCCACCGCGCCGCCAGGCCGGGGGCGGCGGGGCCGGGGCGGGAACGCCGGGCCCCGGAGCCGGGGCGGGTCCGGGATCACACACACGCCGTGGTCGCGCGGTCCGCGGGGGCGGCGGGGCACGGTCCGGTGTCCGTGGTGCGCCGGTCGGTGATCCGGGCGATGCCCAAGGTGGCCAGTGCGCCCAGGGTGAGGAGCGCGCCGATGCCCATCGGGGCGCGGTAGCCGACGGCGTCGATGCCGGCGCCCGCGAGCCAGGTGCCGATGGTGATGCCCGCGCAGATCGTCGCGGTGTTCATGGTGTTGATCAGAGCCCCACTGTTGGACAGGCTCATGACACGCGCGGCCATGGCGGGGTTGAGCGGGAGCCCGGTGCAGCCCAGCAGGAACAGGGCGGCGAGGGAGAGCACCTGGCTGGTCGCGACCAGCGCGTACAGGCCAAGGAGCACGGTGAGGACCGCGCCGCCCAGCCACAGGGTGCGCATGGTGTGCGCGTCCGCCAGGCGACCGAGCACCAGGTTGCCGATGACGGTTCCCACGCCGTACAGGACGAACAGCAGCGGGACGGCGCCCTCCGGGAACCCGGCCAATCCGGTCAGCACCGGGGAGAGGTAGGCGAAGGTGGCGAACACGCCGCCGATCAGCAGGGCGTTGGTGGCGAAGGCGCCCCAGAGCCGGCCGCTGCGGAAGACCGACAGCTCCGAGCGCACGTCCAACCCCTCAGGGGCCGGAGCCCGCCGGACGGCGATCAGGACCAGCAGGAGGCAGAGCGCGACGAGGATGTCCACGGCCCAGAAGGCGGCACGCCAGCCCATGAGCTGGTCGATGAAGGTGGCCAGCGGGAGACCGAAGACGTTGGCCACCATGAATCCGCCGAAGACGATGGCCAGCGCACTGCCGATCCGGTCCGGCGGGACGAGGTTGGCGCACACGGAGGCGGCCAGCCCGAAGAAGGCCGCGGTGGCCAGGGCGGTGACGACACGGGCGACCACCATGACCCAGTAGGCGGTGGCGAGAGCCCCGATGGTCTGCCCCACCAGGAACAGCACCATCATCATGACCATCGCCGGCTTGCGCGGGGCCTTCATGAGCGCGAGCGTCAGCACCGGGCCGCCGAAGACCATACCGAGGGCGAAGACGGTGACCAGGTTGCCCGCCGCGGTGACCGGGACGTCGAGACCGCCCGAGAGCGACGGGAGCAGTCCGGCCACCATGACCTCCGTCGTGTTCAGACAGAAGACGGCCAGGCCGAGGACGAAGACCGCGAGAGGCATCCGCCGGCCCTTCGTCCGCACGTTCTCCTCATCCGTTTCCGATGACATGTCACACCTTTCGCGTCGGCCCGGCGGCCCGAGGATTCGGGGGCGGGGCCCGGGGGTTCGCTGCCAGGGTGAACGGTACACGATTTTGGTTCACGTGATCCAAAAACCGTCGAGGGTGCCGTCCGGAGTGGCGACGGGGCCGTCGGGCACCGCGGAGCCGGGAGCCGGCGGGCGTAGGTGGCACGGCGGAGCCGGGGGCCGGTGGGATCGGACGGACGGGACCACGGCGGTGAGCGGGGCGCCAGTGGCGGGCGGGGTGCCGGTGACGCCGGCCGCGCCGGCCCCGGCCGGGGTCAGCCGGACCCGGGCATCCGGGCGGACGAGCGGATCGAGCCGATCTGCGGGATCCGGCAGAGGGAGGGATGGGAGGCCCGGACGAGATCGACGGAAATCCCCGGCCGAGGCGTATCTTCTCCGGTCGGGCGCGGGCCGCTCCGGTCGGGCGCGGCCACTGCCCCGTTCGGCCCGGGGAAGGGTGACGAGGGCTCAGTCCATGGGGTCGCGCGGGCGGGTGGCACGCCAGGCCACCAGGGCCCCCGCGGCACCGTAGAGCAGGTACAGGGCCCCGTCCGTGGCGTCCTGGCGCCGCTCCAGGGACTGTGCCCGCCGCTGCTGGTCGTAGTCGCGGGTCGCCACCGCGGCGGAGCCGTCGAGCACCACGCAGCGGGTGTCGCCGGGCCGCATCGGTCCCGGGCGCTCCTCCCCGTCGGCGCCGACGTTCTCCCCGGGGCACACGACCTCCGAGTCCGCCGACAGGGAGCCGCCCAGGGTCACCGCTCCCCATATCCCGGGAGCGAGGAAGAGGGCCACGAGGGCGGCTCTGTACGACATCGGACCCCCTCGGGATGAGCCGGCACCCGGGCGTTCCGGGGCGGCCCGCCCGCCCCGGCGGCCGGCGTGGGCCACCGTATACCCCTCCGTCCCGGCCCGCGGCGGCACCTCCCGCACCACGGGGAGCGGCGGACGGGCCCACCCGGCCGCGGCGGGCGGCGGGAAACCCGGTGGTGCCCGGCCGGGGCCGTTGTTAGCGTGCCGCGGTGGACCTCTTCTCGCACTCGTGGGCGGCGCTGCGCGCGGCGGTCGCCGGACTTCCCGGGCCGCACTTCGAGAGGCCGTCCGGCTGCGCCGGCTGGCTCGTGCGCGACCTGGTGTGCCACCTGGTCATCGACGCCCAGGACGTCCTGATCACCCTCGCCACCCCCGCCGACGCGGAACCCACCCGGAACGCGGTGACCTACTGGAACCTCGTGGAACCCCCGACCGGCGACGACCCGCTGGACGCGCTGGTGGTCCGCCTCGCCGCCGCGTACCAGGACCCGGGGCTGCTCACGTTCCACCTGGACGACGTGGGTTCCGCCGCCGGGCGCGCCGCCTCCCTCGCCGACCCGGCACTCCGCGTCGGCACCCAGGGGCAGGTCCTGACGGTGAGCGACTACCTGTCCGCGTACGTCCTGGAATGGACGCTGCACCACCTGGACCTGACCGCCCATCTCCCGGACGTCCCGGGGCCACCGGCCGAGGGGCTGGCCCACTCCCGCGCGATGCTGGAGGAGATCGCCCAGGTCGTGTTCCCCGAGTCGTTCTCCGACGCGGACGCGCTGCTGGTCGGCACCGGACGCCGGGCACCGACGGCCGGGGAGCGGGCCGCACTCGGGGAGCCGGCCGCCAGGCTGCCGTTCGTCCTGGGCTGACGCCGCGCCGGGGCGGGCGACGGGTGCGCGGACGGGCCGGCCCTCCCCCGCGCCGGCCGCCACCGGCACACGGCGGTGCGGCAGGGCGGCGGCACGACGGCCTCCGCCCCGACGGCCGGGGCGGCGCCTGCCCCGACGGCCGGAGCGGAGGCTGTCCCGGTGGCCGGGGCGGCGGCTGTCCGGTGGCCGGGGCGGCGGCTCCGGCGGCCCCGCCGCGGTGGCTGGGCACCCACCGGACGCGTCGCCACACGTCACGGTCGGTGCGGACGCGTCCCGGAACCGGCAAATTCACATGACGCGCGGTGCCTGATCGTCAACAATCCACGCGTGGTCACCTTGAATGTCGCCGGAACCGAACACGGCCCGTCCCCCCGGTCCTCCTCCATGACGGCTGTGGCCGGACGTACCTTCGGCGCGATCCCGCCGACGGCGCTGGTCCTGCTCGGCATCGTCAGCGTGCAGGTGGGCGCCGCCCTGGCCAAGCATCTCTTCGGCGAGGTGGGCAGCTTCGGGACGGTCGCGCTGCGGCTGTTCTTCGCCGCGGCGGTGCTCATGCTCGTATGGCGGCCGTCGCTGCGGATGAACCGCCGCACCTGGACGGTGGTGCTCGCCTACGGCGTGGTGCTCGGGCTGATGAACCTGTGCTTCTACCTGGCGCTGGCCCGCATCCCGCTGGGGATCGCGGTGACCATCGAGTTCCTCGGGCCGCTGGGGGTGGCCCTGGCCGGGTCGAGACGGTGGCTGGACGCCTTCTGGGCCCTGCTGGCGGCGGCCGGCGTGGTGCTGATGATGGAGGGGCGTGGCGACCTGAACCTCGCCGGCTTCCTGCTCGCCCTCGCCGCGGGAGCGTGCTGGGGCCTGTACATCCTGCTCGGCGCGGCGCTGGGCCGTCACACCTCGGAGGGCGACGGTCTGGCCCTGGGCATGGCCGTCGCGGCGCTGATGGCGGTGCCGTTCGGCGTGGCCGAAAGCGGCACGGCACTCCTTCAGCCGTGGGTGCTGCTCGCGGGGCTGGGCGTGGCGCTGCTGTCCTCGGTGATCCCGTACTCGCTGGACCTGGAGGCGCTGCGCAGGATTCCGCCACGGGTGTTCGGCATCCTGATGAGCCTGGAACCGGCGATGGCGGCGCTCATCGGCCTGGTGGTGCTCCAGGAGTCGCTGCACTGGGAGCAGTGGGTCGCGGTGCTGTGCGTGGTGGCCGCGTCGGCGGGCGCCGCGCGCGGTACCCGCGCCGAGGACTGACGCCGGCTGCCCGGCCGTTCTCCGGCGTCCCCGGCGGCCCGCCGGTGGGCGGCGGTGGGCCGAGGCCTTCGTGGCCTCGTACGTATGGGGATCGGGCAGGACCGGCTACGGCCCGCACCGGCTCGCGAAGATCCTTGCCCGACCGGCGCGGGCGATGGCCGCGGCCACCGGGCAGCTGGCGACCGCGGGCATCGGGTGGCCCTCCGCCGGCGGCCCGGACCTGCTGGAGCTGGCCCTCTTCGAGGGCGCCTGGGGGCCGGCCGCCCGCCGCCCGGACGCGCTCTGACGCCCGTGCCGCCCCGGTCCCGTGGCGGCGTTGACCCGGCCGGCCACCGGCCGCCGGCCCGGTCCGGTCCGGCGGTGCGGTCGTACGGCGTGGTGGTCGCGCCACGGCGGGACGGACCCGTCCCGCCGTGGCCGCCGGACCGAACCGCTGCCCGGGCCGGGGCCGGGCCACAACTGCCGGTGGGCGACCGGTCGTCACCCTTCCGGGAGGCGTTCCCCGCACCGGGTGCAGAAGCGTGCGTCGCTCTCGGTGGGTACCCGGCCGCAGGCGTCGCAGAGCCGGTGCAGCAGGCAGGGTGCCTCGCCGCCCTCACCGCTGCCGGAGCGGATGGTCAGCCCCGGACGGCGGCGGTGCGCGGTGAGGTAGACCAGTCCCTCCTCACCCGCCGACAGGGCCCGGCGGCTGCCACGCGGAAGCCACACCACCGAGCCGGGCAGGAGCTGCTGCGGGCCGCCGTCGGTCTCCAGCCGGCCGCTGCCCCCGGCGACGTAGAGGAGGACGTCCAGATCCCTCTCGACGGAGGCCCCGACCCCGGCCCCGGGCGGCAGCCGCACCAGGTTGGCGTCCAGCTGGCGGTGCTGCCGGTCGAGCCGCCAGACCGCGCCGGTCCTGTCCTCGGGCAGGTCGCGGAGCACGTCGGTCATCCGGGCCAGCACGCCGGGCACCGTGTCCTGTCCCGTGTCGTGGTGCATACGCTCTCCGATGTGAAAGGCGCTCGGGCGCGCCGGTCCGGGCCAGGATCCGCGGGCCGTTCGCGGTGTCTCGCCCGGCGTGGGGACCGGCGGGGCCGCGAACCGGGGCGGCCGTGGCAGAGTTCGCCGGTTCAGGGTACGGCACGACCGGTGGCCGGCAGGGGCGGCCACCGCGGAGCCCGCCGTACACGGATCCGACCAGCGGTCCGGTACGGAGACGGCTCAGGTGCACGGCCCGGCGTGGGCCGGCCGGCACGACAGGACCGGGACCGTCCACGGTGTCCGTCCACGGGTGTCCGTCCACGGAGGCCGGGCCGGCCCATCCCGGTCGCGAGCCACCCCGGGTGCCGGCCCCGCACGGGAGGGTGCGCCTTGACCGCTGAGAGGCCCGCGGTGCCGGCCCGCGGATCACCGCAATCCCCGGGCCGGGCGTACCGTTACCGGCCGTGGTGCGGGGTGCCGGTCCGTGGACACCGACCCCTTACGGCCCGGCCCGCACGGCGCCGGGACCGTCCGGTGCCGCCCCGCACGCACCGGGCGCGGCCCGTACGGTGCGGGACCTGTACGCAGGGCGGGACCGCCCGCCCGCCGTACTGCCACGGTTCGCCTGGCCTGCCCGGCGCCCGGGGCACCGGGGGCGGGCGGCGGAGCGGGAAGGAATTCGTCTCGACGCGTGTTCGCGGGGCGCTCATGGAGTAAATTCCGGGTATGTGACCGTCACTTCACGGCCGACCGGCCGCATATTCGAGGCGCTGAACTCCACCGCCGTCCAGGACGTCGCCGAGCTGCGCGAACTCTACGAGGACCCCGGGGACCTCGCCCGGCGCAAGGTGGTGGACCGCCTCCACGACGTGGCCCGCGCCTTCATCGGACGCTCTTCACTCGTCTTCATCGCCAGCTCCGGCGCGGACGGCACCTGCGATGTGACGCCCAGGGGCGGCCCGGCCGGATTCGTGTCCGTACTGGACGAGTTCACCCTCGCCATCCCCGACGCCACCGGTAACAAGCGGCTGGACACCTCGCACAACATCGTGGAGACGGGCCGGGCCGGCCTGATCTTCATCATCCCGGGCCGGGAGTCCACGCTGCGCATGAACGGCAGGGCGTGCGTCTCGACCGACCCGCGGCTGCTGGAGCAGCTGACCGCGGTGGGTAAGCCGCCGGTCAGCGCGATCGTGGTGGAGGTCGAGGAGGTGTACCAGCACTGTCCGAAAGCCTTCCTGCGGAGCGGCGCCTGGAAGCCGGAGAAGTGGGTCGCCGGGGACGACGTCCCGAGTTCCGCCGCGATCACCCTCTCCCACCTGAACCTGCCGGGGCTGACGATCGAGCAGATCCAGGCGCACGAGCGCGAGTCGCTGCTGCACCGGTACGAGTGAGGGGCCGGCCCGCGGGGCGCCCGCCCGGGCGGCGGGCCCCGCGGGAATCGCGCCGTGCGCCGGTCCGCCCCCGGAGGGGGCCCGGTCCGCCGACGCGACGCCGTGATGGCGGCGTCGGGAGGCCGAGGGCCGGCGAGCCGGTTGCGCGGGCCGTCCCGGCGGCGTACCGCCAACGGGCCGGGACCGTGGTGCCGGCGCGGGGCCGGAGCCGGACCCCAGGTCGACGGACCGGTGGGGGCCGGTAGGGGACCGGCGCGCGCCGGCCGTCGAGGGGCGCGGGGAAATTCCGGTGCGGGGGGCCCGGTGATCGTGGACAGTGACGGCCATGCGTGATCTCCATCTCGCCCGGGGCCGGCTGCGCCGGGAGCTGCTGGCGACCCTTCCCCGCGGCCCCCGCGCCGGGCGTCCGGCAGAGCTGCCGACGGCGGTGGGCACCTGGCCGGACATCGACTACACCGACCGCGACGGCGCGGCCTTCCGTCCCCTGGAGCATCTGGACCGCGCCCTGCGCCTGGCCGCCGACGGGGCCCACCGGGCCGCCGCGCTCCGGGCCCTGGACGCCTGGCGCCGGCTCGGGCCGCGCAGCGAGAACTGGTGGTACAACGAGATCGGCGCCCCGCAGGCGGTCGGCGACGCACTCATGCTGCTGGCGGACGGGCTCGGCGCGCGCGAGCGCCGGCGGTGGGGCCACTGGCTCGCCGGCTGCGCCGGGCCGGTGGCGCTGACCGGCCAGAACCTGGTCTGGGCCCAGGGGATCGTGTTGCGGCACGGGCTGCTGGTGGCGGACACCACCCTGGTCCGCTCCGCCGTCGCCGCGATGTCGGGCGTGCTGCGTCGGACCGGAGGCGAGGGCATCCAGGAGGACCTGAGTTTCCATCAGCACGGCGCCCAGCTGTACGCCGGCGGGTACGGGTCCGCTCTCGCCGCGGACCTGGCCCGCTGGATCCACGTGCTGCACGGCACCCGGTGGGCCTTCGGCGCACCGGAAGTGGCGGTGCTCACCGACTTCCTGCTGGACGGGCAGCAGTGGGCGGTGCACGGCGGGGGTTTCGACTTCACCACCATGGGGCGCGAGGTCTCCCGCGCCCACGCGCACCGCGCCACCGCCGCGCTGCGCCGCGCGACGAGCGGTCTGCTCGCGGCGGACGCGCCCCGGCGGGCGGAGCTGGCCGCCTTCGACGCGCGGCTGGCCCGGGCCGGGGCCGTGGCGCCGGACGCGGCGGCGGTGCCGTCCGGGCCGGTCGGCTGCCGGTACTACCCGCGCTCGGACTACCTCGTGCACCGGCGGCCCACCTGGTCGCTGTCGGTGCGGATGTCCTCCACCCGCACCGTTCCCACCGAGAGCATGAACGGGGAGAACCTGCGCGGCCGCCACCTGGGCGACGGGGTCGCCGCGATCCGGGTGGGCGACCGTCATCAGGACGGGTACCGGGCCGTCATCCCCGTGTGGGACTGGGGCCGGCTGCCCGGGGTCACCGCCGAACAGCACCCGGACCCGGCGGCGCTGTTCCCCCGGCCGAACGACCGGCACGGTGCCTGCGCGGATGTCGGCGGCTGGACGGACGGCCGGCACGGCATCGCGGTGATGCGCCTGGCGGGGACGGACCGGATCGCGGACGGCTGGAAGGCGTGGTTCTGCTTCGACGACGTGTTCGTCGCTCTGGGCACCGGGATCACGGCACCGGAGGCCGCCGGCCCGGTGGTCACCACGATCGACCAGCGGCTGGCCGAGGGGCCGATGACCGTGGAGTCGGGGGGCCGTCCCCGGTACGTGCACCACGGACGGGTCGGCTACGTACCGCTGTCCGGGCCGGACACACTGTTCGCGACCGTCGTGCGGCGCACCGGCAGTTGGGCGGAGATCTCCACCACGGGCAGCGCCGAGCGGCTGTCGGCGGAGGTGTTCTCCGTCGGATTCCGGCACGGCCCCGGGCCGGTCGGCGCCTCGTTCGCCTGTCTGGTCGTCCCGGACGCCGACCGGGCGGCCACCGCGGCCCGGGCCGCCTCGCCGGAGGTCACCGTGCTGGCGAACGCCCCCGGGCTCCAGTCGGTCCGCTGCCACCGCAGCGGGGTCACCCTCACCGTCCGGCACGGCGCGAACGGCCTGGAGCTCGGCCCCCTGAGCGCGCGGTCCTGACCGGGCGGCCGCAGCGGCCGGTGCATGGGGACGGCCGGAAGCGTACGGAGTGGGTGCCGGGGGCGCGCGGCGGTCGGTACGTCCGGCCGGCGGCGGTACCGGGGAGGCCGGGGGAGGGGGCCGGGGAGGGGCCGGGACGGCCCGGGAGGGTCCGGGGACGGCCGGCGCAGGGGCCGGGCCGGCTGTCCCCGGGGGCCACGGGCCGTCGTCAGGCGGGGCGGTGCTCCCAGCCCCGGGCGGTCCGGGTGAGTTCGCGGAACCCGCGCCGGAGCAGCCGCTCGGTCTCATCCGCCTCGTCGGGCGTGGTGTAGGCGAGCAGCCGGTCCGCCCCGCATTGCTCAAGCCAGTCGCGGCCGTGGCCGAGCAGACGGTCCAGCACGGTGTCGTCGGTGGCGTCGAGGTCGCAGATGTCGGCGATCCCCCCGGCACGGGACCGGCGTTCCGGCCGGTCCAGGGTGGTGTCCAGCTCCAGGTGGCCCACCGGGTCGCCGTCCCGGTGGGCGGTCAGCAGGGTCCCGATGCCACCGACCGTCCGCCGGATCTCCTCGGGGTGGACACCGGACGGGGCCGGCAGGTCGGCGACCCGGGCCAGCAGCACGATCTCGACGTGCCCGGTGTGCCGGAACCCGGCCCGCTCGTAGGCGGCCCGGATGTGCGGCCACTGGTCGGGGACGCCGCAGACGCCGGGCACCGGGAGTTCCCCTCCCGCGTACCGGGCCCGTACCCGGCGGCGTTCCAGGTGCGCCAGGCACGCGGTCATCAGGGTGCCGGCCGGCTCCTCGGCGCCCGGCCGGAAGAGGAACCACTCCACCGCTCCGGTGCCGCGCAGTTCCTCACCGACCTCACGGTCCGTCCGGTAGCACAGCAGGTGGGCGGCGGCGGCGATACGGCCGTACTCCTCGGCGACGAGTGTGACCCGCTCACCGACCCACGGGTCGGTGACGAACTCCTCGGGCCGGCGCTCCATGCTGGTCACCACGGTGTTGACGGACGCGGAGACCCCGGGCACCACGGCGGCGGCGTGCCCGTTGACCAGGTCGGTGAGCTGGTCGCGGTCGCCGCGCCGGAACATGCGTACGGACATGGCTGATCCTCCGTGATCACGGTGTTTCGGGGAGGCCGCCATGCGATGCGGTACGCCTCGGATGGTACGCCACGAGGCCGGGACGGACCGCCGGGGTGGCCCCTCCCGCCGCCGGGCCGCCGTCCCGGGACCGCTCCCCGTCCGTCCCGGGCCCCTCCCCGTCCGCCCCCGGGCCGCTCCCCGGTCCGTTCCGGGCCCGCTCCCCCGGGGCCCTCCCGCGGCACCGGCCGGGAGACGGCGCCGGGATGCCGGTGATGCCGGCAACGCCGCGGGCCGGACGGGCAGCCTCGGGGGGCGGTCCCGCGGGCACCGGCCGGGGCCCCGCGGGCGGCGGCGGAAAGCCGGTGGTCCGGACCGCCGGTGGGCGGTGACGGGGCACCGGGCGGGCCCGTGGTGGGCGACGATGGGGGCATGACCGTCATCACCGTCGTCCAGGGCGACATCACCGATCAGCACGCCGACGTCATCGTCAACGCCGCCAACTCCTCCCTGCTCGGCGGCGGCGGGGTGGACGGCGCCATCCACCGCCGGGGCGGGCCGGAGATCCTGGACGCCTGCCGGGCGCTGCGGGCCTCCCGGTACGGAAAGGGGCTGCCCACCGGGCAGGCGGTGGCCACGGTCGCGGGGCGGCTCGCCGCGCGCTGGGTGGTCCACACCGTGGGCCCGGTCTGGAACGCATCGGGCGGCGACCCGGCGCTTCTCGCCTCCTGCTACCGGGAGTCGCTCCGGGTGGCGGACGACCTGGGGGCGCGAACGGTGGCGTTCCCGGCCATCTCCACCGGTGCCTACGGCTGGCCGCTGGAGGACGCGGCCCGGATCGCCGTGGAGACGGTGCGGAGCACCGAGACCGCGGTGGCGGAGGTCCGGTTCGTCCTGTTCGACGAGGCGGCCTTCACGGTGTTCGCCGAACGCGTGCACGCGCCGCGCCCCGGCGGCGCGGGCCCCGTCCCGCCCGGGTCCTCGTGAACGGCGTCCCGGGGCCGTGGTCGCAGCCGATGACGCGCGACGAGAACCCGGGGGTTCCCGGCGCCATCCGCACGGAGCCACGCCTTCCTCCCGTCAGCGACTCCTGCTTCCGCACTCTCCTCGCCCGCAAGCCCTGACGGGCCCGAACAGACCACGACTCGGGCCGGACCGGGCCCTCCGCAGGGCCGGAACAAGCCCTGAGTGGGCCCTGAACGGGTCCTGACCACCCAGCCGCCCGGGGGCGGGGCGCCGCCGGTGGCCCGTACCGGCAGGGGCGGCCCCGGCGACGGTGCGGGCGGCGACGGTGCCGTGGATCAGGCGTCGAAGCGGTGGCGGGACGTCTCGATGTGGCCGAGGTGCTGCCGGGTCCACCGGCACATGGCGTCCACCGTGTCGGTCAGGGCCGTCCCGGCTCGGTGAGGGTGTACTCCACCCGTGGCGGCACGGTGGAGAGTGCACGGTCGGTCCGGCCAGGCCGTTGCGCTCCGGCATGCGCAGGTTCTGGGTGAGCGTCTTGTGGCTGATGCCCTCGACCCGTCGGCGCAGTTCGCCGAAGCGCAGCGTGCCCTCGCCCAGGGTCTCGGTGGTCAGGAGCGCCCACGTGTTCGCGATGCCGGAGAAGATCTCGCGGGCCGGGGGTCCGCGCGCGTCAGGTCGGCATCCTCCGCCGAGCCTGTGGCCTGCTGGGTCACCATCAGGTTCCTTCGTCACCGAAAAGTGCGTTCTTCCACGTCATCGCACACTCTCCTATGGTTCCCGAGTAACCACAAGAGACCGGGGATCCCCTTGGTCCGGTGCGCGACGGAGCCTACGGGCCCCGCGTGAAGGAGGAGGCAGCATGGCCATCACCCTGGTGAACCCCGACGGGTTGCCCACCGTCGACGCCTACCGGCAGGTGGCGATCGGGACCGGCTCGAAGCTGGTCTTCATCGCCGGGCAGGTCGCCTGGGACGCCGAGGGCACCACGGTCGGCGTGGGCGACCTCGCCGCCCAGACCGAGCAGTGCTACCTCAACGTCGCCACCGCCCTGGCCGCGGCCGGCGCCACCTTCGAGGACGTGGCGAAGCTGACCGTCTACGTGGTCGGCTGGACCCCCGACCGGATGCCCCTGCTCCTGGCGGGTGTCGCCCGGGCGGCGGCGAGGCTGGGTGTCGGTCCGGTGCCGCCGGCCACGCTGGTGGGCGTCGCGGCGCTGGACGTCCCCGAGCACCTGGTCGAGGTGGAGGCCACCGCGATCCTGGACTGACACCCACGGGGGCATCCGGCCGCGGGGCGGCCCGGCGCGCCGGCGCCCGGCGCCCGACCGCGCCCCGGGGCGGGGCGGGGCTCTCGTGACGGGCCCGGGTGCCCCTCGCCGGCCGAGAGTCCGTAGCGGGCACGGGCGCCGTACCGGGCACGGGCCTGTGGGCCGGGGCCCGGGTGACGGCCGGGTGGTGGCCGGGCCGGCCGGAGGGCGGCTCGGTAGGATCATCGGCCAAGGTCCGGTGGTGGTCGTCAGGGGGTGCGGGATGCGGTGCGCAACGGGTGTCCGGTCGGTGCGGGCGGAAGGTCCGGGCGGGATCGTCGGGGGTGCGCGGTGACCGCGCGGCAGCCGCTCGGCGCGCCGCCGGGGCCGCTGGTGACGGTGGACTGGCTGGCGGCCCGGCTCGGTGCGCCGGGGCTGGTGGTGCTGGACGCGTCGGTGGGAGCCCACCGCGGGACGCCCCGGCGGGTTCCGGGCGCGCGGCGTTTCGACCTCGACGGCGCGTTGTCCGACCCGTCCTCCCCGCTCCCGCACACCATGCCCGGTCCGGACCGGTTCACCGGTGAACTGCGCCGGCTCGGCGTGGACGACGCCGGAACGGTGGTGGTGTACGACGCCGCGGGGATCTACTCCAGCGCGCGGGCCTGGTGGATGCTGCGCGCCATGGGGTTCGACCGGGCCGCGGTGCTCGACGGCGGTCTGCCGGCCTGGTCGGTGGCGGGGCTACCGCTGGAACACGGGGAGCCGGAACCGCCCGAGCGGCCGGGGGACTTCACGGCGCGGCCCCGGCCGGGGCTGTTCGTCGGGCAGGAGGCGGTGGTGGCCGCGCTGGCCGATCCGGGCGCGGTGGTGCTCGACGCGCGTGCGCGGGAACGGTTCTCCGGGGCGGTGGACGAGCCCCGCCCGGGGCTGCGCGGCGGCCACATGCCCGGTGCGGTCAGCCTGCCGTTCGAAGAGGTGCGGCGGGACGGCCGGATGCTCCCGGTGCCGGAACTGCGCGCCCTCTTCGCCACGCTCACCGGGGGCCGGGACCGACTGGTGTTCAGCTGCGGCTCGGGCGTCACCGCCTGCGTGCCGGCGCTCGGCGCCCACCTGGCGGGGTACCGCGAACTGTCCGTGTACGACGGGTCGTGGAGCGAGTGGGGCCTGCCCGGCGGGCCGCCGGTCGCCACCGGGACCGGGGAGGGCGGCGGCGGGGCGTGAACGGGGCCGGTGCGGCGCCGGGCCACGGACGTCCGCACGGGTGCCGGGAGCGGCGGTGGCCGTGGGTGCCGACGAGCGGCGGTGACCGCGGGCGCCGCCGTGTGAGCCGGTCCGCGAGGGAGAGCCGGCGCCCGGCCCGGAGCGGCGGCGCACCCGCGGTGGTGGCCGGTGCGCCGCGGTGGGGCCGGTGCGCCGCCGGGACCGGTCAGTCGAGTTCGTCGAGGAACGCGGACACGGCCCGGGCGACGCCGTCCGGCTCGTCGTCGTGGATCCAGTGGCCGGCCGTGGGGAAGGTGACGAGCCGGGTACCGGGCCGGCGCCGGGTCATCTCCCGGGCCAGCGGGGCCGGCAGCAGGGGACTGGCGCCGCCGTGCAGGACCAGGGCCGGGCAGGTGGAGGCCAGCCAGTCCGGCCACCAGTCGCCGACGCCGCCTTCCTGGACCTCCATCATGTCGTCCCAGTCGAACAGCAGTCGCCAGTGGTCGCCGTCCGGGGCGGCGCTGTGCATGAAGTAGCCGCTGTCGGGGACGCCGGCGGCCTCGATCTTCCGCGCCAGTTCGTCCCGGGTGCGGCCGGTGCGGGGCCAGCCGCGTACGTCCAGGACGGGGTTCTCGATCTCCGGACGGCGCATCAGGGGACCGACGTCCTCGACGACCAGCGCGGACACCAGCTCCGGGTGGCGGGCGGCCAGTTGGTAGGCGGTGATGCCGCCGAGGGAGTGGCCGAGGACCACCGCCGGTGCGAGGTCCAGCTCGCGCAGCAGGGCCGCGGCGTCGGCGACGAACGCGTCGCGCCCGTAGTCGTCCGCGCGGTCGCTCAGGCCGTGGCCACGCTGGTCCGGCGCGACGATCCGGGCCCGGCCGGCGAGGTCCCGGGCCAGCCGGGTGAAGACGGTGCCCCGGCCGAAGGTGCCGTGCAGCGCCAGCACGGGGGTGCCGCGGCGGCCGCCGAAGGCGACGTAGGACAGGGTGCGGCCGCCGACGCGGGCGAAGAGCTGACCGGGAGCGGCGGCACCGTGGGGAACACCCGTGGGGGACGGGGACCCGCGGCCGTTCACAGCTGCGCCAGGGTCAGCTCGACGGTGGCCACCAGAGCCTGCCGGTCGGTGCTCACCCGGCTGAGCACGCGCAGCCCGTAGTACGTGCTCTGGACCTGCCGGGCGAGGGTCCGGGCGTCCCGGCCGGCCGGGATCTCGCCGGTGCGCTGCCCGGTGGTGAGCACCGCGTACAGCTCGTCCTCCACCCGGTCGAAGCTGCGCCGCACCGCGGCCCGCACCTCCGGGTCGGTCGCGCCCGCCTCGACGGCGGCGTTGACGGCGAAGCAGCCGGGTCCGTCGTCGAGGTCGGCGTCGATGGCGTGGATCATCATCCGGCGCAGACGCTCCCTGGCCGGGCCCGGCTGCCGGAGCAGCGCGATCTGCTCGCCGGTGCTGGTCTCGTGGTAGCGGTGCAGCGCGCGCAGGTAGAGCCGGCGTTTGCCGCCGAAGGCGTTGTACAGGCTGGAGGGGTTCAGCCCGGTGCTCTCGCACAGCTCCCGGGTGGAGGTCCCCTCGTAGCCATGGCGCCAGAACGTCTCCATGGCGGCGGTGACGACGCGGTCCTCGTCGAACTCTCGTGGCCTGGCCATCCCGCCACAGTAGTGGGGTGTCGAACCGCCCGGGGCACCACCCGCCTCCGCCCCCGGCGGGGCGGGGGGGCGAAGGGCGGAGGCGGCACGGCGGCCGGCCGTCGGCGGACGGCCGGGGGCGCGGACGAACCGGGGGCCCGGGCCGCCAGGTGGTGCGGGCGGCCGGGTGCGGACGACGCGGGGTGCGGGGTGGCCGGGTGCGGGGCCCAGGGGCGGTCAGCGGCGCACCCGGACCGGCCGGGCGGGGACGGGGTCGGGGGCCGGTGACCACGGCCGCGGGGGGCCGGTCCCGGCGCGGGGCGGGCGAGACGTGCGGCCCAGCCCACGCCGGCGCATCCCAGGACGGCGAGCCCGGCCCCCACCCAGGCGACGGACGCGTAGCCGTAGCCGGCGTCGATGACGAGTCCGCCCAGGAACGGGGCGAGGGTGTTGCCCACGTTGAAGGCCGCGGTGTTGCCGGCTCCGACCAGGGTCGGCGCGTCGGGGGCGAGGGTGAAGACCCGTGACTGCAGGGCGGGGTTGGTGACGTAGCCGGCCGCGCCGAGGCAGAACACCAGGGCGAGGACCACGGCGGTCGCGCCACCGGCGGCCACCGCCAGCAACCCGGAGAGTACGGCGAGCGCGGCCAGGCCCCAGCCGAGGGTGGCCAGCGGAGAGGTCCGGGCGGTGCGTCCGCCGACGACCAGCCCCAGCATGCCGCCCACACCGAACAGGGCCAGCACCGCGGGCACCCACCCCTCGCCCAGGCCGGTCTCCTCGGTCAGCAGTGGTGCCAGATAGCTGAAGGTGACGATGACCGCGCCGAAGGCGAACCCGGTGACCGCGTAGGAGAGCCACAGCTGGGGGCGCGCCATGCCGCGCAGTTCGGCACGGACCGACGCGGGCGGCCGGTGGCCGTCACGGTCGCCGGGTACCACGAGGAGGGTGGCCACCGCACTGACCACGGTGGCCGCCGCCACCGCCCAGAAGGCCGCGCGCCAGCCGGAGTACTGGCTCAGCAGGGTGCCGGCCGGCACCCCGACGATGGTGGCCAGGGTCAGGCCGCCCGCGACGAGGGCGACCGCCCTGCTCCGGGCGGCCGGCGGGACCAGCGGCACCGCGGTGGCCACGGCGACGCCCCAGAAGCCGGCGTAGGCCAGCGCGCCGGCGATCCGGGTGATGAACAGCAGCGGGTAACCCGGGGCGAGGGCACCGGCCACGTGGCACGCCGCGAAGACCGCCTGCAGGGCGACGAGCGTGGTGCGGCGGGGCAGCCGGAGGGTCGCGACCGCCAGCAGCGGCGCCCCCACCACCATCCCGATCGCGAAGGCGGAGACGAGCAGACCCGCGTCGGGAATGGACACGTGCAGGTCGTCGGCGATGTCCGGCAGCAGGCCCGAGAGCATGAACTCGGAGGTTCCTTGGGTGAAGATGCCCAGCGCCAGCACATACACGGCGAGCGGCATACGGCCCCCTTCCGCTGGTCGAGGACGCGGGGCGTGCCCGGACCGTCCATGATTTTGAAGTGATTGCTCCATAACGCGGCGCGCGCCCGTCGGGCCGCCCCGCGACGGGACAGTAGCACGTTTTGTAGCGAGCGCTTCAAAATTCCGGGAGGCGGGGCGGTGGACCGGCGCCGTACCCGGTCCGACGCGCTGCGTCCGCCGGCGTCCGCCCGCCCCGGGCTCCCGGCGGCGCCCCGGGTACGACGCAAGCCTGCTCCCACCGACCGGAGTTGACCGGAACCGACCGGAGCCGACCGAGAAGGCCGAGCCCCGGGTGGCAGCCGCCGCCCGCCGGGGTGGCGTCCTTGCCCCGCCGCGCCGGGGCGGCGATGCTGGCGCCGTCGTCCGCCGCCGCGCGGCGGTCCTTCGAGCACGGGAGCCGAGCATGGGCCGGACCGCGCCGGAACTGCCGCCGGAGAACCGGCGGCTGTCACCCTTCACCGGCTACGCCCGGGAGCACTGGGTGGCGGTCGCGGACCGGCTGCTGGTGGACGCGCACCGGTTCGCCTCACCGTCCGGCGCCCGGATCGTGCTGCCCGGACCGCCCTCCTGCTCGGGGCGCGACTCCGACCAGCTGGAGGGTTTCGCCCGGACCTTCCTGCTGCTCGCCTACCGGATGGCCGGGTCCGGCGGTGCCGCCCCGGCCGGGCTGCCGGCGGCCTACGCGGACGGGCTGGCGGCCGGCACCGATCCGGCCCACCCCGAGGCGTGGCCGGCCATCTCCGCGCGGTGCCGGCAGACCCTGGTCGAGGCGTGCTCGCTGGCGCTGGGCCTGCACCTGGCCCGGCCGTGGCTGTGGGACCGGCTGGACGCGGCGGTGCGGGAACGGGTGCTGGCGTGGTTCCAGGGCGTGTGGGGGCTGCCGGTCCCGGACAACAACTGGCACCTGTTCCGGGTGGTCGTCGGGGAGTTCCTGGCGAGCGCCGGGGCGCCGCACGACCGCCGGGAGATGGACGCGGACCTCGCCCGGATCGAGGACTTCCACGTGGCCGGCGGGTGGTACCGGGACGGGGGCGACGGCCGCGTCGGGGACAACTTCGACCACTACGGCGGCTGGGCGCTCCACCACTACCCGGTGCTGTGGGCCCGGATGGCCGGCGACCGGGGGGCCGCGCGGCTGCCGGTGTTGCGGGAGCGGCTGCGGCGGTTCCTGGCGGACTACGTCTGGTTCTTCGGTGCCGACGGGGCGCCGGTGCACCAGGGGCGCTCGCTGATCTACCGGTTCGCCGCCGCCACCGCTCCCTGGATCGGGGCGCTGGCCGGGGCCACCCCGCTGACGCCCGGGCAGACCCGGCGGCTGGCCGGCGGCGCGCTGCGGCACTTCGTGGACCGGGGCTTCCGGGACGCCCACGGCATTCCCACGCTCGGCTGGTACCGCCCGTTCCCGGCGATGGTCCAGGACTACTCCGGCCCGGCGTCCCCGTACTGGCTGGCGAAGGCGTTCGCCGGGCTGCTGCTGCCGGCGGATGACCCGTGCTGGACGGCGGTGGAGGAGCCGCTGCCGGTGGAGGCGCGGGGCGGGGTGCGGGCGCTGCCGGTGCCCGGGTTCGTCCTGTCGGCGACCCGGGCCGACGGCGTGGTGCGGCTGGTCAACCACGGCAGCGACCGCCATCTCCCCGGGTGCGCCGCGGATCCGCACTACGTCCGGTTCGCCTACTCCACCGTCACCGGGCCGTGCCTGCCGTCGGCGGGGGCGGGACCGGTCGCCGACAACCACGTGGGGCTGGTGGACCCGGTCCACGGTCTGTCCGCCCGCGCCCGGATCCACCGGCTGCGGGTGGTGGACCGGCACGCCGCGTCCTGGCACCGCCCGGTGTGGCCGGGCCGGGACGAGGACACCGGGTGCCGCATCGAGACCGCGAGCGTGGTGTGGGGGGCATGGGAACTGCGCGCGCACCTGGTGGACGCGCCGGCCGGACTGCCACTGTACGACGCCGGGTGGCAGGTCGCCGGTGAGGAACCGCCGCTCCCGTCCACCGGGGAGCGGTGGGCGGCGGCCGTCGCCGCGGCCGGGCCGGCCAGCACCTTCGTCTCCCTGTACGGCCACGACGAGGTGGCCGTCGCCGTGGCCGAGGACACCAGCGCCTTCGGCCCGCGGTCGGCCGTCCCGTACGCGACGGCGCGGCGCACGGCCCGGCGGACCCTGCACGTCGCGCTGGTGGGACTGGAGGGTCCGCAACGGCCGGACGGACCGGAGGCGCCGGACGGACCGGAGGGGCGGCGGAGGACCCCGGCCCGCCCCGCGGTGCGCTGCCGGGTCCGCCGGTGGACCGTCACCGTCCGGTTCCCGGACGGCACCTGGGTGCTGGTGGCGATGGGCGAGGAGCCCGCACACGGGTTCCGGCTCGGCGGGCGGCGGGTGACCGTCCCGGTGCGCTACGCACGGCTCTCCCCCGGTGCCGCCCCGGTGGTGGCACCCGGCTGAGGCGGGGGGTCCGGGCCGCGCGGCGCGAGGTGGCGGCGCCGGCCACCGGCGTCTTGGCCCAAGGCGCGGACGGTCCCGGATCGCCCGTCCCCGCCGGCCGTCCCGCCTCGCCCGGACGGTGCGGCACGGGGAGGGCCGGCGTGCGGCGGGGGCACCTACCGACCGGGCGTGTCCGGCGGGCCGGGCGCCCGTCGGCCGGGCAACCACGGCCGCCCCCACCCAGCGGGCAGGTGCGCTCGCCGGCGCGGTGTGCTCACCGGCCGACGGTGAACCGGAAGTCACGCAGCGCCAGGGCGAGCAGCGGGCGGCGGCCGTGCAGGTGGGCGAGCGGGCCGGTCGGCGGCACCGACAGCCGGGCGCGGCCCGGTGAGACGGTGCCGGTCAGCCGCAGCGGCACCTCGCACACCCGGCCGTCGGAACGTCGCTGGACGAGGTGGGAGCGCACCGGCCAGCGGCCCGGCAGGCGCAGCAGGTCCCGGAAGGTGCCCGTGGCCACGGCCGGCCCGTCCGCGTCCCCGGTGCGCAGCCGGGTGCGGACCGTGCCGCCACGCGAACGTCGCCGGCCGCCGGCCGGGGCGGTGACGTCGAAGGTGAAGGTGCCGAGGTCCTTGGGGATGCCCCACAGCTCCCGGCCGCCCGCCATGGACCGCTCGTCGTCGACCCACACGGACACCGCCGTGCAGGCGATCCGGCGGCCGTGCCGGACCGCCACGGCGACCAGGAGCTCGCGGTAGGCCAGTACGCCCCCGGGCCGGTAGTCCACCCAGAAGGTGACCACGACGCCCCGGCCGGCGACCGTCAGCGGGCGTACGCCCGGGGGCAGCCGGTCGGCCGGCAGCCGGCGGACCGGCACCGGCCACACGGCCAGGTACATGTCGCCGCACAACCGCCAGGGTTCGGCGGGGTAGTCGGTCACGGCACCTCCGGCGTCTCGCGGGCGCGGGGCGGGCCCGGCCGGTGGCCCTCGGTCAGGATACGCCCGGCGTACGGCGGCCGGCCGGTACCGCCGGGGCGCACGGGCGGCGCACCCCGGCGGTGCCGGGCCGTCCCCGCGTCCCCGGCCCCGCGCGCCGTGCCCCCCGTCACCGGCACCGAGCGCGTGCCACGCCACCGGCGCCGAGCGGCGGCGAGCGGTGCGCGGTCACGGTCCGGCGTCGGCCGCGGTTCCGGCGTCGGCCGCGGGGCGGCCGTGGCCGCTCCCCCGGCCCGGCACCGGCCACCGCCGCAGCGGCGGTCGGGGTCGCGGTCGCGCCGCCGGGCCCGGCACGGGTGTGCGGGGCCCGGCGGCGGGCCGGCGCGCCGTACGCCTCCGTACGCCCGCCTCCGTACGCCGACCAGTGCGGTCAGGGCCGGTGGTACCGCACCAGCGGCTGGTCGGGGACCGGTCCGTCCAGCACCGCCTGCGGGATGCCGTTGAGGTGCCGGTCGAAGTGGGCGGCGACCACGCCGCGGGTGGTGGCCACCAGCTGTTCGCCGGCCGGCGCGGTGCCTGCCCGGGCCGCGGGCGTGGCGAGGTACGGGGCGAGGACCGGGTGGTCGGTGAAGCTGTTGTGGTCGGCACCGGCCACGGTGAGCCAGCGCTTCCACCCGTCGAGCCCGCGCCAGGTCGCGTCCCAGGTGGCGTCCCGGCCGCCGGGGCGGTGGACCTCGTCGTCCGTGCCCAGCATCAGCACCGGGCGGCCGCCGAGCCCGCCGGGCGGCACCGGGGCGTGGAAGGCTCCGTCCATGTTGAGGCCGGCCCGGAAGCGGCCGTCGGCGGCCATCGCGGGAATCGACGTGGCACCGCCCAGCGAGTGGCCGGCCACACCGATCCGGGCACGGTCGATCAGCCGGGCGTACGGCAGGTCCGGGCGCCCCCCGGTGAGCTGGTCCAGGACGAACGTCAGGTCCCGGGCGCGCCCCTCGGTGGCCCTGCGCAGGTCCTCCCCGGTCTCCGCCTGCTCGCAGGCGACGCAGGTCAGCACCCGCCCGCCGGGGAAGGAGGTCCCGAAGGACTCGTAGGCGTGGTCCACCGCGGCCACCAGGTAACCGCGGGAGGCGAGGTCCTCGGCGAGCGAGGTGAGCGAGTAGCGCCCCGCGCTGAGGCCCGGGGAGAGCAGCACCAGCGGGTGGCTGCCGGGGAGCGGCCGGGCGCCGGTACGGCTGCGGGTGACGGTGCCGCTCACGGTCTCCGGCCGGACCACCCCTTCCAGCCCCAGGTTCCGCAGCAGGAGCCGGGCCTCCTCGGTGGTGGCGTACCGGGCGGGCCCGCCGGTCCCCCGCCGCGCCGGGTAGTACACCGTCACCATCAGCTCGCGGGCGCCGGCTTCGGGCACCCACGGGTCCGTGCGGGACCCGTCGACCAGGTGCAGGGTGTCACGGCCGACCGCGTACGGGCCGGTGGTCGCGGGCAGCCGCGGACGTTCGGAGCGCGTACCGGGGGCGGGGTCGGCGGACGCGGCGGACGGCGGCGGCGCGGCTGCCGCCGTACCGGCGGTGAGGGCCGTCAGGGAGAGGGCGGCGCACACCAGGCTCTGGGCGGCGACGCGAAGACGTCTGTTCATGCCCATGACGCTAGGGTCCGCCCCGGCGCGGGCGCGTCACGCCGTGGTCGGGTCCGCCGGCCCGCCCGTGCTACTCGGCGCCTACGACCCCGGTAGCACCTCCACCGCCTCCCCGGCTCCCGCACGGCCGTGGTCCCCGGCGCACGGCAAGCGGGGCCGCGGCCGCGGTGGTTGGGCGGTGGGGTCCGTGACCCGGTCCTGCGGTGACGGGTCCGGCGGACAGGGACGGGCAGGGCTCGGCGCACACGCCGGCGTGCGCCGTCGTGCCGCCGGCCGGGGTCCGGGTGCGGCGCTGGCGGACTCCGTCCGTCCGGCGCGGCGGGACGCCGTCACGGGCCACCGCGCGGGCGGCCGACCCGTCAGTCTCCGGCCCACCGCCCCCGGGCCACCGGCCGTACCGGCCCGTGCGTCCACGCGCCCACCACGGGCGCCACGGCCGGACGGCACCCGGACGCCGCACCGGGCAGCGCTCCGGGCGGCACGGCCGACCGGCCGTGCCGCCCGGAGGCCCGCCGAACAGCTCTAGAGGCCCTGTTCGGTCAGCGACTTGACCAGCGTGCCGTCCCCGGCCGCACCGCGCGGACCCGGTACGCGGGCCGAGGCCGCGTAGCCGTGCCGCCGGTAGAAGGCGGGCGTCTGGTGGACGAAGGAGGAGACCGTCACCCGCTCGCAGCCGCGGCGGCGGGCCTCCTCCTCGGCGGCGCGCAGGATCTTGTTCTCCCAGCCGTCCTCACGGCTGTCCTCACGCACCCACAACAGCTCTATCTCGCACAGCCTCCCCCAGGTCCACCCGGCCAGTCCGCCGATCAGCGCGCCCGTGCCATCGGTGACCTTGACCGCCAGAGCCCCTCTGCGGGACTCGCCGGTGGGGGCCACGTGGAACGCGCCGAGTTCCTCGGTCAACCGGTCGTGGAGCTCGCTGTCGACTTCGCCGGTGGTCAGGGTCGGACCAGGTCCTGCGTCGGTTGTCATGGTTCGCATTGTGCCAGCCCGGCGGGGGTGGCTGCGGGCCGCCCGGGGACACTGCCGGGTACCGGCGGGACCGTCCGACATCGTACCGGCGGCCGTCGTTCCGGGGCCGGTGGTGTGGCCGCCACCGACCCTGCCCCACCGGCCCCGGCGCCCCCCACCCCGCCGGACAGCGCCCGCGCCCCCGCCGGTGCCGGCCCCCGGCGCCCCCGCCCCCGCCGGGCCGCGCCGCTCGGCCGGCCGGTTCCGCGAGCACGGCCCCCGAACCGGCCCCGGGTCCGGCCTCAGCAACCGGCCCCCGGACCGGACGGCCGCGGGGCGGTACGACCGCGGGGCCCGGCCGCCACGGGCGGGGCGCGCCGCCCGGCGGTCAGCCGTCGGCGCCCACGTACTCCCGCAGGTGCCGGGCGGTGAGGGTGTCGCCGTGGGCGACGAGGTCGGCCGGGGTGCCGGTGTACACGACCTGGCCGCCGTCGTGCCCGGCCCCGGGACCGAGGTCCACGATCCAGTCGGCGTGCGCCATCACCGCCAGGTGGTGTTCGATGGCGATCACCGTGTTGCCGTCGTCCACGAGACGGTCCAGCAGGGCCAGCAGCTGGTCCACGTCGGCCATGTGCAGCCCGGTGGTGGGTTCGTCCAGGACGTAGATTGCGGCCTTCTCGGCCATGTGGATGGCGAGCTTCAGCCGCTGCCGCTCCCCTCCGGAGAGGGTGTTCAGCGGCTGCCCGAGCCGCAGGTAGCCCAGCCCCACATCGTTCAGCCGGCCGAGGATGGCGTGCGCCTGGCCGTCGGGGAAGAAGTCGTGCGCCTCCGCCACCGGCATCGCAAGCACCTCGCTGATGTTCCTGCCGCGCAGGGTGTGGCGGAGGACCTCGGCGGTGAACCGCCGGCCCTCGCACTCCTCGCACACCGACGCCACCCCGGCCATCATCGCCAGGTCGGTGTAGACCAGCCCGATACCGTTGCACCGCGGGCAGGCGCCCTCGGAGTTGGCGCTGAACAGGGCCGGCCGGACACCGTTGGCCTTGGCGAACTGGGTGCGTATCACGTTCAGCAGCCCGGTGTACGTGGCCGGGTTGGAGCGCCGGGAGCCGCGGATCGGCGACTGGTCGGCGACCACCACCCCGTCCCGCCCGGCGACGTAACCGTGGATCAGGGTGCTCTTGCCCGAGCCGGCGACGCCGGTGACGGCGGTCAGCACCCCGAGCGGGATGTCCACGTCCACCCGGCGCAGGTTGTGCCGGTCGGCGCCGCGCACCGGCAGCGTCCCGCGCGGGGTGCGGACCGTCTCGCGCAGCCGGGCCCGGTGCTCCAGGTGGCGTCCGGTCAGCGTGCCCGAGGCGCGCAGCCCGGCCACGTCCCCGGCGTAGCAGATCCGGCCGCCCGCGGTGCCGGCGCCGGGGCCGAGGTCGACCACGTGGTCGGCGATCTCGATCACCTCGGGCTTGTGCTCGACCACGAGCACCGTGTTGCCCTTGTCCCGCAGCCGCAGCAGCAGGTCGTTCATCCGCCGGATGTCGTGCGGGTGCAGGCCGGTGGTGGGCTCGTCGAAGACGTAGGTGACGTCGGTGAGCGAGGAGCCCAGGTGCCGGACCATCTTCACCCGCTGGGCCTCGCCGCCGGACAGCGTGCCGGAACCGCGGTCCAGGCTCAGGTACCCCAGGCCGATCTCGACCAGGGAGTCCAGCAGGGCGCGCAGGTTGGCCAGCAGCGGGGCCACGGACGGGTCCTCGACGGTGCGCAGGAACCGGGCCAGGTCGCTGATCTGCATCGCGGAGCACTGGGCGATGTTGAGGCCGTTGACCGTCGAGGACAGCGCGGCGGGGCTGAGCCGGGTGCCGCCGCAGTCGGGGCAGTCGGTGAAGACCACGGCCCGTTCCACGAAGGCCCGCAGGTGGGGCTGGAGCGACTCGGGGTCCTTGGCCAGGTAGAGCCGCTGGATCTTGGTGATCAGCCCCTCGTAGGTGGTGTTGAGGCTGCCGGTCCGCACCTTGGTGGCGGGCTTGTGGAGGAAGTCCTGCCACTCCTGCTCGGTGAAGTCCTTGAGCTTCTTGTCCGGGTCGTAGAAGCCGGAGCCGGCCATCACCTGCCAGTACCAGGAGTCCACGGCGAAGTTGGGGGCGGTGATCGCCCCCTCGCGCAGCGAGCGTTCACGGTCGACCAGCTGATCGATGTCGATCTTCGATATCTGCCCCAGTCCCTCGCAGGCCGGGCACATGCCCTCGGCGCTGTTGAAACTGAAGGCGCTGGAGGTGCCGATGTGCGGGGTGCCCAGCCGGCTGAAGACGATCCGCAGCATGGTGGAGGCGTCGGTGGCGGTGCCCACGGTGGACCGCGAGTTGGCGCCCATCCGCTCCTGGTCCACCACGATCGCGGCGCTCAGGTTGTGCAGGGCGTCCACGTCCGGCCGGCCCAGGCTCGGCATGAAGGACTGGATGAACGCGGTGTAGGTCTCGTTGATCAGCCGCTGGGACTCCGCGGCGATGGTGCCGAACACCAGGGACGACTTGCCGGAGCCGGAGACCCCGGTGAACACCGTGAGCCGGCGTTTGGGCAGATCCAGGGAGACGTTCGCCAGGTTGTTCTCCCGGGCGCCACGGACCTGGATCACGCTGTGGGAGTCCGCGGCCGGGCGGTCCGCGGCGGATCCCCCGGGGCCGGTGTCCGGAGCGTCGGCGCCGTGGTGCGGACGGGTGGTTGGCGTGCTGTTCATGCTGTTCCCCCTGCCGGGATACTTTCTGCATACACCGTACTCAGTTACTCCGTCAGCATAGCGCCCGCACAGTGGTGCTCGTGGCGTGGCCGTGGTCGTGCCCGGTCCGGTACCGGGTGTCCGGACCGCCCCGCCGCTCCCCGATGCTCCCCGCTGGACAAGCGACCTGACACGGTGTCGGTACCGCCCGCGGCGGGCACACGGGGGCCCCGCCCGCCCACCGGGCCCCGGCCCCGGACGGTGTGCGGCGACCGGCCGGACGTTCCTCGTCCCTGCGGGTGACGTGCCTGACCCAGCGGGGCGAAGCCCCGGTTGCGGTCCCGCGCCGGGGGTTATCCCTGTGCCGTCGATCCGACACCACATCACCGAACGAGGAGAATTCCCGTGCGTATCAGATCAGCCGTGGCCACCACCGCCCTGACCGCCGCCGTCGTGCTCGGCGGTGCCGTCGCCGCGTCCGCCGCCGACGTCCCGGCCGGCTCCGGCGGGGCCGGTGAGAACACGCAGAGCGCCCAGCGCACCTCCGCCCAGCCGCCCACCCTGCTGGAGTCCGTGGGGCTGCAGTCCCTGATCGACCGGACGGAGCTGGCGATCGGTGGCCTGACCGGCCGCTGAACGGTCCGCTGCGTCGTGCCGGCGGTCCGTCGCCGGCACCCGGAAGGAGGTTGGGCGGGCTGTGCGCGAGAAGCCGGCGGTCGGGGTTTTCATGCCGCCGCGTCCCGACGGGCAGCCCGCCCGCCCCGCGGCCTCCCTCGACCACGGGAAGATCCCGGCGGACGCCTGGGCGCGCCTGCGCCGGCTGCTGGACGAACGGTCGCCGGACATCGAGGTGGTCCACGACCTCGACCTGCGCCGCTCCTACGTCCTGGACGGCCGGGTGTACTGCGACGGGCGGTGCGCCGGCGATCTGGACGTGTACGTGTGGTACGCCGAGATGGAGCGGGTGCTGGGCGGCTACCACCTGGAGGTGCTCAAGACGCTCGGTTCCGAGGTGCTCGTCGTGCCCGACCCGTGGCGGTTCGAGCAGGGCCTGGACAAGTTCTGGGCCCATCGCACCCTGGCCCGCGCGGGGGTGCGGGTGCCGCAGACCGTGCTCGTCGACCACCGGAACCTGGATCTGGTCGCCCCGGTGCTGGACGCCTGGGGGCGGGCGCTGCTGAAACCGCGGTGGGGGTCGTTCGGGCACGGGGTCCTGCTGGTGGAGGACTTCGCCGAGGTGCGCGACGTGCTCGGCTTCCTCACCCGCAGCTCGCCCTGCGCGGCCCGGCAGGCCTTCCTGCTGGAGCGCTTCTACCCCAACGACCCGGCCGACTGGGTGAGCGCCGTCATGATCAACGGTGAGCTGATGTACGGCTACCGCAAGCAGGAGGCGGCCCGGGTGCCGCTGGGGCGCGCGGGGGCGTGGAAGGTCTTCGACGCCGAGGGCATCGGCGGCCATGTGGAGCCGGCGGAGCTCTCCCCCGGCCACCTGGAGCAGGCCCGGCGGGCCCAGCGGGCGCTGGGGTCGCCCATCGTCGGCTTCGACATGATCCTGCACCGGGGCTCGCCCGTCGTGGTGGACGAGAACACCTTCCCCGGCCTGTACCCGGACCTGTTCACGTGGGCCGGCCGGGACCTGGGCGAGGAGCTGTTCCGCCTGGTGCGGAACGCGGTCCGGCGGTGGCGGGAGGCCTGAGACCGCGCCGGCCGGCTACCGGTCCGTGGCGAGGACCACCTCCAGCAGCCGAGGCCCGTGCACGCCCTCCACCCGGCTCAGCTCGATGTCACTGGTCGCGGACGGTCCCGAGATCCAGGTGAGCGGGCGGGCCGGGTCCAGCCGCTCCAGCGCCTGGCCGACCGAGCAGACCACCTGGTCGGGCGCCCGCACCACACAGATGTGATGGTCCGGCACCAGGGTGATCCGGCGGCTGCCCTGCGCCGGCCCGGCGTCCAGCACGAGGGTGCCGGTCTCGGCGACGGCGACCGCGCAGCCGGTGACCACGGTGTCCACCGCGTCCAGCTCGCGCGGCCCGAGGTCCGGGGCGTCGGGCACCCGCTCCACCTCGGGGCCGGCGGCCGACAGCCACTCCTCCGGCAGCCCCGCGGGCACCACCACCCGGCGGCTGCCGCGGGCGGCGAGGGAGGCGGCGACCCGCCCGGGGATGCCGGCGGTGTCCGTCCGGTGCACCACCGCCCGGTACTCCGCGAGGTTCTCCGCCAGCAGCCGGGCCGCCTGGCCGGGGGTGAGTTCGTCGTGGACCCGCAGGTAGTCGCGGACGACCGGTACGTCCCCCGGCTTCTCGGCCGCGGGTACGTCGGCCAGCGCGCGGCGGACCCGGCCCAGGATCTCCTCACGGGCGCTCACCGGCTCACCCCACGACCGTTCATCGCTCACCCCACGGGCGTTCATCGGCTCCCCTCACGGGCGTTCATCGGTCGGTTCCCTCCTCCGGCCGGTTCCGGCGCCACCAGTCGCGGAACGATTCGGCGGGGACGCGGGGCAGGTCCCGGGTGGCGGTCCAGGCGGCGCCCGGGCCGGGCAGGCGGCGGGGGTGGAGGCGCCGGGTGCGCGCGGCGAGCCGCTGGCCGGAGCGGAGCGCCCCGGGGTGGTCCAGCAGCCAGGTCGCGGCCCGCATCGCGGCGCGTTCGGCGGCGTGCCCGGCGGCCGGGCGGATGGTGGTCCGGGTGCCGCGCACCGTGGCCGGGCCGCCCTCCACCACACGCTCCCGCAGGTGGACCAGGACCTCCGGGATGTCGATGGCCACCGGGCAGACGTCGTAGCAGGCGCCGCAGAGCGAGGAGGCGAAGGGCAGGGAGGCGTCCAGCGCGGTCCCGGTGCCGCGCAACTGGGGGGTGAGGACGGCGCCGATGGGGCCGGGGTAGGGCGAACCGTAGGCGTGGCCGCCGGCCCGCTCGTAGACCGGGCACACGTTCAGGCAGGCGGAGCAGCGGATGCAGCGCAGCACCTGCCGGCCCACGGTGTCGGCGAGCGTGTCGGTGCGGCCGTTGTCGAGCAGCACCAGGTGGAACTCCCGGGGCCCGTCACCGTCGGTGGTGCCGGTCCAGGTGGAGGTGTAGGGGTTCATCCGCTCGGCGGTGGAGGAGCGGGGCAGCAACTGGAGGTAGATCTCCAGGTCCTGCCAGGTGGGCACCACCTTCTCGATGCCGACCACGGAGATCAGGGTCTCCGGGAGGGTCAGGCACATCCGTCCGTTGCCCTCGGACTCCACCACCACCAGGGTGCCGGTCTCGGCGACCATGAAATTGGCGCCGGAGACGGCGACCCTGGCGCGCAGGAACTTCTCCCGCAGGTGGCGGCGGGCCGCCTCGGCCAGTTCGGCCGGGTCGTCGCCCAGGCCCTCGGGGGCCGGGCGCCCCCAGTCGCCCATCCGGGTGGTGAAGATCTCGCGGATCTCCGCCCGGTTGCGGTGGATGGCCGGGACCAGGATGTGGCTGGGCAGGTCGTCGCCGAGCTGCACGATGAGTTCGGCCAGGTCGGTCTCGTAGGCGGCGATGCCGGCCTGCCGGAGGGCGGTGTTGAGGCCGATCTCCTGGGTGGCCATCGACTTGACCTTGAGCACCTCCCGTTCGCCGGTGGCCCGGACCAGGTCGGTGACGATGCGTCGCGCGGCGGCGGCGTCCGGCGCCCAGTGCACCCGGCCCCCGGCCGCGGTCACCCGCTCCTCCAGCTGTTCCAGGTAGTGGTCGAGGTGGCGCAGGGTGCGGTCCTTGACGGCGGCCCCGGCGGCGCGCAGCCGGTCCCAGTCCGCCAGTTCGGCCACCGCGCGGTCCCGCTTGCCGCGGATGGTCCGCGTGGCGTGGCCGAGGTTGGCGCGCAGCGTGGTGTTCCGGGTGGAGGTCCGGGAGGCGTCCGGGAAGGACGGCATGCCCAGGTGGGTGCGGCCGCTCATCGCGGCCCCCCGTACGGCTGCTCCTCGGTCGCCGCGAGGATCTCGGCGAGGTGGACGGGGCGGGTGCCGGCGCCCTGGCGTCCGAGGATGCCGCCGATGTGCATCAGGCAGGAATTGTCCACCGCGCACACCACCGGGGCGCCGGTCCGCCGGATGTGCCCCGCCTTGTCGTCGCCCATGGCGGAGGAGACCGCCGGGTTCTTCACCGCGAACGTGCCGCCGAACCCGCAGCACTCCTCGGCGCCGGTCAGCGGCACCAGTTCCAGGCCCCGGACCTGGGACAGCAGCCGCTGGGGGCGGTCGCCGAGCCGGAGCAGCCGCAACCCGTGGCAGGTGGGGTGGTAGGTGACCGGGTACGGGAAGTACGCCCCCACGTCGGTGACCCCCAGCACGTCCACCAGGAACTCGGTCAGCTCCCAGGTGCGGGGCACGACCTCCTCGGCCAGCTCGGCGAGGTGCCCCCCGCGGCCCTCGGCGCGCGCCCTGCGGCCCATCCGCGGGTAGTTGTCGCGGACCATCGCCGCGCAGGAGCCGGAGGGGGTGACGATGTGGTCGTAACCGGCGAAGGCCCGCGCGTAGCGGCGCATCAGCGGCTCCGCCTGGCGCCGGTAGCCGGTGTTGAACTGGGGCTGGCCGCAGCAGGTCTGTGCGGCGGGGAAGTCCACCTCCACCCCCAGCCGCCGCAGCAGGGTCACGACGGCACGACCGGTGTCCGGGTAGAGGGTGTCGTTCACACAGGTGACGAAGAGGGCTACGCGCACCGGGTCCTCCACGGAAGGGTGTGCCCCGCGGCGGGGCCGGGCCGGCGGCGGGGCCGGCCCCGCCCCGTCGAGGCGGCGGGATGGCGGGTGGCCGGACCACCTTACGGCACGTCAGCCGGGAGACGGTGGAGCTGGGACCGGGTCCCGGACGGCCGGAGCGGGGCGGGGGCGGGGGTGGCGGCGGTGGCGCGGCGGTGGGGCGGTGCCGGCACCGGGCCCGGCGGGGTGTTCCCGGGGGGCGGCTCAGGCACGTGGGCCTGACGTGCCGTCGGGTGCCCGCGCCGGGGCGCACGCCACGGCTCCGGGTGGTGCGGCCGGGGGCTCAGCGGGCCAGGACGGCCCGTACCGCACGGGTGAACTCCCGGTCCGGGTCGGCCGCCGCGCCGCGGGTCCGCCAGGCCACATGGCCGTCGGGGCGCACCAGCAGCGCACCCCGGGCGCCGAGGCCGTGCGGGGCGGCGAGGTCCTCGTCCAGGTGGTACACCTCCAGCGGAACGGACAGGTTCCGCGCGGCGCGGTGGGCGGCCTCCGCCCACGGGTCGCCGTCCGGGCCGACGAGCGCCACCAGGCACGTGCCGTACAGATCGAGGGTGGACACGGCGGCGTCGGCGTCCTGCGACACGTACAGGTGGGGCGCCCGGGTGCCGGGGGTGCCGCGGGGCCGCCGGACCAGCGGTGACGCGCCGGGTGCCGAGCCGGGCACCGCGGCGGAGACGTACCGGACGCCGTACATGAGGGTGTCGCCGGGCAGGATCGGTTCACCGGCCCCGCCGCTCCCGGGCAGGCGCCAGCGGGCGCGTCCCCGGGCGTACGCCTGGCGCATGTTCCGTTCCGCGACCGGGCGCCGCTCGCTCTGATAGGTGGACAGCAGCGCCGGGCCGGCCGTGCCGTTGAGCACCCAGGCCAGTTTCCACGCCAGGTTGTGCGCGTCCTCCACGCCGGTCAGTCCGCCCAGGCTGCCGGTCGGCGGCATCAGGTGCGCGGCGTCCCCGGCGAGGAACACCCGCCCCTCGGCGTAGCGGTCGGCGACGCGCGCGCCCACGGGGAAGGTGGACACCGGATCGGCCCCGGGGACCTGTTCGAGCAGTTCGACGTCGAGTCCGGGCAGTCCGGTCGCGGCCCGTACCCACCCGACCGGGTCGGCCGGTCGGTCACCGGGCGGTACCGAGGTGGCGAAGAACCATCGGCGGCCGCTGCCGTCGAGCGGTCCGAGGGTGGTCCCCGGCGCGGGCCGGTCGAGGTAGGCCATGCCGACCGGCCGGCCGCGCAGCGCTGCGCCGAGGTCGGCCCGCAGGTGCAGGGTGGCCATGCGGAAGAGGGTGCCGGGGCCGGTGCTGCCGATGCCCAGCTGCCGGCGTGTCCCGCTGGACGCTCCGTCGGCCGCCACCAGGTAGCGGGCCCGTACCGTCTCCGCCGTGCCGCCGGGTCCGCGCAGCCGTGCGGTGACCCCGTCGGCGTCCTGCTCCAGGTGGACCAGTTCGGTGCCGAAGCACAGCTCGGTGCCGCTCCGCCGCAGGTGGGCGACGAGCAGGGCCTCCAGGTCGTGCTGGCCGATGGGGACGAAGTCGCACGGTGAGGGCCGCTCCGGCGTTCCGTCGCCGTCGCCCGCGTCGTCGTCCGTGGGCTCCGCCAGGAGCCGGTGCGGGCCGGCGAGCGTCTCCGCGTGGACGGAGACCAGTCGGTGTGCGGGGGCGCCGGGGGGACACACCTCGGTGATGGCCGGTTCGAGTCCTGCCTGGCGGTACAGCTCCATGGCCCGGGGCAGCAGGCCGCGCAGCCGCGGGTGGGCGAGGACGTCCGCGCGGCGCTCGACGACCAGGACGGGCACCCGGTGCATGGCGAGGAAGACGGCGGCCGACAGCCCGGTGAGGGAGCCGCCCACCACCAGCACGGGGACGTGCCTCATCGCTCGTCTCTCCTTCCGGCGGCGGGTGTCCGGGGGTTCGGTGGCGGGGTGCCCGGGGGTTCGGTGGCGGGGTGCCCGCCCGCGGGTTTCCTCGGCGGCGGGTGCCCGGCGGCGGTGTGCCGGCCCGTCACGCGGCGGACCGGCACACCGGACGCTCAGTGCTTCTGCATGTACCACGGGGGCCACAGACGCTGGTCCCGGGACGGGGCGGCCGCCTTCGGCGGGGTGACGTTCTCCGCCTTGGCCAGCCTCTTCTTCAGCTGCTCGGTCATCGGATTCACCTCCTTCCGCGGTACAGGGGCTTTCCTCCGGCCGGTCGGCCGGAGGACATCTGGGCCGTGCGGACCGCGCCGCACCGGCCGGCGGGGCGGTGGCGCCGCGTGCCGGAGGCCCGGCCGGTGACGGGGCGTCCGGCGGTGGGCCGGTGGCGTGGTCGGTGGACGGGGACGACGGACGGGACGGCGCGCGGGGCACCGGGCGGGTCCCCGGGCGATCGGAGGGTCGGGGGGCGGTCGGCGCGGCGCCGGGGGGTTGCCGGGCGGTCGGCGCGGACCGGGTGCCCCGTCCTCCGGGCCGGGGTGCCGTCCGCCCGGCCGGGTGGCCGATACGGCGCGGGACCGGCGCGGGCGGCGGCCCGCGGACGGAGCGTGCCCGGGCGGTCAGCCGGTGGTGGTGAGGATGCCCCGCCGGACCAGGTCCGCCAGGCAGTCGCGGGCCTGCTCCAGGGCCTCCTCGCGGGGCACCTGCCCGGCCACCGCGTCGGCGTACTCGGCGGCGATCCGCTCCGCGGGCGCATCGTCGCTGAGTTCGTACAGATACCAGCCGGCCAGATTGAGCCAGTGGACCTTCGGCTGCCGCGGGGTGAAGACCATCAGCGCGCCGGCCGCCTCCACCGGGCGGGTGCGCAGGTCCGGGGCCTTGGAGTAGCGGATCTCAGACACCGGTGGGCTCCTTCACCGCGTCGACGGTCGCCAGCAGCCAGCTGACGAACTCCCTGCCGTGAGCCGTGAGTTCGTCACCGCCCCGGGCGAGGATCTCCTCGCCGAGGTAACGGGCGCGCTCGGTACCGAAGCGGTACAGCGACGGCGGGTCGGAGGGCTCCGGGTCCCCGAAGCGCTCGCGGAGGTCGGGGGTGAGACGGGTGCGCAGCGCGGCGCGGAAGAGGACGAGGTGGGCGTAGACGTGGAAGGCGCCCAGGGCGCGGTCCAGTGCCCAGGCGTTGGGCGCCACCATGGAGGCCCATTTCAGCCACGGCACCTTGATCTTCGGCCCGTCGGCGAGCCGCTCGGGCGCGGTGAACAGGCTCGCGGACCGCTGGATGTCGAAGAGCTTCAGGTGCAGGCCCTCGTGGAGGGCGGTCTCCGCGAGCCGCCACGGGCGGGCCGTGCGGTTGGGCGAGAAGAACACCACGGCGGGGATGCGGCCCACGTTCCCGGCGAGGAAGGTCTCCCCCTCGGTGCGGACGTCCACCATGCCCACCCCGACGTAGTGCGCCCCGACGCTCGCGCCCAGTTCGGGCAGGAGGGCGTTGAGGGCGGCGAAGCCCTCGTCGAGCCGGCGGGCGTGTTCGTCGGTCGGCTCCAGGAGGTCGCCCGGGACCCCGCGCAGGAAGTCGCGTTCGAAGGTGCCGAGGAAGGTGCGGTCCAGCGCGGCGGTGCTCCCGGCACCGGTGCCGCACAGCCAGGCGTCCCGGCCGGGCGCCACCCGGACGGTGCGGCCCTTGGAGATGCCGGCTCCGGTGGGGGCGGCGCTGGCGCCGTGGGCGTCGAGCGCCTCGGCGACCAGCCGGAGCAGGGTGACCACCTCGGTCCACGCGGACTCGTCGAGGAAGCCCTGCTCCAGCCGGGAGACGGCCTCGTCGAGCACCACCCGCACCAGCGGGTCCTCGGTGACCGCCACCGGGATCTCCCCGGTCTCGTCGCGGATCGCGTCCGCGAGCCCGGCCACCGTGGCGGACCGCTCGCTCAGCAGGTCCACCGCGAACCGGTAGAACTCGGCGGCCTTGAGGGTGATGGTGGGAGCGTCGCTGAACTCGGGGTGTGAAGCAAGCGCACGTTCGACGGGGACGAGGTCATCGTCACGGACGGACACGGAACCTCCTCGGTGAAAGGCTCGGCCGACGAACACTGATCAAACCGGTGGTGCACATGACACGTCAAGATGGGTGCACGAGGCAGCCGGTGAGGTAGTGGAGAAATGTTTCTTCTGTGGTCACCGCGGTGGACGCGCCCCGGGCGGGCGCGGTCGTGCCCGACCGGGCCGGGCGCGGACCCCGCCGACACGGGTCACCGGGGGGCCAGGGCCGGACGGGTCGGCGGACTGCCGGGCGAGACGCGGACGTCGTCTCCTCAACGTCCGTCGCGGACCACCGCCAGCCCGCCGACCCGGGTCGTGATGCCCGCCGGCCCACGTCGGGCCGATGCGAGCACGCTGGCCGGTCGATCGAGGGCGTCGCCCTGCTCCACCTCGATCGTGACCGTCCGCGCCCCTGTCGTGTCGAGCAGGTGGGCGGCCAGGCAGCCGGTGCTGTTGGCGTTGGCGACGTCCTCGTCGACACCGATCGCCGGCGCGAACATCCGCGCCGCGCCCGGTCGGTCGCGCGCCGGTGGCACGTACACGAAACAGCCGAGCAGCCCGTACCGCCGGCACGCCGCCGTCAGCCCGCCGAGATGTGGGCGGACCCGGAGCAGCGCCGACCGGTCGCGGACCGGTACCAGCATGCGTGGTGCGCCGGGCGCGGCGATCCGTGGCGCGTCGGTCGGATGCGGATCGTCCGCGGTGAGCCCGAGCGCGGCGGCGATCGCGGCGCGCTCCTCCGGTGCCGGGTGACGCAGTGCGACGAGGCCCTGGTCGAACCACACCTCGATTCCGGCGGGGCGGCGGATCGCGACGGTGTCGAACGTGCGCCCGCCGGTGTGCTGGCGGTCGCGCAGCTCGCCCAGCGCGGTGCGGGCCAACCGGACGGCCTGCGCGGCAACGGTGCCGTGGCCGCAGCCGGACAGTTCGGCGGTGGCGGTGAAGAACCGGACCGGCCAGCCGCCGTCCGGCGTCGGCCCCCGGCCGAGGAACGCCGTGTGCGAGGTGCCGGCCCCAGCAGCGACCGCACGTCTGTTCGCATCCGTCGCCGCCGGGTCGTCGTCGATGACGGACGTGGGGCTACCGCCCCGGCGGTCGCGCCGCACGCAGGCGTCAACCACCGTGACATCCGGCCAAGACATGGACCCTCCTTCAATGTTCAATGAACTGGCAGCCGCGGCAGGCGTCCGCCGCTCGCCGGACCTGGCCGCATCGGCCGGCCGAGCGCGTCGCGGAGCATACCGGCCGGTCTCAGTCGGGGTTCCGCCACCGGACGACGCCCCCGCCTCCGCCGGACGGAGCGGTCGCCGGCCCGCCGCGACCGGCGGGCCACCCGGCCGGACAGGCCGCCAGGACGAGCTCACACGGACACGCCGGGCCGGCGGAGCAGCGTGGCGGAAAGTCGCCCACGCCGACGCCCGCCAAGTGGCCCAACCGGAAGGCCACGCTCCGGTTTAGTCTGGGCCGGTCCGGTCTCCTCCGCGGCCGGCTCTCCCCGTCGAACCATGGAACGGATTCCGCCATGCGCGTCTTCCTCGCCGGAGCCACCGGCGTTGTCGGCCGTCAGCTCGTCCCGCTGCTGCTCGCCGCGGGCCACCGGGTCACCGGCGTCTCCCGCACCCCGGCCGGGGTGGCGCGGGTTCGGGCCCTGGGCGCGGACGCCGTCCGGGCCGACGCGCTGGACGCGCCGGGTCTGCGGCGCGCGGTGGCCGAGGCGGCCCCGGACGTGGTGATCCACCAGCTGACCGACCTGGCGGAGGCCGACGGCGCGGCGAACGGCCGGCTCCGCCGGGAGGGCACCCGGAACCTGGTGGACGCGGCCCGGGAGGCGGGGGTGCGGCGTATCGTCGCGCAGTCGATCTGCTGGGCGTACGCGCCGGGGGACGGCCCGGCGGACGAGTCGGTGCCGCTCGACCCCACCGAGGGGCAGCCCCGGGCCCGGATGGTGGCCGCCGTACGGACGCTGGAGGAGACCGCGGCCGAACTGGAGACGGCGGTGGTGCTGCGCCACGGCATCCTCTACGGGCCCGGCACCTGGTACGCGCCGGGCGGGCCGGTGGCCGCCGCCCTGGCCGGCGACCCGGGGGCGCGCTTCCTGGGCTCGGTCGAGGCGACCACCGGTGTGAGTTCGTTCCTGCACGTCGCCGACGCGGCGCGGGCGGCCGTCGCGGCACTGGACTGGCCGGGCGGCCCGGTCAACATCGTGGACGACGAGCCGGCCCCGGCCGCCGTATGGCTGCCGGTCCTGGCCCGGGCGCTGGGCGCACCGGCCCCCGCGCCGGGCGGGGCGGGCCAGGAGTGGGAGCGCGGCGCAACCAACACCCTGGCCCGCTCCCGGGGATGGCGACCGGCCCGGCCGAGCTGGCGGACCGGCTTCTTCGACCAGCGGGACTGACGCCGGCACCGGACCGGACGGCACACGCCGCCACAGGGTCGCCGCCCCGGTGGGACGCGGGCCCGCCGGGGCGCCGACCAGTGCCACGTGCCCGTGACCCGGCACGCCCCGGCGTACCGGCCCCCGGACGAACGGCCGTGGCCGGAACGGACGGTGCCCGGGATGGACCGCGGCCGTACCGGCCGCGGAGGAACGGCGCGCGGCCGGGCCTACGGCATCGAGCGGCGGGTAGGCAGCCGCGCGGTACGGCACCAAGGCGGCCGGAAGGCACCCCGCGGGCCGCCGCAGCCTCACCGTCCCGCGGGCCGCCGCGGCGTCACCGGGGCCCACCGGCCGCCGTAGGCCCACCTGACCACCGGCCGGACCCTCGGCGGCCTCCGCCTTCACCCGCCGGCCCGTCGACGGCCTCCGCCTCACCGGCCGCAGCGGCCCCGTCTCACCGGGCCCGCCGGTGCAGGGCCAGCCACACCACGTCCGCCCGCAGCGGCAGGGTGGTGAACCGGACGCCGGTGGCGTCCCGTACCGCGTTCGCCAGGGCGGGGGCGATCGGATTGAGCGGGGTCTCGCTCATCGGCTTGGCGCCGAACGCCCCGTCCGGGTCGTGGGTGGGGACCAGGTGGATCTCGGTCGGGGGCACGTCGGCGAGCCCGGGAATCGGGTAGTTGCGCAGGTCCGGGGTGGTGACGCGGCCGTGCTCATCGACCCGCAGCTCCTCCAGCAGGGCGATCCCCAGGCCCTGGGCGAGTCCGCCCTCGATCTGGCCGCGGACCCGGCCGGCGTCGAGCACGGCACCGGCGTCGGCGACGTGCACGCTGTCCAGCACGGCCAGCGCGCCGGTGCGCGGATCGACCGCCACGCGGAACCACTGGACGGCGTACGCCGCCGTGCCGGAGACCGGTTCGGCGTGCCCGAGCGCGGCCGGCTCCCGCCCGGTGTCCCGCACGGCGCGGTGGAGCCGGCGCAGCGGGACCCGGCCGCCGGGCCCGTGCACCGCGTTCCCGTCGAGCCGACAGCGGTCGGGGTCGGCACCGGTGAGGTCCGCCGCCACCGCCACCAGCACATCGCGCAGGGCGCGGCAGGCGCGGCGGACCGCCTGCCCGGTCACCGCGGTGCCGGTGGACGCGAATCCGCCGGTGTCGTGGTCGAGCAGGTCGGTGTCGCCCTGGTGGAGGCGTACCGCGGCGGGGTCGGCGGCCAGCGTGGCGGCGGCGATCTGCCGGTGGGCCTCGGTGGAGCCGCTGCCGAACTCCGGGGGGCCCACGGCGAGGTCGTACCGGCCGTCGGCGGCGAGGGCGACCCGGGCCCGGGACAGGTGCCCGTCCGGTGCCGCCGACGCGCACATCGAGACCGCCATGCCGTCGCCGACCAGCCAGTGCGGGGCCGGGGCGGGCGCGGCGGCCGCCCGGCGGGCACGGCGGCGCTCGGCCACCTTCGCCAGGCACCGGGTCAGGCCCTCGTCGGCCACCGGCGCCACCCCGGACGGCCCGGGGCCGCCGACCGGTTCGCCGGGGCGGACGTAGTTCCGCTCGCGCATCACCACCGGGTCGATGCCCAGCCGGTGGGCGAGTTCGTCCAGCGCCGACTCCAGCGCGAAGACGACCTGGCCCAGACCGTAGCCGCGGTAGGCGCCAGCGGGCACGGTGTGGGTGTAGGCGGCGTAGCCGTCGACCTGGACGTTGGGGCACCGGTAGAGGCCCACCGGTCCGCGGCAGGCCGCCTGGAGCACGGCGGGACCGTGGTTGCCGTACGCCCCGGTGTCGGAGACCACGCGCAGCCGCAGCGCGGTCAGCGTGCCGTCGCGGCGGGCCCCGGCCCGGACCCGGACGGTGAACGGGTGACGGGTGGTGGTGGCGGTGAGCTGCTCGGTGCGGGTGTACTCCAGGCGCACCGGGCGTCCGGTGCGCAGGGCGGCGAGGGCGACCACGTCCTCGACGAGCATCTCCTGTTTGCCGCCGAAGGCGCCGCCGATCCGTCCGCCGGTCACCCGTACCCGCTCGGGCGGCAGGCCGAAGAGGGTGCACAGGAGCCGGCGGGTGAGGTGGGGCGTCTGGGTGCCGGAGCGGACGGTGAGCCGGCCGTCGGGGGCGAGCCAGGCGGTCGCCGCGTGTGTCTCCAGGGCGGTGTGCTGGACCCGGGGGGTGCGGTAGGTCTCCTCGTGGACGGTGTCCGCCTCGGCGAAGCCGCGGTCCGGATCGCCGCGGGTGGTGTGCACCTCGGCGACGGTGTTGCCGCCCGGGTGGACGGGCACCGCGCCGGGCAGCAGGGCCTGTTCGGGGTCGGCCACGGCGGGCAGCACCTGGTACTCCACCCGTACTCGCCGGCAGCCCTCCTCGGCGGCGGCCTCGCTGTCCGCGACGACGGCGGCCACCCGCTGCCCCACGTGGCGCACCACGTCGTCCAGCACCCGGGTGTCGGCCGGGTCGTCGTCCTCGTGTTCGTGGCGCCCGGTGGAGAAGCGGGCGGCGGGCGCGTCGAGGTGGGTGAGCACCGCGCGCACCCCGGGGACCGCGCGGGCGGCGGTGGTGTCGACGCGCAGGACGCGCGCGTGCCGGTGCGGGGAGCGGACCAGTTTGAGGTGGAGCAGGCCGGGGTGGTGGACGTCGAGGGTGAACCGGGCGGTCCCGGTGACCACCTCCCGGTCGGCCGGGGAGGGGCGGGCGGCGGACGGGTCCGGGCTCCGGGCTCCGTCGCGCACGGCCTCCGCGACGGCCCGGTAGCCGGTGCAGCGGCACAGGTTGCCCTTGAGCGCCTCGGGCAGTGCGGCGAGGTCTTCGGGGGTGAGAGCCGCGGCCGTCATGATCATGCCGGGGGTGCAGAAGCCGCACTGGAAGCCGCGGGCGGTCAGGAAGCCGAGCTGGGCGGGGTGCAGGCGGTCCCCGTCGGCGAGCCCCTCGACGGTGGTGACGGACCGTCCGGCGGCGCGGAAGGCGGGGTAGAGGCAGCTGTGGACGGGGGTGCCGTCCACGTGGACGGTGCAGGCGCCGCAGTCGCCGGTGTCGCAGCCCTTCTTCACCCCGAACCAGCCGTGGTCGCGCAGGTAGGTGCGCAGGCACTGGCCGGGGGCGGGCGGCCGGGTGGTCTCCCGCCCGTTGACCCGGACGTGGAAGGTCACCGGCCGTCCCGCCCGTCGGTGAGGAGTTCACGGCGGATCTCCTCGGCCAGTGCGGTGGTGAGGTGGCGGCGCCAGTCGGGGGCGCCGTGGACGTCGTCGACCACCCCGGTCCGGTCCAGCGCGCCGCGGACGGCGGTCCGCAGCGGGCGCTCGCCGGGCGGCCGGGTGAAGACGAGCCGGACCGGCCGGGGGGTGGCCGCGCTGAGGTTGACGGTGAGTCCGCCGGAGCGGGGGTGGTGGGTGCCGGTCACCAGCGCGGCGGACCGGCCGTAGGGACGCAACGCGGCCCGGCGGTACGCCGTGCGGGCGGTGAGCGGGCCGGCGGGCAGGGTGACCGACCTGAGCAGTTCGCCGGGGCGCAGGGCGGTGACGCCGGGGCCGGTGACGAACGCGGTCACCGGAAGCCGCCGCTGTGTGCCGTCCGTGCCGTGCAGCAGGCAGACCCCGTCCAGCGCGGCGGCGAGGGAGATCATGGGGCCGGCCGGGAGCGCCAGGCACAGGTTGCCCCCGACGGTGGCGGTGTTCCACACCTTGAACGAGGAGGAGAAGGCGTGGCAGCACCGGGCGGCCAGCGCCCGGGCGTGCGGCCACGGCCCGTCCGCCGTGGCGAAGGCGAGCAGCTGGGCGATGGTGCAGGTGGCGGCGATCTCCAGGCCGCGTGGGGTGACGGTGAGCGGGGCCCAGTCCAGGGTGCCCAGGTCGCGCAGGCGGCGCAGCTGCGGCCGGGGCTCGGCGTACAGGTGGGTGCCGCCGGCCAGCCAGGCGTCACCCGTCCGCCACGGGGCCTGGGTGCGGGCGTCCACCACCTCCCGCACCGTGTTCAGATCCACACCGCGTCCACGTCTCGCTCCTCGCCTCACGCCCGCCGGGCCCCCTGATCAACACCGCGCCGGGGCCGGGGGTCACGCGGCGTCCGGGTGATCCACCGTGTCGGCGTAGGCGGATTCGGCACCGGTCGAGCGGGTGTCGATTCCTGCTCCAGCGGGGGCCGACATCCTGGCTCGCGCGCCGCCAAGTCCCGGGAAAACACGCGGATTTGACGCCCGGGACCGCACGGCGGCCGGGCGTGGATTCACCGAAAGGGCCGGAGTGAATAAGTTCACAGAAAGCCATTTCCGCGCTGCGGGATCGCCTTTGATGACGCAAGATCTCTCTCCGGAACAAATGCTCCGTCACCGAGGCGGAGCCGTCCGGGCGTACGCCGAGTCCTGCCGACGCCCCGGATGACCGCACACCACAGTGAGCCGGCAGGAGCGGGAGACCCGAGCACGACGGACCACGAAGGCGGTGGTCCTTGGGGTGAAGCCACAGCAGTGGCCGGGCAACTTCGCCTGCCCGAACCCGACAGGTCATCTTTCGCAGGCGTATGACGAAGGGCATCACCATGTCTGCGATTCCGTCCATACCCACGAGCATGTCCCGCGCGGGTGCCGTAGCGGCTCTCGCCGCCGCCACCATGACCGCATCGCTGCTGGTCCCGGGCGCGGCAGCGGAAGCGGAGGCGGCCACGCCGGCCGCCAAGGCGCTGAAGGTCGCCGCCGCGAAGAAGGGCTCCCCCTACCGCTACGGAGCGGCCGGCCCCAACCGGTTCGACTGCTCCGGCCTCACGCTCTACGCGTACAAGAAGGCGGGGAAATCCCTGCCGCGGACCGCCGCCGCGCAGTACAACCGGACCCGCCATGTGTCGGCGAAGTCCCGTAAGCCGGGTGACCTCGTGTTCTTCCACTCCGGCGGGCAGGTGTACCACGTCGGAATCTACGCCGGGAAGAACCAGGTGTGGCATTCACCGAAGCCTGGAAAGTCGGTGCGCAAGGAAAAGATCTGGACCGGCAAGGTCCGGTACGGCCGGGTGAAGTGACCGATTATCCGTCCGCCGGAATACACAGCGGTTCCGGTGTATTCCGGCGGCGGAAACCGAACACGGCGCCCGGCGGCGGCGCGTCGGCCGGCGGACCGCCGCTTCGCCGGCCGGCGGTGGAACCACGGGAGCCCGCGGCACCTTCCTCGGTGCCGCGGGCTCCCGTGACGCGGTCGGTCGCCGGCGCCGGCCGGGCTTCCCCGGGGTGCCGCCGCCCGGGCGGCGAGGGCGCTCAGCGCCGGCCGCGGAACCGGCCGAGCAGCCGGCGGGCCTGCTCCCGCCGCCGGGGGTCGGCGGCGGCCCGCCGTGCCGAGTCGATCGCCCGCCGCCCCTGCGGGCTGCGGCTGAACTCCTTGATCCTGGTGAACAGCCCAGGCATCTCTCCTCCTTCGCCGAGCGCCGCCGAACCGGCGGCGCGTCCGTGGGCCACTCCTCTACCCCGTCCGGCGGTCCCGACACACCGGCCGGCGCGGCGCCCGGCGCGCGGCCCCGGCGCACCCGCCGCGCGGACCGGGCGGACCGGCCGGCGCGCGGCCGGGCGGTAACCGGCTGGACGGGCGGCCCCCGCGTTCACTACTGTGCGCCCCATGTCCAGCCCCGAGGCGTCCAGACGCTAGCCACCGGTTCTCCGGTGGCCTCACCCCACGCCGCTGACCGCTCCCCCGCCGCCTGAGGCCGCGGGGCCGCGCCGCGCGTGCTCCTGCCACCGGATCGCCGTCGATCGGGCTGTCCTTCTCACCCGGACCGGGCGTGCTCCCCGCCGCCCGCGGGTTTCCTTCCTTCGCGTGGTGGCCGTGTCCGCGCCGCCCCCGTGCTCCGCTTCGGTGCCCGGGGTGCGCCGCCGTGGCGCGCCGCCCCGCCGATCCACGATGTGGTTGCGGAGTCTCGCTGTGCCCTTCACCCTTCATCTGCTCGGACTCGCCGTCTTCGCCCAGGGGACGTCGGAGTTCATGCTGTCCGGCCTGGTCCCGGACATCGCCGCCGACCTGGGCGTCTCCATTCCCGCCGCCGGGTCGCTGACCTCGGCGTTCGCCCTGGGGATGGTGGTCGGCGCGCCCTCGATGGCGCTGCTCGCCCGGCGCTGGTCCCGGCGGCGCGCGCTGCTGGGCTTCCTGCTGACCTTCCTGGGCGTCCATGTGCTGGGCGCGCTCACCACCAGCTTCCCGGTGCTGTTCGCCACCCGGGTCGTCGGTGCGCTGGCCAACGCCGGTTTCCTGGCGGTGGCGGTGGTGACGGCGACCGCCATGGTGGGCCCGGACGCCAAGGGCCGGGCCACCTCGGTGCTGCTGGGCGGGGTGACCCTGGCCTGTGTCGCGGGGGTCCCCGCCGGTGCCCTGCTGGGCCAGGTGTGGGGGTGGCGCTCGGCGTTCTGGGCGGTGGCCCTGCTGTCGCTGCCCGCGCTGCTCGCCGTGGCGCGGTCGGTGCCCGGCGGTGCTCCGGACGCCGCCGCCCCGGGCGCGCGGCGGGAGCTGACGGCGCTGCGGGAGCCGCGGCTGCGGCTGGTCCTGCTGCTGGGCGCGCTGGTCAACGGTGCCACGTTCTGCGCCTTCACCTACCTGGCGCCGGTGGTCACCGAGGTCACCGGGTGGGACTCGGCCCGGGTGCCGGTCGTGCTGGCGCTCTTCGGCCTGGGGTCGTTCCTCGGGGTCACCCTCGGCGGCCGGCTGGCCGACTCGGGGGCGGTGCGGCTGCCGGTGGCCGGCGGCGTCCTGCTGGCGCTGTGCTGGGCCGGGTTCGCGCTGACGGCCGGGAACACCCCGGCGACGGTGGTGTTCGTGCTGGTCCAGGGCACCATGTCGTTCGCGGTCGGCTCCACGCTGATCGCCCGGGCGCTCTACGCGGCGCCGGGCGCGCCGACGCTGGCCGGCGCGTTCGCCACGGCCGCGTTCAACGTGGGCGCGGCGGCCGGGCCCTGGCTGGGCGGGCTGGCGATCGGCGCCGGGCTGGGCTACCGGTCCGCGCTGTGGGTCTCCTCCGCGCTGGTGGCGCTCGCCCTGGCCGTCGCCGGTGCGGCGTGGGCCGCCCGGCGCGGCACGGCGGACCGGAGGTCGCCGTCCCCGACCACGGCGGTGTGAGCCGGGCGCCCGGGCCGGCGCACCGCTCCGGCCGGTGCGCCGGCCGGAGCGGGTACGGCGGTCCCCGTCGGGCCGGGCGGCCCCGCGGTCGGGCCGGCCGGGCCGGCGGACGCGCCGGGCGGGCGGGCGGCGGTCAGGAGGCGGTGGACGCGGCGGGGGTGCCGGAGGTGCCGGTCCCGGCCGCGGTGCCGATCTCCAGCCGCCACCCGGTCAGCAGGTCGGCGAGGACCTGCGGCCAGCGGAGCGCCAGCCGCTGGCCGGCCACCCGCAGCGGGAAGGAGGAGGCGACGATGCTGCGCGCCCGTTCCGGGTCCTCGCGCAGCAGGCGCTGGTAGGCCGGGAGCGTGTCGCCGGTGATGTAGGCCCAGCGCTCCGGGGTGCGGGCCAGGTTGAAGCCGGGCAGCGGGGTGGTGAGACCGACCGACGAGACGGTTCCGCCGATGACCATCTCCTTGCGGAGGACCAGCGGGGCGTACCGGCCCGGGGTCCGGGTGCCGGGGATGGAGGCGGAGCCGCCCACGGTCATCCCGTACGTCAGCGCGGCGCCCACCGGGCCGTCGTGCCGGTACATCTGGTCCCACTGGTCCGCGATGATCTGGTTCTGCTCCCGGGAGAGCAGGGCGGTGTTGCCGCGCCGGACGCCGTCCGGATCGCCGCCGGCGATGTCCCGCCAGGCGAGGACCGCGGCCTCGTCGACGAGTCCGGCGTCCCGCATCTCCTCGACGGCGTTCAGGCCGCCGTTCAGGTACGCCTCGTGCATGGCGCCCTGGTCCATGAAGATGTGCTTCTGCATGGCCAGGAACTTGCGCTCGAACCAGCGCAGCTGCTCCGCGGGGAGGGCGTTCCGTGCCTCGGCGAGCTGCCGCACGTCGTACGGCAGCTCGGCCCGCACCTCCGGCGGGAGTTCCTGGAGCTTGCCGGCGAGCGGCCCGGCCAGGTCGGCCAGCCCGTCGAGGTCCTTGAAGCCGGCCGTGAAGGCGGGGCCGATCATGTTGGCCATGCCCGCCCACTGGAGCTCGGGGTGGTCCAGGAAGAGCCGGCCGTAGAACCCGTAGACGGCGGTGACGGTGCGGTCGTTGGCGTCCACCCCGAGCGCCGGGTCCCAGGTGGCGAGCTCCAGCCCGGCCCGGTCCGCGGCGCGCACCAGCCAGTACTGCCACAGCAGGGCGGCGTACCGGGCCGGTGGGAGGTGCTCGGCACGCGCCCGGGCCAGCCAGGACTCCAGGACCGCGCGGTCGGTGGGCAGGTCCGGGTGGACCCCTCCCGCGAGTTCGCCGTCCGCGTTGGCGAGCGGCAGATCGAGCGGCAGGCCGTCCGCCGCGGGCTCCGCCTGCGTCCGCGGCGCCACCGGCCCGGCGTGCGCCGCCCGGGGTGCCGCCGTCGCGGCCTGTGCCCCGCCGAGGGCGAGGACCGTTCCTATGACGACCGCCGTCGCCGTTGTGCGTCTGATGGCCCCAACTCCTGTTCCCCCGGCGCGGATCGTCACCGACCCGGCCCGGCTCCGCCGCCTCGGGCCGTGATGATCACGGCCGCCGCCGCGCGCATCGTAGTGAAGGCCCCGCCCGTGCACAACGCGTCACGGGTGACCGGCACACCGCTCGCCTCCCCCGGGGCCCGCGCGGGCCGCCGCACCGCGGTGCGCGATGATGGGGCGGAACACCGCACCCTGGAGCACCACCCCTTGGAGGCCGCTCGCCATGACTGGCACCATCACCGTCGGGCTGGACGGGGCCGACCACTCGCTCACCGCCGCCGACTGGGCCGCGGCCGAGGCGGCCCGCCGTGACATGAGCCTGCGTCTGGTCCACACCCCGCCCGACGAGGCCGGCGCCGAGGAGGCGGGCCGGCGGCTGCTCTCCGACGTGGCCGCCAGGGTCACCGCGGCCGCCCCCGGCGTGGCCGTCGGCACCGAGCTGCTCGCCGGCGACACGGTGGAGGCGCTGGTAGCCGAGGCGGCGAAGGCCGGCATGCTGGTGCTGGGGGCGCGCGGCCACGGGGCCCTCGTGGGGTACCTGCTGGGTTCGGTGTCGCTGCACGTGCTGCGGCAGGCGCGCGGACCGGTGGTGGTGGTACGCGGACGGGAGCCCGGCGCCCCGGAGCGGCCCGGGCCCGAGGAGGTCGTCGTCGGGGTGCAGGAGACCGACGAGGCGGGCGCCCCGGTCCTGGAGTTCGCGTTCCGGGCCGCCGCGGCCCGCGGCGCCGTCCTGCGGGCGGTGCGGACCTGGGCGCTGCCCACGCCGTACGCCCTGGCCACCGGGGAGCTGGGCGCGTCCGACCAGGCCGGCGGCCTGGAGGCGTGGCACAAGCAGCTGCTCGGCGACGCCCTGCGCCCCTTCCGGGAGCGGTTCCCCCAGGTGACCGTGGTGGAGCAGGTGGAGCTGGGCTCGGCCGCCGAGGTGCTGCTCACCAGCAGCGGGCGCGCCGGCCTGGTGGTGGTGGGACGCCGGATGCGGGAGGGCGGCCTGTGGCGCATCGGTGCCGCCGCCCACGCGGTCCTCCACCACTCGGGCGCCCCGGTGGCGGTGGTCCCGCACGCCTGACGGGCCACCGGACGGTCGGCCGCCGGACGCCCGGCGGCCCGTCAGCGGTCCTGGACGCCGCGGGCCTGGTCGATGTCGGGGCCGCGGTACAGCCGCTCCGGGATGGTGGCGAGCCGGGAGGGGTGGACCTGCGGTCCGAGCCCGTAGAACTTCTGGAAGCTCATGATGAGGGGCCGCCAGGCGTCCGGGTCGATGCGGTCCGGGCTGCCCTTCATCCGGATCTCCTCGTGGACGTGGACCCGCTGGACCCGGACCTCGAAGGTGAGGATGGAGCCGCGCTGCCCCTCGTCGTCCGCCGCCAGCGGGTGCACGTCCTCCACCACCGCCTCCATGGCCACCGGGCACTCGGCCACCCGGGGCGGCGCCACGGTTCCGGAGGCGACCGGGGTGAGTCCGGCACACCCGAACTTGTCCGCCTCGTAGCGGTATCCTCGGGCCGCCTTGCCGGACGGCACCGGATCGACACCGGTGGTCAGCGCCAGCCGGTCCACGGCCGCGGCGAGCGCGTCGGAGGGCAGGTTCACCACGCACTCGCGGGTGCGCAGCAGGTTCCGCGCGGTCGCGGAACGGGCGCCCAGTCCCAGGACGGCCCGCCAGCCGAGCCAGAACACCGAGGACATGGGCGCCAGGTTGGCGCGCCCGTCCTCGTGGAGCGTGGACAGCAGCGCCACCGGGGTGCCGAAGTAGAGGATGCCGGGCTCGATCGGGGTGTGCGCGGCCGGCGCCGGCCGGCTGGTGGCGGAGGTGGGTGTAACGGTCATGCGCCCACTCTCCCGTCGCGGCGACGGGATGCGCTGGCGGTGATCGGACATCGACTTCGGCCCCGCGCGCCCGACCTGTTTCACCGCGCACCGCGTGCGCCCGGCCCTGCTTCGGGCGCAGCCCGGCCCGCCCGGTTCGGCCTGCCCCGGGTGCGGCATCCCGCCCGGCCGTCCTGGCCGTCGCGCGGGGTCCCGGTGCCGGTGCCGCGCCCGGTGCGCCGCCGGTGCTGCCGCGCGGCGGTGCGGTCCCGGCCGACAGCCCCTCGCGCCCGGTCCGGCCCCCGGGCGGGGCGTATCCCGTCCCGGCCCCGCACCGGCCGGCGGTCACCGGCTCCCCCGGACCGTCGGCCGGTCAGCCGTCGCCGGCCGTCGCCGAACCGGCCTCCCTAGCTTCGAGGAGTTCCTCCCAGTGCTCCCGGGCCCAGGCGCAGGCGGCGTCGAGCGGTCCGATGAGGCTCCGGCCGAGGGCGGTCAGCTCGTACTCCACGTGCCGCGCGGGCGCCGACCGCACCGTACGGACGACGAACCCGTCGCGTTCCAGCGCGCGCAGCGACTGGGTGAGGACCTTGGCCGTGACGCCGCGGAGCGGTACGCGGAGTTCGGAGAACCTGCGGGGTCCGCCTTCGAGGCAGCGAATGATCATTCCGGCCCATTTGTCGCCCACCCTGAACGGCGTCAGGTCGGTGGGGCACACCGGGTCGAACATCTCCGGGTCCAGTGGTTCGCGCACCGGACCACCGTAGCGGGTACCCCGGAGGTAACCACGGGTCCGGCTAGCGTGCGACGCACCCCCGGCACGGGGGCCCAACTCCACGAGGGGAGCAGTTCGATGAGCCGGACCATCATCTTCGGTGCGGGAGGCAGAGCGGGCCGGGCGGCCCTCGGCGAGGCACGGCGCCGGGGCCACCGGGTCACGGCCGTGGTGCGGGACCCGGCGGCCCACCGGCACCTGGAGGCGGAAGGGGTGGACCTGGCGGCGGGGGACGTGACCGACGCCGGGTCCGTCGGCCGTCTCGCCCGGGGCCACGACGCCGCGGTGGTCGCCGTGTATGACCCCGCCGCGGTGCCCGGCGAGTTCTACCCGGCCACCGCCCGGGCGCTGCTCGCCGCGCTGCCGCCGGCCGGGGTGCGGCGGCTGGTCGTGGTGGGGCTGGCGTCGCTGCTGGAGACCGCCGGGGGGACGCCGCTGATGGACGCGCCCGGTTTCCCGCAGGAGTACCGCGCCTTCGTCCTCGGGCACGCGGCCGGCGTCGAGGTGCTGCGGGAGGCGGGTGCCGCGCCGGACTGGCTGGTCGTCAGTCCCTCGGGCGACTTCGACCACGACGCGCCGCGCACCGGACGGTACGTCACCGGCCCCGGCGACCCGGCCGCCCGGATCTCCTACGGTGACCTCGCCGTGGCGGTGCTGGACGAGATCGAGGCCCCCGCCCACCACCGCACCCACATAGGGGTCCGGAGCAGCTGAGCCGCTCGGGGCGTGGGCTCCCCACGCCGGCACCGGACGGCCGGGCCCCGGCAGGACACCCGGACACGGCGGGGCGCGCCCGGGCTCCGGCAGGCCCCGGGCCCCGGCGGGTACGGACGCGGGGCGGGGTACGGGACCGAGCCGCGTGGTGGCGGGCGGTACGGGGGGCGACGGCGGGGACGCCGGGCCGCGAACGCCCCTGACCGGCGGAGCCGCGCGGCGGTGGCGGCCGGGGGAGAAATGGGGTGGCGACGGACCGGCGGCGGTCACCAGGATGGGCCGCATGTCCGTATTCCTGGAGACCGACCGACTGGTCCTGCGCCGGTTCACCCCGTCCGACGTGGACCTGCTGCTGGAGCTCGACAGCGACCCCGAGGTGATGCGCTTCATCAACGGGGGCCGGCCCACCCCGCGCGAGACGGTGACCGGCCAGGTGCTGCCCCGGTTGCTGCACCTCCACGCCGGTACCGGTGAGTGCGGGTTCTGGGCCGCGGAGGAGAGGACCACGGGCGCGTTCCTGGGCTGGTTCGAGTTCCGGCCGCTGGAGGGGGAGCGCTGGGACGTGGTGGAGCTGGGCTACCGGCTGCGCCGGCCGGCATGGGGCCGCGGCTACGCCACGGAGGGGTCCCTCGCGCTGATCGCCAAGGGCTTCACCGAACTGGGTGTACAGCGGGTGACGGCCAACACCATGGCGGTCAACAGCGGTTCCCGCCGCGTCATGGAGAAGGCCGGCCTGCGCTTCGCCCGCAGCTACGTCGGGGACTGGCCGGAGGTGATCGACGGCTCCGAGCACGGGGAGGTGGAGTACACCCTGACCAGGCAGGAGTGGCTGTCCTCCCGGACGGGCGCGGCCGGCGGCTGAGCCGTCGCGGACCGGAAGGGGTTTGCGCCCGCTGACCCGTGTTACCCGTCACCTGGCCGCCGCCCGCCCGGGCGGCGCACCGCCCCGGCACGGCGTCGCGGCGGGACCCTCAGGAGGTGACGGAACGATGACCACCGCGGTCAAGGAGATGCTGAACACCTACCCGGCAGATCTGGGCGGCGTGGACCAGGAGGCCCTGGCGGCCTGTATCGAGGAGTGCCTCGCCTGCGCCCAGGCGTGTACCGCCTGCGCGGACGCGTGCCTGTCGGAGGCGGCGGTCGGCGAGCTGACCAAGTGCATCCGCACCGACATGGACTGCGCGGACATGTGCACCGCGACCGCCGCCGTGCTCTCCCGCCACACCGGCTACGACGCCCACGTCACCCGTGCGGTGCTGCAGGCCTGCCGGACGGTGTGCAAGTCGTGTGCCGACGAGTGCGGGAGCCACGCCGACGAGCATGAACACTGCCGGCTGTGTGCCGAGGCGTGCCGCAGCTGCCAGCACGCGTGCGACCGGCTGCTCGCCCGGCTGGACTGAGCGGCGGCCGGGCCGCCGCTGCGCCGCCCGCTGCCCGGCGGCACGACCGCGCCGGCCCGCCGCGCGCCCGGAGGTGAAGGGGCGGGCGACGGGCCGGCGCGGTCCTCGTCCGGTACGGCCCGGGCCCCGGCAGGACCACCGGCACCCGGTCACGGGCCGGTCCGTCAGCCGGGCTGGATCCGGCCGCGCCAGGCTCCGGTCTCGCCGCCCTGCTGCTCGATGTACTCCTTGAAGCGCCGCATGTCGCCCTTGATCCGGCGGTTGATCACCCCGGTGACGTCCCCGGCCTTCTCCACCGCGCCCGAGGGCTCGACCTCCAGGGCCAGGTCCACGCGGGTGTGCGTGTCGTCCAGGCGCTGGAAGGTCACCACGCCCCGCTGCTTGGTGTCCCCGCTCGTGGTCCGCCAGGCGATCCGCTCGTCCGGCAGCTGGTCGACGATCTCGGTGTCGAACTCCCGCCGCACACCACCGATCTTGGTCCGCCAGTGGTTGTGGCGGTCGTCCAGCTGGGTGACCTCCTCCACGCCTTCCATGAAGCGGGGGAACTCCTCGAACTGGGTCCACTGGTTGTAGGCGGTACGCACCGGGACGTCCACCTCGACGCTTTCCTTCACCATGCTCATTGCGAGGTCTCCTCTCACGGGTTCCGCGCGGCAGGGGCCCCGCCACGCAACGGTCGGCTACGTCCGCGCCTCCCCGGCCCGGGGGAATCCATTCCTGACAACTCGCCCATCACGCTGCGTACCGGTCCGTACCGGAAGGCAGCGCGAGGCGCGCCGGTGTGGCCGGAACCCGACGCCCGTCGGCAGGCGTCCGCCGGGCGGGCGGCGGTGCGGCCGGGCCCTTTTCCGCCTCTCCCATCGTCGCATCCGGCACTCCGCGCCGCGGCCCGGGAAATCCACGGCAATCGCTTACCGGAATCCGCGGGGAAGGAAACGGGAAGGCCGGACCGGCATTCATCCGGAATGATCTCCGGATCAGCCGGAAGTGGAGGACCGGGAGCGGGGTACCGCGAAGAGATCACGGAACTGCGCGTGCGCGTCCTCGGTGTAGGCACCCACATTCCCCGAGGTGTACGGACGTTCCCGATCGGTGAAATCCACCAGCGGGCGGTCGCCCACCGTCACGGTGATCCGCGCCCCCTGCTGCCGCACGCTCACCCGGGCCCATTCCCCGGCCGGGAACACCGGTGTACCGGTGGCCAGGAAACGCTGACCGCCCCGGTACCGGGGATCGCGCTTGCCGAGTTCCCAGCCGTTGGGTTTGAGCGCCAGGTAGTAGAAGTGCTCGGGATCGGTGTAGGCCCACACCAGCCACGCCACCTCCCACGGGTTGGGGGCGGGGGTGCGCAGCTGGCGGACGGTGCGCACCCGGGCCCGGTACTCCACGTCGCCGTAGCGGGCGGTGGACACCACCAGCCCGGCGTGGGTGCGGCGCGGTTCGCGGGCGGTGCGCGGGACCAGGTCCAGCCGGTCCGCTCCCCCGGTGTTGCGGCCGTAGCCGTGGAACACCGAGCGCCAGGGCCCGTGCACCTCGCCGTCCTGCCAGGACGCCCCCGTCCGGGGCCGCCGGTGGTCCGGCAGCCGCTCCAGCAGGAGCCCGCCCGCGAGCGTCAGGCCGAGGGCGAGCGCCAGCGCGACGGCGAGCCGGCGGGGGGCGCGCCCGGGCGGGGGCGGGGACCGGTGGCGTCATACCGCCGGATCGTAGGGGCCCGGCGGGCGGGCGGCGGCCCGGCGCGGAGGGGGCGCGCAGGGGCGGGGCGGAGCCGGACCGTCCGCCCCTGCCGGGAGCCCCGCCGACCAAACCCGTCCCTGTCTGCGGCCCCGCCGCACCGGTCCGGCCCACCGGGGGCGCCGTCCTCCGTGGCGCCGGACTCACCGGCAGCGCCACCGCCCGCGGGGCCCGGCCTGCCGGAGGCCGGGCCGTCCGCCGCGCCCGGCCCGTGCCGCGGGCCCGGATCGCCGGCCGCCGGCCCGGGCGGGCCGGCGGTGAGGTCGGCGGTGAGCCGGCCCAGGATGCGTTCGGCGGCCCGGCCGTCGCCGAAGGGGTGGCGGGCCCGCGCCATCCTGGCGTACTCCTCCGGGTCGTCCAGCAGCCGGCCGGCGGTGGCCAGGATCGTGTCCGGGTCGGTGCCCACCAGCAGGGCGGCGCCCGATTCCACCGCCTCCGGCCGCTCGGTGGTGGTGCGCAGCACCAGCGCGGGCTTGCCGAGGCCGGGCGCCTCCTCCTGCACGCCGCCGGAGTCGGTCAGCACCAGGTCGCAGTCGGCGAGGGTGGCCGCGAAGTCCAGGTAGTCGAGGGGGTCGACGACGGTCACCCGGGGGTGGTCCCCGAGTTCCGGCAGGAGGGCGTCGCGCACCGCCGGGCTGCGGTGCAGCGGCAGCACGATCTCCACGTCACCGCGGTCCGCCAGCCGGCGCAGCGACGCGCCCATGGTGCGCATGGCCGTCCCCTGGTTCTCGCGCCGGTGCAGGGTGAGGAGGATCCGGCGCCGCTCGGTGCGGAAGGCGCTGCGTCCGGCGCCCTCGGCCAGCACCCACAGCAGGTTGTCCACCACCGTGTTCCCGGTGACCTGGACCTGGCCGGCCGGTACGCCCTCGGCGAGCAGGTGCCGGGCGGAGGAGGGGGTGGGCGCGAAGTGCCAGTGGGCGATCCGCCCGATCAGGCGGCGGTTGAGCTCCTCGGGGAAGGGGTTGTCCGGCACCCCGGTGCGCAGGCCGGCCTCGACGTGGGCGACCGGCACCCGTTCGTAGAAGGCGGTGAGCGCGCCGCACAGGGCGGTGGTGGTGTCGCCCTGGACGACCACCAGGTCGGGGCGTTCGGTGCGCAGGGTGTGGCCCAGGCCGCGCATCAGCCGGGCGGTGAGGTCGGCCAGGTCCTGGCGCTCGCGCATCACCGCGAGGTCGGTCTTCACACCGACGCCGAGCAGGCCGAGCATCTGGTGGAGCATCTCCCGGTGCTGTCCGGTGGTGACCACCATGGGCTGGAAGTGGGGCGAGGCGGCCATCGCGCGGGCGACCGGGGCGAGTTTGATGGCCTCCGGGCGGGTGCCCAGGACGAGCATGGCGCGGACCGTACGCGGCGGGCGGGGCGGCGGGGGCGCCGCGGCGCGGGCCGGGACGGGCGGTTCACCGGCGGGCACCGGCCCGGGTCTGCCTGATGTGGACATGGGACTCCTCCAGGGGACGTGACGGGGCCCGTCCGCGGCCACGGCGGCGTGCGGACGTGATCAGGTGCGTGCGGTCTTGAGCCAGGTCCGCTTGCCGGTGACGGCGCGCCACAGCCCCCACCAGCCGGCCGCGAACCAGATGTAGCCGTAGATCACGAACACATGGCCGAGCAGGAAGGCGCGCGGCAGGCTCAGCGTGGGTTCGCGGCGGCGGTAGACGAACCCGTAGATCCAGGCCGCGGTGAAGGAGAGCAGGTAGGGGCCGAGGAACCAGGCCGGGGAGACCAGGGCCCGGCCGGCGGTGACGGACGCCGCCACGGTGCCGAGGACCGCGACGGTGAAGGACAGCGGCAGCAGCGAGGTGAGGAGGATCAGCACCGGGCTGGACAGGTGGTAGAGGAGGTCCACGGCGGCCCGGCCGGGCACCTCACGCAGTATCAGCGGCACCAGGTTGGCGGACTGCAGGTGACCCTGGAACCAGCGGGAGCGCTGCCGGATGAGCCGGCGCAGGTCGAGCACCGCCTGCTGGGACACCGCGGCGGTGGTGCAGTGCTGGTTGGTCCAGCCGCGGGCGATCAGCCGGATGCCCAGGTCGAGGTCCTCGGTGAGGCTGTCGCTCCACGGGTCGCCGCCCAGCGAGTCGAGCGCGGACAGCCTCATGAACTGGCCGTTGCCGCCCATGCCGACGCTGCCCAGGAAACGGCGGGCGCTCTGGAAGACGTCGCCGTAGACGACGAACTCCATGTCCTGCATGCGGGCGAGCAGGCCCTGCCGGCGGTTGTACATCCGCACGCCGACCTGGGTGGCCCCGGTGCGGGCGTCGTTGAAGTACGGATCGACCGCCTCGATGACGTGCGGGTCCAGCCGCCCGTCGGCGTCCACCACGCAGACGATCACCTGGTCCGGGTCGCGGCCGCCGGTCAGGCCGGTGGCGCGCAGGTGGCGCACGCCGTCGTTGAGCGCGGCGCCCTTGCCGCGCCGGGCGTCGGGCAGGGTGCGCCGGTGCAGCTTGACCCGGTCGGGGTCGGCGGCGCGGGCGATCCGCGCGGTCCCGTCGTCCGAGGCGTCGTCGATGACGAGGGCGACGCACCGGTCGGCGGGCAGCGCGGTGATCCGGGCCAGGCTCTCGGCGAGGACCTTCTCCTCGTTGAGGCAGGCCAGCAGGAAGACGTAGAGGCGCTCGCCGCCGTCGTCCATGTGGTGGGCCACCGGGCGGCGGGAGAGCAGGAACATCGCCGTGTTGTAGGTGCCGGCGACGGCGATCAGCGCGACCGCGGCCCAGACCAGCGGCTGCGCGGTCACCGGCGGGCCGCCGGGGCGGCGTCGGCCGGGCGGGCCCCGTCACCGTCCGCACCGGAGGAAGGCGCGCGTAATCGTAATCGCGCGAGAAGGAGCCCGAAAAAGATCAGGCAATAGAGAAGGAATCCCGCCCCCGCGATCGCTTGCAGTCCCCGGGCGAAGGAGATCCCCGGGATCATTTCCGGTGCCGCCGCGAGCCCCACCATGGAAAGCGCGGGTCCCAGAGTGGACCTACCGTACATCGGACCCCCCAAATACGGTCCCGCGCGGAAAGACCGGATCCGTCCCCATCGGATCCCGTCGCCGCACGCATACGGAACGTACCAGAGCGATTGGCGGGACGGAGGACACACGAGGGTTTCGGAACCGGAAAAATTTCCGGACCGAGGCCCCGTTGACGCGGCGCCGACGGCCCCGGAACAATCTGCGGATTGTTGAGATCCGTGCTCCCGCATGGGGAATTCTGTGACGGCTCGGCCGTGATTCACGCACCATGCTTTCGGCCATGATCCGCTGCCTTCTCAGCTTCTGCCGCTCCATGGAATGCGGGACGAACGCAAGGGGGGTACCACCTGTGAGAGATCCACGGAGAAGACCGCGGCCGGGCTGGCTGGCGGTGCTGGCGCTGGCCGTCGCCGCGCTGCTGGCGGGCGGTTTCCTGTCGCCCACCGCCGCCGACGGCCGGCACCCGGACCGTCTCCCGGCACAGCGGTCCGACACCGGTGTGAGCACCGGTGAGATCCGCGGCTGGGCCGCGTCGCAGCGGTCGGCGGACGCCGAACGGCGCGCCGCCGCGGCCGGAAAGCGCACGGCACGGGACCGGGCCGGGCAGGCCGGGGTGCCGGCCGGGCCGCGGGTCCGGCCCGCGGTGCGCACCACCACCGCCGAGCCCGGCCGGGCGAAGACCCTGGTGCTGTACGACACGGCGGGCCCCTACGGGCACCTGGGCGAGCTGTACGCGATGGGCGTGGCGAACCTCGGCGGCCACTTCGGCACCGTGACCGCCAAGCCGGTCGAGGAGTACACCGCCGGGCTGCTGGACACCTACGACGCCACCGTGTACATCGGCTCCACCTACTACGGCGGGGAGATCCCCGACGCCGTCCCGCAGGACTTCTACCTGGACACCCTGCTGTCGGAGCGTCCGGTGATCTGGCTGGGCTCCAACATCTGGAACATGGCCAACTCGGTCAGTCTCCAGGAGTTCGAGTACCGGTACGGCTGGGACCCGACCACCTCGTTCTACGGGACCGAGGACGGCGTGGGGCAGGTCACCGAGGTCCGGTACAAGGGCCAGTCGCTGACCCGCAAGTTCCCGGCCGGGCAGGACGGCGGGGTGCTGCACCCCAACATCAAGACCGGTCCGGGCGTGCCGCAGGTCACCGAGGTGGCGCAGGCGGTGGACACCGCGCAGGCGGCCGAGCAGACGTTCCCGTGGGCACTGCGGTCGGGCAACCTGACCTACGTCGGGGAGATCCCGTTCACCTACGTCTCCGAGACCGACCGCATCCTCGCCTTCCAGGACCTGCTGTTCGACGCCCTCGCACCGCAGACGACCGAACAGCACCGGGCGCTGCTGCGGCTGGAGGACATCACGCCGCTGTCCGACGCCACCAAGCTGCGGGCGCTGGCCGACTACCTGAAGTCCCGGAACATCCCCTACGGGATCAACGTCATCCCGGTGTACAACGACCCCAAGGGCGTGCAGAACAACGGCCTGCCGCGCACCGTGCGGCTCTCGCAGCGGCCGGCCCTGGTGAACACGCTCAAGTACATGCTGGCCAACGGCGCGGTGCTGATGGACCACGGCTACACCCATCAGTACGGCAACGCGGACAACCCGTACAACGGGCTGACCGGTGACGACTTCGAGTTCTTCCGGGCCCACGTGGACGCCGGGAACAACGTGGTCTACGACGGTCCGGTGGCCGAGGACTCCGCCGACTGGGCCCAGTCCCGGATCACCGCGGCGCTGGCGGAGTTCGCCCGGGTCGGGCTGCCCCGGCCGAAGCTGTGGACCACCCCGCACTACGCGGCGTCGGCCACCGACTACCGGGTCTTCGGGCAGAACTTCGAGGCCCGGCTGGAGCGTTCGCTGTACTTCTCCGGAACGCTGCGCGGCACCGAGCCGGACTCGACCCGCTACCTGGGGCAGTTCTTCCCCTACCCGGTCACCGACGTCTACGGCACCAAGGTGCTGCCGGAGAACCTGGGGAGCTACGAGCCGGAGGGTCACAACAACAACCCGCCGCGCACCGCGGCCGACCTGGTCCGGGGGGCGAAGGCCAACCTGGCCGTGCGGGACGGCTTCGCCAGCTTCTACTATCACCCGTACCACTCGGTGGACCCGCTGAAGGAGACCGTCGAGGGCATCGAGGCGCTGGGCTACTCGTTCGTCAGCCCGGAGAGCCTGCTCCCGGCCCCGGGCGCGTGACAGCCAGGGCCCGGCCGGGCACCGTTCCGCCCCGCGCGGCGGTGCCCGGCCGGGCCCGAACCGGAAGGGCACTGTGGCGATGAAGACCCTCGGACGGGCCGCCGCGGCGGTGACCGCGGCGCTCGCCGTGCTGACCGGCTGCTCCGGCGGGGACGACGACCCGGCCGGCGCGCCGGACCGTTCCGGTTCCGCACCCGGCGGCCCGCCCGGCGAGCGGATCCGCGGCATCACCCTGCCGGCCTGGGACACCGGGGACTACGACCGGCCCGAGGCCGTGCGCTACCTGCGGCAGATCAGGGACACCGGCGCCCGCTGGGTGGTGTTCACCCCCACCTGGTACCAGGACGGCCGGAAACGGTCCGCGATCCGCACCACCGGGGAGACGGTCAGCGACCACGGGGTGCGGCGGATCGTCCGCCTGGCCCACGCCGAGGGGCTGAAAGTCCTGCTCAAACCGCATGTGGACCTGGTGGGCGGCGGGGACCGCGCGGAGATCAGGCCGGCCGACCCGGACGCCTGGTTCGCCTCCTACCGGACGTTCATCACGCACTACGCCCGGCTCGCCCGGGAGCTGGACGTGGAGCGGTTCGCGGTGGGCACCGAGCTGGCCGGAACCAGCGGCGACCGGGCGCGATGGTCGCGGGTGATCGACTCGGTGCGCGAGGTCTACCCGGGCCGCCTGACCTACGCCGCCAACTACGACGAGTACGCCCGGATCCGTTTCTGGTCCGCCCTCGACGTCATCGGCATCGACGCCTACTGGCCGCTGACGGACCGTCCCACCACCGACCCGGCGGAACTGGCCGCCGGGTGGCGGGAGGTGGTCACCGAGCTGGCGGCGTTCTCCGCCCGGCACCACCGGCGCGTGCTGTTCACCGAGGCGGGGTACGTCAGCCAGCGCGGGACCACCACGGCGCCCTACTCCTGGACGGTGAGCGACCGCACCGGGGAGGAGGAGCAGGCGGCGGCCTACCAGGCGTTGCTGACCGCCTTCGAGGACCGCCGGTGGTGGGCCGGGGTGTGCTGGTGGATGTGGGACGACTGGCCGGACAGCGGGGAGACCCCGGCCCGGCTGGCCTACACCCCGCACGGCAAGCCCGCCGAGCAGGTGCTGCGCCGCTGGTGGCGGGGGTGATCTCCGGGCCGGGCGCGGCCGGCCCGGGGTTCAGCCGATGACCTGGCGGACCAGCGGTGCCAGTCCCCTCTTGTGCCCGGCCCGGGTCGGGTGCCAGCCGTCGGCGACGCTGAGGCGGACGCCGTTGAGGTAGGGCCTGGCGGCGCACACGTCGTGGCCGGCGAACGCCGGGGACGGGTCCTGGTAGGTGAAGCCGGCGGCGGTGGCCCGGTCCCGGATCACCACGTCGAGGTCGTCGGCGAGCCGGTTGAGCCGGGCGGCCAGCTCGGGGGTGATGCCGCCGGCGGCCCGGCAGGAGACGTCGGCGCCGAAGAACCGGGCGTAGCCGAGCACCACCACCTTGCGGGCGTTCGGGGCGCCGCCGCGGACCGCGTTGTAGGCGCGGTCGAGCTTGCCGGGCAGTTCCTCGGCGGTCTTCCGCTCCGCCTCCGCGACGGCGGCGGCGCAGCCGGCCCCGGTGCCGCTGAGGCAGTTGGCGATGAGTCCGGCGAAGCCGATGTCGTTGCCGCCGACGGTGAGCGTCACGTAGTCGGTGTCCGGGTCCAGGGCCGCCGCCTGGTCGTTGACGATGTCCTCGGTCTTCGCCCCGTGGCAGGCGACGAAGGTCAGGCGGGTGTCCGGACGGTGCCGTGCCACGAGGTAGGGGTAGGCGCGGCTGCTGCGGTAGCACAGCACGTTCAGGTCGGCGGCGTAGGTGCCGTTGCCGGAGGAGTACGAGTCCCCCAGCGCGACGTACCGGTCCGGCGCCGCGGCCGGGGCGACGGGGGCGGCGGCGAGGGTGCAGACCGAGGCTGCCGCGAGCGCGGCGGCCGGCAGGGCCCGGCGCAGCCGGACGGCGAAGGTGGGCAAGGCGGCCTCCCTGTCGGGCGTGGGGGCCACCGGGACCGGGGGCGGGCACCTGGACGCAAGGCGGGCCGCCGCCCGGGGCGGGCGGACCGGGCCGCCGGGCCCGGGGGCCGTGACGGGTGACAGCCTGCCACGGCGGACCGGCCGATTCACGGACCGACGGCCGGGGTTCCTCCCCGCTGTCCCGGGGTGGCCGTCCGGGGCTTCGGTGCCGGACGGCCGCCCCGGCGGGCCGGGGGCCGGGTCAGGAGATCTTCCACTGCCCGGTCTGGTCGGCGTATCCGCTGTCCATGGTGAACTGCAGGGTGGCCGGCTTGGACGCCTTGGGGATCTCGATCACGATCCAGCCGAGCGCCTTGTCGCCCTTGGGCAGGTTGAGGTCGGAGGTCATCTGAGGGCCGGCGCTGATCTCGCCGAGGGTGGCGTCGAACCGCTGGCCCTCGGTGTCGGCGAGCTGCAGGCCGTTGGAGGGGCTGTCGCTGTAGGTGGCGCTGCCCGTGTTGACCAGCAGCAGCTGCGCGGCGACCCAGCGCTTGCCCTCCTCGGGGGTCTCGTACTCGTTGGCGCCCTGGGCGGGGTCGAGCCACTTCTTGACGGTGACGTCGAGCTGGGTGCCCTCCTCCTGGCCCTTGAGGGTGATGGTGTCGCCGATCCCGGCCACCTCGGGCTGCTTCTCCTCCTCGGGAGCCTCCTCGGACTGCTCGGGGGCGGCGTCGCCGTCCTGTGACGCGTCGTCGGCCGGGTCCGCGGGCGCGGACGACTGCTTCTTGGGCCGGGAGGTGACCTTGTCGTCGCCGTCGTCGCCGCCGCAGGCGGTGAGCGGCAGACAGAGCAGGGCGGCGGCGAGCGCGGCGGCGCGGATGCGCATGGGTGACCCCTTGGAACGGCGTACACGGCAGGTGTGGGAAGGAGTGCACTGTATCCGGATGTGACGGGGACATGGAGACAGGGGGGTGGCTTCGTGATGATCCCGTTTCCGGGCCGGGACCTGCGGCGTCGGCCCGCGCCGGGCGGGGCGGGAGGCACGGCGCCGGGCGGGGCCGAGCGGTACGGCCCCGGCGGGCCGGGCGTCGCCACCGCGGGAGGTACGGGCAGGTACGCCCCGGGAGGTACGGGCTGTGCGCCCCCGGAAGGCACGTGCCCCGGCCGGGCCCCGGTGGCGGGGCGAAGGCCGGGCGGGGCGGAACGCCGTCGGGCAGGCAGGTCCATGCCCGGGCCGTTCCGCCGACCGGGGTACCGGGCGCGGTCGGCCTATCCGTAGGGTCCTCACATGAACTGGCTGACGCTCATCTCCACGCTCCTCGGCGCCGTGGTCGGGGTCGGGACAACACTGCTCGCCGACCGTGCCCGCTGGGGACGCGAGCGGCAGGCACAGACCCTGGAGCATCGGCGGGCCCTGTACGGCGAGTTCCTCACCACGCTCAACCTCGCCCAGGAGTCGCTGTTCGCTGTGTCCTACGGCCGCCACCCCGCCGAGCTGACCCGGGATCTCGCGGCGCGCGCCGCCTTCGGCAGCCATCAGGTCTACGCCGTCCGGGAACGACTGGTGCTGTCCGGTTGCGAACCCGTGGTGGCCGCGGCCGACGCGGCCTTCCACCGGCTCAAGGAGTTCCGGGACGTGGTCGGTTCGGGCGCCGCCCCCACCTCACCCGAGGTGATGGAGGCCATCACGGCCTATGCCGCGGAGCTGCGCACGTTGCGCCACGCCATGCGGGACGACCTCGGCGAGCCGCGCCTGGAGATCGACATATCCAACTGACGGCCGCCGCGGTACCGGTACGGCCCCGGTGGGCCGGGCTGTGCGACCCCGGTACGTGCCCTCGGCCGGGCCCCGGTACCGGGCGGGGGCGCCGCGTGGTGGGGCGCGGTGGGCCGCCGCCGGGGGCATGGCGGGGGCGTACGGCCCGGGGCCGAGGGCGGACCGCGCGGCCCGGTGGCGCGGGGTCGGTCCGGTGGGCCCGCGGGGTCCGGGTCCCGGGGGCCGTCAGCAGGAAGTCGGCGCGGGTCCGCATCCAGTAGCGCCAGCTGAAGCCGGGCCGCTTCGCGCCGGGCAGAGGGGGACGTGGGGCAGGTGGAGCGCGCCGACCGCAGAGACCAGGAAGCGGCCGGTGAACTCGTCGCCGGTGCGGGTGTGACGGTCCAGACGCGCTGTTCCTCGTCCCAGCGCGCCGTGGTCATCTTCTACCCGAACCGGATGCGCCGCCGCAGGCCGTACCGGTCGGCGACCCGGCGCAGACAGGCGAGGATCTCCGGCCGGGTGGCGAAGGACCGGGACCAGTCCGGGTTCGGCTCGCGGGAGAAGGAGTAGACCGGGGACCGGATGTCGCAGGCGCAGCCGGGATAGGTATAGGTGTTGTCCCGCCAGGTCCCGCCGAGGTCCGTGGCCTTCTCCAGGACGAGGACGTCGTCGATGCCCGCCTCGATGAGCCGGATGGCCTGGCCCAGGCCGGCGAAGCCGGTCCCGACGATCACCACTGTCGCTTGCCGGCGGGTTCCCATGTCGCTGTCGGTTCTCTCGGTGCGCCGGGTGCGGGCGGGCGCCGCCGGCCGCCGGGGCGCGGGAGCCGCCCCGGTCCGCCGTGCGGGCCTCAGCCCAGCAGATGGGTCTTGCGCCACAGTGCCATACCGGGGGCGCCGACCAGGCCGGCGTCGTCGAGGAAGGACATGATGCGCTCGCCGGCGAAGCGCAGGGTCTCCCGGTAGTGCGGGTTGGCGTGGGCGGTGCGCCAGGCCTCCCTGGGGTCCAGGCCGACCGCGGCGTAGGCCCGCGGGTGGAGCAGGCTTCGGCAGATGAAGAAGGACACCGTGGCCAGCAGCAGCCGCTGGTAGCGGAGTTCGGTGCGGCCCATGCCGGCCATGCCGCGGACGACCTCCTCCCGGGCGAAGGTGACGTGCCGGGCCTCTTCGAGGATGTGTATGCGGTTGACCATGCGCATCAGCGGCTGGACGGACTCGTCGTTGGCCATCTCGCGCTGGAGCCGGTCCAGGATCTCCTCGGCGACCAGGATGGACCCGAACATCGCCGGTCCGTAGGCGATGGTGGGCAGGATCTTGGCGAGCTGGTGGACGTGGGGCGGCGGTCCGTACGCCGGGCAGTCCATCCGCTCCACCATCCTGGCGAACATCACCACATGGCGGCACTCCTCGGCGACCTCGGTCAGCGCGTACTGGATGTGGCGGCTGGTGGGGTCGCCGTTGTAGGCGGCCTTGATGAGCATCCGCATCAGCAGGATCTCGAACCACAGGCCCACGCTGGCGATGGTGGCGGCCTCGTGCTTGCCCAGCTCCAGCCGCTGCTCCTCGCTCATCCGCTCCCACAGCGGGGTGCCGTACAGGGAGACCCGCTCGGGCAGCAGGTAGCACTTGCCGTCCAGCAGCGGGGCCTCCCAGTCGATGTCCACGTCCGGGTCGTAGAACTTCTTCGCCGACGACATCAGCAACCGCGCGGCGGTCTTCTCCCTGTCGCCGACCTTGGTCTCGGACAGCCCACGGGCCATGACGGCTCACTCCTTCGGCCACACCATTACCTGTTACCTAGGGGTAACAGTTACTGCCGGTAGCATGTAACCTGACGTGGTGGGAGTCAAGAGCGGAGGACCCGGCCGGGTGCCGGACGGACGCAGCAGCCGCTGGACCGCTCACCGCGCGGCCCGCCGCGAGGAGTTCGTCGATGCCGCGCTGCGCGCCCTGGCCGTGCACGGCCCCGATCTGCACATCGGGCACGTGGCCGAGCAGGCCGGGGTGAGCAAGCCGGTGCTGTACCGCCAGTTCGCCGACAAGGCCGACCTGCTCGCGGCGCTCCAGGAACGGGGGGTCGCGATGCTGGTGGTGCGGGTGGCGCCGGCGCTCGACGACGGGCTGCCGCCGCTGGAGCGGGTGCGGGGGGCGATCGACGGGTTCTTCTCGCTGCTGGAGGAGCACCCCAACCTGTACCGGCTGGCCGCCCGTACGGTCCCGGCCGGACCGGGCGGCGGGGGCAGCGGGGTCCGTACCGGCAAGGCCCTGACGGCGGCCGAGCTGACCCGGGTCTTCGACGAGGCGCTGCACCACCTGGGCCTGGACACCCGCGGCGCCGAGCCGTGGGCGCACGCGGTGGTCGGCATGGTGCACAACACCGCCGAGTGGTGGCTGGAGAAGCGGCCGATGAACCGCCAGGAGATCGTGGACCGCCTCACCGAGATGGTCTGGGCCGCCATCGACGGTTTCCTGCGCGGCTACGGGATCGAGCTGGACCCGAAGTCCCCGATCGGCCCGGACCAGATGATGGCCGCCGCCCGCCGGCACCCCCGGTGGCCGGCCGCCGCGGCGAGCGACGAGGAGTTGTGACGATGTCCATGTCCCCCACCCCCCTGCCGGCCCCGCACGCCGGCCCGGCCGGGCCGGACGGCCACGAGGACGGTTACCGCGGCCCGGCGACGCTGGTGATCGACGGCGTCGAGCACCCGGTGTCGGTCCTGCTGCGCGGCCATTTCCAGCCGATCGACGGCCGCTACCACTGGTACGGGCGGCTCGGCGCGGACCCGGAGCTGGTCGAGCGGCTGGGCGGTGGGCGGGTCGCCGCGGTGCTCCGCACCGCGGAGGGCGAGGCCAGCGGCGAGCTGTCCGACCCCGACCCCTGGCACCGCTACCGGATCACCGGCACCCAGGCCCCGCCGTTCCGGATCGCCGGACCCGGCCCGGAGTGAACGGCCGCCGGCCCGGTGCCACCTGACGCCACCCGGCCCCGGACGCCGGGGCGGCGTCCGGGGCCGGGACTCAGCCGGCCTCGCCCGGCTGCCACAGGGTGCTGCGCAGGTCCGAACCGCGCACCAGCTGGACCCGCCAGGGGTCGATCCGCAGGACGTGGTACTCCGGGTCCGCCACCCCGCCGCGCCAGTAGCGGACCGGGTCGTAACCGACGCCGGGCGGCCCGCCGGCCACGTACAGCTCCCAGGCGTGGCGCCGGGAGGCGGCGTCCTCGGCCCAGGTGGAGACGCTGTCGATGTGGACGGCGTTCTGCCGGGGGCTCCAGTACGAGTAGGTGGTGTGCGGGTTGCGGGCCAGGTGGGCGGTCTTCACCGGGGTCCGGTACGCGGCGAGCCAGCCCACCGGCCGGCCGTCCACCACCTCCCACACCGGAAGCAGCACCCGGGCCCGGGGGCGGTTCCGCCGGTCCACCGTGATCATGGTGGCGTAGACGATGTCCCGGATGTAGCGGAAGAAGGTGTCCTGGACGACGGCGAAGTCGGTGACCTTGGTGGTCATGGCAGCTCCTGGTGGCCCGGTCAGTGGGTGGCGGGGGTGCCGGTCCGGGACGGCTCGGCCGGGGCCGGGGCGGCCACCACCGGTGCCGCGCCCCGCCGGCGCAGCCCGGTGGCGGCGACCACGGCGCCCAGCACGCCCGCGGCCAGCGGCACGGTCAGCGCGGCCCGGTAGCCGTCGAGCAGGTCCGCCGGGCCGCCGGAGCCGGTGGCCGCGACGTTGACCGCGGTGGCGGCGGCGAGGCCGAGCGCGGCCCCGAACTGGAAGGCGGTGTAGAACAGCCCGCCGGCCAGCCCCTGTTCGTCCTCCGCGACGCCCTCGGTGGCCACGATGGTGAGCGGCCCGTAGGTGAGGGAGAAGGTCAGCCCGAGCAGCAGCAGGCCGGGGAGCATCACCAGGTAGCTCCAGTCGGCGCCCACCGGCAGGAACAGGGCGAACGCGGTGACCGCCAGCAGCATGCCGACGAAGATCGAGCGAGGGTTGCCGAAACGTTCCACCACCTTGGGGGTGAGGGTCGGTGCCAGGATCGCGTCGATGCCGATGACCAGCATCGCCAGGCTGGTCTCCAGGGTGCTCCAGCCCCGCAGCTCCTGCAGGTAGAGCACCACCAGGAACTGGAAGGAGAAGAAGCCCGCGGAGAGCAGCAGTCCGACGAGGTTGGCGCGGACCAGCGCGCCGCTGCGGAGCAGGCCCAGGCGCACCAGCGGCGCGGCGGCCCGGCGCTCCACGGCGACGAAGGCGGCGAGGCAGACCGCCCCGGCGGCGAGCGTCGCGGCGGTGGTGCCGGCGCCGGTGTGCGTGGCGCGCTCCACGCCCAGGACGATCAGCAGGATCGCGGCGGTGACGGTGAGCGCGCCGGCCACGTCCACCGGTCCGCCGTCCCGGGCGGCCCGCGGTTCCCGGGGCAGCAGCACCGACGCCGCCACCAGGATCAGCGCGGAGATCGCCACCGGGACGAAGAACACCAGCCGCCAGCCGACGGAGGTGAGCAGTCCGCCGGCGACCAGGCCGAGGGAGAAGCCGCCGGCGGCGGTGCCGGAGTAGATCAGCAGCGCCCGGTTGCGCTGCGGCCCCTCGGCGAAGCCGGTGGTGATGAGGGACAGGCCGGCGGGCGTCATGAACGCCGCGGCGGCCCCGGTGACGAACCGGGCGAGGATGAGCGTCCAGCCCTCGGTGGCCAGTCCGCCCAGTCCGGAGAAGAGCAGGAAGACGGTGAGCCAGAACAGGAACATCCGGCGCCGCCCGAACAGGTCGGCGGCCCGGCCGCCGAGCAGCATGAATCCGCCGTAGCCGAGCACGTAGGCGCTCATGACCCACTGCAGTTCACCGGTGGACAGGCCGAGGTCGGTGCGGATGGAGGGCAGGGCCACGTTGAGCATGGCCACGTCGATGCCTTCCAGGAAGATCGCTCCGCACAGGACGATCAGCACGCCCCACTGGCGCGCACTCAGGGCACTCATCTGCAGTCCTCGATGATGGAAGGGAGGTGTCGCGGGAGGAAAAGACCGGGCTTCCGGTCCCCTCCACCTTCGTCAGCGGCTCGAAGGGGAACAACAGCGAAGGGCGCAACGTTCGTTCAGCCGGGCTTACCGCTGCCCTACCGGCTCCGCGCCGCCGCTCGTCCGTCCGGGGAGATGTTGTGGAACACGATGAACTGGAGTGCTTTCTCATCCTCGCCGAGGAGCTGCACTTCGGCCGCACCGCCGCCCGCATGCGGCTGTCCCGGGCCCGGGTGAGCCAGCTGGTGCAGCGGCTGGAGCGGCGGATCGGCGCACCGCTGTTCGTCCGTACCAGCCGCAAGGTGGCGCTGACCCAGCTGGGCCGGCAGCTGCGCGACGACCTCGAACCGCACCACCGCGGCATCCAGGAGGCGGTGGCGCGCGCCGGCGCCGCGGCGCGCGGCGTCACCGAGGTGCTGCACGTGGGGTTCTCCAACCCGCTGGCCGGGGAGATCGTGCTGAAGGTGACACAGGTGCTGCGGGACGCCCACCCCGGGCTGGCGGTGGAGTTCTGCGAGGTGCCGCTGGGCGACCCGTACGGGAAGCTGCGCAACGGCGAGTTCGACGTCCAGCTGACCGACTTCCCGGCCCGCGAGGAGGATCTGGGCGGGGTGCCGGCGCTGCTCACCGAGGAGCGGGTGCTGGCCATCGCCGCGGACCATCCGCTCGCCGCGCGGGAGACCGTCTCGGTGGAGGATCTGGCCCAGGTGGCGCTGCTGACCGTGGTCGGCGAGGTCCCGGACTACTGGCTGGAGTACCACGTCCCGGCGCGCACCCCGGCCGGCCGGCCGATCGGGCGCGGCCCGGCGGTCACCAACATGGCGGAGGCGCTGATCCTGGTGGCCAGCGGGCAGGGCGCGCTGCTGGCAGCGGCGCACACCGCCACGTACTACGCGCGGCCGGGCATCGCCTATGTGCCGTTCCGGGACGCGGCCCCGGTGGAGTACGGACTGACCTGGCGCGCCGGCGACGAGACCGGGACGGTCCAGCTGTTCGCCCGTACGGCGTTCGCGGTGGCCCGGGAGGTGGCGGGCGCCGACCCGCGCCGGGCGGTGCCGGGCCGGCGGCCCGCCGTGGCCCGGCGCTGAACCCGCGGTGCCCGCCGTGACCCCGCGCCGGAACCGGCGGGGCGCGGGGCCGTGGTCGCGGGCCGCCGGGCGGTGGTCCGGGCGGGGCCGTCGTCGCGGGGCGCGGAGCCGTCGTGGTCCGGCTTCGCGGTCGGTCCTCGCGGTCGGTCCTCGCGGCCCGTCCCCCGGACGGTGGGGGGAGCCGGAGCCGTGGCTCGGGCGGCGTGCCGTACCTGGGTGTGGCGTCCGGGTGTTGTGACAGGTGACAAAAACCGGCCGCATTGTCCGTGCGCCGTCCCGGGCCACAATCCCCGGTACCTGCCTCAGGGTGGGCTACGGTCCCTCCGCCGGGCCACCGGCGCCCGGTCGGACGCGTCGTGCACGCGGTGCGCACGGGCCGGCCCGGTACGGCCGGCGGGCCGTCCGCCGCCGGGCCACCCCCGACCCGCAGTCCAAGGAGAACGCCGATGCCGATGCGCCGACTCGCCCGCAACCTGGCCGCCTTCGTCGCCGTGGTGGGGACCTCGGTCCTCGGACCGACGGTTCCGGCGCACGCCGCGGAGCCCGAGCCGCTCCGTTACGCTGCCCTGGGCGACAGCTACAGCGCCGGGTCCGGCGTCCTGCCGCTCGACCCCTCGGCGTCCCTGCTGTGCATGCGCTCCACCCGCAACTACCCGCACGTCCTCGCGGAGTCGACCGGCGCCGAGCTGACCGATGTGACCTGCGGCGGCGCGCAGACCAAGGACTTCACCACCTCCCAGTACCCGGGGGTGGCGCCACAGCTCCAGGTGCTGGACGAGAAGACCGACCTGGTCACGCTGACCATCGGCGGCAACGACAACAACACCTTCATCGGCGCCATCGTCGCCTGCGGCACGGCCGGGGCGCTCACCCTGGGCCACGGCAGCCCGTGCAAGGACCTGTACGGCAGCACCTTCACCGACCAGGTGGCGGCCAAGACGTACCCGGCGGTGGTCAACGCCCTGACCGAGGTCCGCCGCAAGGCGCCCAACGCCCGGGTGGCGGTGCTCGGTTACCCCTGGATCCTGCCCGCCGCCGCGGACCCGTCCTGCTTCCTGAAGATGCCCATCGCCTCCGGTGACGTGCCCTACCTGAGGGACCTCCAGACGCGGCTGAACCGGGCGGTGGAGCGGGCCGCCGACGAGACCGGGGCCACCTACGTGGACCTGGCCGCCGCCTCCGAGGGCCACGACGCCTGTGCGCCGGTGGGCACCCGCTGGGTGGAACCGGTGCTCTTCGGCACCAACATCGTCCCGGTGCACCCCAACGCGCTGGGTGAGGCCCGGATGGCCGCCCGGACGGCGGACGTCCTCGGCCTGGACTGACGGGCCTCGACTGACCGGACCGTCCCGGGACCGCGGGGCGCGGCGGCGTCACGGCCCCGGGGCCGCCCCGCCCGGCCGGCACACCACACCGCGCGAAGCGCCGCCCCCGCGGGGCCGGAGCACCGGGCCGCGGGGTGGCGCGCGGGGGCCGCGAGGGGGGTCACGCCGGGTGAGCGGCCGGCAGCACGATCACCCGGACGGAGGCGTCCGACTGGGCCACCCCCGGCCCGCGTCCCACGCTGGGCTGCATGTGGCCCCGCAGGCTGACGCAGGTGGTGGCACTCGTGCCCCTGGTCCTGCTGACCAACTGGGGCGCCGCGGAGCTCTCCGAGCCGCGGCCGGCCCCCCGTGACTCCCTCCACCGCCCGGCGGCACCCCGGCCGAGGATCGTGGAGCGGTCCGTCTGGCACGCCGACGAGCGGGCGGTGCGGGAGCGGCCCGCGGCGGTCCGCGCGGTGCGGGCCGTCTTCATCCACCACACCCACCACTTCGGCTCCTACGACTGCCGGGAGGTGCCGGCACTGCTGCGCGCCATGCAGGAGTCCCACATCCACGGCGAGGGCTGGGACGACCTCGGCTACAACTTCGTGGTGGACCGGTGCGGCACGATCTACGAGGGGCGCGCCGGCAGCGCCCGACGGGCGGTGCTGGGCGCGCACACCCAGGGCTTCAACACCGGCAGCGTGGGCATCGCGGCGCTCGGCAGCTTCGGCGCCGGGGAGCGGGTGCCGCGCGCCATGCTGGAGGCGATCGCCGCGGTGGCGGCGTGGAAGCTGCATCCGGGCGCGGACCCCACCGGGCGGGTGAGGATGGTCTCCACCAACGACCGGAGCCGCTATCCGGAGGGGACGGCCGTCCGGCTCGACACCATCTCCGGACACCGCGACGCCTACGAGACGGACTGCCCCGGGGACGCGCTGTACGCGGCGCTGCCCCGGCTGCGGGAGATGGTGGCGCGGCTGCGGGACCGCTGACCGGCCGGGCCGGCGCGCGGCCGGCCGCCCGGTCCGCCGCGCCCGTCCCCCGCCGCCGGGCCGGGCGGTCAGCCGGCGTCCTCGGCTCCGGGCGCGGGCTCCTCGGGGTCGCGCACGACGTGCACCGCGGCCTCCTCGGCCCCGGCGGCGCCCCCGTCGATGCCCACGTCGGTGGCGACCTCGTCCTTGGTGGTGTCGCCGCGCACGCCCCGGTCGGGGGCGACCAGCCGCCCGGCGCGCTCGTCCCCGGCCTGGGGGTCGAGCGGTTCGCCCTCCCCGCCGGGCAGGTCCCCCACCTCGTCCCCGTCCTCGTCGGCGATGTCCTCGCCGACGTCCGGGACCTCCTGGGCGAGCCGCTCGTCCAGCGTCTCGCCCTCCCGCTGTTCGGCGGCGGTGGTGCCCCGCCGGGTCACGCCCAGCGGCTTCTCGGGCGGAGAGTACCCCTCGTCGAGCATCTGGTCGTAGCCCCGCTGATCCAGGGTGTCCTCGGGGTCCAGGGGACCGGCGTCCTCCTGTTCCTCGTTGGTCCCGGTGGGCTGGTAGACGTCGTCCCCCATGCCGTCCTGACCGGTTCCGTCACCGCTCATCTCGTCGGTCCTCCTCCGTGGTGCGAGGTGGTCATGGGCCCCGGCCACCGGCCGCGGCCTCCCTGGCCATGGTGCTCCTTCCCGACCGGACGCGCCCGATTCCTCCCTTTCGGTCCGCCCTCTCCGCCCGCGCCACCGGCCCGGCGGCCCCCGTACGCCGGGCGGCGGGGGGCCCGGCGGCGGCAGCGGGGTGCCGCCGCCGGGCCCGCGGCCGGCACCACCCACCGTATTGACAGGAATTCAATAACTCCTACTGTTGAGTAATCCCCCGGACGGCGGCACCCGTTGCACGGTGCCGGCCCCGTCGTACCGCCCTTCCGCCTCGCCGTGACCGAGGAGCGCCGTGAACCCTGCCGACGAGCACGACAACCTGGTGCTGCGCGCCCGCGACGTCCACTTCGACTGGGGGCGCCTGCCGCTGCACTGGATACCGGGCGAGCCGATGGCGACCCACACCATCAACGTCCTGCACATGCTGCTGCCGGAGGGCGAGCGGTGGTTCGTCCGCACCTTCCGGCAGGCGCTGCCGCTCATCACCGACGACGAACTGCGGGAGCGGGTGCTGGGGTTCACCGGGCAGGAGGCGGTGCACGCCGAGGCGCACCAGGGCGTCCTGGACCACCTGCTCGCCAAGGGCCTCGACCCGCGGCCGTACGTGCGGCAGGTGGAGTACCTCTTCGGCCGGGTGCTCGGCGAACGTCCCGGACTGCCGCCGGACCGGGCCCGCGAGCACCTGGTGGAACGGATCGCCGTCATCGCCGGGATCGAGCACTTCACCGCGTTCCTCGGGGACTGGGTGCTGAACGCCGACGCCCTGGACCGGGCGGGCACCGACCCGACCATGCTCGACCTGCTGCGCTGGCACGGCGCGGAGGAGGTCGAGCACCGCAGCGTCGCCTACGACCTGCTGCGCCACCTCGACCCCGGCTACCTGCGCCGGGTGCGCACCATGGCGATCGCCGGGCCGGTCCTGTTCCACCTGTGGGTCCGCGGCGTCCGGTACCTGATGGCGGCCGACCCGGAACTGCCGCCGGGCACCCGGGCCCGCTGGCGGGGGTACGCCGACGCCTGCCGGCGCGGGCTGCTGCCCCGCCCGGCGAAGGCGGCCCGCTCCGCGGTGCGCTACTTCAGCCGCCACTACCACCCCGGTCAGGAGGGCTCGACCCGGCAGGCGGTCGCCTACCTCGCCTCCTCCCCGGCGGCCCGCGCCGCCGCCCACTGACCCGCGCCGCACCGACCGGAGGACCGCCGTGAACCGCCCCGGGACTACCGCCGCTCCCGCCACCCCGCCCGACCTGTACGGCAGGCCGCGTGCCGACCGCTACCTGCGCTTCCTGGACCGCGTCACCTCGCTGTACCTGCCGGCCGTCACCCGGCCGCGCCGCCCCGGACGCCGCCCGGCCCCCTCCGGCGCCACCCCACGGGAACTCGTCGTCGCCGGGCGGCACCACCTCGCCGACGACGTGGTGGCGCTCCGCCTGACCGCGCCGGACGCCTCGCCGCTGCCCCGCTGGCAGCCCGGCGCCCATGTGGACCTGCTGCTGCCGTCCGGCCGGGTGCGCTCGTACTCGCTGTGCGGCGACCCCGCCGACCGGGCCGCCTACCGGGTCGCGGTGCGGCGCCTCCCGGACGGCGGGGGCGGCTCGGTGGAGGTGCACGGGCTGCGGACCGGGGCACGGCTGGGCATGCGCGGGCCGCGCAACGCGTTCCCGTTCGCCGCCGAGCCGGCCGTGCTGCTGCTGGCCGGCGGCATCGGCATCACGCCGCTGTGGCCGATGGCCGCCGAGGCCGCCCGGCGCGGCCTGGACTGGCGGCTGGTCCACTGCGGCCGGTCCCGGGCCGCGCTGCCGTTCGCCGCGGAGCTGCGCGCCCTGGCCGAACGGCACCCGGGCCGGGTGGAGATCCACTGCGACGACGAGGCGGGCACCCCGGACGCCGCCGACCTGCTGCGCAGGGCACCGGCCGGCGCGGCGGTCTACTGCTGCGGCCCGGCCCCGATGCTGGCGGCGGTGCGCGCCGCGTTCGACGAGGGTCCGGCCTCCGCGCTGCACGTCGAACGGTTCGCGCCCGCGCCGGTGGCCGGCGGCAGCCCCTTCGAACTCCTGCTGCGGCGCAGCGGCACCGTGCTGCCGGTGCCCGCCGACCGCTCCGCCCTGGACGTGCTGCGCGCGTACGACCCGGCGACCCCGTACTCCTGCCGGCAGGGCTTCTGCGGCGTGTGCACCGTCACCGTGACCGCGGGTACCGTGGAGCACCGCGACGGCCGGCCCGCGGCCGGGGACCGGTGCGACGGCGAGCCCGGCCGGATGCGGGTGTGCGTCTCCCGGGCCCCGGCCGGCGAGCGCGTCGAACTGGACCTGTGATCCCATGACCTCTCCCCCGCCCTCCCGGGCGCCGGTGGCGCCGGCGCCCGCAGGACCTGAAGGCGATGCCCCATGAGCCCCCGTACCCCCGCGGCCCCGGCGCGCCGCGCCCGGTCCGCCGCGCTGCCCGCGTTCCCGTTCGACGGCCGTGACCTGGACCGCTTCCGGGAGGTGCAACGGCTGGCCTACCGCTGCGCCGAGCGGGTCGCCGGCTGGCTGGAGCCGGGCGTCACCGAACGGCAGGCCGCCGCCCGGCTCCGCCGCGAACTGGTCGCCGAGGGGGTGCGGGACTTCTTCCACGTCCCGTTCGCCTGGTTCGGCGACCGCACCGCGTTCCGGCGGTTCCGTACCCCGCTGCAGTTCTTCCCCACCGGCCGCCGGCTCACCGACGGCATGGCCTACGTGCTCGACTGCGCCCCGGTGGTGGACGGCTACACCGCCGACATCGGCTACGCCGGCAAGATCGGCGACAACCCGGTCTGGGACCGGATCGCGGCGGACCTGCCGGAGTACCGGGCGCTCATCCTCCGCCAGGTGCGGGAGCGCCGGACGCTCGCCGAGGTCTACCGGGCGGTGGACGGGCTGATCGAACGGCACGGCTACGACAACCGGCACCGGGTCTACCCGGGCCGGGTGATCGGGCACCAGGTGACCCGGACCACCGCCCGCGGGCCCGCCGGGGCCACCGTCTTCGGCTTCGGGGTGCGCACCCTGCAGACCCTGGGCCGGGAGCTGATCGGCGAACGGCTGCACGGGCGGTCCCCGCTGTGGGCGGACGGGCGCGCCTCACGCCACGCCCCGACGCCCGGGCTGTGGGCGGTGGAACCGCATGTCGCCTTCCGTGACGTGGGGCTGAAGTTCGAGGAGCTGCTGGTGGTCACCGAGGACGACGCCCACTGGCTCGACGACGACGTGCCGCATCTGCGCCGCGTGCGGCGGGCCGGCTGAGCGAGGGCGGCCGCCGGGGGCGGCGGGTGTGGCGGGGCCCGGGTCCGGGCCCCGCCCGTGCCGCCGGGTCGGCGGGCGGACGCCGCCGGGGCCGGTGCGGCGTGTCCGGGCCCGTGACGCGGCTCGGCCGCCGTCGGAGAGGACGGCGGCCGAGCGGGTGCGCCGTGGCCGGCGCACGCGGGGTGTGGCGGGGTCAGGCGTGAGCGCCCTGGTGCCCCTCCTGCTCCTGGTGCTGGTCGTTCCGGTGCTGGTCCTTCCGGTGCTTGTCGCCGTGGCCGCCGTCGTGACCGTGGCCGCCGTCGTGACCGTGACCACCCTCGTGACCGTGACCACCCTCGTGACCGTGACCACCCTCGTGACCGTGACCACCCTCGTGACCGTGACCACCCTCGTGACCGCCGTCCTGGTCGCCGTCGCAGTCGCACGGCTTCTCGCGGTCGTTGGTCAGCTCCACCGTCACCTCACGGTCCCGCTCGCTGACGACGAACGGTCCCGCCACCGGGTTGCGCGGCGGTTCGAACCCGTCGGGAACAGCCGTCTCCCGCAGGTAGTAGGTGCCGAGCTCCAGGTCGTCGAAGGTGCAGCCGCCGTCGGTGCCGGTGGTGCAGGTCTCGCCGACCCGGGTGTCCGGGTTCTCCCCGCCGGTCTGCAGACCGGTCCGTCCGTTGGTCTCCTCCCACAGCTCGAACACCGCGCCGGACAGCGGGCGGCCGGTCCTGCCGTCGGTCTTGACCAGTTCGAGGGAGCCGTTGCCGGGCGGCTGGGGGGTGCGGTAGTTGCGCGCCGTGACCGTGACGCCCTGGGCCAGGTTGCCCTCGGTCAGCTCCAGCGGGCCGAAGACCGCGGGGTCCGGCAGCTCGTAGCCGCCGGGAGCAGCGGTCTCCCGCCAGTAGTAGGTGCCGGGGTCCACCGCCCGCGAGCACTCACCGCTCGCGCCGGTGGTGCAGGTCTCGCCGACCCGGGTGTCGGGGTCCGCGCCGGTGGTCTGCAGACCCGGCGTGCCGTTGGTCTCCTCCCACAGCTCGAACACCGCGCCGGACAGCGCCGCGCCCGTGGTGGCGTCCCGCTTGACGACCGTGACGTCCCCGGTGCCCGGGGGCTGCGGTACGGCGGTGTTGTCGGCGGTGACCGTGACGCCCTGGGCCAGGTTGTCCTCGGTCAGCACCAGCGGCCCGAAGACCGCCGGGTCCGGCAGCTCGTAGCCGCCGGGAGCAGCGGTCTCCCGCCAGTAGTAGGTTCCGGGGTCCACCGCCCGCGAGCACTCACCGCTCGCGCCGGTGGTGCAGGTACCGCCCACCCGGGTGTCGGGGTCCGCGCCGGTGGTCTGCAGACCCGGCGTGCCGTTGGTCTCCTCCCACAGCTCGAACACCGCGCCGGACAGCAGTGCGCCGGTCGCCGCGTCCCGCTTGACGACGGTGACCTCGCCGTTGCCCGGGGCCGGCGGGGAGGGGGTGTTGTCGGCGGTGACCCTCACGCCCTGGGCCTCGTTCTCGGCGGTCAGCACCAGCGGGCCGAAGACCGCCGGGTCCGGCAGCTCGTAGCCGCCGGGAGCGGCCGTCTCGACCCAGTAGTAGGTGCCCGGGTCCACCGTCCGCGAGCACTCGCCGCTCTCCCCGGTGGTGCACGAGTCGCCCAGTTGGGTGTCGGGGTTGGCGCCGGTGGTCTGCAGACCCGGCGTGCCGTTGGTCTCCTCCCACAGCTCGAAGACCGCGCCGGCCAGCACCTCGCCGGTCTCGGCGTCCCGCTTGACGACCGTCACGTCCCCGCCGCCGGGCGGCTCGGGGACGGCGGTGTCGTCGGCGGTGACCGACACACCCTGCTCCAGGTTCTCCGCGGTCAGTACCAGCGGGCCGAAGACCGCCGGGTCGGGGAGCTGGTAGCCCTCGGGGGCGGCGGTCTCCACCCAGTAGTAGGTGCCCGTCTCCACGGTTTCGGAGCAGACGCCGCTCTCCGCGGTGGTGCAGGTCTCCACCTGGGTGTCGGGGTCGTCGCCGGTGGTCTGGAGCCCCGGCGTGCCGTTGCTCTCCTGCCACAGTTCGAAGACCGCGCCGGCCAGTGCGGCGCCGGTCTCCTCGTCCCGCTTCAGGACGCTGACCACGCCGGTGTCGGGGGGCAGCGGGGCGGTGTGGTTGGAGGCGGTCACCGCCACGCCCTCCTCCGCGTTCGCGTCGGTGAGCACCAGCGGGCCGAAGACGCCCGGGTCGGGGAGTTCGTACCCGTCGGGTGCGGCCGTCTCGCGCCAGTAGTAGGTGCCGGTCTCCACCGTCCGTGCGCACACCCCGCTGTCCCCGGTGGTGCAGGTGTCACCGATCTGGGTGTCGGGGTTGGCGCCGGTGGTCTGCAGACCCGGCGTGCCGTTGGTCTCCTCCCACAGCTCGAACTCGGCGCCGGCCAGCCCCTCGCCGGTCTCGGCGTCCGTCTTCACCACGCTCACCGTCCCGGTGGCCGGGCCGGGCGGGGTTCCGCCGCAGTCGGGCAGGTCACCGTCGAACGGGTAGGCGTGGAACTCCTGGCCGCCGCCCCCGGAGGCGGAGCTGGTGTGGGTCAGTGAACCGGTGGTGAAGAAGCGGCCGTTGATGCCGGGCAGGGTCACCGTGGTGTCCGACGCCTGGTTGCCGATCAGGAAGCTGCCCTGGAACTGGCCGGTACCCGTCAGGTTCACGGTGGTGGCGTCGGGGAAGTTCCACAGCAGCCGCTCGCGGTAGGCGTTGAGCGGGTCCGTGGCGTCGTCGATGCCGCCGCTGTAGGTGTTGATCGTCCGGTTGTCGCCGAGCACGTTGACCAGGATCGTGGCGCCCGCCGGGATGTTCGCGAACGCGATGCCCTGCTGCGCGCCGCCGGGGCCGGCGAGGTCGAAGTCCACGTTGAACACCTGGAGTTGCGAGGTGCCGTCACCGGTGAACAGGGTCTGGTAGCCCTGGTTCACGGCCGTGCCGGTGGGTGTCCTGGGGGTGCCGCCCTCCCGGGCGTAGCACTGGCTGGCCGCGGTGAGCTGGTCGCGCAGACCCACGTACGGCGCGGCGGCGTCCGGGTCGTGGACGAGGTCCCGCGCGAGCACGGTGCCGGTGAGCGTGTCGCCGTAGCGCACCACGCCGTCCTCGGCCAGGACGCGCTGTCCCGGGGCCACGGTGATGTCCCCGCCGGCGGTCAGCCAGTCGGCCCCGACCGGAGGCGGCACCCGGGAGCCGACGCCGACCTCGCCGACGTTGTAGATCTGGCCGCCGGAGGTCTTGTTGACGTCGAAGTCGTCGAGGACGACGACCCGGCCCTCGGCCTCCGCGGCGGCGCCGCGGACCAGGAAGTCGTCGCCGACGAAGATGTTGATGCCGTTGTCGCGTCCGGCGATGGGCCCGTTGTTGATGCCGGGGAAGGGGTCGGGGCAGCTGCCGGGCACGCACGGGCCGAGGCCACCGGGCAGCGGGGCCGCGGCGGCCGGACCCGCCGAGGCACCCAGCACCATCGGGACGGCCGCCGCCACCACGGAGCAGGCCAGGCCCACCGTGCTCAGGCGTGTCCGCAAGCCGGTGAGGTGCTTGGGGATAGCTTGCTTTCTCATGGCCCGCAGCCTGAGGTGGCAGGCGTACCGAGCGGTTTCGCGACACCCGCCCTTGGGCTGATCCAACGACGGCCTTCACCCGAACGCGCCCCGGCGCCCGGCGGCACATCCGTCGCCCGCGGGGCCGGCCCGGCGCCGCCGGTGGCCCGCCGTAACCCCGCGGCGCCGCCGTGCCGGTACGGCTGATCCCCCGCCGGGGCCCGGCGGGGGATCAGGCGCGGCCGCGGCCCGGTGTCACTCCCCGGACAGGACCGCCTGGGCGGCCCGCCGGGCCTCCTCGGCGGAGTCGGTGGCGCGGGCGGCGGCGGCGGCGCGTTCGCACTGGGCGAGGGTGTGCTGGGCCAGCGCGGCCCGGACGTACGGGATGGCGGTGGCGCTCATGGACAGGCTGGTGACGCCCAGTCCGGTGAGCACGCAGGCCAGCAGCGGGTCGGCGGCGGCCTCCCCGCACACCCCGCAGCTCTTGTCCTCCTCGCGGGCGGCCTCGGCGGCCAGCGCGACCAGGTCCAGCAGGGCCGGCTGCCACGGGTCCTGCAGCCGGGAGACGGCGCCGACCTGCCGGTCGGCGGCGAAGGTGTACTGGGCCAGGTCGTTGGTGCCCAGGGAGAGGAACTCCACCTCGCGCAGGATCGACCGGGCGCGCAGCGCGGCGGAGGGGATCTCCACCATGGCGCCGGCCTTGGCCTGCAGCCCGGCCTCGCGGCAGGCGTCGGCGAAGGCCCGGGCGTCGGTGCGGTCGGCGACCATCGGCGCCATCACCTCCAGGTGCACCGGCAGTCCCTCGGCGGCCCGGGCCAGCGCCGCCAGCTGGGTGCGGAGCACCTCGGGGTGGTCCAGCAGGGTCCGCAGCCCGCGCACGCCCAGGGCGGGGTTGGGCTCGTCGGCGGGGGTGAGGAAGTCCAGCGGCTTGTCCGCCCCGGCGTCCAGGACCCGTACCACCACCCGGCCCTCCGGGAACGCCTCCAGGACCTTCCGGTAGGCGTCGGCCTGGGTCTCCAGGGAGGGGGCGGTGCGGTGGTCGTCCAGGAAGAGGAACTCGGTGCGGAACAGGCCCACGCCCTCCGCCCCGGCCTCCACCGCGGCGGCCACGTCCGCCGGGCCGCCGACGTTGGCCAGCAGCGGCACCCGGTGGCCGTCCGAGGTCGCCCCGGGGCCGCTGGACGCGGCGAGGGCGGCGCGGCGTTCGGCGGCGGCCCGCTCCAGCTCCGCCCGTCGCCCGTCGCCCGGCTCCACGTGCACCTCGCCGGTGCTGCCGTCCACCGCGACCACGGTGCCCTCGGTCAGTTCGCAGGCGCCCGGCAGCGCCACCACGGCCGGCACGCCCAGGGCGCGGGCGAGGATCGCGCTGTGGCTGGTCGGGCCGCCCTCCTCGGTCACGAAGCCCAGCACCAGCGCCGGGTCGAGCAGTGCGGTGTCGGCGGGCGCCAGGTCCCGGGCGATCAGCACGAACGGCTCGTCGCTGTCGGGCACCCCGGGCATCGGCACGCCCAGCAGCCGGGCGATGATCCGGTTGCGCACGTCGTCCAGGTCCGCCACCCGTCCGGCCAGGTACTCGCCGGCCTGGGCGAGCAGGGCCCGGTACGAGGCGAAGGCGTCGTACACCGCCCGCTCGGCGGTGCTGCCCACGGCCACCCGGCGGTCGACGTCCGCCAGCAGCTCGGGGTCGGCGGCCATCAGCGCCTGGGCCTCCAGCACGGCCTGGGCCTGGCCGCCGGCCAGGTTGCCCCGCGCCGTCAGGTCGGCCGACACGGCCTCGACCGCCTGCCGTGCCCGGGCCTGTTCCCGGGGGGCGTCCTCGGCCGGGATCTGCTTCGCCGGCGGCTCCAGCACGGCGGTACCCATGTGGCGGACCTGGCCGATCGCCACCCCATGGCTGACCCCGACGCCCCGCAGTGTCGTCTCCATTACGTCCTTCTCCGAATCGAGCGGTGCCGTCCCAGCAGCCACCGCGGGTTCACCGGCCCGGGCGGGCCGCGGCCGGGGTCACTGCCAGCCGAACAGGGTGTCGCCGATCGCCACCTCGCCGGCCTCGCGGAGGTCGGTGAGGGCCTCGGCGGTGGCCTCCAGGGCGACGACGGGGCAGACCGGCGACTTGCCGGCCTCCTCCACCGCCGCCGGGTTCCAGCGCACCACGGCCTGGCCGCGGGTCACCGTGTCCCCCTTGGCGACCAGCAGTTCGAAGCCCTCGCCGCCGAGCTGCACGGTGTCGATGCCCAGGTGGGTGAGGACGCCGCGGCCCTCGGCGTCGACGACGACGTACGCGTGCGGGTGGAGGGAGACGATGACGCCGTCCACCGGCGCCACCGCCTCCGACTCCTCGCGCACCGGGTCGATGGCGGTGCCGGGGCCGACCATCGCCCCGGAGAACACCGGGTCGGGCACGGCGGGGAGGCCGATGGCACGGCCGGCGAGGGGGGCGGTCACGGTGGTCATGGAGAGCCTTTCGGGCGCTGGGGCAGGGCACCGGACGGGCGCGGCGGCGCGTGCCGCCGCGCTCCTCCGGTCGGTGTTCAGTTCGTCTTGGTGACCTTGGCCAGGGCGCGCGGCGCGTCCGGGTCCTGGCCGCGGGCGATGGTGACCTCGTAGGCCAGCTGCTGCAGCGGCAGGATCTCCAGGATGGGCTGGAGTTCCTCGGCGACGCCACGGGTGGGCAGCGCGAATCCCGCGGACGCCTGGGCCACCTGGGCGTCCGGGCCCACCACGACCAGGTCGGCGCCCCGGCCGCGGAGGCGGTCCAGCACCGGCTGGAGCGCCTCCCCGCCCCGGCCCTCGGTCACCACGGCGATGACCGGCGAGACGTTGTCCACCATGGCGAGCGGGCCGTGCAGCAGATCGGCGCCGGAGTAGGCCAGGGCCGGTATGTAGCTGGTCTCCATCAGCTTCAGCGCGGCCTCCTTGGCGGTGGGGTAGCCGTAGCCGCGGGAGGTGATCACCATCCGCTCGGCGAAGCGGTAGCGGGAGGCCAGCCGGGCGACCTCGTCCCGGCGGCCGAGGATCTCCTCGGCGAGGTCGGGCAGGGCGTGGGCCGCGGCCCCGTCGGCGCCGCGCAGGCCCTGCCCGAGCAGGTAGAGCGCGAGCAGCGAGGCGGTGTAGGTCTTGGTGGCCGGCAGCGCCTTCTCCGGGCCGGCCAGCAGGTCGATGCTGTACTCGGAGACCGCGGCCAGCGGCGAGTCGGGATTGTTGGTGACCGCCAGGGTGATGGCGCCGGCGCGCCGGGCGGCCTGGGTGGAGGCCACCAGGTCCGGCGAGCCGCCCGACTGGCTCACCGTGACGGCGAGCACGCCGCTGAGGTCCGGGCGCGCGCCGTAGACGGTGGTGGTGGACATGGAGGTCAGCCCGCACGGCAGGCCCAGCTCGATCTCCAGCAGGTACTTCATGTACAGCGCGGCGTTGTCGGAGGTGCCGCGGGCGGTGAGCAGGACGAAGCGCGGGTGGCGGGCCGCGATGGCCTGCGCCACCTCACGGATCCGCGGGGCGCCGTCCCGGAGGATCCGGCGCAGCACCGCGGGCTGCTCCGCCATCTCGCCGGACATGATGTGGCCGGGGCGCTCGCTTCGCTCGGGGTGTCCCGGGGCCGGGGCGGACATTGCGGGGTTCCTCCAGGGGGGGCAGACGGGGGCGCGGGGGCGGGGCGTACGTAACTTTTAGCCCATGGACCGACCAGAGGTCTAGTCCACCGGTCTAGTCCACTCTACGGCCCCCGGGCGGGTGCTCGCCGGGGGCCCCGTGGCCCCTCCCGCGCGGCCGGGCGCCCCCGTGGCCGTCCCGCCGGCGCCCGGCGCCGGGCGGGCTCCGCGGTCCCCGCGAGCGGGCCCGGCAAGCGGTCCTCCGGCGCGGCTCGCCGGAGCGGCGCGGACCCTCCGGTGACCACCCGCCGCACCGCCGGATGCCCTCGCGTACGCTCCGGCGCGGACCGCGGTGCCGCACCCCTGGCGTACCCCGGTGCGCGTGGGTCAGGCCCGCGCGCCGGGGGCCGCCGGGGCGGCGGGCGGCACGCGGTCTGCCAACCGGTGGTCCCCGAAGGTCTTCCCGGCCGGTCGCACGGTTTTTCGTTATCCCCGCGCGCCGGCGCGGTCTCCCAGGTGTAACGCCACGTAGGGCCGACGAGGAACGACGAGGAAAGTGAGTGGGACAGGCCGTGATCGGTGAACACGACCCCCTGGTGAGTGCGGCACGGGCCGGGGACGAGCGGGCGCAGGACGAACTGGTGGCGGCGTATCTGCCGCTGGTCTACAACGTCGTCGGCCGCGCGCTGCACGGGCACGCGGACGTGGACGACGTGGTGCAGGAGACCATGCTGCGGGCGCTGGCGGGCCTGGGCACGCTGCGCGATCCGGCGAGCTTCCGCTCCTGGCTGGTGGCCATCGCCATGAACGAGGTCCGCCGGCACTGGCGCGAGCGGCCGCCCGGTGACGCCCCGCGCCCGCTCCAGGAGGCGCACGACGTGGCGGACCCGGGCGCCGACTTCGTGGACCTCACCATTCTCCGGCTCGGTCTGGTGGGGCAGCGGCGGGAGACCGCCGAGGCCACCCGCTGGCTGGACACCGACGACCGGGCGCTGCTGTCGCTGTGGTGGCTGGAGGTGTCCGGGCAGCTCACCCGGGCCGAGGTGGCCGCCGCGATGGAGCTGTCCCCGCAGCACACGGCGGTGCGGGTGCAGCGGATGAAGGCCCAGCTGGAGACCGCCCGGGTGGTGGTCCGGGCGCTGGCCGCGAACCCGGGGTGCGCGTCGCTGGGGGAGCTGACCGCCGCCTGGGACGGTGTGCCCTCGGCGCTGTGGCGCAAGCGCCTGGCCCGGCACGTACGGGACTGCCCCGACTGCTCGGGGCACGGCAGCGGCCTGGTGGTGGCCGAGCGGCTGCTGGTGGGGCTGGCCCTGGTCCCGCTGCCGGCGGCACCGGCCGGCGCCTGGCTCATGGCGGGTACGCCCGACATACCGGTGGCGGCCGCGTACCCGGTGCCCGGTGGCGCGCCCGGCACCGACGCCGCCGCCCGGTCCGGCGCCGGCACTCCCCCGGCCGGCGCCGGCACCTCTTCCCCGTCCGGCGCCGGTGCGTCCGCCCCGGCCGGTCCGGCCGCGGGCCGCCACCGGCTGCCGCGCCGCCGGCGTACCGCGGCCGTGTCGGTGGCGGCGGGCGTCGTCGTGCTGGTGACCGCCGGCGCCATCCACTCCGCGACCCGGTCCTCCGACGACGACCACAAGGCGGTCCGCAAGGCCCCCGCGGCGCCGGCCGCCGCGCCCTCGGCCTCCCCTCCCCCGCCCGGCCGTCGGCCACCGCGAAGGCCACGCCGACGCCGAGCGCGTCGCCCTCGGCCACCCGCTCCACCCGCCCGCCGCGCAGCCCCCGGCCGTCCCCGTCCACCACGCCGGCGGCCCGTCCCACCACCACCGCCCCGGCCGCCCCGCCGGCCCCGGCGGCGACCCGGCGGCGGCGAGGTGGTCCAACTGGTCAACGCCGAGCGGGCCCGGAACGGCTGCGCCCCGATGAGCGTCAACAGCCGGCTGACCGCCGCGGCGCAGGGCCACTCCGACGACATGGCGCGGCGCGACTTCTTCGACCACACCAACCCGGACGGGGCGGGCCCCGGGGAACGCATCACCGCCGCGGGGTACCGGTGGAGCACCTACGGGGAGAACATCGCCGCGGGGCAGCGCACGGCGGCGGACGTGATGCGGTCGTGGATGGACAGCCCGGGCCACCGGGCGAACATCCTGAACTGCTCCTTCACCGAGATCGGCATCGGCTACCGGGAGGGGGCCGGCGGCCCCTGGTGGACCCAGAACTTCGGGGCCCGGTGAGCCCCTGACCGTCCCCGCCGGGGGCGGGCAGGGCCGCGGCCTGCGGCGGGGCGAGGAGCGACGCGCCGGCGCGTGTCCCTCCGCACGGGCCGGCCCGTCGGTCCGTGCGGTCCGGTCGGACCGCACGGTGATCGCCGACCGGATGCGCGACCGGGGCGCGCCTCCGATGCCGGCCGACCCGGTCCGCCGCAGCCACCGAGCCGTCCCGGCCCGCGCCCAACGGCCCCACGTGGCGTCCGCCGGGGGCGATGCCGCTCCTGCCGGGAAGACCTGGAAGGCCGACCCGGTGGTCGGGCGGCGGAGCCACGAACCGGCCCGGCAGGTCCGGTACCGGTGGGACCGGCGGTTCCGGATCCGGCTGCTGCTCGCCCCCCGCCCCCGGCACGCCCGGCGGAGGCGGCAGGCGCCGCCGAAGGGATCAGGACTCCGGGATCAGCAGCTGGACGGCGAGCACGGCGATCAGGGCGCTGGAGGCCAGAGCGGTGATGAGCCGCCCGCGGTCGCCGGTCAGGGCCCGGCCGAGCACTGCTCCGCCGCCGGCGAGGAGCAGTTGCCAGCTGGCGGACGCCGCGAAGGCGGCGAGCACGAAGACGGCCTGTTCCGGCAGACCGGGATCCGCCGTCGTCCGGCTGCCGAGCACGAGCGCCGCGAAGTAGGTGATGGTCAGGGGGTTCAGCATCGTCATGCCCAGCAGCCCCAGGTAGGCCCGGGCAGGGCTGACGGGGGCCGTGTCCGGCCGCGTGGACGTCCGGCGGTCGCGGAACCGGGTGATCGCCCCGGCACCGCCGTGGACCGCCAGCGCCATGAGCACCACCGCCGAAACCCAGCGCAGGGGAAGGGCGATCGGTGTGATGACGCCGGTGAGCGCGGAACCCCCGGCCACGGCGATCAGCGCGTAGAGGCCGTCGGCGGTCGCGACGCCCGCGGCGGCGGCAGCGCCCACCTTCAGGGACGTCCGGGCGGTGAGCGCCACCAGGTACGCCGCGACCGCTCCCACCGGCATGGCGATGCCGTAGCCGGCGAGGAGGCCCGCGACCAGGGCGGCGGTCACGTGTGCGCGGGTAGCGGCCTCCCCGGTCGGCACGCCTGCTGTCGGCCTCGCACCGATCGGACGGCGGAGGACGGCGGCGGGACGGCGGGGATCGTGGTCATGGACGGATACTGCGGTGGCGGGCTGCGCGCGGCAACTGGTTTTCCCGCGCCGCGGCACCGTCCGGACACCGAACGGCCGGGTGGCGCCGGACCGGCTCAGGCACCCGTTCGACACCCCGGCCGTCGGTGCGCTCGCCGGCGCCGTGGTCCGGAGCGCGCCTCCCCTTGTGCATCCGCCGTCATGTCCGGGCGACGGAGCGGCCCGGCCCTCCCCGGCGCGGTCCGGCGGTCGGCGGTGGACCCGCCGGGCGCCGCGCCGCCGCCGGAAGGCCCGCCCCACACGCGGCACGCACGTCCCCGGCCGCCGGGCCCGGGGTGCGACGCCGGTGGGGGCCACCCCCGCCGCTGGGGCGCGGGCCCCGCCGCGACCGGGGGCCTCCGCGCGGTGTCCCTCCGGCCCGGACGGCGAGGGCGGACGCGGGCCCAGCGGCACCGAAGGACACCTGCTGAGCCCCCGGAAGCCGCCTGGGGCCGGCTGCGCGACTCCGCAGGGGGCACCCGGAGGGGGCACCCGGGCGGCGTCCCGCACGCCCGTACCCGGCCGTCCCCTTCCGGTCCTTCCCGGCGGCGGCTCCGCGCGTCCCGCCGGCGGTCAGTCCTCCCCGTCTCCGCGCGCCGCAGGCTCCTCGCCGGCACCGCTCCCCGCCTCCCCCTCGTCCAGGTCCCGGCGGGCCAGCGGGGTGTTGGCGGGGCCCTGGAGCACCCGGCCGTCGGTGCCGAAGCGGGAGCCGTGGCAGGGGCACTCCCAGGTGGTCTCGGCGGCGTTGAAGGAGACCAGGCACCCCAGGTGGGTGCAGCGCGCGCTCAGCGTGTGCAGGGTGCCGTCGGGGGCCCGGTACACCGCGCGGTGGCCGGCCCCGACGCGGACCACCGCCCCGGTGCCCGGGGCGATGTCCGCCACCGCGCGGGGACCGGCGGCGGACAGCCGGTCGCCGACGAAGTGCTGCGCCACCCCGGCCTGGTGCTTGAGGAAGGGCGGCAGTTCGCGGAGCGCGGAGCGCATCCGCCGCGGGTCGTACAGCCGGGCCCAGGGCGGTTCCTCGCCGGTGAGCAGCGCGGTCAGCAGCCGGCCGGCCAGCACGCCGCCGGTCATGCCCCAGCCGGCGAAGCCGGTGGCGACGTAGGTGTTGCGGGCGCCGGGGTGCAGCGGACCGATCAGGGGGACCGTGTCGGTCGGGTCGGCGTCCTGGGCGGCCCAGCGGTGGGTGATGCCGGTGACCGGGAAGTGCTCGCGGGTCCACGCCTCCAGCCGCCGGAACCCCTCGGGGGCGTGCCCGGTGCCGGGGGTGAAGCTCTCCCCGGTGACGATGAGCAGGCGCCGGCCGTCGGGGCCGGGGGCGGTGCGCACCGAGCGCTTGCCGTCCTCGGAGGTGATGAACATGCCGCCGGGGTCGGCGGTCTCCGGGATCGGCCCGGCAACCACGAGTTCCCGGTGCACCGAGAGCCGGGTGAACAGCAGGGCCCGGTCGAAGACCGGGTAGTGGGTGGCGACGACGACCTGCCCGGCCGTCACCTGGTGCCCGTCCTCGGTGGTGAGCCGGCAGGGGTCGCCCTCGGTGAGCCCGGTGACCCGGGTCCCCTCGTGGACGCGCCCGCCGCGGGCGACGAGGTCCGCGACCAGGGCGAGGAGGTAGCGGCGCGGGTGGAACTGGGCCTGGTGGTCCACCCGGACCGCCCCGGCGACCGGGAACGGCAGGCCGGTGGTGGTGGTGAACTCCGCCGCCAGCCCGGCGTCGCGGGCCGCCTCGGCCTCGGCGCGCAGCGCGGCGACCTGGCTGTCCCGGGTGGTGTAGGTGTAGGCGGGGCGGCGTTCGAGGTCGCAGTCGATGCCCAGCTCCGCGGTCACCTCCGCGACCCGCTCCACGGCCGCCTGCTGGGAGTGGGCGTACATCCGGGCCCCCGCCGGGCCCCGGGTGCGGCGCAGGTGGTCGTAGACCTGGTTGTGCAGGGCGGTGACCTTGGCGGTGGTGTGTCCGGTCGTGCCGCCGGCGACGCGCTGCGCCTCCAGCACCACGACCCGGCGGCCGGCCCGGGTGAGTTCCCAGGCGGTGGCCAGGCCCGCCACCCCGCCCCCGACGACCGCGACGTCGGCCTCGGTGTCGGCGGTGAGCGGGGGGTGGGTGTCGGCAGGGGCGGTTTCCATCCAGTACGACATGGCCGCACGGTCCTTTCCTGGGGCCGGTGGGCGGGCCGGGCCGGCGGCGCGACGGCCCGCCGGTGCGGCGGGTCCGCCGGCGCGCGGCCGCCCCGTGGGGAGGGGCGCCCCGGCGGGCGCCCGGCGCGGGCCGTCCGGTGCGGGCCGCCGCGGCCGGCCCGGTGGGGTGCCGGGGGTCAGACGGTGGTGCGGAAGCGTTCCCAGACGCGGTGGCGGCGCAGCAGCGGCACGATCCGCTCCAGGACCGCCGGGCCGCTGTCGCCGCCGACCACGCCCGGCGCGTCGGCGGGCACCCCGGCGGCGCGCAGCACCGTCTCGGCGCCGTCCCAGCCGCCGATGGCCTTGCCGTGCCGGAAGGCCTCGGACACCAGCAGCAGCACCCGCGGGTCGACCTCGCCCGCGGTGGCGGGGGCCTTGGCGTCCCGGGCGCCGTGCGCGTCGTCGCCCGGAGACGGCGCTCCGGCCAGCACGATCGCGTCGAACTCGGTGGAGCGGGCCGCGGCGAAGGTGCGCTGGACGGTGACCGGGTCGCCGTCCGGGTCGAGCCGACCGCCGGTGGGAGCCACCACCATGGGCACCATGCCGGCCTCCAGCACCGCCGAGCGCAGGGCCCGGACGCCGTCCAGGTCGGCGCCGGGGTGGGCGACGATGCCCACCACCCGGCCGTCCACCGGCCACTCCTGGCCGACCTGGGACAGGGCGGGGCTGGGCTCGACCTCGGCGAGGGGTTCGGACGGCTCCGGGGCGGGCAGGCCGAGGCCCGCGGCGACCTGCTCGCACAGCACGGGGTCGATCCGGGCCAGCACCTTCAGCGCGCGTTCGCGGATGGCCTCCTCGTAGCACTTGCTCAGCTCGAAGGTGTAGGCGGCGATGGTGTGTTCGCGCTCCACCGGGGACAGGCTCAGCCAGAACCGGCGGGGCTGGCTGAAGTGGTCGGCGAAGGAGTCCGGCGCCTGCCGGACCTTCTCGGCCTCCGGCACCCGCACCGGAACCTCGATGTACGCCCCGGTGTCGGCGCCGGCCTGGAAGGGGCAGCCGCCGTCGAGGGAGTTGGGCCGGTAGGGCGCCACACCGCGGTGGACGGCGGTCTGGTGCATCCCGTCCCGGAGCATGTCGTTGACCGGGGCGTGGGTGCGGTTGACCGGGATCTGGGCGAAGTTGGGCCCGCCCAGCCGGGTGATCTGGGTGTCGATGTACGAGAAGAGGCGGCCGGCGAGCAGCGGGTCGTCGGTGACGTCGATGCCGGGGACCAGGTGCCCGGGGTGGAAGGCGACCTGCTCGGTCTCGGCGAAGAAGTTCGACGGGTTGGCGTTGAGGGTCAGCAGGCCGATCGGCTGTACCGGGGCGATCTCCTCGGGCACGATGTTGGTGGGGTCGAGCAGGTCGATGCCCTCGAAGGTCTGCTCGGGGGTGTCGGGGAAGGTCTGCACGCCCAGCTCCCACTGCGGGTGGGCGCCGGCCTCGATGGCGTCGGCGAGGTCCCGGCGGTGGAAGTCGGGGTCCACCCCGCCCACGATCTGGGCCTCCTCCCACACCATGGAGTGCACGCCCAGCTTCGGCTTCCAGTGGAACTTCACCAGCGTGGTGGCGCCTTCGGCGTTGACCAGCCGGAAGGTGTGGACGCCGAAGCCCTCCATCATCCGGTAGGACCGCGGGATGCCCCGGTCGGACATGTTCCACAGGGTGTGGTGGGTGGCCTCGGTGTGCAGGGTGACGAAGTCCCAGAAGGTGTCGTGGGCGCTCTGGGCCTGCGGGATCTCCCGGTCCGGGTGCGGCTTGCCGGCGTGGATGATGTCCGGGAACTTGATCGCGTCCTGGATGAAGAAGACCGGGATGTTGTTGCCGACCAGGTCGAAGGTGCCCTCGGCGGTGTAGAACTTCGTCGCGAAACCGCGGGTGTCGCGCACCGTGTCGGCGGAGCCGCGCGAGCCCAGCACGGTGGAGAACCGCACGAAGACCGGGGTGCTGACCCCCTCGGCGAGGAACGCCGCCTTGGTGATCTTGGTGGCGGTGCCGTAGCTCTCGAACACCCCGTGCGCGGCGGCGCCCCGGGCGTGCACCACCCGCTCCGGGATGCGCTCGTGGTCGAAGTGGGTGATCTTCTCCCGCAGATGGTGGTCCTGGAGCAGCACCGGGCCCCGGGGGCCGGCCTTGAGCGAGTGGTCGGTGTCGTACAGCCGGTTGCCCTGGGCGGTGGTCAGGTAGCTGCCCGCCTGGGCCATCTTCGCCTGGTCCACCCCGGTGGCCTGCCCGGTCGGGCTGACCGTGTCCGGGCCCCGCTGGTCGGGCTTGGGCGGCAGCGGGCCGCGCGGCTCGGTCGGTTCGTCGACCGGCACCGGCTCGGGGCTCGGGCGCCCCGGGACGTCGCCGGTCGGGTGTTCGGGGTGGGCCTTGTCCATCGTTCCTCCGTACGGCCTGGGGTCGGCAACGCCACAGCCATGACCTGCCGGGGGCCGGTCGAAACGGGCACGCCGGTGGGGTCCGCCCAACGGCGGATCCGTTCGGGTGAACGGCCGGCGGTGGCGCAGCGCATCACAGGCCGCCTCTACCCCCGGACCCGCTGTCCACTCTGTACCGTTCCGGACATCGATCAAGGAGACGGCGAGAGTCTGGAGCGGTGATGCGGCCCGAGGACACCCCACCGACCGGAGACCGGGCCCTGCCGCGGGCGGGAGCCGCGGACGCGCTGCGCGTCGCGGCGTACGTCCTGCTGCCCAGCGTGGTGTGCGGCCCGGTGCTCCGACGCCGCCGGGCGATGGCGGCGGCCGAACGCCTCGGATGGGACCGGACCGGGATCGGCGCCGTCCGGCGGCTGCGGTCCCGGTACGGGGACGGCCCGCTGCTGCTGCCGTTCGGCCGCCGCGCCGCGCTGGTGCTGGCGCCCCGGGACGCGGTGGACGTGCTGGACCGGACGCCGGACCCGTTCTCCCCCGCCTCCCGGGAGAAGCGCGCGGCGCTGGCACAGTTCCAGCCGCACGGCAGCCTGATCAGCCGGGGCGCGGTGCGCGAGGACCGGCGCCGGGTCAACGAAGACGCGCTGGACAGCGGGCAGCCCCTGCACCGCGGCGCCGGCCGGCTGGTGCGGGTGGTCCGCGAGGAGGCCGGAGAGCTGCTGCCGGACGGCGGCCCGGTGGCCGAACTGGCCTGGCCGGAGCTGGAGAAGAGCTGGTGGCGCACCGTGCGGCGGGTGGTGTTCGGGGACGCGGCCCGGGACGACGACCTGCTCACGGAGCGGCTGGCGCGGCTGCGCGCCGCGGCCAACTGGTCGTACCTGATGCCGCAGCACCGGCTGCGGCGCGCGCGGTTCCTGGCACACCTGCGGGAGCGGACCGCCGGCGCCGAGCCCGGTTCGCTGGCCGCCGCGCTGCCGCCGGCCGCGCCGGGCACCGATCCGTGGGGGCAGGTCGGCCACTGGCTGTTCGCGTTCGACGCCGTGGGGATGACCCTGCCGCGCACCCTGGCGCTCCTGGCCGGCCACCCGGAGGCGCTGCGCCGGGCCACCGAGGAGGCCACCGCCGGCGACCCGGTGCGGCCCCGGGAGCTGCCCTACCTGCGCGCCTGCGTGCGGGAGACCCTCCGGCTGTGGCCCACCACCCCGCTGCTGCTGCGGGAGACCGTGACGGCCACCCACCGGGGCGCCACCACCGTCCCCGCGGGGACGACGTTCGTGCTGTACACCCCCTACCTGCACCGGTCCGGGGCGGCCGGTGCGGAACCCGACCGCTTCGTACCCGAGCGGTGGCTCGGCGGGCGGGACCTGGCCCGGCTCGGGGTGGTGCCGTTCAGCGCGGGCCCGGGCCGCTGCCCCGGTGAGGACGTGGTCCTGCTGCTGGCCGCCACCTGGCTGGCCGCGGTGCTCCCGGGCCGGATGTTCCGGGTGACCTCGCGGACGCGGCCGGGGCCGGACGGGCCGCTGCCCGCCGGGCTGGACCCCTTCGCGCTCCGCTTCTCGGTGCTGCGCCCCGGCGCGGGACCGGCGCCGGGGGGCGGCTGACCCGGCCCGGCGGAACGGACCGGTTTGCCGGTGGCGACACGAGGTACCCGTTACGCGTGTTTCTTCTGAGGCCTCCGGCCGTCTACCGGCCCCAAGGTGATTCCGAGCTGCTCGGGCGGGCGCTGCTGCGTGCCGCGCCCGCCCCGGGCGCACAGGTACTGGACGTGTGCACCGGCACCGGGGTGATAGCCATCGCCGCGGCCCGGCTGGGCGCGGCCCGGGTGCACGCGGTGGACATCTCCGCGTCCGCGGTGCTCGCCACCTCATGCAACGCGTGGCTGCGCCGGCTGCCGGTGCGGGCCGAGCGCGGCGACTTCCTCGCCCGCGCCGCCGGCCGCCGCTACGACGTGGTCACCGCGAACCCGCCGTACGTCCCGACCCCGCCGAGCGGCTGGCGGCACCGCCGCCGGTCGGCCGCCTGGGACGCCGGGGAGGACGGCCGGGCCTGCCTGGACCGGCTCTGTGCGGCGGCACCCCGGCTGCTGCGCGAGAACGGCATGATGCTGCTGGTGCACTCCGCGCTGTGCGGGACGGAGACCACGCTGCGGCGGCTGCGGGAGGCGGGACTGCGCCCCTCCGTCGTGGACCGCCAGGTCCAGCCGTTCGGTCCGGTGATGACGGAGCGTGCCCCCTGGCTGGAGGAACGGGGGCTGATCGAGCCCGGACAGCGGACCGAGGAGCTGGTGGTGATCCGTGCCGACCGGTGACCGGCCCGCCGGCCCGCGACCGCGACCGCAGCCGTCCGGCGCCGCCCCGTCCGCGCCCCCGCCGCCCGGCGGCCCGGCGGACGGCGGGCCGGGGGCCGGTGCGGCCGGGAGCGCCGTGGGCGAGGGCCGCGCGGCGGGGGCCGGCACGACAGCGGTGGACGGCGTGGAAGGGGACGGCAGGACGGGGAACAGGGGCGGCCGGGGGCGGTTACTGGCTCCGGCACGGCTCCGGGGAGTACGTCCGCCGCGGAGGGGGTGGCCGGGGACGGCGCCGGTCCGGTCCGCCCGGCGCGGCGGGTGATCCTCGACCCGGGCGGACCGGTGCTGGTCGAGGGACCGGTGGAGGTGACCCTGCCGGACGGGCGGGTGGCGCGTTCCGACCGCTTCATGGTGGCCCTGTGCGCGTGCCGGCGCAGCCGCTCGTACCCGTGGTGCGACACCAGCCACCGACGCCGCCGGGCGCCGGACTGACGGATTGATGACCGGACCGTTGAACTGAGGGACGCCCGGGTGCGGGTGGGGCAGGCCGCCGGACGGGGCCTGCCCCACCCGCACCCGGGCGTTGAGGCATCAAGGCGCCCGGTGGGGCGGGTGCGCCCCGCGCAGTGATGGAGGCAGACGCACGCCTTGAGGAGACGGAAGCGCCCCGCGCACGGAGCAGGCGGGAGCACCACGCGTACGGGGGGATACCGGCTGCCCGCCACACGGTCGTCGGGGCCGACCATCCGACCCCTACGGCCGGGACATGGCGACCGCGTAAGACGAGCGCCCGCCCAGGAGCCCGGGCGGGCGGCTCGTCGTGCGGAAGCTACGGGCGGTGGGGCCCGGCCCGCCCGCCGCACCGGGTGTCCGCCGGGGAGGACACGCCGGCGCACGCCGGCCGCGGATGACGGCGTGTGCCCCCGGTTCGGCAGCCGCGGGCGCACGCCGTCAACGGGTCGTCATCCGCCGGTCCGCGCGGACGTCATCGTCCGGACGGGGGCAGCGGCCTGCGCAGCGAGGTGACCTGGCGGTCCCAGCAGCTCCGCAGATGGTCCGCGAGCCGGTCCTCCAGCAGTTCGGTGGCCTGGATGCCCAGCACCACGTCCGCGGCGAGCGACGGTTCCCGGTCGAGCAGGTCGGCCACCACGTCGTGTCGCATCAGCTGCTCGTGCACCGCGTCGGCCTCGATGTGTTCGGTGTAGAACCGTACGCACTCCTCGGGCGCGCCCAGCCGGCGCAGCGCCTCGGCCATCCGGCGGGCGCTGGGCCCGGTGGTGATCTCGGCGGCGGCGAAGTGACCCACCAGCGCACCGCGCAGCGACCGGTGCAGGCCGAACAGCGACATCATGTTGACGACGGCGAGGGCGGGGGCCGGCACCACGTCCAGGTAGCGCAGGTACCCCGGGTCCAGTCCGGCTCCGGTGAGCAGGTCCTCGAAGAGCCGGGAGTGCATCTGCCGGGCGTGCCCGCCGCCGAACTCGTCGAACTCCACGGCCACCAGCGCCGCCTTGGCACGGCCCTGGAGCCGCGGTACCGCCCAGGCGTGCGGGTCCGCCTCCTTCAGGTGGTAGATGGAGCGGTGGACCAGGTACTCCCGCATCCAGGTCCAGTCGCCGCGGTCCCGCAGCCGGTGGGAGATGCCGTCGCCGTCGGCGGGTTCGACCAGCAGGGCCCCCAGCTCCGCCGTGACATCGGTACCGCCCTGCGTCGCCGACCGCAGCGCGCCCAGGAAGACGCCCTCGGCGCGGCGGCGCAGCGCCAGCAGCCCCGGGTCCCACTCCCACTCGTCGTCCACCCCGGCGAACGAGCGGTAGTGGAGTTCGTAGCACAGGTGGAGGGCGAGCTGGAGGTCCTCCCCGAACGGATCGTCCTCGTCGGGGCCGAGCCCGGCGGGTACCGCGGTGCCCGCCGGGGACCGCAACAGGTCGATGACGGCGGCGGAGAGCGGGCCGCGCGGCTCCGGCAGCTGGGCGCGGAGCTGGTCCGCCGGGCGGCCGGTGGCGGTGAGGGTCACCTGAGTCCTCCTCGGTCGAGTGCGTCGGGGGTGCCGTGTGCGTCGGGGGTGCCGGGGATGCCGTGTGCGTCGGAGGTGCCGACCGGGCCCGGTGCGTCGAGCGTGCCGGGGGTGCCGCGTGTGCCCGGTGCGTCGAGTGCGCCGTGACCTTCAGGGGCTGCCGCGGGACCGGTCACGCCCAGGGTCCCGGCCACGCGGTGTCCGTCGGGTCCGGGCGGCGGGTCGGGTGCGTACGGCACACCGGCCGGGCCGGCGGCGTACGGCGCACCGGGTACGGACGCCGGGCCCACCGGGCCGGCGGCGTACGGCGCGCCGGGTGTGCGAGGCGCCGTCGGGGCCGGCCCGGCCGCCCGGGGCGGGGCCACGGTCTCCTCGGCGAGGTGGCGCAGCAGGGCGGCGCGGTCGGCCGGTGGATGCCGGCGCTGCCGGGCGGCACCGTCGCCGTGCGTGGTCAGCCACCTGAGCCGGGTGTCGACCAGCTTTCGGTCGCCGGTGGCCTCCAGCGCCGGCCGGACGTGCGCCAGCAGCGCGGCGACCAGCTCGGTGGCGGGCACCCGCCGCTCGCGGAAGGGATCCACCCCGCTGCCGTGCAGGCCGTGGCGGGCCGCGGACCAGACCGCCGCGGCGGCGACCTGGTCGGAGACCCGCGGTGCCGGCCGGCCCCGGTCCACCGCCTCCACGGCGGTGCGGACCAGGGCGCGGGCGAGGGCGGCCTGGAGCACCGCCTCGTCGCAGGTGGCCGCCGCGTCGGCCACCCGGAACTCCAGGGTGGGGAACCGGGCCGAGGGGCGCACCAGCCAGAAGCTCATCCGCTCGTCCACCAGGGCCCCGCAGTCCACCAGCCGGGCCACCTCCCGGTCGTACGCCGCGGCGGAGTCGAAGACCGGCGGCACCCCGGAGCCGGGGAACCGCGACTGCTGCACCATCCGCCAGCTGGCGTAGCCGGTGTCCTCGCCGTCGTGGTGCGGCGAGTTGGCGGAGAGCGCCAGCAGGGTGGGCAGCCAGGGCCGCAGGTGCGCGGTCACCGCGACGGCCGTCTCCCGGTCGCGGACCCCCACGTGCACGTGGCAGCCGGAGGCGTGGTAGTCGGGGACCACCCCGGCGTACAGCTCGGCGATCCGCCGGAAGCGGTCGCCGCGGGACAGCGTCGCCCGCCCGGGGGGCGCCGGCGGGGTGCCGGAGGAGATGAGCAGGGCACCGCGGCGATGGGCGGCGGCGGCCAGCCGGCGCCTGGCGAGGTGGAGTCGCCCGGCCAGGCCGGTGAGCGACCGGCACACCGCGGAGGCCGCCTCGACCTGGCACGCCAGCAGCTCGCGCTGGAGCTCCGCACCGCCGTACCGGGCCGGCGGCACCCCGCGCAGGTCGGCCAGCACCTGGTCCGCCTCCGGCAGCGGGCGTCCGCTGTCCGGGTCCACCAGGAAGAACTCCTCCTCCACGCCCACCGTGGGTCCGGGCCAGGTCTCGTCGGCCGCCGTCATCGCATCCTTCCCCTCGCCTGTTCGCCCTGCCGTGCGCGCGGCCCCGCGGGCAGCGGTGGGCGAGGGCCGCGGGCGGCCCGCGCCGCGCCGCGCGTCGGGCGGGGCCGGAACGTTCCGGGTTCCCCGCCCGGGCCACGCCAATCCCCCGCACCGCCCGCGGCGCCGTACCGGCCGCCGCCGGCGCCCGTCTCCAGGCACCCGCCGCGACCGTGCCGGGCCCGCCCCGGGGCGGGGGGCGGCGGGCGGACCGGACGGGTGACGTTTGGACCGGTCCTGGGCGAGAACCCGTGACACAAGGGATATGTCCGGCGTAGCTGGTGGGAGGCATGATGAAAGCGGTGACCTGGCACGGCAAGCGGGACGTACGGGTGGACACGGTGCCGGACCCGCAGATCACCGAACCGACGGACGCGATCGTGCGGATCACCTCCAGTGGCCTGTGCGGTTCCGACCTGCACCTGTACGAGGTGCTCGGCCCCTTCCTGGAGGAGGGGGACATCCTCGGTCACGAACCCATGGGGGTGGTGGAGGAGGTGGGTTCGGAGGTCACCGCGGTGCGGCCGGGCGACCGGGTGGTGATCCCGTTCAACGTGTCCTGCGGCACCTGCCACATGTGCCGGACGGGGCTGCACTCGCAGTGCGAGACCACCCAGGTGCGCCGGTACAACAGCGGCGCCTCGCTGTTCGGGTACACCAAGCTCTACGGCCAGGTGCCCGGCGGTCAGGCGGAGTACCTGCGGGTGCCGTTCGCCAACACCCTCCCGGTAAAGGTGCCGTCCGGTCCCCCGGACTCCCGCTTCGTCTTCCTCTCCGACGTCCTGCCCACCGCCTGGCAGGCGGTGGAGTACGCGGCCGTGCCGCCGGAGGGCAGCGTCTGCGTGCTGGGCCTGGGGCCGATCGGCGACATGGCCACCCGGATCGCGAAGTTCCGGGGCGCGGGCCTGGTCATCGGCGTGGACCTGGTGCCCGAACGGCTGGAGCGGGCGCGGGCGCTGGGCATCACCGCGCTGGACCTGCGCGAGCACGGGGACGACCTGGCCGAGGTGATCCGGGACATGACCGACGGGCGCGGCCCGGACTCGGTGATCGACGCGGTCGGGATGGAGGCCCACGGGGCACCGGCCGCCCGGCTCGCCCAGAACGCCACCGGGCTGCTGCCGTCCGCGCTGGCGGAGAAGCTGATGCGGCGTGCGGGGGTGGACCGGCTGGCGGCCCTGTACACGGCCATCGACGTGGTGCGCCGGGGCGGGACCATCTCCATCAGCGGTGTCTACGGCGGGATGACCGACCCGCTGCCGATGCTCACCCTGTTCGACAAGCAGATCCAGCTGCGCATGGGGCAGGCGAACGTCCACCGGTGGGTGGACGACATCCTGCCGCTGCTGACCGACGGTGACCCGCTGGGCGCCGAGGGGTTCGCCACCCACGAGGTGCCGCTGACCGACGCCCCCTGGGCCTACCGGACCTTCCAGAACAAGTCCGACGGCATGGTCAAGCTCCTGTTCAAGCCCTGACCCCCTCGACCCCGCGTGCGTCCGCGGACGGCCCGGCGCGCCCGGGCCGTCCGGCCACCCACCGGGTACCGGTACCGGTCGTCCGGGACCGGTCCTGCCCGCGACCCCCTGACCATCCCGACCGTGCGAAGCGTCATCCGAGGAGAGACATGAGCGATCAGCGACCGTCCGATCCCACCGAGCGGTACCCGCGGCCCACCTTCCCGCAGCAGGACCAGGAGCACCCCGGCGACACCGAGCGCATGGAGCCCCGCCCCGACCACGGTGAGTCGTCCTACCGCGGCAGCGGTCGCCTGGAAGGACGGCACACGGTGATCACCGGTGGCGACTCGGGGATCGGCCGCGCGGTGGCCCTGGCGTTCGCGCGGGAGGGCGCCGATGTGCTCTTCGCGTACCTGCCGGAGGAGGAGAAGGAGGCCGAGGAGACGGTACGGCTGGTCACCGAGGCGGGCCGGCGCGCGGTCCCGGTCGCCTGCGACATCCGCGAGGAGGCCGCCTGCCGCGAGCTGATCGACCGCGCGGTCGACGAGTTCGGCCGTATCGACGTCCTGGTCAACAACGCGGCGTACCAGATGTCGCAGCCCGACGGCATCGAGAAGATCAGCACCGAGCAGTTCGACCGGGTGGTGCGGACCAATCTGTACGGCATGTTCTGGCTGTCGAAGATGGCGGTCCCGCACATCCCGGCCGGCGGCAGCATCATCAACACCACCTCGGTGCAGGCGTACAAGCCCAGTCCGCACCTGCTGGACTACGCCACCACCAAGGGCGGCATCGTCACCTTCACCCAGGGGCTGGCGGCGACCCTGGTGGACCGGGGCATCCGGGTGAACGCGGTGGCGCCGGGCCCGGTGTGGACGCCGCTGATCCCGGCCACCATGCCGGACACCGAGGAGTTCGGGGCGCAGGCCCCGCTGGGGCGGGCCGCGCAGCCGGCCGAACTGGCCCCCGCGTACGTCTTCCTCGCCTCCGACGAGGCGAGCTACATCACCGCGGAGATCGTCAACGCCACCGGCGGCACCCCGCTGCCGTGAGGCGTCCTCTCCGCGCCGTTCGACGACCGACCGCCGGCCGCCCACCGGCCGGCACCCGGCCCGCCCCGCCGGCGGGCCCGATCTGGAGGTGATGCACCGTGCCGGGACGCGAGGAGCTCCCGTCCACCCTGGAACGTTCGGACGACGCCGCGCAGCGCACCTGGATCAAGGCGCACGACTCGGCCGTGGAGCAGTACGGCGAGGGAGAACGCGCCCACCGGGTGGCGTTCAGCGCCCTGAAGCACACCCACGAGAAGGTCGGCGACCACTGGGAGCGCAAGGAGAAGGGGCGCAAGGGCCCCTCCGATCCGCTCGCCGCGCGGCCCCGGCGGACCGGCGGCCGCAGCGGCGAGGGGGTGGACGAGAACGCCTCCAAGGAACACCTGTACGACATCGCCAGGCGGCTGGACATCCCGGGCCGGTCCCGGATGGGCAAGTCCGAGCTGCTGTCCGCGATCCGCAAGGAGAACCGCTCCCGGACCCGGGAAGCGCGGGAGGAGCAGGCATGAACGACCGGCGATCCGACGAGCTGCCGCTCGCCGACTACGACCGGCTCGCCGCGGGCGACCTGGGGCACCGCATCCGGTCGCTGGGCACGGAGGAGCTGGAGACCCTGCTGCGGTACGAGCGCGAGCACGCGCGCCGGGCCGGGGCGCTGCAGGTGCTGACCGCGCGGCTGGAGCAGCTCAAGCGGGGCGCCACGCCGTCGCCGGGCGGGGAGTCCGCGACGACGCCCCCGGGGGACTCCGGGGCGTCGGGCGGATCCCCGGTGTCCCCGCAGACGGCGGCGGAGCCGGTGCACCCGCCGCCGCACGGCACCCCGGCGCAGCCGGCGAAGCCCAAGGGCGACGCCATGGGCTGACGGCCGGACAGGCCTGGCGGGGCCTGACGCCTTCGACGGCCCCGACGGGCCTGTGGTCCCGTGGTCCCCGGTGGTCGGCTGGTCCCCGGTGGTCGGAACACGTGTCGTGTGCCGACCACCGGGGACCTTGTTCGTCCGCCCGGCCGCTTGTGGCCCTTCCGCCTCCGCCCTGGGCCGTTTCGGCGGGAGGCCGGGGTGTCGAGGCCGGGGTGTCAGGGCTGAGCCCGTCGGCAGGGGCGGGCCGCGCCGGCTCCTGCGCTCCACGCCGTTCCGCTGCGCTCGGCCTTCGGCACCGTTCGGCCGTTCGGCTTCGCTCGGCCGTTGCCGGCCGTTCGACGTTCGGCATCGGCGTCGGCATCGGCGTCGGCGTCGGCATTGGACGTTGGGCGTTGGGCGTCCCGGCCGCAGGCGCGCCGCCCGGCACCCGGTTCCGCGCCCGACCACCCGTCACCCGACGCCCCGGGTCCCCGTGCCGCACGGCGTGCGGCACGGGGCCCCGGGGCGGTCGTCAGGGGCGGCGCCAGCTGTCGTCGGTGAGGTGGGAACCGGCCATCGGCCCCATCCGCAGCATGCCGCCGTCCACCGCCCAGGAGGCGCCGGTGACGTAACCGGAGCGCTCCCCCGCCAGGAAGGCGATGACCGCGGCCACCTCGCGGGCGTCGCCGGGCCGCCCCAGCGGGACGCCGGGCCGGTGGCGGCCGGTCACCTCCACGTCCTCCTGGCCGGTCATCGGGGTGGCGATCTCGCCGGGCGCCACGGCGTTGACCAGGATGCCGTGTTCGGCCAGTTCCAGCGCCATCACCTGGGTGAGCAGCCCGAGGCCGCCCTTGGCCGCGCAGTACGGGGCGGCGCCGACCCGCGGCTGGTGCTCGTGGACGCTGGTGACGTTGACGATCCGGCCCCCGCCGCCCTGGGCGATCATGCGGCGGGCGGCGTTCCGGCCGCACAGGAACGGGCCGAGCAGGTCGATGTCGAGGACCTCGCGGAAGGTGGCGAGGTCGAGTTCGACGAACGGGGTGGCGGTTCCGGTGCCGGCGTTGTTGACCAGTACCCCGATCCCGCCGAGCCGGTCCGCCAGCCGGTCGACGGCCTCGGTGGCCTCCGGCAGCCGGGTCAGGTCCATGTGCTCGGTCTCGGCCCGGCGGCCGGCGGCCCGGACCTCGGCGGCCGTCTCCTCGGCGCCTTCGCGGTCGGTGTTCCAGGTGATTCCGACGTCCATGCCGTCCCGGGCCAGGGCCACCGCGGTGGCCCGGCCGATGCCGGAGTCGGCGCCGGTCACCACGGCAACGGCCGGCCGGGTACCGGTGGTGGTCATCTGCTGCCTCCTGGGGTGAGTGTCGTACGGGGCCTGCGCACGGTGGTGGGGCCGGCCGGGCCGGGGCCGGGCCGGTGGCGGCGGCGACCGCGGCGAGCACCTCGGGCACGCCGATCCGCAGCAGCCGCGGGTCCGGCCGGGTGCCGTGCGCGTCACCCGGCCGCGGGGCCGTGCTGTCGGGGTGCCACAGCACGCGGTGCCGGTGCAGCGGCGGCGGGCCCCACAGCCGGGGGGCCACCGGGCCGAACAGCACCACCGAGGGGGTGCCCAGCGCGGTGGCCAGGTGGGCCGGGCCGGTGTCCCCGACGACCACCACGCGGGCCTGCGCGAGCACCGCGGCCAGGTCGGGGAAGGGCACGTCGCCGGTGCCGCCGAGCACCGCGGCGGGGGGCAGCCCGGCGCCGGCGGCCACCGCCCGGGCCAGCGGTGCCTCCCCGGCCCCGGCGGTGATCACCACGCGGTGTCCGGCCTCCCGCCAGCGCCCGGGCCACCGCTGCGAACCGCCGGGCCGGCCAGCGGCGGGCGGCGGCGTCCGCGCCGGGGTGGACCACCACCGCGCCGGGGGCCGGCGAGGGCGGGCGGGCGGCGGGATGCGCAGGTCGCCGGGGTCGGCGGGGATGCCGTACCAGCGCAGCAGCCGGCACCACCGGCCGCGCTCGTGCTCGTCCTCGCGCCACACCGGGCCGGGCACCGCCTCGCCGGGCCGGGCGTACGCCAGCAGCCGGGCGGGGCGCAGCGCGGCGAGCAGCCGGTGGCTGGGCGGGCCGTTGCCGTGCAGGTCGACCGCGAGATCGGGGGGCGGACCGGTCCACTCCAGGCGGTCCGGGACGGCTCGGTCCGCGGCGGTGGTGGGGAGCAGGGTGTGGACGGTTCCGGTGGCGGCCACCGCCTCGGCGAGCCGGCCGGGGGCCGCCAGCACCAGTTCGTGGCCGGGGTGGGCGCGGCGCAGGGCGCGCAGCGCGGGCACCGCGGTGAGCAGGTCGCCCAGTCCCAGGGCGCGCAGCACCAGCAGCCGGGGCCGGGCGCCGGGCGCGGTGCGGGCTCCGCGGTCGGGCGCGGCGCCGGCCCCGGCGGCGGGGCGCGGGGAGCGGTTCATGCGCGCCCCGGGCGGGCGGTGGGCGCCAGGGCGGCGCGGCGGGCGAGTTCGGTGGTGGACCGGCCGTCGAGGTAGGGCAGGACCAGCGCCTGGCCCTGCCACTCGCGCACCACGGCCGCCTCGGGGAGTTCGTCGAGGGTGTAGTCGCCGCCCTTGACCCACACGTCGGGGCGCAGGGTGCGCAGCAGTCGTTCGGGGGTGTCCTCGTCGAAGACGGCGACCGCGTCGACACAGCCCAGACCGGCGAGCACCGAGACCCGGTCGGCGACCGGGGTGAGGGGTCTGCCGGGGCCCTTGAGGCGGCGGACCGAGGCGTCGGAGTTGACGCAGACGATGAGGCAGTCGCCGACCCGGCGGGCGTTCTGCAGCAGGCCGACGTGGCCGGCGTGGAGCAGGTCGAAGCAGCCGCCGGTGGCCACCACGGTGCCGCCGCGGGCGCGGACCCGGGCGGCGAGGGCGTGGGCGTCCGCCGCCGGGGGCGCCGGCGGGCCGGCCGGGTGCGGCGGTTCGGCGGGCTCCCACAGGCGGGGCGCGGCGGCGCCGCCGTCGGCGACGAACCGCGCCGCGTCGGTCACGGCCCGCTGGACGGCCTCCTCGGGGAGGGCGCCGTCGGCGAGCGCGCGGGCGGCGGTGGCGGCGAACCGGTCGCCGGCGCCGCAGGGGTCGCCGTGCGCGGTGAGCGGTGCCGGGACGTACATCGGGTTGTCCTCGCCGGGCCGGGCGAGGATCGCGCCGCGTTCACCGAGGGTGACGGTGACGGCGGCGCAGCCCCAGGCCTCGGCGAGCCGGGCGCCGCGCCGGCCGTGGTCGCGGAGCGCGTCGCCGCCCTCGGCCGCCGTGGCGCCCGGGGACGCGGCCGCGGTCAGGGTCCGGGCCTCGGCGGCGTTGGGGGTGGCGAGCCGGGCGCCGGCCACCGGGATGTCGCCGCGCGGGTGCGGGTCCCACACCAGCGGCACCCGGCGGGCGGCCTCGGCGAGCAGTTCGCGGGCGGCGCCGGCGGTGCCGCGTCCGTAGTCGGCGACGAGCACGGCGCGCGCCTCGCGCAGCACGGCGCGCACCTGGCCGCCGGGGGCGCCGGGGGTGCCGTGGCCGCGGTCCACCCGGACCAGCGGGCGGCCGTCGGCCATGACCCGCGTCTTGACCGGCAGGCTCCCGCTGTACGGGAGTTCGACGAGGTGGACCCGGGGGCCCAGGGCGGCGCGCACCCGGTCGGCCGCCGGGCTCTCGCCGAGTCCGGTGACCAGCACCACCTCGTGGCCGGTGTCGGCGGCGAGCCAGGCCGCCAGGCCCGCGCCGCCGGGCCGGCTGCGGTCGGAGCGGACGTCGACGACCGGGGCCGGGGCGTCCGGGGCGAGGCGGGAGGCGGTGCCGTCGATGTCCTGGTCCAGGAGGGTGTCGCCGAGGACCACCAGGGGTGGCTGCCGGGTCATGAGACACCTCCGGAGCCCAGCGGCCGGCCGGCGCGCAGCGCGCGGCGGCGGGCGCGGCCGGTGCCGACGGCGGCGGGCGGGCGGGCCCGGTGGGTGTGCCCGGCCGCGGCGTCGAAGGCCTCGCACAGGATGTGCAGCGCCACCAGGTGGGTCTCCTGGACGGCGGCGCTGCTGGGCGCCTCGACGGCGAGGGTCTCGTCGCTGCGGGCGGCCAGCGGGTTGGGGCGCGGCCCGGTCATCGCCCACACCCGCAGCCCGGCCGAGCGGCCCTGCTCGGCGGCGCCGATCAGGTTGGGGCTGCGGCCGGAGGTGGACATCAGCACCAGCACGTCGCCGGGCCGGCCGTGGGCGGCGACCTGGCGGGCGAACAGTTCCTCGAAGCCGTAGTCGTTGCCGATGGCGGTGACGGTGGAGGTCTCGGCGTGCAGGGCGATGGCGGAGTAGGCGGGGCGTTCGTCGCGGTAGCGGCCGACGAGTTCGGCGGTCAGGTGCTGGGCCTGGGCGGCGCTGCCGCCGTTGCCGGCGGCGAGCAGGCGCCCGCCGAAGGGCAGCACCGCGGCGAGGTGGTGTCCCCAGGAGACGACCCGGTCCAGGTCGCGGGTGCACAGGCCGGCCAGGGCCTCCTGGAGGACTCGGCAGTGCTCGTGTGCTGCGCGCGTCGCATCGGTCATGGCTGTCCGGGGCCGTGCCGCGTGCCGCGGATGCGGCGGGCGGCGCCGGGTCCCCGTACCTCCTTCACACGTGTCGGTGCGGTCAGGCACGGCGGGAGGCCGCGGGGGTCAGGGGCCGGGTGTCGCGGCGGCGGAGCCGCATGTCGCGGTAGATGTGGTCGGTGGCGGCGGCGACGCGGTCCCAGCGGAAGCGGCTGAGGACCCGGCGGCGGCCGGCGGCGCCGCAGGCGGCGCGGCGGGCCGGGGAGGCGAGCAGGCCGGCGGTGGCCTCGGCGAGGGCGACCGGGTCGCCGGGGCGTACCAGCCGGCCGGTCGCCGGGTCGTCCACGGTGTCCCGGTGGCCGCCGACGGCGCTGGCCACCACGGGGGTGCCGCAGGCCATCGCCTCCAGCGGCACGATGCCGAACGGTTCGTAGTCGGCGGGGCAGAGCACCACGTCGGCGGTGCGCAGCAGGGCCGGGACGCGGGAGCGGGGCAGGCCGCCGGTGAAGTGGACCCGGTCGGCGACGCCCAGGTCGGCGGCGAGGGCGCGCAGCCGCCGGACCTCGGGGTCGGCGTCGTGCAGCGGCGCCGGCGGGCCGCCGGCGACGACGAGTTCGGCGTCGGGGATGAGGGCGAGGGCGGCGATGGACAGGGCGGCGCCCTTGCGGGGCACCAGCCGGCCGATCTGGACGAGCAGGTGCCGGTCGGTGCGGCGGGGGACGCCGGGGCCGCGGGGCGAGAAGCGGTACGGGTCCACGCCGCACGGGACGACGTCGATCCACCGTTCGTCCAGTCCCATGGCGAGGAGTTCGGAGACCTCGTCGCGGCAGGTGGCGATGGTGCGGTCGCAGCCGGCGCCGACCTCGGTCTCCCAGGCGACGCGTTCGGCGGGGCTGGTGTCGGCGTCCCGCTGGTGGCGTCTTTTGACCGTGCCGAGCGCGTGGTAGGTGTGCGCGAAGGGCAGGTCGAGCCGGCGGGCGGCGTGCAGGGTGGCGACCCCGGACATCCAGAAGTGGGAGTGGACCACGTCGGGCGGCTCGGCGCGCCAGCGGCGTTCCAGGTACTGCCCGAAGCGGGCCATGTGGGGCAGGAGTTCGTCCTTGGGCAGGGGCTCGGGAGGGCCGGCGGGTACGTGGATCACCTCCACCCCGGGGCGCAGCGGCACGCGTTCGGGGAGGTCGGGGGCGTCCCGGCGGGTGTGGACCACCACGTGGTGGCCGCGGTCGGCGAGGGCGCCGGCGAGGGCGGCCACGTGGACGTTCTGGCCGCCGGCGTCCCGGCCGCCGAGGGTGGCGAGCGGGCTGGCGTGTTCGGAGACCAGCGCGATGTGCAGGGCGGCGGGCGGCAGTTGCGGGTCGTGGCCGCCGCGGGCGCGGTGGCGGGCCGGGGTGCGCCGGCCGCCGGTGCGGTGGATGCGCGGCATCAGCGGGTCACCTCCTCGATCAGCCGCTCCCAGTCGTGCAGGAAGCGTTTGAGTCCGTACCGGTCCAGTGCGGCGCGGCGGGCGCGGGCGCCGTCCTCGGCCGCGGCCCGGGGTTCGCGCAGGTAGTGGCGGGCGGCGTCGGCGAGGGCCTCGGGGCGGGTGGAGAGCACCCCGGTGCCCGGCGGTACGGCCTCGACGGCCTCGGTGGTGGCGAGGGCGACCACCGGCATGCCCAGGTGCATGGCCTCGATGAGGGACAGGCCCAGCGAGGTCCAGCGCACCGGGTGCAGGTACAGGCGGCGCCGGGCCATGGCGGTGTGCAGGTCCGCCTGCGGCAGGTCGGCGGCGCGGCAGCGGTCGGGCGGCAGGCCCAGGGTGGCGGCCAGGTTCTCGGTGCGCATGCCGAACACGTCGAGCGGGGCGGCGGCGGCGAGGCCGGGGAGCAGGTCGGTGCCGGTGTACCGGCCGCGCCGCAGCGGCTCGTTGACCACGACGGCGGCGCGGGGCAGTTCCCCGGTGTAGCGGTGGCCGGGGTCGACCACGCCGTGTTCGACGACGGTGGTGGGGGCGCGGCCGTTGTCCCAGAAGAGCCGGTTGAAGTGGGTGACGTGGACGAGCGGGATGTCGTCTCGGTCGGCCATCGGGTGGCGGGTGCCGGGCACCTCCCCGTCCGGGGCGTTGTGTTCGAGGTAGACGGCGGGCAGGTCGCGGCCGGGGCGGCGGCCGCCGAGCCAGCGGGTGGCGAGCGCCGGTTCCTCCGGGCGTTGCAGGACGACGAGGTCGATGTCGGCGGTGCGCAGCTGTTCCGGGGTGAGTTCGCGGACCGAGGCGGGCCAGGCGAAGGTGCGGGCGCGGCCGCGGCCGTCGAGGCCGCGGTCGGGCAGGACGGGGACCAGATAGGTGTGCGGACCCTGGACGAACGCCGTGGTCCAGGAACCGTGGACATGCCACAGCAGGATGTTCACGCGGTCACCTCCGGGAACGGGGGGCGGCCGGCGGCGGGGGCCGCCGCGCCGGTGAGCAGCGATGCGACGGCGTGGAGCACCTCCTCGTCGGTGACGGAGTCCAGGCAGGGGTGGCCGGGGACCGGGCAGTCGCGGGCCCGGGTGCCGGCGCAGGGGGCGTGCGGCCGTCCCAGCAGGACGTGCGGCACGCCGTGGGGCGCCCAGCGTTCGGCGGGGACGACGGGGGCGAAGAGGGAGACCACCGGGGTGCCGACGGCGGCGGCCAGGTGGGCCGGGCCGGTGTTGCCGACGATCACGGCGCGGGCGCCGGCCAGGACGCCGGCGAGTTCGGTCAGGCCGGTGCGGCCGCCGAGGTCCAGGGCGCGGTCCCCGGCGACGGCGGCGGTCAGTTCCTTCTCGGCGGGGCCGCCGGTGACGATGACCCGGTGTCCGGCGCGGTCCAGGGCCGCGACCGCGCGGGCGGCCCGGTCCGGGGTCCAGCTGCGGGCGCCGACGGCCGCCCCGGGGTGGACCACGAGGTACGGTTCGGTGCCGGTGAGCGGGGTGGTGTCGGGGGGCGGGAGGGTGCGCAGCCGGCCGTCGTCGCCGGGCGGCAGGGCGAATCCGGCGGCCTCGGCCAGGTCCAGGCCGGCGCGGGCCTCGTGGGCGTGCGGGTCGCGGGTGTGCCGCAGGTCCAGCAGCGACCCGGGGTAGTGCTCGCTGTCGGCGCCGACCCAGGGCACGCCGGCCCACTTCAGCAGCAGCGCGGCGGGCAGCGGGCTCTGGTGGTAGGAGGCCAGGACCAGGGCCCGGTCGAACCGCCGCCGGGCGAGGGCGTCCAGCAGCGCGCGCAGGTCCCGCGGGGTGACCGGCGCCGGGTCCAGGCCGACCCAGGCGGCGTCGTGGACCAGGACCTCGTCCACGCCGGGCAGCATCCAGCCGGCCTCCTCGCCGTGCGGGCCGCACAGCAGCGCCAGGTGGGACGAGCCGGCCGCGGCGGCGCGTACCGCAGGGCCGGCGAGGAGGACGTCGCCGGCGCTGTCCAGCCGTACCACCAGGGTGCGGGGCCCGCGGGCGGTCATGCCGGGCCTCCGGTGCGGGGGGCCGACAGGTGGCGCGCGGTCAGGATGTCGCGGACCGCGGCCGGCAGGTCGGGGGGCGGTGTGCGGGGCGGCGGCCACCTCCTCGGGGAGGGTCACCGGGGGTGGGGACGAGGATGCCCAGGGCGCCGGCCGCGCGGGCGGCGTCGAGGTCGGAGCCGATGTCGCCGATGACGACGGTCCGGCGCGGGGTCACGCCCAGCCGCCGGCAGGCGGCGTGCACCAGGCCGGGGGGCAGGTTTGCGGCAGCGGCAGCCGTCACCGGGGCCGTGCGGGCAGACGGCCCAGACGTCGAACGGGCCGAGCAGGTCCTCCACCCGGTGCCGGACGGCGTCCACCTGCCGGTAGCTCAGCAGCCCGCGGGCGACGCCGGACTGGTTGCTGACCACGCCGAGCCGGACGCCGCGCCGCCGCAGCCGGTCCAGGGCCGCCCGGGCGCCGGGCATCGGCCGCACCCGCCGCGGGTCCCCGTTGTACGGCACGTCCTGGACCAGGGTTCCGTCCCGGTCGAACAGCACCGCGGCGGGGAGCCGGCGGCGGGCCGCGGAACGGCCGGCGGGGCGCGGAGCGGGGGCGACGGGACCGAAGAGCCAGGGCTCTCCGGTCCGCCGGTCGGGGGGCTGTGATGGTCTTCACCTGAGACCGAGTATCCGTACATATGCGGACCAAACGCTGCTCAGCGTGACGCCGATCGGCAGCGGCGGCCGGCGGACCGGGGCGGTGGGGCGGGGGGGCCGGCCGGGGCTGCGGACGGTGCGGGCGCAGCAGCCCGCGGACCCAATGGGCCACGGCCACCGGGGGGATGGCGCAGCTGGTCACCACCAGGGTGACGACCTCCTCGCGGGTGCGCGGCCCGGGCCGCACCCGGGCCAGGGTGAACTCGCCGGTACCGGCGAGCCACAGGCCCGCGCAGAGCGCCGCGGCGCGCCGCCGCCCGGCGAGCGCGCAGCCGGCCGCGGCGGTGGCGGCGGCGGTCACCGCCAGGTGGCGGGGCAGCCGGCCGCGGGGGGCGGCCGCGCGGTGCCACCAGTCCCGGCCGTGGATACGGGTCATCAGCACGTCGTCGGCGTTGCCGGCCTGGGCGCGGACCGACACCCAGCGGTCGGCCGGCCGCACCGGGTGGGTGGTGCGGCGGCTGCCCTCGGTCAGGGTCCAGCCGGCCGCCCGGACCCGCAGCGCCAGGTCGGCGTCCTCGCGGAAGGCGCGCCGGAAGCGTTCGTCGAACCCGCCGGCCTGCTCCAGGGCGGCCCGGCGGTAGGCCATGTCGGCGGTGATCCATCGGGCGGTGGCGAGCCCGGCGGTGTTGCGCTCCCAGTCGGTGGGCCGGCGGTCGGTGGGCAGCGGTACGGTGATCCGCCCCTGGACGCCGCCGGTGCGCGGGCCGGCCGCGGCGAGGTCGGCGGCGAGCCGGTCCGCCCAGTCCGGGCCGGGCACCACGTCGTCGTCGAGGAAGACGATCCACGGCTCGGGGCAGGCGCGCCAGCCGGTGTTCCGGGCGGCGGCGGGGCCGGCGGCACGGCCGGGCACCACGGTGACCAGGGGCCGCAGGGGTTCGGGGACGGTGAGATCCAGGGGCGTGGTGACCGCGTGCGGCCGGTCGTCCACCACCACGACGCGGGCCGGCCGCGGCCCGGTGGCCGCGGCCAGGGCCTGGAGCGTCCGGGTCAGGCTGGGCCGGCCGAGGGTGGGGACGACCACGGCGTACGCGGCCGGCCGCGGGTGGCGCCTCCCGGCGCGCGGGCCGCTCACAGCGCGCTCCCGGTCTCCGGGCGGGTGGCGTCCACCCGGCCCGCGTCGGGCATCCCGCCGGCGAAGAACGCGCCGCGCCGCACCACGAACGGGCCGATGGCCAGCAGGTCCACGGGGGCGGAGCCGAAGCACTCCAGGGCGTCGCGCGGGTCGTCCACCATGGGCCGGCCGGCGGTGTTGAGGCTGGTGTTGATGACCACCGGCAGGCCGGTGAGCCGCTCGAAGCGGTCCAGCATCCGGGCCACCAGCGGTTCGTCGGCGGGGTCCACGGTCTGCACCCGCGCGGTGCCGTCCACGTGCACCACGGCCGGGATGCGGTCCCGCCAGGCGGGTGCCACCCGGTGCACGAAGAGCATGTGGGGGCTGGGCAGCTGACCGTCGAAGATGTCGGCGGCCCGGTGGGCGAGGACCATCGGCGCGACCGGCCGGAACTGTTCGCGCCCCTTGACGTCGTTGAGCCGCTCCAGGTTGCCCGAGCGGCCGGGGTGGGCGAGCAGCGAGCGGTGGCCGAGCGCCCTGGGCCCGTACTCGGACCGGCCCTGGAACCAGGCGACCACGGCGTCCCCGGCGAGCGCCGCGGCGACCTCCTCGGCGACGTCCGGGGGGCGTTCGAAGGGCACCGCGGCGGTCTTCAGCCATGCCTCCAGTTCCGCGTCGGACCAGCCGCGGCCCAGGTCGGCGCCGGTCATCGGCTCCGGTGGCACGCCGCCCTCGGCGGTGAGCAGCAGCGCGCCGCCCAGCGCGGTGCCGGCGTCCCCGGCGGCGGGCTGCACCCAGACCCGGTCGAAGGGGCCCTCGCGGGCGATCCGGGCGTTGGCCACGCAGTTGAGCGCCACTCCCCCGGCCATGGTGAGCACCCGGTCGCCGGTGCGGCCGTGCAGCCACCGCGCCAGGTCCAGCAGGGTGTCCTCCAGCACCAGCTGGGCGCTGGCGGCGAGGTCGGCGTGGACCGCGCTCCAGGTCTCGCCCGGGCGCAGCGGCGGGGCGAGTTCCCCCCAGGGCACGCCGGTGGCGTGGAAGCCGCCGTCGCCGGTGGGGAAGATGTGGCGGCGCAGTTCGGCGGCCATCCGGGGCCGGCCGTAGGAGGCGAGGGCCATCACCTTGTACTCGTCGGAGGAGCGCAGGAAGCCCAGGTGCTCGGTGAGTTCCTCGTAGACCAGGCCCAGGGAGTGCGGCAGCCGCTGCCCGTACAGCGCCTCCAGCCGGTTGCCGGTGCGGCGGGCGGCGAGGTGGGAGGTGGCCTCGCCGCGGCCGTCGAGCACCAGCACCGAGCAGTCGGTGGCGTCGGGGGCGGCCAGCGCCCCGGACGCGGCGTGCGCCATGTGGTGGGGCACGAAGCGCACGATCTCCGGGTCGAGGCCGGGCAGCGCGGCGCGCAGGAAGCCGGCCGCCTCGCGGGCGTAGGTCTGCCGCAGGTGGTCCCAGGGGTCGTCCAGTCCCAGGGCGTCGGCGGGGCGGGCCAGCGCCGGGTCGTAGGAGTAGGCGACGGCGTCGAGGTCCTGCGGGCGCAGTCCGGCCTGGGCCAGGCACCAGGCCGCGGCCTGCTCCGGCATCTCCCAGGCGGAGAAGGGGACCGGGCGTTTGCCGTGCTTGCGCCGTGAGAACCGTTCCTCCTCGGCGGCGCCGACGGTGCGGCCGTCGATGACCAGGGCCGCGGCGGGGTCGTGGAAGAGGGCGTTGACGCCGAGTACGCGCATGGGGTGCTGCCTTTCGTCGGCTCCCGGAAGCCGCCGCGTCCGGTGGGCGGCCCGGTGGGCCGGCCGCCGGGCGCGGCGGGCAGGGGTGCGGAGTGGCCGGCCGGCCGGGTTTCGGGGCCGTCGGACCGGCCCGGCCGTCGGGGGCCGGGGCGACCGGCCGGCACCCCGGGCGGGTCCGTGGACGGGCCGGGACCCGGCAGGCGCACCGGACCGGCCGGGCGGCGGGACCGGGGCGCCGGCTCAGGCGGCGGCCCGGGCGCGGTACCAGTCGATGGTGCGGGTGAGGCCCTCGTCCGGCGGGACGACCGGCTCCCACTGGAGTTTGCCGCGGGCCAGGGTGATGTCCGGGCAGCGCACGGCCGGGTCGTCGGTGGGCCGTTCGATGAACCGCACGGTGGACCGCGAGCCCGTCAGCTGGATGATCTTCCGGGCGAGTTCCAGCATGGTGATCTCGGTGGGGTTGCCGATGTTCACCGGCCCGGACAGGTCGGAGGCGGCCATCGCGAGGATGCCGCGGACGGTGTCGTCGACGTAGGCGATGGAGCGGGTCTGCTGCCCGTCGCCGGTGACGGTGAGCGGGTCACCGGCCAGCGCCTGGCGGATGAAGGTGGGCACCGCGCGCCCGTCGTGGCCGCGCATCCGGGGCCCGTAGGTGTTGAAGAGCCGGACGATGCCGGTGTCGGTGCCGTGCACCTGGCCCTCGGCGGTCGTCAGCGCCTCGGCGAACCGTTTCGCCTCGTCGTAGACGCTGCGCGGACCGACCGGGTTGACGTTGCCCCAGTACCCCTCGCTCTGCGGGTGCTGCTGCGGGTCGCCGTACGCCTCGGAGGTGGAGGCGAGGACGCAGCGGGCGCCGTGCCGGCGGGCGAGGGCGAGCACGTTGCGGGTGCCCAGGCTGCCGGTCTCCAGGGTGTGCAGGGGCAGCCGCAGGTAGTCGGCCGGGGACGCCGGCGACGCGAAGTGCAGCACGAGGTCGGCCCGCCGACCGACCTCGAACGGCTGCGTGACGTCGGCGCGTACGAGGGTGAAGTCCGGGTGTCCGGTGAGGTGGGCGACGTTCTCCGGAGTGCTGGTGCAGAAGTCGTCCACACAGGTGACCGCGGTGCCCTGGTCCAGCAGCGCGGTGCACAGATGGGAACCGACGAAGCCGGCCCCACCGGTGACCACCGCGTGCCGGAAGCGGCGGGTGGCGTCACTCATCTGCGATCTCCCTCCTTGCGTCGGCGTGGTGGACCGCGGGTGGCTCGGCGCTACTTGCCGAACATCTCCCGCTGGACGTCGTCCGGGCCGTCGAACCGGTCCCGTTTGGCGTCGTGGATGCGCTTGACGATGGTGTCGCTGGCGCCGTTGTCCCGGGCGCGCTGTTCCAGGTCCTGCTTGCCGCAGGGGTAGTTGACGTTCTTCAGGGCCTTCTGGACCTCGATGGGGTTGAGCTTCTCGGCCATGGTGTCCTCCTTGTTTCCTCGGTGGGTTCCTCGGTTCGGTGGGTTCGTCAGGGGGTTCGTCAGGGGGTTCGTCGGGGGGTTCGTCGGGGGGTTCGTCGGGGGTTCGTCGGGGGGGTTCGTCGGGGGATGTGCCGGGGACCCGTCGGCGGGGACGTCCCGGGCGCTCGCCCGGGCGGCTCCCAGGCGGGGCGCCGGGGTACCGCTGGTGGCGCGCGGGACCGGTGCCGGTGGCGGCGGCCGGGGCGCACGACCGGTACGCGACGGCACCGGCCGGGCAGCCGCCCCACCGCCGTCCGGTCACGGCCAGGACGACTCGCTCCGGGGCACGACGACCAGTTCGGCCACCGCGCTGCCGGTCGGCACGGAGAGCGCGTACAGGACCGTGTCGGCGACGATGTCGGGGCTCTGCAGCAGCGAGAGGTCGGCGTCGGGGAACCGTTCCAGCACGAACGGCGTCGCCATCCCGCCGGCGATGATGCCGGTCACGCCCACCCCGAGGCAGTCGCGCTGTGCCTCCTTGAAGAGGGTGTGGGTGAAGGCGCGGAGCCCCGCCTTGCCCGCCGCGTACGGACCGGCCTCGGTCCAGGTGCGGTTGGAGGCGGTGGACAGGATGTTGACGATGTGGCCGTGGCCGCGGGCGACCATCCGGCGGTAGCCCTCCAGGCACAGGTACACCGGGCCCAGCAGATTGGTGCCGATGACCCGGGTCACCTCGTCCGGGCTGAGGTGTTCGATGGGTTTGGAGACGTCCACGGCGGCGTTGTTCACCAGGACGTCCACCGGCCGGTCGGCGGCGTCCAGTTCTCCGAACAGGTCGGCCACCGCCGCCGGATCGCGGACGTCGAGTTCGGCGAACGCGGCCTGGTGACCCTGCTCGACGAGTTCTCCGCAGAGTTTCTCGGCCAGGTCGCGCCGGATGTCGGCCACGGTGACGAACGCGCCCGCGTCCGCGAGCCGCCGCACGATGGCGGCACCGAGGCCGCGCGCGCCGCCGGTCACCAGGGCGTGTCGTCCGTGGGGTCCGGCCGCTGCCGGGGTACCCGCCTCGGGCATGTCCCGCTCCTCCTTCGTCCCGTGGGGCCGGTGTGGTCCCGACACCGCCGGTCGGCCCGGCCGTTGAGGACCCGTCGTCCCGCAGGGTTCGGGTGGGGCGGCCGGACACCGGCCGCCGATATGCCCAGCACGGGGTACCCCTGGGCCCCTGGCCGAAACAGGGCGGTCGCCCGGTCACCCGGCCGGCCCAGCCCGGCTGGCGGAACCGCGGGCCGGCGGTCTGCGGGACCGGCCGGCGTCCCCGGACCACCGGGCGCCGCCGTACCGGGGGTCTCCGTACCAGGGCCTCCGTACCGGGGGCTCCGAATGGTGGGCGTCCGTGCCGGGGGCCTCCGTACCGGGGGCCTGCGAACGGTGGGCGTCCGTACGACGGCCCACCGGGACGGCGGCCGGAGGCGCGGGGACGGACGGTCGGGAGCCGGGTGGCGGACGGCCCCTGAAGGGCGTGGCGTGCCGAGGCGGGTACGCGGAGGAGAAGGGTCGCGAAAGGTGGCGGGGCGGCCTGCCGGCGGGGCGGTACGGCGGCTGGAGCCCGGGGCCCTGGAAGCCGGAACCCGCGCGGGGCGGCCCGGGTCGGGCGGCGCGGGCGGACGCCTTGTCGGCGGGACGTGCGGGAACCTGCCCCGCCGGGGAGAGCCGGGCCCCGGCCGGCGGCCGGCACGCAAGCCGTCCGGCGGGGCACCAGGGGCCGGACTCACCGGATGCCGGGTTCCGTCCGGCGGGGCGCCGCGGCCCGTCCGGCCGGGGCACCCGGCGCCGCCCGCGGGACGTGCGGCAGCCGACCCACCAGGGAGGCCGGGAGTGCGCGGGACGCGGGCGGAGCCCGGCCAGCGGCGGCCCGGGACCCGGCCGCGCCCCGGCCGGCCCGTGCATCGCCGGCGCGGACGAGGCACCCACGTACGGCCGGCCCGGCAGGGCGGGGCGGGGCACGGCGGGGGCCGGGCGTCCGGCGTGGGGGCATGCGGTCGGCGCGGGACCGGGCGTCCGGCGGGGCCCGCCCGGGAGAACAGGCCTCAGAAGGGTGAACGGCCCGGCGCACGGGGCGGCGGGCCGTTCGGGGGCCGGGGGCGGGAGCCCGGTCAGGCCACCGTGGTGAGCTGAGGCACCGGGGCGGGAAGCCGGCACCGGGAGGGCGGCGGCCGTCGGGACCACGGCCGTCCCGGCGGTGGCGGGGCCGAGTCCGGCGGGGAGGACGGTGGTGGCGAGCGTCCCGGCCGGCACCGGTGGGCCGGCGGCGCGCCGGGCGTGGAACGTGGCGCCGGTACCGATCACCCCGGCGATGAGCAGACCGCCGGCGACCAGCGCACCGCGCGGGCCGGCCCACTCCATGAGCAGCCCCAGCAGCGGCGGGCCGGCGAGCCCCCAGCCGGTGCCGGCGCTGCGCCACACCCCGAGCACCCGGCCCCGCATCGCGGCCGGGGGGTCGGTCTGGAGCACGGTGGTGCCCGCGGTGTCGGAGAGGGACTCCACCACGGCCATCGGCGCGACCAGCAGCACCAGCAGCCACAGTTCCGGGGCGAGCCCGGCGGCCACCTGGAGCAGCGCGCCGACGGCGGCGAGCGTGGCGACCAGCCGCACCGACGGGCGGCGCAGGCGCCCGGCGAGGACCGCGCCGCCGATGCCGCCGAGGGCCAGGACCGTGGAGACGGTGCCGAACTCCTCCGCGCCGCCGGCCAGCGGCCCGGTGACCAGCACGGCCAGGGTCAGCCCGTAGTTCCGGCCGAAGATCGCGCTCACCGCGGTGATCACGGTGAGCGCCACCAGGCGGGGCCGGCCCAGGAAGAAGGCCAGGCCCTCCCGGGTGCCGCCCTTGCGTGCCGCGCGGTCCCGTGGCGCTCCCCCGGCGGGTGCCGGCTCCGCCCGGTGGTGCAGCCGCAGGAAGGGGATGACCAGGGCGACCACCAGGAACGAGATCCCGTTGGCGGCGTAGGCGGCGGCGGTCCCGAACCCGGCCACGGCCACACCGGCGAGCGCCACGCCCGTCAGCCGGCCGACGCTGTGCACCACCGAGCCGAGGGCGATCGAGGACGGGACGTCCTCCACCGGCACCAGGTCGTTGCCGAGCAGCGCGCACGCCGGTCCGTCCACGGTGGCGACGACACCGGTGACCGCGGCCAGCACCATCAGCAGCGGCAGCGTCAGCTGGTCGCAGGCGACCAGAGCGGCGGTGGTGAAGGCGACCAGACCCAGGACGGCCTGGCTGACCGTGGCGGTGACCTTGCGCGGCCAGGAGTCCACCACGGCGCCGCCGGCCAGTCCCAGCAGCAGCCCCGGGGCGGCCTGGACGGACAGCGAGAGGCCGGTGGCCGCCGCGGAACCGGTGATCTGGAGCACCAGCAGGTTCTGCACGGTCAGCTGCATCCAGGTACCCGTGTTGGAGACCAGGTTGGCCAGCGACCACCAGCGCATCGCGGGGTGCCGCAGGGATCGCCACGGGGCCCGGTCCACGCGGCCGGAACGGTCCGCACGACCGGAGTGGCCGGCACGACCGGGACGGTTCGGTCCGGGGTCCGGGTGCGGTGCGGGAACGGGGGCCGGGACGGGTTCCGGGGCGGAACCGGTACCGGCGGCCACGGCGTCCGGCGGGGCACCGGACACGGTGCCCCGCTCGCCGTGGGCGGGGAGGGTCATCTCAGGCATGGTGCGGCTTCTCGCGGCGCGCAGGGGTTCCGCGCGGGACTCGGCAGGGAATCACGGGGCGGAGACGGGGTCCCGGGCCCGGAGCGCGCCGGTGACAACCGGCTCGGCGCCGACCTATCGTCACAGACCGGACGGGGCGGCGCCGTGACCTGCGCCGCTCCCTGCCCGCGGGCACCACCGCCGGAGCACGAAAAGCCCTGCCCACCACACCGGTTGGCCCGCGCGTGGGCTTCCTCACACGGCGGACCGGCACGGTGGACTGGAGGAGCCGGCCCGGCGCCCGGCGGCCGGGCCGGTCACCGCCGGTGTCCGGCCCCTCGCCCGCTCGCGCCCGGGGCAGGGGTCCGCCACCCGGACGCCGGCCGGGGCCGGACCGCCGTTTGATCACCGCCCGGCCGGATACCCGTTGCATCGGCCCCTGACCGCGTGTGGCGGCCCCTGGACCGGGGCGGGAGGCGAGGTGCGGATGAGCGGCGAGGCACGGCGGCCGCCGCGCGGCGGCCCGCGGGTGGCGACGGCCGGAGGCGTCCGCGGCCCCGGCACGGGGGCGGTGGCCACCGCCGGGACGGACGGCCGCCGATGACCGGCCGGACCGTGGACGCGGTGGTGATCGGGGCCGGGCCCAACGGCCTGGTGGCGGCGAACCTGCTGGCCGACGCCGGCTGGGAGGTGACCGTCCTGGAGGCCGCCGACACCCCGGGCGGGGCGGTCCGCAGCGACCGCGGGGTGCACCCCGACCACGTACACGATCTGTGCAGTTCCTTCCACCCGCTGGCGGCGGCCTCACCGGTGCTCCAGGGGCTGGAGCTGGAGCGGTGGGGCCTGCGCTGGAGCCGGGCGCCGGCGGTGCTGGCGCACCCGCTGCCGGACGGGCGGTGCGCGGTGCTGTACCAGGATCCGGCGCGTACCGCCCGGGGGCTGGAGGAGTTCGGCGCCGGGGACGGGGCGGCCTACCTGCGGCTGGTGGAGCTGTGGGAGGAGCTGGGCGCGGACCTGATCCGGGCACTGTTCACCCCGCTCCCGCCGATCCGGTCGGGGGCCGCGCTGGCGGCCCGGCTGCGCTCGGCGGGCGGGCTGCGGGCCGTGCGGACACTGGCGCTGCCGGTGCGGCGGCTGGCCGAGGAGGAGTTCACCGGCGTAGGAGCTCCGCTGCTGCTGGCCGGCTGCGCGCTCCACGCCGACCTGTTCCCCGAGTCGCCCGGCAGCGCGGCGTTCGGCTGGCTGCTGGCCATGCTCGGGCAGCAGGTGGGCTGGCCGGTGCCGGCCGGGGGCGCCCAGCAGCTCACCCGGGCGCTGGTCGGCCGGTTCCGGGCCCGCGGCGGCTCGCTGCGCTGCGGTACGCCGGTGACCCGGGTGCTGCTGTCGGACGACCGCTGCACCGGGGTGCGGACCGCCGACGGGGAGCAGGTGTTCGCCCGGCGGGCGGTGCTCGCCGACGTACCGGCCCCCGCGCTCTACGGTGAGCTGATCGGGCTGTCCCGGCTGCCGGCCCGGCTCCGGGCGGACCTGGCGCGCTTCCAGTGGGACCACGCGACGTTCAAGGTGGACTGGGCGCTGTCCGGCCCGATCCCGTGGCGGGCCGCCGAGGCGGGCCGCGCGGGCACCGTCCACCTGGCCACCGGCATGGACCACCTGACCCGCTACGCGGCGCAGCTGGCCACCGGGCAGGTGCCGGACCGGCCGTTCGCGCTGCTGGGCCAGATGACCACGGCGGACCCGGGCCGCTCCCCGGCCGGCACCGAGTCGGCCTGGGCGTACACGCACCTGCCGCAGCGGGTACGCGGCGACGCCGGAGGTGCGGGGGTCGGGGACCACTGGGACGATGACCGCAGGGCCGCGATGGTCGCCCGGCTGGAGGCGGAGGTGGAGCGGCTGGCTCCCGGGTTCCGGGACACCGTCGTGGCCCGGCGGGTGCTCGCCCCGCCCGATCTGCAGCGCATCGACCGCAGTCTGGAGCAAGGGGCGCTCAACGGTGGCACCGCCGCCGTGCACCAGCAGCTGTTCTTCCGTCCGATGCCCGGCACCGGGCGCCCCGAGACCCCGGTGCCGGGGCTGTACCTGGCGTCCGCCTCCGCACATCCCGGCGGCGGGGTGCACGGGGCGTGCGGCGCCAACGCGGCGCGGGCCGCGCTGTGGGCCGGCCGTCCGCTGGTGCGCCGGGTACTGCACCCGGTGTGGTCGGCGCTGCGCCGCCCCGGCGGGCGGTGGCCCTGACCCGGCCGGGACCGGCCCGGCCGGGACCGGCCCGGACGACCGGACACACCCGGCACACACAACCGGAGACACCCGGCAAGGAGACCTCGATGGCCGTACGACATGTGCTCGTCCCGCGGACCCCGGAGCAGGTGTGGTCCGTCCTCTGCGACGGCAACGCCTACCGGGAGTGGGTGGTGGGGACGGCGGAGTCGGAGGAGCTGGACGACTGGCCGGCGGTGGGTTCCGCCATCCGCTACACGGTGCGGATCGGACCGTTGCGGCTGCACAACGAGACCGTGGTGCGGATCAGTGAACCACCGCGGCAACTGCAGCTGGAGGCGCGGAGCGGGCCGCTGGGCAGCGCGCGGATCGCGATCGAGGTACTGCCCTGGGGCGATGACGCGCTCATCATCCTCGACGAGCACCCGCTGAGCGGACCGGGCGGCCGGCTGCACAACGTCGCCCTGGACGCGGTGCTCCAGATCCGGCACCGCGTCATGCTGCAGCGGCTGGCCAAGCTGGTGCAACGGTCCACCGGGCCCGGTGCGGCGCACGGCGGCGAGGGCCGGGCGGCCCCGGCGGACGCCGGTCCCTGGTGACCGGCGTCCCCTGATGAACGGCGGTCCGGCCGCACCGGCCTTGAGCACCCGGGGCGACGGCGGACGTGACATGGCCCTCGCGCGGGCCGTACGGGCGCTCCGCGGCGACGGGCACACCGCCCAGCGGGCCGGCGGTCTCCCGTGGCCGGTCGTCGCCCCACCCGGCCCGCTTCCCACGGCCCCCGGTCCGGGCGCGACAGCGAGCGCCGGCTGCGGAGCGCCTGCCGGCCACGGTAGGTGTCAAGGGATGGACACGCTCGCACCGAACTCGAACGTGCCGCTTCCCCCACCCGGCGGGACCGTGCCGATCACGGACCTGACAGTCCGGCCGGCTGTGGACGGTGGCGGTCCGATCGGTCCGATCGGTCACGATCAGCGGGTTCAGCTGCGCGTTGTAGCAGCCGCTGGGGTTCTGGTACGACGTCGGGACGATCGTCAGGACCCCGTTCGCGGCCGCGGCCTGCCCTGACGAAGACAGCGCCAGGGACGCCGCCCCGGCCATCGACGCCACCACCATGCCGATACGACGCACCACAACCTCCGGAAGATCACGGGAAGGCACCGGCGCCTCCCGCCCCATTGCCACCGGCCGCCGCTTGAGCCCTGCTCACTTCCGGCTCCGGCAGCATCACCGGGAGCGCCCACCGGTGACACAACCCCTCGCGCACGAAGCGCCCCCGCACCCGCAGGAGGGAGGAGCCACCTGACCGCGACCCGGGACGGTCCCGGCCGGCGGGGGGCCGCCGGCGCTCAGGCGCGGTCCGGGTCGCCCTACCCCACCCGGTGCGCCGGTCCGGCCGGCGGCGCCGCGGGACCCGCCTCGGCCGCGTCCGCCGGCGGACGCGGCCGGGGCAGGTCGCGCCGGGTGCGGACCGGGGAGAGGAAGACCGGCAGGAAGGCCAGGGACATCACCGTCCCGCCCACCCACAGGGCGGTGCGCACGGTGGCGAGCTCCCCGACCACACCGGCCGCGGCGGCGCCGATGGCCATCGCGCCGGTGAGCACGAAGCGGAACGTGGCGTTCATCCGGCCGAGCAGGTCGTCGGGGGTCATCCGCTGCCGCAGACTCACCCCCAGGACGTTGTCCATCCCGGTCTTGAACATGGCCAGCAGCCAGCCGGCGCCGGCCACCAGCAGCCAGGGCCCGCGGTCGATCAGCGGGATCAGCAGCCCGGCGGGGGCGAGGACCAGGCCGGCCAGGCCGAGCGTGCGGCCGTACCCCAGGCGCCGGGCGACCGGGCCGGCGCAGCGGGCCCCCAGCAGCAGACCGGCACCGCCCACCGCCCAGAACAGTCCCAGCGCGCCGGCCGGAAGGTCCAGGTCGCGGACGAAGAGCACCGGCAGCATGGTGCCCACGAACTGGAAGCCGAGGTTGGCGAGGGCGGCGGTCAGGGCCAGCGCGCGCAGTTCCGCGTCACCCAGGACGTGCCGCAGCCCTTCGGCTATCCGCGCCGCGAGCCCCGGGGCCGGCCCGGTGTGCTCCTCGGGGGAGGCCGGCCCGGGCCGCGGGGATCGGCGCAGGGCGGTCAGCCGCAGGGCGGACGCCAGGTAGCCGGCGCCGGTGCAGACGATGGCGACCGGCGCGGTGAGCAGCTGGACCAGCCCGCCGCCGGCGCCGCGTCCGGCCACGTTGCCGACCGCCATCAGGCTGACCACCGCGGCGTTGGCCTGGACGAGTCCCTCGCGGCCGACGATCCGCGGCAGCGCGCTCTGCGAGCCGATGTCGAAGAAGACGGTGGCGCAGCCGTTGAGCAGGACCACGACGTAGAGCTGGCCGAGGGTGAGGCGGTCCAGCCACCAGGCCACCGGGACGGAGGTGAGGAGCGCGGCCCGGGCCAGGTCCGCGGTGATCAGCACCCGCCGGTGGCGCATCCGGTCCACCCAGGCCCCGGCGGGCAGTCCGATGAGGAGGAACGCGGCCGTGCCGAGGGCGGCCAGGGCCCCGACCTGTCCGGGGGAGGCGTCCAGGGCGGAGACGGCGATGAGGGGGATGGCGATGTAGCCGACGTTGGTGGCGAGCTGGCTGAGCGCGGAGGCGGTGAACAGGGTGCGGAAGTCCGGTGTCCGCCAGGGGGATTCGGGTCGCATGCCGGGTCTTTCGGGCGTCGGTGCGGTCGGTGGCGTCGTCACGGGGTGGATGCCGCACCGCGCACGAGGCGCGTGCCCGGGCGCCGCCGGCGGCGCTCCCGGGCGCCGGTGTCCGGCGGCGCGGCCGACGCTTCGGGGGGCGGCCGGCCCGGTCGGTGGGCCGCGCCGGGGCGGCGGTCGGCCCCGCACCGGTGCCCCGCTCCCTGGCCGACCACCCGTCGTCTCCCCCGTCCCGTCAGGTCCCGGCGAAAGGCTGCCCGAGCCCGGACACCGGGACAAGTGAAATGTCCTCACTCAACTCTTCAGTGCTGCTTCACCGTTGAGCCCGGTGCCGTCCTCCGGCCCGGTGCCGCCGGGCCCGGTCCGCGGGCCGGTCCCGCCCTCCGGTGCGGTGCCGCCGGGTGCGGTCCGCGGGCCGGCCACCGGGGCCGGTCCGCCGTCCCGTGTGCGGTCCGCGGCCGCCCGCAGCAGCCGCGCGCCCAGCTCGTCGAGGTGGCCGATGAGGGCGTCCGGGGCGTGCACCGTGAACTCGCAGCCGACCAGGGCGAGCCGGGCCGCCACCCACTCCAGGGCGTCGGCGGTGGTGGTGCGCAGCCGGCAGGCGGACGCGCCGTCAGGCTCCGGGACGCCCAGCGAGCGGGGCAGCCGGGCGGCCACCCGGTGGGCGGGTGCCTGGAAGGTCACGTCCAGCCGGTGCTCGGACCGCGTCCGGGACAGCGACCGGGCGACGAAGCCGTCGGCGCCGCCGGGCGGCAGCTCCCGGGGCGTGAAGCGTCCGCCGGTCGCCTCCGGGGCGCCGACCCGGTCGATGCGGAAGGTCCGCCAGTCGGCGCGGTCGAGGTCGTACGCCACCAGGTACCAGCGGCGGCCGGTGGACACCAGCCGGTACGGCTCGGTCAGCCGGCGGCTGGCGGTGCCGTCGCCGGAGCGGTACCGGAAGCGGAGCTTCTCCCGGCCGGTGACCGCGGCCGCCATCACCGTCAGGGTCCGCGGATCGACGGTGTCGCCGCCCTCGCCGCCGACCAGCGGGAGGGTCGCCGCCTGGAGGCTGGTCACCCGGTGCCGCAGCCGGGACGGCAGCACCTGTTCGAGCTTGGCCAGGGCCCGGACCGCGGCCTCCTCCACGCCCTCCACCGCGTGTCCGGCGCCGGCCATCAGCCCGACCGCGATGGCCACGGCCTCCTCGTCGTCCAGGACCAGCGGCGGCATCGCCTTTCCCGCGATGAGCCGGTAGCCGCCGTCGGCGCCCCGGCTGGCCTGCACCGGGTAGCCGAGTTCCCGCAGCCGGTCGATGTCCCGCCGCACGGTGCGCCGGCTGACGCCCAGCCGTTCGGCCAGTTCGGCGCCGGGCCATTCGCGCGGCGTCTGGAGCAGGGACAGCAGGGTGAGCAGCCGCGCCGGGGTGTCCGTCATGACCCCAGCATGCCGGTCGATCAGGACATGATCCGACCTATATCGCTGGTTGGCTGTCCGCATGACTTCAGCACAGCCCTCCCCCGAGGCCCCGCCGTCCCCCGCGCCGGGGCCCGGGTCCGCACCCGCCCCCGGCGACCGGCGCCGCTGGTTCGCGCTGGCCATCGTGATGACGGCGGCGTTCATGGACCTGGTGGACGTCACCATCGTCAACGTCGCCATTCCGAGCATCCGGCAGGACACCGGCGCCTCGTTCAGCGCGATCCAGTGGATCACCGCCGGTTACGCGCTCGCCTTCGCCGCGGGGCTGATCACCGGTGGCCGGCTGGGCGACATCTACGGCCGCAAGCGGCTGTTCCTCACCGGGATCGCCGGGTTCACCGCGGCCTCGGCGCTGTGCGGCCTGGCCACCACCCCCGAGCTGCTCATCGCGGCGCGCGTGCTGCAGGGCGCCACGGCGGCGCTCATGGTGCCGCAGGTGCTGTCGATCGTGCACGCCACCTTCCCGCCGCACGAGCGGGGCAAGGTGTTCGGCCTGTTCGGGGCGATCGTGGGGCTGGGCGCGGTGTCCGGCCCGATCCTCGGCGCGCTGCTGACCGAGTGGGACCTGTTCGGACTGGGCTGGCGGCCGATCTTCCTGATCAACCTGCCGGTCGGCATCGCAGGGCTGCTGCTGGGCGCCCGCTACATCACCGAGTCCAAGGCGCCCGGGGCGCTGCGGCTGGACCTGCCGGGCGTGGGCCTGGTCACCGCCGCGCTGCTGATGCTGGTCTACCCGCTCACCCGCGGCCACGAGCTGGGCTGGCCGGTGTGGGGGTACGGGTCGATGGCCGGGAGCGTCGCGGTCTTCGGTGTGCTCATCGCCTACGAGCGGTACAAGACCCGCAAGGACGGGTCGCCGCTCATCGAGCTGGGGCTGTTCCGGGTGAAGAGCTTCGCCGCCGGCATCGCGGTCCAGCTCGCCTTCGGAGTGGTGTGCGGCATCTTCTTCCTGGTCTGGACCCTCTACATGCAGATCGGGCTGGGCTGGAGCGCGCTGCGCGCGGGGCTGACCGGCGTCCCGTTCTCGGTCGCGGTCTCGGTGGCGGCCGGGGTGTCGGTGCAGAAGCTGGTGCCCCGGTTCGGCCGGAACGTGCTGCGCGGCGGCGCCCTGATCATGGCGTCGGGGCTGCTGCTCTACATCGCGGTGGCGGAGCGGTACGGCACCCAGGTCACCTCCTGGCAGATGATCCCGCCGCTCGTGGTGATGGGCACGGGCATGGGCCTGATCGTCGCCCCGCTGACCGACATGGTGCTCTCCCGGGTGCCGCGCGAGCACGCGGGCTCCGCGTCCGGGCTGGTCAACACCGTCCAGCAGATGGGGAACGCGCTCGGGCTGGCGCTGGTCTCGGTGGTCTTCCTCTCCGCCGTCGACGAGCGGCGGGCCGCCGTGCCCGGCGAGCGGGGCGCGGCGTACACCGAGGCGTTCCAGCACGCGCTGTGGTGGGTGACCGGAGTGCTGGCCCTGGTCTTCCTGCTGATGGCGGCGCTGCCGGCGCGGCGGCCCGGGGGCACCGGGGAGGCCGGGGCGGACGCGCCGTGGAACGACGGTGGCACGGCCGGCGAGCCGTCCCCGCGGGCCACCGCCGCGGAGCACGGGGACGGCCCGCACGGTACGCCGTCCACCGTGGACTCCCCCGACGGTGCCGGTGGTACGGACGACGGCCCGCGGGCGGCCACCGCGGCACCGGAGGCGGCCCTCAGCCGCTGACCGGGGCCCGGCACCCGCATGCGGCGGGAGTACGGCTCCGGTCCGGGCGCCCCGGAGCGGAGCCGTACGAGCGGGCCGGCGACGCGCGGGCGGGTTTGGCGCGGACGGAGGGTGTACGGACGAGACGTACGGGCGGGTGGGGCACGGACGCGCGCGACTGCCGTGCGGGCCGGAGAGAGAAGGGCCCGTGGGGTGGCCGTACGGGCGGGCGGGCACCGGCCCGTACGCCTCACCGGTGCCTCCCCCTGAGGCCCGAGGAGTCGGCGCGGGTCCACACCCCGCCACACTCGATCGCCAGTTCGATTACCGCGTATTCTGAGGTCATGGACCTGAACCTGCAGCCGTCCCTCTTCGCCGGGGAGGAGACCATCGGGCTGCGCCCGCTGGACGGCCTGCACCGCACCGACCTCGGCATGGGCGCCTGGATCGACGTCCTGCCGGGCTGGCTCACCGGGGCCGACGAGCTCTTCGACCACCTGGTCCACCGGGTCCCCTGGCGGGAGGAGCAGCGCCGGATGTACGACCGGGTGGTGGAGGTGCCCCGGCTCCTCGCCCACTACCGGGCGGGCGACCCGCTCCCCCACCCGGTGCTGACCGCCGCCCGGGACGCGCTCAGCGCCCGGTACGCCGAGGAACTGGGCGAGCCGTTCCGCACGGCGGGGCTGTGCCTGTACCGGGACGGCCGGGACAGCGTCGCCTGGCACGGCGACCGGATCGGCCGGGGCAGCACCGAGGACACCATGGTCGCCATCGTCTCCGTCGGCGACCCCCGGCGGCTGGCGCTCAGGCCCCGGGACGGCGGCGGGCCGACGGTGTACCGGGCACTGGGGCACGGCGACCTGGTGGTGATGGGCGGCTCCACGCAGCGCACCTGGGACCACGCGATCCCCAAGACCTCGCGGGCGGTGGGACCGCGGATCAGTGTCCAGTTCCGCCCGGCCGGGGTGGCGTGAGACCACCGCGGACCGTGGCGACGGCCCACCGCTCCGGTCCACCGCGCCGGCCGGTCGCGGACGGGGCCGGGAAAGCCGGGGTCCGGGGGCGGTCACCGCTCCCCGGCGAAACAAGGTGGTGGACGCATTGATCATGAGGCCCGAGAATCAAGCCGTTCGATCATCTGTTGTCCCACCGTCCCCGTTCAGGAGTGCCCCATGCGCGTGATCGCGTTCGACCACCTCGTCCTCACCGTCGCCGACGTCGAGCGCTCCCTCGCGTTCTACTGCGGGCCGCTGGGGCTGGAACCGGTCCGGGTGGACGAGTGGCGCGCCGGCAAGGTGCCCTTCCCGTCGGTGCGGGTGAGTCCCACCACTATCATCGACCTGGTCACGGCCCCGGACGGGCCCCGCGGCACCAACGTGGACCACATCTGCCTGGTCGTCGAGCCGCTGGACTGGCAGCGGGTGGTGGCCGAGGGCACCTTCGAGGTGGTGGACGGTCCCGGCCCGCGCTTCGGGGCGCGGGGCACCGCCGAGTCGCTGTACGTGCGCGACCCGGACGGCAACACCGTCGAGCTGCGCTGGTACCCGCAGGAGGCCTGACCGGTACGGGGCGGGCCGGCGCCCGGTCCGCCCCGCCCGGCGGGGCCGGCCGCGGGACCGCGTGTCCGCCCGGGGTACGCGCGGCGCACGGCCCGCTCAGCCTTCCCGGTGCTCCAGGTCCTCCGCGGCCTCCGCGCGGTCCTCCCGGTCCTCCGTCCGGTCCACGTATCGCAGCACGCCGGCCATCAGGTGTTCGGCCACGTCCTCGGACTCCGCGGCGACACAGCCGGCCAGGGCGCCGCGCAGCGCCGGGGCGTCGATGCCCGCCCCGATCAGGACCAGCCGGGTCCCGTGGGCCTCCTCCGGCCCACGGTCCCAGGGGCGGAAACGGAGGAACCGGCCGACCGCGTGCACCGAGAACGGCTCGTACCGTCCGGCCGGCGCGAAGTCCACGAACCCCTTCATCCGGTAGACGCCGGCGGGCCGGGAGTCCAGGAAGTCCAGGAACCGGCGCGGGTGGAGGGGGCGGTCGGCCGCGAACTCCACGCTCTGGTAGGCGCTGTGGAGGTGTCCGGTGGCACCGGGCCCCGGGTCCTCGTCGGCCGCGCACAGGTCCGCGAAGGAGAGCTGCCGGAAAGCCTCCTGACGGGACGGCCGGGACGGGGCGTCGAACAGCAGGCCGGGATCGATCCGCCCGTGCTCGGCCGCCACCACGGGCACCCCGGGGGCCAGGTCGCCCAGCGTCCGCAGCAGCCGGTCCCGCACCGGCTCCTCGACCCGGTCGGCCTTGTTGAGCACCACCACGTCGGCGGCCCGCACATGGCGGTCGAGGTGCGGATGCCGCTCCCGGGTGCGGTCGAACTCCGCGGCGTCCACGACCTCGACCAGACCCCCGTAGGTGATGCGGTCGTCGCTGCTGGCCAGCAGCATCCGGATCATGCTCTGCGGCTCCGCCAGTCCGCTGGCCTCGATGACGATCACGTCGATGCCCACGGCCGGGTCGGCGAGGCGGGCCACCATCGCGTCCAGTTCGGAGGCGTCCGCGACACAGCACAGACAGCCGTTCTCGATGGGGACCATCGAATCGACCTGCCCGGCGACGGCCAGGGCGTCGATGTTGACGCTCCCGAAGTCGTTGACGATGACACCGACCCTGGTGTCGCCACCGCGCCGCAGCAGGTGGTTGAGCAGGGTCGTCTTGCCGGAGCCGAGGAAGCCCGCGAGGAGGATGACCGGTATCCGCTTGTCTGACACGGCGGTGCCCTTCCCATGACGCCACGGCGAACTCGCCCACGGAGCGTAGCCCATCGCGACGACGGCCCGGCCCCGGGGGCGGCGGGCCGGCTGCGGCCGGCGCCCCCGGGCGGAACCGGGCGATCCCACGTGCCCCGGCCTCCCCCGGGCCGGCCCCGGCGGCGGCGCACGGGCCCGGCCCGGCCCCGCGGTCGGGGGAACGCCGGGGCAGCACCGCCACGCGGGCCACGCCGCCGGTCCGCCGGGCTCGCGGATGCCGGCCCCGGGACGCCGGAATCCCGACACCGGGATGCGGGCACCGGACACCGGAGCCACGGATGCCCGGAGGGTCCCGGCCCTGCGGAGCGTCGGTCACGGACCGGCCGGCACCGGACGCACGAATCCCGACTCCCGCACTCACCGGCCCGGCCCCGACCCCGACCCCGGCCGACCGGTACCGGACAAACGGACACCGGGCTCACCGCCCCCCGGATCGCGGTACGTCGGGGCGGGGCGTCGGGGAGACTGGAGCGGCCCGTTCGCGCACCGCTTTCGATCGCCTACCGGGAGGGCCCGTGCCCGACAAGCCCGCCACGCTGTTCGTGATGGAACCGGTCCATCTGCCGCGGCTCTTCCCCGACCCGCTGCTCGACCGGCTCGCCCGCTCCCTCCGGGTGGCCCGGGAGGCGGCGCCGCACCCGGTGGCCACCGGCGGTGTGCCCCCCGAGGACGCGGAGGTGCTGGTCACCGGGTGGGGCTGCACCCCGCTGACCGAGGAGGTGCTGGCCGGCCTCCCCCGGCTGCGCGCGGTCCTGCACGCGGCGGGGAGCGTCAAGGGGCATGTGACCGCGGCATGCTGGGACCGTGGCCTGCTGGTCTCCTCCGCGGCCGGCGCCAACGCCGTGCCGGTCGCCGAGTTCACCCTCGGGGCGATCCTGCTGTGTGGCAAGGACGCCCTGCGGATGCGGGCCCGTTACGCGGCGAGCCACCGCCTCCCGGACCCGGCCGAGACCGGGCGGCTGGGCAACCTGGGCCGCCGGGTGGGGATCGTGGGGGCCTCCCGGATCGGGCGGCGGGTGATCGAGCTGCTGCGCCCGTTCGATGTGGAGGTCGCGGTGTACGACCCGTATCTGCCGCGCCCGGAGGCCCGCGCGCTCGGCGTCCGTCCGCTGCCGCTGGACGAACTCGTCGCCACCAGCGAGGTGCTGAGCCTGCACGCCCCGCTGCTACCGGGCACCCGGCACCTGCTGGACGCCCGCCGGCTGGCGCTGCTGCCGGACGGCGCCGCGCTGGTGAACACCGCGCGGGGCGCGCTGGTGGACACCGCCGCGCTCACCCGGGAGCTGGTGTCGGGCCGGATCTCGGCGGTGCTGGACGTCACCGACCCCGAGCCGCTGCCCGCCGGCTCACCGCTCCACCACCTGCCGAACGTGCTGCTCACCCCGCACATCGCCGGTGCGCTCGGCAACGAGCTGCCCCGGCTGGGCCTGGCGGTCACCGAGGAGGCGGAGCGGCTTGCGGCCGGGATGCCGCTGCGCCACCAGGTGCTCCCCGGCGACCTGGACCGCATCGCCTGACCCCCGACGCCCGGCGCATACGTCCGGCGGAGCCCGATCCGGCGCCCGGGCCGGGCGGACCCCGTGCCGGCACCCCGCGGACCCCCGCGGACCCCGTTCCGGCACCCGTCGGCCCCGGCAGACCCCGTTCCGGCGCGTCGGACCCCGGCCGGAGGAGGACGGGGCCGGCCGGCCGCGTCCCCTCCGGCACCCGGCGGCACCGGCCCTCGCCCCTGCCCGGCCCGGTGCCCCGGCCGCACGCCGGTCCGGGCCGGCCCCCGCCCCGCCGGCCGCGGCTCCGTCCACCCGCCCCCGTCCACACCGTCGCCTGTCCGCCCGGCCCCCGGCCGCCCCTTGACGGCCGGTGCATGCTCATCGGGAACGGCCCGGCGGCCCGAAACCCGTCGCCGGCAGTCGAACCGACCGTCAGGAGAACACCGTGTGGCCCTCACCGGCCGTGCCGACGACGGCACCCCCACACCCGTCACCCCCGACACCCCCGGCGCCCCGGGATCCTGGGCTCGCGGCGCGGCCCGACCCCGGACCGGGCGGCCGCGCCGGGGCACGGCAGCCGCTGGCCGGGATCACGGTGGTCGCCCTGGAACAGGCCGTCGCCGCGCCGTACGCCACCCGTCAGCTCGCCGACCTCGGGGCACGGGTGATCAAGGTGGAACGCCCCGGGCGGGGAGACTTCGCCCGCGACTACGACCGTACGGTCAAGGGCATGTCGGCGTATTTCGTCTGGGTCAACCGCGGCAAGGAGAGCGTGGTGCTCGATCTGCGCCAGGAGGCGGACCGGGCGCTGCTGGACGCGATGATCTCCCGCGCCGACGTGTTCGTGCAGAACCTGCGGCCGGGCGCGTGCGACCGGCTGGGGCTGGCCGCCGGCACGCTGCGCGCCCGCCACCCGCGGCTGATCACCTGCGAGATCACCGGTTACGGCGGCACCGGCCCGTACCGTGACAAGAAGGCGTACGACCTGCTCGTCCAGTGCGAGACGGGGCTGGTGTCGATCACCGGTGGCCCCGAGGTCCCGGCGCGCGCCGGCATCTCGATCGCCGACATCGCGGGCGGGATGTACGCCTACAGCGGCATCCTGACGGCACTGTACGAACGGACGCGCACCGGGCGGGGCACGTCGCTGTCGGTCTCGCTGCTGGACGCGCTGGGCGAGTGGATGGGCCACCCGTACTACGCGCAGGCGTTCGGGGGCACCCCGGTGCGGCGCAGCGGCGCCCGCCATCCGTCCATCTCCCCCTACGGGGCGTACCGGTGCGGGGACGGCGCGCAGATCTTCCTCAGCGTGCAGAACGACCGCGAGTGGGTGGCGCTGTGCGAGCGGGTGCTGCGCCGCCCGGAGCTGGTCCGGGACCCGCGGTTCGCGGACAACCCGCTGCGCCACGCGCACGACGAGGAGCTGACCGGCCAGCTGGAGGGGTGTTTCGCCGGCCACACCGCGGACGGGCTGCTCGCGCTGCTGGACGGGGCGGGGATCGCCGCCGCGCGACTGCGCACGGTCGCGGAGTTCGCCGGTCATCCGCAGCTGGCGGCGCGTGACCGGTGGCAGGACTTCGACTCGCCGGTGGGCCCGCTGCGCGGTCTGCTGCCGCCGGTGGAGGTGGCGGGGCGGCGGGCGCCGATGCGGCCGGTGCCCTCACTGGGCGAGCACACCGAGGCGGTCCGCGCCGAGTTCGCCGGTCCGGGGAGCGGTCCGGCGGACCGGGCGCCGTCCCCGGCATGAGGACACCGTCCCCGGCATGAGGACACCGTCCCCGGCATGAGGGCACCGTCCCCGCCGTGAGGGTGCGGTGCCCGTCGGGAGGGTGCGGTGCCCGGCGTGAGGGTGTGCCCGGCGAGGGCCGGTGGCGGCCGGGCGCCCTCACCCCGGCCGGACGCGGCGGGGCGCCGTGGTCCCGGCCGGCCCCGCGCGGGTGTGCTCGCGCCGCCGGGGACCCACGGGCCGGCTGCCCCGGACACGGATCCCCGGGGACCCGGGCCGGGCCAACACGCCGGCGCACCCGCGCACCGCGCACCGGAGGCCGTTCCGCAGGCCACCCCCCGACCGCCCGCCGGCCGACCGCCTGACCGGCAGCCAGGCCGGCCGGCGGAAGGGTGGCGCGACGGCCCGCGGAACGTGACGCTCAGCCGAACGCGACCCGCTCCAGCCAGAAGTCGAGCAGCTCCGCGTCGCCGAGGACCTCAAGGCCCGGGTGGTCGGCGGGGGTCCGCCGGTAGACCAGGAGCAGCAGGTCGGTGACCGGGCCGCGCACCGCCACGGCGGCCTTCTCGTGGGCCCGGCGCCAGGTGACGGCCTCGCCGCCGAGGTCCACCAGCCACTCCGCCGCCGTCTGCGGCCCGGTGTCGGTGGCGTGCAGGTGGAGGGTCCGGCCGGGGCCGAGCAGTTCGCGCCGCTCTGGGTGGAGTTCCATCAGCTGCGGCAGCGCGCCCAGCTCCATCCACTCGTCGAGCGCGTCCACCGCGACGTCCGTGGCGAGCGGGTACTCCGCCCCGGCGGCCAGCGCCGCGTCGGCCCGGTGGACCACGGTCTCGTGCACCATGCGGCGGGCCCAGAACAAGGTGGTCCGTCCGGGCACCGCCGTCCACATCTGGGCCTCGGTGCCGGCCTCCCGCAGCGTCCCGGCGAGCTGCGCGGCCCCTTCGGCGAGCCAGCCGTCGATCTCCGTGGCGTCGTCGGCGAGGCCGTGGTCCTCCTGCTGGGGGATGGGCCCCGGGGCGCGGGTGCGCACGATGGTCTCCACCCAGCGGTGCGCGCCGCCGACGTGCCGGAGCAGCTGCCCGATGGTCCAGTCGGGGCAGGAGGGGACGGGGGCGGACAGGTCGGCGCCCCGGACGGTTTTCCGCAGCTGGTCGGTCTGATCGACGATCTCGTCGCAGTAACGTTCGAAGGTGAACAGCGTCATGGCGCCACCGTACGGGGTGGCGTCCGCAACTCCGCTTGGGGGCCCGCCGGTTCGCCGCCCGCCGCGCCCCGGTCCGCCACCGCGGGTCCGTGCGGCCCGCTACCCGCCGGTGCGGCGGACCGTCCGCCGCCCCCGGCCGCCGGGCCGGCGGACGGCACCCGACCACCTGCCGGGCCGGGCTCAGCCCACCGGGTCCGGGGACCGCACGGGTTCCGGGTCGGGGGTACTTCCCCGGGTGTCCCGGCGCACCAGGGCGGCGTAGCGGCCGCCCCGGCGGAGCAGTTCGTCGTGGGTGCCCCGCTCCACGATGCGTCCGCCGTCCAGGACGACGATCAGGTCGGCGTCCCGGACCGTGGAGAGCCGGTGCGCGATGGTGATGGTGGTGCGGCCGGCCGACAGCGCGTCGATGGCCTGCTGGACGGCGTGTTCGGTCCGGGTGTCCAGCGCGCTGGTGGCCTCGTCGAGGATGAGCACCGGCGGGTCGCGCAGGATGGTGCGGGCGATGGCCAGCCGCTGCTTCTCGCCGCCGGAGAAGCGGTGGCCGCGCTCCCCGACGACGGTGTCGTAGCCGTCGGGGAGGGAGGCGATGTGGTCGTGGATCTGCGCCGCCCGGGCCGCCTCCACCATCTCCTCCTCGGTGGCGTCCGGCTTGGCGAACCGCAGGTTGTCGGCGACCGAGGCGTGGAAGAGGTACGTCTCCTGGGAGACCACGCCGACGGCGCGGGCGAGCGAGTCGAAGTCCAGGTCGCGGACGTCCACGCCGTCCAGCAGCACCCGGCCTCCGGTCACGTCGTACAGCCGCGGCACCAGGTGGCTCAGGGTGCTCTTCCCGGAGCCGGTGGGGCCCACGACGGCGAGGCTGCTGCCGGCGGGGACGGTCAGGTCGATGCCGCGGAGGGTGGGCCGGCCGGCTCCGTCCTCGCCCGGTTCGTAGGCGAAGTCCACCCGTTCGAAGCGGACCTCGCCGCGGATCGTCTCCAGCCGGACCGGGCGGTCGGGCTCGGTGATGTCCACCGGCATGTCCAGGTACTCGAAGATCCGCTGGAAGAGGGCGAGGCTGCTCTGGATCTGCACCCCGGTGGACAGCAGGCTCACCGTCGGCCGGAACAGGCCCTGCTGGAGGGAGACGAAGGCGACCAGGGTGCCGATGGAGACGGCGGGGCCGCCCGCCTGCAGCGCCAGGCCCGCGGCCCAGTAGATCAGGGCGGGCATCGCGGCCATCACCACTCCGATGGTGGCCATCCGCCACCGGCCGGCCATGCTGGAGCGGATCTCCAGCCCCACCAGCCGGTCGGACTCCCGGGCGAACGCCTCGGTCAGCGAGTCGGAGCGGCCCATGGTGCGCCCCAGCAGGATGCCGCTCACCGACAGCGACTCGGTGACCATCGCCGACATCGCCGCCATCTGCTTCTGCCGCTGCGAGGTGATCTTCTTCCGCTCCTGCCCCACCCGGCGGCTGATCCAGACGAACACCGGCAGCAGCAGCAGCGAGACGACCGTCAGCCGCCAGTCGAGGGCGAGCATCGCCACCACGGTGGCGACGACGCTGGTGAGGTTGGAGACCAGCGAGGTCGCGGTGGAGGTCACGGTGGCCTGCATGCCGCCGATGTCGTTGGCGATCCGGGACTGCACCTCGCCGGTGCGGGTGCGGGTGAAGAAGGCCAGCGGCATGCGCTGCAGCCGGTCGTAGACGGCGGTCCGCAGATCGTGCATCACCCGCTGCCCGACCGTGGTGGACACCAGGGTCTGCACGACGCCGAAGACGCCGCCCAGCACGGCCGCCGCGATCATGCCGAGCGCCAGCAGGCTCAGCAGCCCGGTCCGCCCCTGCGGGATGGCGGTGTCGAGGATCTCCCGGAGCAGGAACGGCGAGGCCACCGAGACCAGCGAGGACGCGGCGACCAGCAGCCCGACCACGGCGAGCCGGCCGCGGTAGGGGCGGAACAGGCCGAGGATGCGGCGTACCTGGGCCGGGCGTTCGGGGTCGGCGGGCGGCGGGGTCCATTCGGGGCCGTCGTGGTGCATGGGCTCCTTCCGGGGCACGGGCCGGGACGGGGCGGCGGCAGAGTCCCACCGAGCGTAGCTCATATTTACCTAAGTTCACAATGAAGTACATCCTGCTAGAGTCGGGGCATGTCCTCGCCCGCCCCGGCCGCCGACGCCTCCGGCCGTCTCGCCGAGCAGCTGCTCCGCCTCACCCGCCGGCTCCACCGGGCCCAGCGCCGGTACCTCGAACCGCTGGGCGTCACCCCGGCCCAGGCCCGGCTGCTGCGCACGGTGGCCCGCCGGGACGCGGACGGCCGCCCGCCGCGGATGGCCGACCTCGCCCAGCGGCTGGAGGTGGTGCCGCGCGCGGTGACCACCCTGGTGGACGCCCTGGAGGCGCACGGCTCGGTGCGCCGGGTCCCCGATCCGGCCAACCGCCGGGTGATCCGCATCGAGCTGACCGAGGCCGGCCGGGGCACCCTGCGCGCGCTGCGGGACGCCCGGCGCGCCGCGGCCGAGGACGTGCTGGCCCCGCTCACCGAGGCACAGCGCCGGGAGCTGGGCGGCCTGCTGGACGCGCTGGCCGACGACCCGGAGCGCGACTGCTGACCGCCGGCCGGCCGCGGCTTCGTCCAACCACCCGCGACAGGAGTCCAAGCAGCTCCCTTGTGTCCCGTGCACCCCACCCGTCAGGGTCCTGACGACGGTTCACCACCGGCCGGGTACGTCCGTTCTTCTCCGGGAGGATCGATGCACGAGGCAACACCGCAGCAGCCGAGCCGCCGTTCCGTGCTGTGGGGCGCCGGCGCCGCCGGGGCCGGGATCGGCCTGGGGGCGGCCGCCTCCCCGTCCGCCGCCGCGGCCCCCCGCTCCGCCCCCCGCCGCTCCGGCCGCGCCCGCCACGCCCCCCGAGGGCGTGGCGACGTAGACGAAGTCCACGTCCCGGCGCTCGCACAGCCGCACGAAGTCCCGTTCGAGCGCCGGGAGACGGTGCGCGTGGGCATCATCGGCCTCGGGCAGCGCGGTGGCAGCATGATCGACCTGTTCCTGGCGCTGCCCGGGGTCCGGGTGACCGCGCTGTGCGACCCGGTGCGGGAGAAGGCCGAGGCGGCGGCGGCCAAGGTCACCGCCGCCGGACAGCCGGCCCCGGCCCGGTATACCGGCGGCGACCGGGACTTCGTGCGGCTGTGCGAGCGCCGGGACGTGGACTTCGTCTACGTCGCCACGCCCTGGGACTGGCACTACGAGATGTGCCGGACGGCCATGGAGCACGGCAAGCACGTGGGCGTGGAGTGTCCGCTCGCCCTCGAACTGGACCAGCTGTGGGAGCTGGTGGACGTCTCCGAGCGCACCCGGCGCCACTGCATGCAGCTGGAGAACTGCTGCTACGGCCGGAACGAGATGCGGGTGCTGCGCATGGCGCACGCCGGGCTCTTCGGCGAGCTGCTGCACGGCGCGGGCGCCTACATCCACGACCTGCGCGGGCTGATGTTCGACCCCGACTACTACGAGGGGCCCTGGCGGCGCCTGTGGCACACCCGGCTGCGGGGCGACCTCTACCCCAACCACGGGTTCGGCCCGGTCGCCAACTACATGGACGTCAACCGCGGCGACCGCGCGGTGCGCATCTCCACCTTCGGCTCCCCCGCGCTGGGCCTGGCCGCCTACCGCGCCCAGCACATGCCGCCGGGTCACCCGAGCTGGAAGGAGAGCTACATCGAGAGCGACATGTCGATCTCCCTGGTGCAGACGGCCAAGGGCCGGGTGATCCGGCTGGAGCACGCCGTGTCCAACCCCCACCCGTACAGCCGGCTGAACATCCTCGGCGGCACCAAGGGGGTGTTCGAGGACTACCCGGCGCGGATCTACCTGGAGCCGGAGATGACCGACGACCGGTGGGGCGACTTCGGGGCGTACGCGGACTGGGACCACTGGCTGTGGAAGAAGCACAGCAACCCGCCCGGCGGCCACGGCGGCATGGACTACATCATGCTCTACCGCCTCGTCCAGTGCATGCGGCTGGGTCTGGTGCCCGACTTCGACGTCTACGACGCGGCCACCTGGACCGCCCCGGTGCCGCTGAGCCACCGGTCGATCAAGGCGGGCGGCGCCCCGCAGGAGATCCCGGACTTCACCCGCGGGCTGTGGCGCAAGGCCCGGCCCGGCGTGGACTCGGCCGAACCGGCCGGCTGACGGCCCGGGCCGCCGCCGCGGTGCCGCCGGCGGTCGGCGGCCCGGCCCCCGGGGCGGCCGGCGGGTCCGGCCAGGGCCGCCCCGGGAGCCGGGCGGTGGTGCGCTCAGGCGGCCAGGTGCGCCCGGTCCCCCATCACCACCACCGGATGCTGTGCCGGGTCCACCGTCCTGAGCAGGTACTCCATCCCGGACCTGGGCAGGCTCACACAGCCCGACGTCCCGCTGCCGTGGTCCAGGTGCAGCCAGATGCTGCCGCCCTTCTCCTGCCCCTGGGGGCGGGTGGGGTCCAGCGGGCTGGTGCCGCGCACCCGGTTGTAGTCGATGGCGATGACGTAGTCGAAGTCGTGCCAGTGGCTGCGGGACCAGGAGCGCGGAGCGGCGAAGGCGGGGTCGGCGGTGTACGGCAGCCGCGCCCCGGGATCGGGCAGCACCCCGCCGGCGTCGCTGAGCGTGAAGACCCCGACCGGGCTGCGCCGGTCGCCCTGCCGGTGGTCGGTGGTCCAGCCGCGCTTGCCGTTGTGCCCGGACCACTGCCGGGTGCGCTGCCAGGCGCCGTCCCGCCGGGTGTAGAGCACCACGGTGGCGTCGGCGGAGTCGGGCCCGCGGCCGTAGACCGCCACCACCTGGCCGGAGTCGGCCGGGATACGGGCGTGGAGGGTGTCGCCCACCCCGGGGATCCGGGTGGGGTCGGCGGTGGGTGACGCGCCGGGGGCGGCGGTGCGGGACGCCGTACCGCCCCGGTCGCCGCCGCCCCGGCCGCCGTCCTGCCCCGCCGGGCCGCCGCAGCCGGCCAGCAGCACGCCGGCCGCGGCGGTGAGGGCGGTCCGGCGGAGGATGGGGGTTCCGGGCGTACGCATGCCCCCCATCGTCGCACCGCCGCCGCGCCCGGGGTCACCGGCCGGCCGTACCGCGCCGGTGCCGCGCCGGACGCCGCGGCGTCCGGCGTCCGCCGGCCGTGACGACGCGCCCCGGCGTGCTCGCCGTGGCCGGGGGCAGCACCCCCCTGCAGGCCGGCGCCCCCGTACCCCGGCGCCTGGCCGTCCCGGGTCCGGCCGCCGCCGGTCGCCGGCGGCCGGCTGGACGAACGGAAGGACGCCGCCGCGTCCGCTTCCGGACGGACGCCCCGCCACCCGTGGTGAGCCGTCACCGGCCGCGTCGCGGGCGCGGACGCCCGCGGCCGGGCGCGTCACAGATAGCCGAGCGCGCCCAGCCCGCCCAGACCGCCGAGCACCATGAAGGCGGGGGTGAGGACCTTCAGCTCCACCCAGCTGCCGGCCCGGAACCGCAGGCCGCGCGGCGGCCCCACCGGGTACCAGCGCCTGCGGCCGATGGGGATGGGCCACAGGATCGGGCAGCCGGACACGGTCAGCGCGTCACCGATGTCGTGCACCAGCGCGCCGAGCACGATGGGCAGGCCGAGCCACAGGTACGCGTGGCCGGCGCCGAAGAGCCAGTCCGAGCCGTTCCCCGGTTCGTCCAGCACCCCGGCGAGGATCCAGGCGCCGGCGGCGCCCAGCAGCCACACCAGCACATCGCTGGAGACCCGTGCCATGCGCCACAGCAGGCCCTCGACGGCGAGCACCACGTGCACGAAGAGGATGCCCAGCACCGCCCAGCGGTCTCCGGTGACCGCCAGCAGCGAGGCGCCGGCGCCGATCAGCACCGCCCACACCCAGGTGTGGGTGAGGGTGCGGTGGCCGCCGGAGCGGCGCGGGTCGCCCGGTTTCCGGGTCGCCCGGTACACCGCGTACGACAGCCGGTCGATCACCTCGCACAGGCCGCGCGAGATCGGCCCGAAGGCCCGGGATATCGTCGCCGAGCGGTGGTCCAGGTCCGGGGCGAGCGCCGCCCCGGCGCAGATCAGCGCGCCGACCACCAGCACCGGCCAGGGCATCGGGTGCCCGGTGGCCCCGGCCGCCGCGCCGACCCCCAGCCACGCGGCCGCCCCGGACAGCGAATGCGCCGGTCCCATCATGTCCGTTCCCCGCCCCTGCCGGTCCGCTCCTCGCCCCGCCCGGTGCGGAGCGGGCGTGTCCGTCCGGGCACAGCCTAGCGGCGGATGATCTTCACCCGTGCGGGCAGGTCCCGGGCGGGTCCGGGGAGCAGGCAGTATAGGAACGTGAAGACTCTTATCGATCAGCTGCCGAGCGACGCCGACCCCGATGCGCTTTTCGAGGCGTTCTCGACCTGGGTGGAGGGGCGCGGGATCTCCTTGTACCCCGCCCAGGAGGAAGCGCTGATCGAGGTGGTGTCGGGCGCCAACGTGATCCTGTCCACGCCGACCGGCTCGGGGAAGAGCCTGGTGGCGGCCGGCGCCCACTTCACCGCGCTCGCGAACGACCAGGTGACCTTCTACACCGCGCCGATCAAGGCGCTGGTGTCGGAGAAGTTCTTCGAGCTGTGCAAGATCTTCGGCACCGAGAACGTCGGCATGCTCACCGGCGACGCCTCGGTCAACGCCGACGCCCCGGTCATCTGCTGCACCGCCGAGGTGCTGGCGTCCATCGCGCTGCGGGACGGCCGGGACGCCGACGTCGGCCAGGTGGTGATGGACGAGTTCCACTTCTACGCCGAACCGGACCGCGGCTGGGCCTGGCAGATCCCGTTGCTGGAGCTGCCGCAGGCGCAGTTCATCCTGATGTCGGCGACGCTGGGCGATGTGTCCCGGTTCGAGGAGGACCTGACCCGGCGGACCGGCCGTCCCACCGCCGTGGTCCGCTCCGCGACCCGTCCGGTGCCGCTGAGCTACGAGTACCGCACCACCCCGCTCACCGAGACGCTGACCGAGCTGCTGGAGACCCGGCAGGCCCCGGTCTACATCGTCCACTTCACCCAGGCCGCGGCGGTGGAGCGGGCGCAGGCGCTGATGAGCATCAACATGTGCACCCGCGCGGAGAAGGACCAGATCGCCGATCTGATCGGCAACTTCCGCTTCACCACCAAGTTCGGCCGGAACCTGTCGCGTTACGTCCGCCACGGCATCGGGGTGCACCACGCCGGGATGCTGCCGAAGTACCGGCGGCTGGTGGAGAAGCTGGCGCAGGCGGGTCTGCTGAAGGTGATCTGCGGCACCGACACCCTGGGTGTGGGGGTCAACGTACCGATCCGCACGGTGCTGTTCACCGCGCTCACCAAGTACGACGGGCAGCGGGTGCGCACCCTGCGGGCCCGGGAGTTCCACCAGATCGCCGGGCGGGCCGGGCGGGCCGGCTTCGACACCGCCGGTCTGGTGGTGGCCCAGGCGCCCGAGCACGTGGTGGAGAACGAGAAGGCCCTCGCCAAGGCGGGGGACGATCCCAAGAAGCGCCGCAAGGTGGTGCGCAAGAAGGCGCCCGAGGGCTTCGTCAACTGGGGCCAGAACACCTTCGAGAAGCTCATCGCCGCCGACCCCGAGCCGCTGACCTCGCGGTTCCGGGTGACGCACGCCATGCTGCTGTCGGTGATCGCCCGTCCGGGCAACGCGTTCGAGGCGATGCGGCGGCTGCTGGAGGACAACCACGAGCCGCGCCGGAACCAGCTGCGGCACATCCGGCGGGCCATCGCGATCTACCGGTCGCTGCTCGACGGCGGCATCGTCGAGCGGCTGCCGGAACCGGACGCGGAGGGGCGCATCGTTCGGCTGACCGTCGATCTCCAGCAGGACTTCGCCCTGAACCAGCCGCTGTCGACGTTCGCGCTGGCCGCCTTCGAGCTGCTGGACCCCGAGTCGCCGTCGTACGCGCTGGACATGGTCTCGGTGGTGGAGTCCACGCTGGACGACCCGCGGCAGATCCTGATGGCCCAGCAGAACAAGGCGCGCGGCGAGGCCGTGGCGGCGATGAAGGCGGACGGCGTCGAGTACGAGGAGCGGATGGAGCGGCTCCAGGAGGTGTCGCACCCCAAGCCGCTGGAGGAGCTGCTGTTCCACGCCTACGGGCTGTACCGCCGCAGCCATCCGTGGGTCGGCGACCACCCGCTCTCCCCGAAGTCGGTGGTCCGCGACATGTACGAGCGGGCGATGACCTTCACCGAGTTCGTCTCCTTCTACGACCTGGCGCGCACCGAGGGCATCGTGCTGCGCTACCTGGCGAGCGCGTACAAGGCGCTGGACCACACCGTGCCCGACGACCTGAAGTCCGACGACTTCCAGGACCTGATCGCCTGGCTGGGCGAGCTGGTGCGCCAGGTGGACTCCAGCCTGCTGGACGAGTGGGAGCAGCTGGCCAACCCCGAGGAGCTGACGGCGGAGGAGGCGCAGGAGCGGGCCGACCAGGTCAAGCCGGTCACCGCCAACGCGCGGGCGTTCCGGGTGCTGGTGCGCAACGCGATGTTCCGCAGGGTGGAGCTGGCCGCGCTGGACAAGGTCGCGGAGCTGGGCGAGCTGGACGAGGAGTCCGGCTGGGACGAGGAGCGCTGGGCCGCGGCGATGGACGCGTACTGGGACGAGTACGAGGAGCTGGGCACCGGTCCGGAGGCCCGCGGCCCGAAGCTGCTGCGGATCGAGGAGCAGCCGGAGCACGGGCTGTGGCGGGTGCGGCAGACCTTCGCCGACCCCGAGGGTGACCACGACTGGGGCATCTCCGCCGAGGTGGACCTGGCCGCCTCCGACGAGGAGGGGCGCGCGGTCGTCCGGGTCACCGGCGTCGGTCCGCTGTAGGCCGGACGACCGCTCGCCGGGCCGTGACCGGACCCCGCCGCGGCGGCGGGTCGGCCGCGGGGCGCCGCACGGGGTGATCCGCGGCCCGGGCGGCCCGCGCGCCGCGGCCCGGTGCCGGTACGCGTGACCGGACGGCGCCGCCCGGGGGGCCGGGCCCCGGCCGGGTGCCACGGCGCCGCCCGGTTGCCACGGCCCGCGGCACCGGTGCCCGTCCCCGCCGGTGACCTGGGCGGGGGTAGTCTCGCCCACGCCCCCACGGCGAGTCCCCGGCAGAAAGGCACCAGCCATGACCACCCCCGCCGAGCGTCTGGTCGATCTGCTCGACCTGGAGCGGATCGAGCAGAACATCTTCCGCGGTCACAGCCCCGACGAGTCGCTGCAGCGGGTGTTCGGCGGGCAGGTGGCGGGACAGGCGCTGGTGGCCGCCGGGCGGACCACCGACGGGCGGCGCCCGGTGCACTCGCTGCACGCCTACTTCCTGCGGCCCGGCGCGCCCGGGGTGCCCATCGTCTACCAGGTGGAGCGGGTGCGGGACGGCCGGTCCTTCACCACCCGGCGGGTGGTGGCGGTCCAGGAGGGCCGCACCATCTTCAACCTGACGGCCTCCTTCCACGAGCCCGAGCCGGGCATCGAGCACCAGGTGCCGATGCCGGACGTCCCGGCGCCGGAGAGCCTGCCGCGGATCGGCGAGGAGCTCCGGGCCCACCTGGGCGAGCTGCCGGAGGCGCTGCGCGTCATGGAGCGGCGGCAGGCGTTCGACATCCGGTACGTGGAGCGGCTGCGGTGGTCGGCGCGGGAGCTGGCCGGGGCCGAGCCGCGCAGCGGGGTGTGGATGCGGGCGCTGGGCCCGCTGGGCGACGATCCGCTGGTGCACACCTGCGCCCTCACCTACGCCAGCGACATGACGCTGCTGGACGCGGTGCGCATCCCGGTCGAGCCGCTGTGGGGCCCGCGGGGCTTCGACATGGCGTCGCTGGACCACGCCATGTGGTTCCACCGGCCGTTCCGCGCCGACGAGTGGTTCCTGTACCAGCAGGAGTCGCCGATCGCCACCGGGGGCCGGGGGCTGGCCCGTGGGCTGATCTTCGACCGGGACGGACGGCTGCTGGTGTCGGTGATGCAGGAGGGGCTGTTCCGCAAGCTCGGCTGAGTCCGGCGCGGGGGCGGCCTCATCCGGCTGGGTGAAGCCCGGGTGCACCCGCGTGGCCGCGGGGAGATGCTGCCGGTGCGACGTGAGCGCGCGGCTCCGCCCTCCCCGGCGGGCCCGCGCCCGGGCCGCGCCCGCCGTCCCGGCCGCCGACGTGAGGAGAACCCATGCTGAACACGGACACCGCCTCGCGGGTGACCGGTCCCCGACGGTTCGCCCGGGGGGCGTTCGCCGATCTGGAACGGCTGGCCCGACGCAAGCGGCAGGCCGGGACCACGGTCACGGTGATCCTGCCGGCCCGGCAGGTGGCCGAGACCATCGGCACGGTGCTCACCGAGCTGTCGGCGCTGCGCCGGCCGGTGGAGGCGGACGCGGTGCCCCTGGTCGATCAGGTCGTGGTGGTGGCCAGTGACGGGGACGACGGCACCGCCGACATCGCCCGCGGCTTCGACGCGGAGGTGTACCTGGAGTCGGACCTGATGCCGGGTTACGGGCCGAACCTCGGCAAGGGCGACGCGCTGTGGCGCGGGCTGTCCGTGGCCGAGGGCGACCTGGTGGCCTTCGCCGACACCGACTCCCGGGACTTCCGGCCCGAACTGGTGGCGGGCATCCTCGGCCCGATGCTCACCGACCCCGGCATCCGGTTCACCAAGGGGGCGTTCCGCCGCCCGTTCGCCCGGCACGACGTGGTGGACGAGGACGCGGGCGGGCGGGTGACCGAGATCGCCGCCAAGCCGCTGCTCAACGTGTTCTTCCCGGAGCTGGCCGGGTTCGCCCAGCCGCTCGCCGGCGAGTTCGCCGGGCACCGGTCGCTGCTGCGCTCGCTGCCGTTCGTCACCGGGTACGGCGTCGACGTGGGGCTGCTCATCGACGCGGCGGCACGAGGCGGCGTCGCGTCCCTGGCCGAGGTGGACCTCGGCGGCCGGATCAACCGGCACCAGTCCCTGACCGCGCTGTCCCGGATGGGGTACGCCGTCGCCCGCACCATCCTGGACCGGGCGGGCACCCGGTCCGGCGCCGCCGGCCGCTTCATCGGCGACGGCAGCGCCTACACCCGTTTCGTGCACGCCGCCGCGACACCGCGGGGCCTGCTCACCACCACGTACCACGAGCCGCTGATCGAGCGGCCGCCGCTGGACACCCTCGGCCCGGAGGGGCCGCAGCCGGTCGTGGCGCGGGTGCGCTGACCGAGGGGTGCCGCCGCCCGGAGCCCGGCCGGCGGCACCCGCGCGGCGGTGGCACCGCCCGGACGGGCGGTGCCGGCCGGGTCACAGGTGGCTGGTCCGGCCGCCCTGCTGCCTGGCCTCCACGCCCAGGTGTTCACCCACCCGGTTCACCATCAGCGCCATCTCGTAGGCGATCTGCCCCACGTCGCTCTCCGGTCCGCTCAGGACGCACAGACAGCTGCCGTCGCCGGCGGCGGTCACGAAGAGCACCCCCTCCTCGTACTCGACCATGGTCTGCCGCACCCCGCCGGTGCCGAAGTGCAGCCCCGACCCCTTGGCGAGGCTGTGCAGGCCGGACGAGACCGCGGCGAGGTGTTCGGCGTCCTGCCGCGCCAGCGAGGCGGACGCGCCGGTCACCAGTCCGTCGTTGGACAGCACCAGCGCGTGCCGTATGTGCTCGATCCGCTCCGTCAGATCGTCCAGCAGCCAGTCGAGCCCCTTGCTGAATGTCATACCGTGATGCCTCCCCGTCCCCTGCCATCTCCCCACAGCTGCCGGGCCAGCCTTGCCCACCGACGCCACCCTGGGCAACCCGACCCGCCCGTCACACCGGTCACGTCGGCGCGTTGGCACCGGGCGGGGACACGACGATGACAATGGCGAAGCAACGGTGGCACCGGCGGGCCGCCGGGGCCGGCCGGTACGCGCGGGCGCCCGGCGAGCGGGCCGGCCCGCACCTACGGTCCGGTTCGCGCTGATCACGGGGCGGGGCGGGCTCCGAAGGCGGGCCGGCCGCGGGAGCCCGGCGGGTGCCGGCGCGGCCCGTCCGGGCGGTGCCCCGGCCGGACGGTGACCGGTCACCCTTTGCGTACGTAACGCCGTGGCGTCGTGTCCCGGACCGGCCACCGGGCGGACCCGGACCGCCCGCACCGCCACCCGGACCACCGGTGGGAACGGTGCGCGGCGTGCCGGGGCCGGCCCCGGCACGCCCGCCGAACCGCAGGTCAGCCCGGGGTCGGCCGGGACGGCCACCGGACCGCGGGGCGACCGGACGGCCACGCCGGTGCCGGACAGCGGCCAACAGGCCGACGGACGCCGGTTATTCGACCGAAACTGATCGCTTCCGGGCCACCCGGGACCGCCGCCGGCCGGGCCGGAGCGCCCCGGTCCGGCACCGCGGGAGCACAGTCCGGGCGGGCGCGGCACGGTCCGGGCGGGCGCGGCGCCGGCACCGGACACCGGAGGACGGTCCGGCCACCGGGGTGCGGTCGGGCTTCGGGGGGCGGTCGGACTCCGGAGCGGTGCGGCCCCGCGGACCGGTGCGCGGTCCCGGCCGCACCGGCTTCAGGGGCGGGCGGCTATCGCGGCGGTGTAGCCGGCGGGGTTGTCGAACATGATGTTGTGTCCGGCCCCCGGCACCGTCACCAGCCGCACCCCGGCGGCTGCCAGCTCGGCCCGGCCGGCCGGTGCCGGGCTGAGCGCGCCGGTCAGCAGGGTCCGGGGGACGCCGAGACCGGTGAGCAGCCGCCGCATCGTCGGCCGGGTGCCGCGCACCAGGCCCACGGCGCTGCGGTGCAGGGCGGTGGGGTCGGCCAGGCGCATCGTCGCCCGCCACACCGGGCCGACGCGTTCCAGGGTCCGCGCCATCCCTCCGCCGTGGACGAACTCCTCCTCGGTGTACCGGGCGATACCGCTGCTGCCGGCGGTGGCCGGCGGGTCCGGGTCCAGGTTGGGCTCCGCCAGGACCAACCGGGAGACCAGCTCCGGGCGGTGGTGGGCGAGGACCACGGCGACCGACCCGCCCATGCTGTGGCCGACCACCTCGGCGCCGCGGATCCCCGCGGCGTCGAGCACCCGGCCGAGCGCGCGGGCGTGGTCCTCCAGGGTGTAGCCGAAGCCCCGGGGGCGGTCGCTGAGGCCGTGGCCGGGCAGGTCGACGAAGAGCGAACGGCGGCCGGCCAGTGCCGGATCGGCCGCGACATGGGCGTGATAGGGGGCGCAGGCGGCGCCCAGGCCGTGCACGTAGACGCGCGCGGGTCCCTCCCCCGCCGCTTCGGTCCAGGCGATGAGGTCGCCGGCCGGGGTGAACGCGGTGTGTCGCACGGCTGCTCCTGTCCGGGTCGTCGGGTCTTCTCCGGACGGACTATACATCGAGGCCGATGTATTGCGGCAGCGAGGTACACCGCCGGTGGGGCAGAATGCGGGCATGCTGGAACTCGCCATCCTGGGTTTTCTCCACGACAGTCCGCTGCACGGCTACGAGCTGCGCAAGCGCATCACCGCGCTGACCGGGCATGTGAAACCGGTGGCGGAGAGCACGCTCTACCCGGCCATCAAGCGCCTGGAGAGGGCCGGGCTGCTGGCCCGGGAGACCCGGCCGGGCAGCGGCGCGGCACCCCGGCACGTCCTCACCCTGACCGAGGACGGCCGCGCCGAGCTGCGGCGCCGGCTCGCCGACCCGGCGCCGACGGACATCACCGACGAGAACCGCTGGTTCACCGTGCTGTCGTTCCTGCGCCACCTGGACGACCCGCACACCCAGGCGGCCGTGCTGGAGCGCCGGCTGGTGTTCCTGCGGCAGCCCACCAGCTTCTTCCACGAGGGCGACCGGCCGCTGCGCGCCGAGGAGGTGGACGACCCGTTCCGGCGCGGGGTCCTCACCATCGCCCGGGCCACCACCCGGGCCGAACTCACCTGGCTGGACGAGACGCTGGCGGCGCTGCGCGGGGACCGGCCGGCCGGCTGACCGGCCCGGCCGCCGGCGCCACCGCCTCGTACGGTCCTGTCATGAGCACCGTGAGAGGCGGCCGGGACAGGCCGCGCCCGCAGCGGCCGTCCGGCCGGCGGCTCCCGCTCCGCCCCGAGGTCCGTAGGGTCTCGACGCGTTGTCGCGGCGGACGCGCGGCCGGCCGCGGGTCACGTCCCGGCGGGTGCCGTCAGCGGGCGATGGCGGTGTACTCGTCCGACGACAGGGCGTGCACCCGCAGCCGCCGGCCGCAGGTGTCGTCGAGGATCTCGCGGACCGGACGCATCCCCAGCTTGCTCATGATCCGCTCGGAGGCGTCGTTGCCCACCTGGGCGACGCTGACGATCCGGTCGAGCCCTCGGCCCTCGAACGCGAACCGCACGGCGGCCACCGCGGCCTCGGTGGCCAGACCCTGCCCCCAGTGCGCACGCCCGAGCCGCCAGCCGACCTCGACCGCCGGCAGTATCTCCGGCAGGTAACCGGGCACCGACAGGCCGGTGAATCCGGCCAGTTCGCCGGTGGACCGGATCTCCACGGCGAACAGCCCGAAGCCCCGGGACTCCCACTCGCTCTCCCACGCCCGGACCGAGGCGCGCGTCTGCTGTTCGTCACGGACGCTGCCGTCCCGGATCCACCGCATGACCTCGGGGTCGGCGTTGACCGCGGCCATCGGTCCGATGTCCGCCTCGCGCCAGCGGCGCAGGATCAGACGGGGAGTTCGCAGCGTGACCATCCCGCCATTGTGGATCACCCACGGGCCCGCCGCCACGGCCTCCTCCCCGCTCGCCGGGCGGCGCGCCGCGCTTCGCCCGCCGGCCCGGGCATCAGGGCCGCAGCAGTCCGCCCACCCACCAGTCGTGCGGCTGGCCGTCGTTGGCGATGCCGCGACGGCGCAGTGTTCCTTCGACGGTGAAGCCGAGTTTCTCGGCGACGGCACGCGAGCCGGTGTTCCCGACCATGGCCCACCACTCGATGCGGTGGACGTCGAGGGTGGCCCAGCCCCAGTCGCACAGCGCCCGGGCGGCCTCCACCGAGTACCCGTGTCCACGCTGTTCCCGGACCGCCCAGTAACCGAGTTCCCAGACGCCCCGGCTGATCAGGGTCAGGCAGTACGAGCCGACCAGGGCGCCGGTGTCCTTGCGGAACGCGCCGAGGGTGTAGTCCTTGTCCTCGGCCCACCGGGCGGGCAGCTTCTCGCCGACGAGCTTCTCCGCGTCCGCACGCCGGTACGGCACCGGCACCGGGGTGTAGAACTGGATGTCCTCGTCCTGGCAGGCCTCGTACACCGCGTCCACGTCGGCAGGCGTGAAGGCCCGCAGCACCAGACGTTCGGTCTCAAGAGTCACCGGATCCATCGCGGCAGTATGACCACCACCGGCGAGCGGCGACCAGCGAATATCCACCGGCACTGCCGGCCACACCGCCCGTGGCCGGTCGGCGGCCGCCGTGGCGCCCCCGGACCGGCCGCCGCCGTGCGGGTGTTCCCGGCGGAAGCGGCGGTGCCCCGGGCACGCCAGGTCCCCCGGCGGCGGGCGGCTCCCGGGCGCCCGGCGGCGGGGACCGGGACCCGCCGTGCCGGGACCGGCGCCCTCGGCCGGCGTCCCGCGGGAGCCGCGGGCACCCGCCCACGAGACGCCACCTGCCCCGTCACCCCTGGCCGAACGGGTTGAACGTCCGGCTCCGCGTCACCGAGGATGGGCCGCATGCGGAACATCGTGGTGATCGACGCCCCCTCCAACCTGGGGCTGCGCCCGCCCGCCCCGGGCACCGTCCCCGGCTGCTACAAGCTCGCCGGAGCCCTGCGGGAACAGCGGATCGTGCGGCGGCTGGGCGCGGCGGAGGGCGGTGTGGTGGTGCCGCCGCGGTACGACCTGGGGGGCTGGCAGGAGGGCGACGGGGTCTTCAACGCCGCCGCGCTGGCCTCCTACACCCGCACGCTCGCCGACCGGATCGAACACCATGTCCGCGGCGGGGACTTCCCCGTCGTTCTCGGTGGTGACTGCTCGATCCAGCTCGGCGCCTCGCTCGCGCTGCGCCGCCTGGGGCGGTACGGGCTCGTCGCGGTCGATGCCTCGCCGGACTTCCGGCACCCCGGCAACTCCTCCCGGATCGGCGCGGCCGGCGGCGAGGAGGTCGCGCTCGCCACCGGGCGGGGGCAGGACGACCTGACGGACCTCGAAGGGCTCAAGCCCTATCTGCGCGACGAGGACGTGCGGTTCTTCGGGGTCCGTGACGCCTTCCGGGACGACGAGGACTGTGTGGAACTCGCCGCCCTGGGGGTCCCCGTGGTGACCGTCGGCGACCTGCGCGAGCGGGGCGCGGACGCGCTCGCCCGGGCCACCGCGCGGTCCTTCCCGAGCCCGGAGGTGTCCGGCTTCTGGGTCCACCTGGACGCCGACGTGCTCGACCCGGATGTCATGCCCGCCGTGGACAGCCCCGACGCCGACGGGCTCCTGCCGGCCGAACTCGTCGCTCTGCTGCGCCCGTTGCTGGCCTCCCCGCTCTGCGTCGGGTTCAACGTCACCATCTACGACCCCGATCTCGACCCGGACGGCACGGCGGGGGCGCTGCTCGCCGACATCGTGGTGGACGCCTTCGCCCGGTCGTGACCGGCGGGTCCGCCGCGCCCGGGGACGGGCGTGCCGCGCGGCGGGTGTCCCTCGCGGGACGGGCGCGTCGCCGCGGCGGGTTCCGCGCGGCCGGCGGGCGGGCCGGCCGGACCTGACCGGGGCGCCGGCGGGCCCCGGCCGCGGGGTGCCGCCGGGGCCACCCCGCCCGGCGCCCGCCGGACCGTCGCCGGCGGCACGGCCGGTGAGCCTCCCGCGGGCACCGGGACGACCCCGGCCTCCCCGTCGCCCTTCACGGACACCCGACGGTGACGCGCCGCCGCCACGGACACCCGCCGGCGACGCGCCGCCGCCACGGACACCCGCCGGTGCCCGCCGGCGTCACGCACCGCCCCACCCGCCCGCGTCGGCGCGGGCACCGCCCCGGCCGGCGTGCGGGGGCGCCCTCCGGCGTGACGGACGGGCCCGGCACCACCGGCGGCAGGTGACGCGGATCACTCCCGCCGGCCGTCCGCACCGGTGTTCCGTCAGGTACCCTCGGGCGCTCCGAGCTTCACTAGTCAAATTTGAGGAATGCGTCATCGCTGTGACCCCGCCCTCCACGGCAACCCCCTCCGAGATCGCCGGCCTCGTCCGCTGCTCCGCGGTGTTCCTGCCCGCCGACCCGCCGCGCACCGGCACCGTCGCCTTCTGGCACCCCGACGGCCCGCCGGCCGCCTCCGCCGGCCGGGCCGGGTCCCTGACCGTCGTCGTCCGTGAAGGCTCCGGCACCGCCGACCGTACGGTGCCGGCCCTGCTGCTGCCGGTGCGGGAGGCACTGCCGGTGCTCACCCGGGCCCGTGCCGCCGCCGCGCACCCGGCCGCGGCCTACTGGGGGTCGGTGGCGGTCCTGGCCCTGCAACTGACCGCGCGCGGACGGCTGCTGCCCGGCCTCACCGCCACCGACCACGACGCCTGGCGGGCGGGCCCGCTCACCCCCGAGGACCGGCGGCGGGTGACCGCCCTCGCCGCCGCCATGCCGCCGGAGGCGCGCGCCGTGCCGCTGCCCGGGACGGATCCCGTACTGCTGCCCGAGGCCGAGCCGCTGGTCCGCGCCTTCCTCGACGCGGTCGCCGACGGGCTGCCCCGCACCCCGGCCGCGGCACTGGCCGCCGGCGGGCCGGCCTTCGCCGCCCCGGAGCCGCGGCGCATGCCCGAACACCGCTCCTGGGCCGCGGAGATCGCCGCCGGCCACGACGCGGGCGTGAAGCTGTCGCTGCGCATCGAGGTCACCGGCCCGGCCGGCCCCGCCGACGACGACACCGCGGCCGCTCCCGGGCTGCGCGCGGTGCTCCAGGTGCACAGCCTCGCCGATCCCTCACTGGTGGCCGACGCCGCCGCGGTGTGGACCGGCGCCGACCCCGTGCTCCGCCTCTCCCCGCGGGCCCGGATGGACGCGCTGCTGACCCTGCGCCGGGCCGCCCGTGCCTGGCCGGCGCTCGAACCGCTGCTGTCCGCCGCCGTGCCCGACGCCGTGGACCTCGCCGACGAGGAGGTCACCGAGCTGCTGGGCCCGGCCACCGCGGCGCTGGAGGCGGCGGGGGTACGGGTGCACTGGCCGCGGGCGCTGGCGCGTCCGCTCACCGCCCGGGCGGTGGTCGGCGCGGACGGCGACGGCCCCGCCGACCGGCCCGGTTCCGGGCCGTCCCTGCTCTCCGCCGACGCCCTGCTCCGCTTCGACTGGCGCTTCGCCCTCGGCGACCAGCGACTGACCGCGGCGGACCTGGACCGGCTGGCGGAGGCCGCCCGCCCCGTCGTCCGGCTACGCGACCAGTGGGTGGTGATCGACCCGGAGGCCGTCCGCCGGGCCCGGGACCGCTCCCGCACCGAGCACCGGATCAGTCCGGTGGAGGCGCTGGGCGTGGCGCTCACCGGACGGGCGGAGACCCCCGACGGCCCGGTGGAGGTGGAGGTGACCGGCCGGCTCGCCGCGCTGCGGGACCGCATCGCCCGGCCGGAGGACACCGACCGGCGGCCGGTGGCGCAGCCCGCCGCGCTCGCCGCCACCCTCCGCGACTACCAGCTGCGCGGTCTGGACTGGCTGGACCGGATGACCTCGCTGGGGCTGGGCGGCTGCCTCGCCGACGACATGGGTCTGGGCAAGACCATCACCCTCATCGCGCTGCACCTGCACCGGCAGACCCTGCCGGAGGCGGCCGGCCCGACCCTGGTGGTCTGCCCGGCCTCGCTGCTGGGCAACTGGCAGCGCGAGATCGAACGGTTCGCCCCGGGCACCCCGGTGCGCCGCTACCACGGGCCGGGCCGGTCCCTGTCCGGCCTGGCCGACGGCGCGTTCGTGCTCACCACGTACGGCACCATGCGGCTGGACGCCGCCCGGCTGGCCGGCGCCGGCCCGTGGGGACTGCTCGTCGCCGACGAGGCGCAGCACGTCAAGAACCCCTTCTCGGCCACCGCCAAGGAGCTGCGCACCATCGGCGCCAAGGCCCGGGTGGCGCTCTCCGGCACCCCGGTGGAGAACAACCTCACCGAGCTGTGGGCGATCCTCGACTGGACCACGCCCGGACTGCTGGGCACGCTGGGGGCGTTCCGCCGCCGCTACGCCCAGCACATCGAGGGCGGGGCCGGCGACCCGGCGGTGGCCCGGCGGCTGACGAGCCTGGTGGCGCCCTTCCTGCTCCGCCGCCGCAAGTCGGACCCGGGGATCGCCCCCGAGCTGCCCCCCAAGACCGAGACCGACCGCGCGGTCGCGCTCACCGCCGAGCAGGCCACGCTCTACGAGGCGGTGGTGCGCGAGTCCCTGGCGGAGATCTCCGGCGCCGACGCGATGGCCCGGCGCGGTCTCATCGTCAAACTCCTGACCTCGCTCAAGCAGATCTGCAACCACCCGGCGCAGTACCTCAAGGAGGACCGGCCGCGGATCACCGGGCGCTCCGGGAAGCTGGAGCTGCTGGACGAACTGCTGGACACCCTCCTCGCCGAGGACGCCGGCACGCTGGTGTTCACCCAGTACGTCCGGATGGCGGAGATCCTGCGGCAGCACCTGGCCGACCGCGGGGTGCCCACGCTGTTCCTGCACGGCGGCACCCCGGTGGCGCGCCGGGACGCGATGGTGCGCTCCTTCCAGGAGGGCGAGGCGCCGGTGTTCCTGCTGTCGCTGAAGGCCGCCGGGACCGGTCTGAACCTCACCCGCGCCGAGCACGTGGTGCACTACGACCGGTGGTGGAACCCGGCCGTGGAGGACCAGGCCACCGACCGCGCGTACCGCATCGGCCAGACCCGGCCGGTGCAGGTCCACCGGCTGATCGCGGAGGGCACCGTGGAGGACCGCATCGCGGCCCTGCTGGAGCGCAAACGCGAGCTGGCGGACGCGGTGCTGGGCGCCGGCGAGGCCGCGCTCACCGAACTGTCCGACGCCGAACTGGCCGAACTCGTGCAACTGACGGGGAGTGTGCGATGAACGGACACCACGACGACGAGCCCGGCGGCGCGTACCCGGGCGAGGACGACGGGGAAGCCGCCGTCACGGTGCACATCGCGCCGCCGCCGGCCGGCGGTAGGTCCTTCGCCACCACGTGGTGGGGGCGGGCCTGGCTGCGGGCGCTGGAGGACACCGCGCTCGACGCCGGGCAGCTGCGGCGCGGGCGCCGGTACGCCCGGGAGGGCGCGGTGGGCGCGATGACGGTGCGCCCGGGCCGCGTCACCGGGGTGGTGCGCGACCCGGACGGCACCTCCTACCGCTCGGACGTGCTCCTCCAGGAGCTGGACGAGGCGGCCTGGGACCGGCTGCTGGAGGTGGTGGCGGACCGCGCCGGGCACATCGCCGCACTGCTCGACCGGGACATGCCGGCCGAACTGGCGGAGGACGCGGCGGCGGCCGGGGTGGACCTGCTGCCCGGCATCGGGGACCTGGAGCCGGAGTGCGGCTGTGACGCCTGGGACCACTGCCCGCACACCGCGGCACTGTGCTACCAGGTGGCGCGGGTGCTGGACCAGGACCCGTTCCTGCTGCTGCTGATACGCGGCCGGGACGAGCGGACCCTGCTGGACGAGCTCCAGGCCCGCAGCGCCGCCCGTACCGCCGGACGCGCCGGCGACGCCGTGCCGGACGCCGCCGGGGCGTCCCCGGAGCGGCGGCCGGTGCCGGGCGTGCCGGTGGCGGAGGTGTTCGCCGCGGCCGGGCCGGCGGCCCCGCTGCCCGAGCCGCCGCCCCCGGTGCCGGCCCCGGGCCGGCCGCCCGCGCTGGACGGTGCCGGTCCCGCGCCCGGGCTGGACCCGGCGGCCCTGGAGTTCCTCGCCGCCGACGCCGCGGCGCGCGCCCACCTGATGCTGCGGGAGGCGCTCGCCCCCGGCCACGCGACCGCCCCGGTGCCGCCGGAGCCGACCCGCTGGCAGGACGCGGTGCGGATGATCGCCCGGGCAGATCCGGATTCCCCGGTCACCGCCGCCGTCGCCGGCCGGCTGACGGCCGGCTGCGGCCGGGGGCGGACCGACCTGGCGCGGGCGGTACGGGCCTGGGAGCACGGCGGCGCGGTCGCGCTGACGGTGCTGGAGGAGGAGTGGACGCCGGACGCCGAGGCGCTCGCCCGGGCCCGGGCCGGGCTGGCCGCCGCCTGGCGGGAGGAGGAGCGGCCGCCCCGGCTGCGCGCCACCGGGAACCGGTGGACGGCGGTGGGCACCGACGCCCAGCTGCGGTACGGGCCGGACGGCCGGTGGTGGCCGTACCGGAAGGAGCGCGGCTCCTGGTGGCCGGCCGGGCCGGCCGACCGGGACCCGGCGGTGGCCCTGGCGGCACTGCTGACCGGCTGACCCGGGGCCCGGCGGTCACCGGCGTGGCCGGCCCCAGGGCCGGGCCAGGGGGCCCGCCAGCCGGGGGAGGCGGGCCGGGGGCGGGCCGGTGCGCCGGCCTCCGGGCCGGGCCGGGGCCCGGACGATCCGGGCTCGCCCCGCGGGGCGGCGGGGCGAGATGGGCGTACGCCGGGCTGCTGGGCCGGTACCTCGCCACCCGGTGACTCGCGCGCCGGGGCCGCCGCGCCCCCGCCGACAGCGGGCCCGGCCGGCCGGAGGCCCGGGCGATACGACCGGTGCGGGTGACCCGGACGGCGACGCCCGGCCCCGGCACAGGGCCCCGCCCGGTCATGGCAGGGGGCCGACCCCGGTCCCGGTAAGACCCCGCCCGGGCCGGGGGGCCGCCCGGGCCGGGGGCGCCCGGATCCGGCCGCGCTCCCGCCACCCCTCGGCCCGTTCCCGCCCCCCTCCGCGGACAACCCCGGCGGGGCCCGCCACACCCCGCGCCGGCAGCGGGCCCGGGGGGCCGGAGGCCCAGGCGGGACGGCCGGTGCGGGTGCCCCGGACAGCGACGCCCGCCCCGGCCCCGGACCCGCCCGGCCCCCGCAAGGGGCCGCCCGGTCAGGGGGCGGCGCGGATCAGGCCGACTCCCACCGCACCCCTCGGCCCCGCCCTCTCCGACCCTCGGCGGAGAAACCCGGCGGCCCGTCCCCGCCCCTCCGCGGACAACCCCCGGCGGGGCCCATCCCGCCCCACGCCGACAGCGGGCCCGGCCCGCGCATCAGGGCCGCACCGTGGCCGGGCCCCACACCCACGTCCCGCGCCAGCCGGTGGATACGGACGGGTACGGCCGCTCTCGTTCCGGCCCGTGCCACGCCCCGGCGCCGGCCGCCGCCGGAACCTCGCGCCGGGGTCGGGTCCTGCCGGGCGGCCCGCCCGGTACGAGCCGGCAGCCGGCGGAAGACCGCGGCCCCGGACCACTCCCGGGGCCCCGCACGGCCCCCGGACATCCCGGCTCCCCCGGACTCCTCGGACGTCACGCCCCGGCAGGCCGGGCGGCCGAACGCGCGGTCCGCGCTGTCCGCGCGGCACCGGTCGTGCGGTCGGCGGGCGTGGAGTTGAGCCGGGCGGCGGACACCCGCATGCTGGACGGGCGGCCCCACAGTCCACGGGCGGCCCCGAGGCCGTCCGACGGCGGCCCGCGGCGGACCCCGGCCCGCCCGCACGGTCGCCGGAACCACACCCGCGCCCACCGGCACGCCACCTGCCTCCCCCGTCCGGCCCCGCACCCGGCCGGGAAGCCGCGCCCGCCCGGCGGCGAGGCCGCGCCCCGGCGGGTGCGGGGCCCCCGCGGCCGGTCACCTCGCCGGCCCGCCCGCCCCCGACCGCTTCCTCCCCAGGAGAGTGCGATGGCCGCAGCCCCGCTGCCCGCGCCGGACGGTCCGCTGGTGGTCGGCGTGCACAGCGCCACCCGGGCCACCACCGTGCTGCTGGTCGACGCCCCGACCGGCCGGGTGGTGGCCCGGGGCCGGTCCGGGCACGCCCTGCGGGAGCGGGACGGCGGCACGGAGTGCGACCCGGAGGAGTGGTGGCGGGCGCTGACCGACGCGCTCCGCCACTGTGAGCCCTGGGTCCGGCAGGCCGCCGCGGTGTCCGTCGCCGGCCCGCGGCACACGGTGGCCGTGCTGGACGCGGACGGCCGGCCGGTCCGCCCCGCACTGCTCGGTGACCGCGCGCGGGCGGCGGCGCGGCGCGACCGGCTGATCGAGGAGCTGGGCGGACCGCGGGCGTGGGCCGAGCGGACCGGCAGCGTCCCCTCCCCCGCCTTCCCGGTGGCCACCTGGGCGTGGCTGGCCGAGCGGGCGCCGTCCGCGGTCCGCGCCGCGGCGGCCGTCCGGCTGCCGCACGACCACCTCACCGAGCGGCTGACCGGCCGGGGCGTGACCGAACGCGGCACGGCGTCCGCCACCGGCTGGTGGAACGCCGGAACCGGGGCGTACGACGAGGAGGTGCTGCGCCGGGTGGGACTGCCCGCCGGCCTGCTGCCGCCACTGGTCCGGCGCGGTGAGGCGGTGGGCACGGTGCGGACCCTGCCCGGGCAGCCGCTGCCGGAGGGCGCCCTGGTCGCCGCCGGCACCGGTGACGCCATGGCGGCGGCCCTCGGGTTCGGGCTGCGCCCCGGGGAGCCGGTGGTCCACCTGGGCGGCTCGGGGACGGTGTTCGCCGTCTCCACCCGGCGCCCGGCCGATGCCACCGGAGCCGTCGCCGGCCTGGCGGACGCCCGGGACGCCTGGCTGCCGCTGGCCCGCACCCTCAACTGCGGGCGCGCGGTGGAACGGGTGGCGGCGCTGCTGGGCCGGGACCGGGAGGCGGTGGAACCGGCCGGCCCGGTGGTGGTGCTGCCCTACCTGGAGGGCGAGAGCATCCCGGACCTGCCGTTCGCGTCGGGGCTGCTGTGCGGGCTGCGGCACTCCACCGGGGCCGGCCAGCTCCTCCAGGCGGCGTACGAGGGGGCGGTGTTCTCCCTGCTGACCGCGGTGAGCCCGGTGTGCGGCGGGCCGGTCGCGCCGGACGTCCCGCTGCTGCTGGCGGGCGCCGGGGCGCGGAGTGCCGCGTGGCGGGAGACGGTACGCCGGCTCTCCGGCCGGGCGGTGCGGGTGCCCCGGGCCCGGGAGCCGGTCGCGCTGGGCGCCGCCGCCCGGGCCGCGGGGCTGCTGCTGGGTGAGGACCCCGCGGCGGTGGCCCGGCGCTGGGGCGGTGCGGACGGGCCGTGGTACGACCCGGTGCCGCGCGACGAGGAGGCGCTGGAGCGGATCGCGGCGGTGCTCGGCGGCGCCGGCGCGCTGCTGCGGCCCGGTGGGGCGGCCCGCCGGACCGGCTCAGAGCGCGCGGTGCATGACGTGCAGTCCGACGTACCCGTGCCGGGGGTGCGCGAAGGCCCCGGGCACGGTCCCGACCACCTCGAAGCCGAGTGACCGGTACAGGGCCACCGCGGCGGTGTTGGTCTCGACGACCGCGTTGAACTGCATGCCCCGGTACCCCTCGGACCGGGCCCACTCCAGCGCGTACGCGCACAGCGCGCGTCCCACGCCCCGCCCCTGGTGGGCGGGGTCCACCATGAAGCTGGCGCTGGAGACGTGGGCGCCGGGGCCCATCTGGTTGGGGTTCATCTTGGCGGAGCCGAGGACCGTGCCGGACGCGTCGGTGGCGACCACGGTGCGTCCCGGCGCGTCAAGCATCCAGATGTCCCGGGCGAGGTCCTCGGTGATGTCGGGCGGATAGGTGAACGTCTCCGCGTCGGCCACGATGCGGCGCAGGAAGCGCCAGACGGCGGGCCAGTCGTCGCTCGTGGCTGGTGATATTCGCATGATCATCAGCATGGCTTCCGGCCCGGCGGTGTGCCACTGCTTATCCTGCGCCGCGTGACCGGTCAGCGCACCCGGCGGAGGAAGTCCTCCAGCCCCGCGAGATCGTCGGTGTTGATGTGATCGACCCCGGCGGTCAGCAGTTCGTTCCAGACGGCGGTGCGCGCCGGGCCGGGCAGGTCCGGGGTGGCCCAGAAGCGGACCCGCTGTCCGTGGCCGTGCGCGGTGGCCACGGTACGGCGCAGCCGCTCCCGCTCCGCGGCGGGCATCGGACCGACGCCCTGCCAGGTGAAGCTGTGGTTCCAGTTGCCGCTGATGAGCGGCATGAAGGAGGCCGGGACGCCGCTGCCGAGGTCCTCCGGCCGTCCGTCGTAGAAGGCCCGCCGCACCCGCTCGGCGTCCATCGGCACCCGCGCGGCACGGTCCCCGGAGATCACCGCCGTCACCGGCCCGCGGCGCACCGCAGGGCCATGGGCGGTGCTGAACAGCGGGGCGTACCGGCGCAGGGTGCGGGCGAGGGCACGGTAGGTGGGGTCACCGGCGGTCTTGATGTCGATGAGCAGTTGCAGCGAGAGGTCGTGCCCCCGGTACACGCTGCCGTGGTTGGCCCGCACCAGGCGCGCCAGCGGGTCGAGGTAGAGCGACCGCAGGGTGCGCGCGGGGTCCAGGTCCACCGCGTCGTGGGCCACCAGCAGTTCGCCGTCCACCAGCCAGATGTCGGCCTCGACACTGGTGAAGCCGTGGGCGAGGGCGTCCAGCAGCGGCCGTGGGTGCTCGTAGTCGTTGTGCGCGTGGGCCTGCCGCAGCGGGGTCACCGCCCGGGTCCGGCCGGTGCCGCCGGCGAAGGCGGGCGTGGCGGCCCCTCCGGCCAGGGCGGCTCCGAGGGTGAGGACGAGGGCGCGGCGTGTCTGGCTGACCATGGGGGCCTCCGGGCTGTCGCCCCGGCGGGCGGCCGGGGGTGGGTGCGGTCGTGCGCGGTGGACGCCAGTGAGTATCGGGTCCCGAGGGCCTGGCGGGGAGGGAGGTACGCGGAGTTCCACCGGCCGACTTCGGCCATTTCCCCCGAGTTCCCGGCGGCCGGGCAGGCACTGCTGGTGCCATGGGGAGGTTGCCGGTTTCCGTACCGTCCGGGGGGAACATGAGCGAGCGTCAGGGCAGGGTGGCGGGGCGTACGGCTGCGGGCCGCGGGCCGTGCCGCCGCCGGGGAGGCGGCCACCGGGCGGCGGAACGGGCGCCGGCCGCCGCCGGTGCGCGGCGGCGGGCCCGCGCCGCCGGACGGGGGCCGTGCCGTGCGGAGGGCCGGGGTGGCGCGCCGGACGGTTGCGCGCGGCGGCGGTCCTGGGCGTCTGGGCGGCGCTGCTGGGCTCCGGTCCGGTGGCGGCGGCCGGGACCGAGCGGACCCCGGCCGGCCCGCGGTTCACCTCCCGGGCCACGCTCGCCCCGGGCGTGGAGTACCGGCAGTTCGTGGTGCCGGCCTCGCACGGCACCGCCCGCGGGCATCTGATCAGTGTCGATCTGCGGCGGCCGGGGGTGTCGCTGGACCTGGTCCACCCGGGTGCGGTGGCCGCCCGTGCGCCGCTGTCCCGGCTGGCCGACGCGCGGGGTGCGGTGGCCGCGGTCAACGGGGACTTCTTCAACATCACCGAGACCCAGCACCCGGGGGTGGAGGCGACCGGGGCCCCGGTGGGGGCCGGCGGTGGCCGGCGGCCGGCGGCTGAAGGCGGCGGTGCCGGCCGGTCAGCGCTTCGGTCCGGCGCTGCCGCCGGGCACCCGGACCGAGGACGTCATCGGGGTGGGCACCGACCGGCGCGGCCGTCTGGACCGGCTGACGCTGCGCGGCGAGGTGTCCGGGCCCCGGATCGACGTGCCGCTGCGCGGACTGAACCAGTACGCGCTTCCCGAGGGCGGGGTCGGGGCGTTCACCCCGGCCTGGGGCACGGCCTCCCGGGTGCGGGCGACCTGCGGCACCGACACCGACCGCGGCGCGCCGTGCAGTTCCGAGACCTACGAGGTGACGGTGGTCAGGGACCGGGTCACCGCGGTGTCCGGCCGGCCCGGGTCGGGGGCGGTCGCGTCCGGTTCGGTGGTGCTGGTGGGCCGGGAGGCGGGGGGCGCGGCAGTTGCGCCGGCTGCGCGTCGGGGACCGGGTCCGGGTGGGCCACCGCCTCACCGGCGGCTCGAAGACGCCGATGCGGTTCGCGGTCGGCGGCTTCCCGGTGCTGCGTGGCGCCCGTGTGCTGCCCGGCCTGGACACGGGCACTCTCCGCGGTGCGCAGCGCCGCCGGGGTCGGGGAGGGCGGGCGCCGGTTCCATCTGCTGGCGCTGGACGGCGCGCCGGAGCACCGCTCGGGGCTGACGGTGCGCGAACTGGCCGATGTGCTGCTCGCGGTCGGTGCCGAGGACGCGGTGAACCTGGACGGCGGGGGCTCGTCCACGCTCGTCGCCCGGGACCCGGGGCAGCGGCGGGTCACGGTACGGAACCATCCGTCGGCCGGCGCGGAGCGACAGGTGCCGAACGGAATCGGCGTGTTCGGTCGAACATAATACGTGTGATCACACCACCCATTCGAGTGACTGTATCCGTCAACTCCCGCTGCTAGCTTCGGGGTTGCTCAAGCGCGATGCGCGGCTCCGCACAGGGTGGGTGGACATTCCTCATGACGACTCCGGTGGATTCCCTTTCCGGCTCCGAGAATCCGCAAGCGCGGCAGAGTCTCGGCACGGCCGCCGCGCGGAATCTGGCGACCACGACCAAATCCGTTCCACAGATGCAGGGCATCACCTCGCGGTGGCTGCTGAAGCTCCTGCCGTGGGTCGAGGTGCCCGGCGGCACGTACCGGGTGAACCGTCGGCTCACCCATACGCTCGGTGACGGCCGGGTGGAGTTCGTCAGCACCGGCGCCGAGGTGCGGGTGATCCCGGTGGAGCTGCGGGAGCTGCCGCTGCTGCGGGAGTTCGAGGACGCGGAGGTGCTGGCGGCGCTGGCGGACCGGTTCCGGCAGCGCGAGCTGGCGCCGGGCGACCTGATCGTCGAGGCGGGCCGCCCGGCCGACGAGGTGGTGCTGATCGCGCACGGCAAGGTGGAGAAGCTGGGGGCGGGCGCCTACGACCGGCCCACCGTGCTCGGCAGCCTGACCGGCGGCGACCACCTGGGTGACCGGGAGCTGGCCGCGCCGGACCCCGGGGCCTGGCAGTTCACGGCCCGGGCGGTGACCTCGACCACCGTGCTGACGCTGCCCCGGGCCGAGTTCGAGGCGGTGCTGGCGGGGGCGCCGGGGCTGCGGGAGCACGTGGCGGCGTTCCGCTCCGCGCCCCGCCCCGCGCAGAACGAGCACGGCGAGGCGGCGATCGAGGTCGCGTCCGGGCACGTCGGCGAACCGGCCCTGCCGGGGGTCTTCGCGGACTACGAGACCGCGCCGCGGGAGTACGAGCTGAGCGTGGCGCAGACGGTGCTGCGGGTCCACACCCGGGTCGCCGACCTCTACAACGAGCCGATGAACCAGGTCGAACAGCAGCTGCGGCTCACCGTGGAGGCACTGCGCGAACGCCAGGAACACGAGCTGGTCAACAACCGCGAGTTCGGCCTCCTCCACAACGCCGACCTCAAACAGCGCATCCCCACCCGCAGCGGCCCGCCCACCCCCGACGACCTCGACGAACTGCTCTCCACCGTGTGGAAGGACCCGGGGCTGATCCTGGCCCATCCGCGGGCGATCGCGGCGATCGGCCGGCAGCTCAACAGCCGCGGCCTCGTTCCGCAGAGCGCCGACGTGGCCGGGCACGCGGTGCCCGCCTGGCGCGGCGTGCCGATCTTCCCGTGCGACAAGATCCCGGTGACCGGCCGTGGCACCACCTCGCTGCTGGCGCTGCGCACCGGCGAGGAGAACCAGGGCGTCATCGGACTGCACCGCACCGGTCTGCCCGACGAGTACCGGCCGGGGGTGTCGGTGCGTTTCATGGGCATCAACGAGAAAGCCGTCATCTCCTACCTGGTGAGCACCTATTATTCGGCGGCCGTCCTGGTGCCCGACGCGCTCGGCGTGCTGGAGGACGTCGAAATCGGCCACTGATCACCGGGCGGTCGTCCGCGACCGACCGTGATATCTCCCGGCCCGCCGGCCGGCTTTCCGGCCGGTGCCTTTCCCGGTCTTTCCCCCAGCGCCTTCCGGCGCTCCCCCCGATTTTTTCCGGCGCTTTCCCGGTCGTCCTCCGTCGCCCTTGGTCGTGCTCCGTCGTCCTACCGTCGGCCGTCCCGGTGTCCCACCCGGGTGGGGCCCACTTCCGGCAGGCGCCGCCTCCCGATCTTCCTCCCCCGTCTCCGCGTCCCGCCCGGGGTGCGGAGACGGAACCCTTCCGTCCGCGCAGAGAAATGGGTGAATCGCGTTCATGACCACGTCAGTGGAGTCCGGCGAGCCGCAGCTGAGCCTCGGTACGCCGGCGGCCCGCAACCTGGCGACGACGACCAAGTCCGTACCGCAGATGCAGGCCGTCTCCTCGCGCTGGCTGCTGCGGGTCCTGCCGTGGGTGCAGGTGTCGGCCGGCACCTACCGCGTCAACCGGCGGCTCACCCACACGCTGGGTGACGGGCGGGTGGAGTTCGTCTCGACCGGGCCGGACGTCCGGGTCATCCCGCTGGAGCTGACCGAGCTGCCCCCGCTGCGGGGCTTCACCGACGAGGCCGTGCTGGAGGGCCTCGCGGACCGCTTCGTCCAGCGGCGGTACGAGCCCGGCGAGGTGATCGCCGAGGCCGGCGGACCGGCCGACGAGGTGGTGCTGATCGCGCACGGCAAGGTGGACCGGCTCACCTCGGGGGCGTACGACGCCGCCGCCTCGCTGGGGGTGCTCGCCGACGGTGACCACTTCGGCGAGGGCTGTCTGACGGACCCCGACGCCACCTGGGAGTTCACCGCCAAGGCGGTCACCCGGACCACGGTGCTGGCGTGCTCGCGCAGCGCCTTCCAGGAAGTGGCCGACCGCTCCGAGGCGCTCCGGGCACACCTGGACGACACCACGCGGCGCCCGCGCCCGGCGCTGAACAAGCGGGGCGAGGCCGACATCGCCATCGCCTCCGGGCACGCCGGCGAGCCGGCCCTGCCCGGCACCTTCGTGGACTACGAGCCACGGCCGCGGGAGTACGAGCTGAGCGTGGCGCAGACGGTGCTGCGGGTCCACACCCGCGTCGCCGACCTCTACAACGAGCCGATGAACCAGGTCGAACAGCAGCTGCGGCTCACCGTGGAGGCACTGCGCGAACGCCAGGAACACGAGCTGGTCAACAACCGCGAATTCGGCCTCCTCCACAACGCCGACCTCAAACAGCGCATCCCCACCCGCAGCGGCCCGCCCACCCCCCGACGACCTCGACGAACTGCTGTCCCGGCGCCGGAAGACGCAGTACCTGCTGGCCCACCCGCGCACCATCGCGGCGTTCGGCCGGGAGTGCAACAGCCGCGGGCTGTATCCGCAGGGCGCCGAGGTGCTGGGGGTACCGGTGCGGGCCTGGCGCGGGGTGCCGCTGCTGCCGTGCAACAAGATCCCGGTCAGCGAGAGGGGCACCAGTTCCATCCTGGCGCTGCGCACCGGCGAGGAGAGCCAGGGCGTCATCGGCCTCCACCAGGCCGGGATCCCCGACGAGCTGGAGCCGAGCCTGAACGTGCGCTTCATGGGGATCAACGACCAGGCGGTGACGTCCTACCTGGTCAGCGTGTACTTCTCGGCCGCCGTACTGGTGCCGGACGCGCTCGGTGTGCTGGAGGACGTGGAGATCGGCCGCTGACCGGGTGACGGGGCTCCGCCCGCGCGTCGCCGCCCGTGGCCGTACCCCGCGGGGCGGCCGTACCGGGTGGCGGCCCGTCGGGACCGGCGGGCGCGTCCGGCGGCCGCATCCGGTACGGGGACGTGCCGGCCACGGCGTGCCCGCCGGTGGTCCGGCAGGTGCCCGGCGGCCGGTGGGCGGGCGGGGCGGGCGGTGCCGACCGGGCGGGGCGGCGGGGGTTGTCAGGGGCGGACGCTGCCGACGACGTCCGCCGTGGCGGCGATGCCCTCGGAGATGGTGGGGGGGCGAGGCTGCTGCCGGCGAGGGTGAACCCCAGCAGGCCGCAGACGATGGCGTGGCTGATCTTCAGGCCGCTGTTGCGCAGGAAGAGGACCGCCAGGATCAGGAGCAGTAGGACCGCGGAGATCGAAATGACCACGGGGAGCCTCCTCGGGCCGCTTCGGCGGATCGGGGTCGGGCGGCCAGTCTCACCTCTCGGGCCCTCTGACCTGGGGAGGCGGGATGCTCCGGACGGGTGGAGATCGCCGGTTCGATATCCCGCGGCCGTCGTCTGCGCCGGTTCCGGACCCCTCTCCGCGGACCGTCGGCGGCCCCGGCGGGCGCGCGCGGCGCCCGTGTGCGCGGGCGCGGACGCACCCGGGCGGCCGGACCGGTGGTGGTGCCGGTCCGGCCGCCCGGGGTCCGCCGCGTCAGCGGCCGGAGCGGATGAGCTCGGCGGCCATCTCACCGATCATGATGCTGGCCGCGTTGGTGTTCGCCGCCGGGAGCGTCGGCATGACCGAGGCGTCGGCGACGCGCAGCCCGCGGGTGCCGCGGACCCGCAGGGCGGGATCCACCACGGACGTCTCGTCGGCCCCCATCCGGCAGGTGCCGGCGGTGTGGAAGTAGGTGCCGGCGTTCTCCCGGGCGAACCGGGTCAGCGCGGTCCGGCCGGTCTCCCCGGGGCCGGGCAGCAGTTCGGTCGGCGACCAGGCGCGCAGGGCCGCGCTCGCGGCCAGCTCCCGGGCGAGTTCGACGCCCCGGACCAGGGTGGCGACATCGCGCTCGTCGTCGAGGTAGCGCGGGTCGATCAGCGGGGCGGCGGCCGGGTCCGGGCCGGCCAGCCGGACGGTTCCCCTGCTGTGCGGCTGCATGGCGCTGACGGTCAGGGTGAAGGAGTTCGGCGGGAAGGGCAGCAGCCGCGGGTGGAAGGGGATGTGGAAGAGGAAGACCTCCAGGTCCGGGCAGGGCAGGTGGTCGCCGGTGCGGGTGAACAGGGCGGCCTCCGCGGTGGTCACCGGGGGCGGCGGCAGCGGCACGCCCGCCTGGTGGACCAGCCCGACCAGGGGGTGGTCCTGGAGGTTGGCACCCACCTCGGGGGCGTCCACCCGCACACGTATGCCGTGCTGTCCGAGGTGGCCGGCCGGGCCGATGCCGGAGAGCATCAGCAGCTTCGGTGAGTCGATCGCCCCAGCGCAGACGATCACCTCCCGGTCGGCGCGGACGGTGTGCGCCGCGCCGTCCGGGGTGGTGTACTCCACCCCGGTGCACCGTCCGCCGCCGAACATCAGCCGACGGGCGTGCGCCCGGGTGCGCACCGTCAGGTTGGCGCGGGAGCGCGCGGGCCGCAGGTAGGCGGCGGAGGTGCTCTGCCGGCGACCGTCGTGGATGGTCCACTCGTGCCGTCCGTACCCCTCGGCCCCGGCTCCGTTGAAGTCGCCGGCGGCCGGGTGCCCCAGCTCGGCGGCGGCGTCGAGGAACGAGACGGACAGCGGGTTGGGCCGGTCCGCCAGGCTGGGGCGGAGGGGGCCACCGGTGCCGCGGAAGCGGGGATCGCCGCCCTCGACGTGCTCCATCCGGCGGAACATCTCCAGCACCGAGGGGTAATCCCAGCCGGTGCAGCCGTCCGCGGCCCAGGCGTCGAAGGTGTGCCGGTGGCCCCGCACGTAGGTCATCACGTTGATGCTGCTGGAGCCGCCCAGGACCTTGCCGCGGGCGCACGCCTGACGGTGCCCGGCGGTGCCCGGTTGCGGCACGGTGGTGTACCGCCAGTCGTGTTCGCCGCCGATCAGGCCGAACCAGGCGGCCGGGTCGTGGATCGCGGGGTCGGTGTCGTCCCCGCCCGCCTCCAGCAGCAGGACCCGGACGTCCGCCGGCTCGGAGAGGCGGGCCGCCACCACCGCGCCGGCCGATCCCCCGCCCACCACGACGTAGTCGTACCCGTCCCCGCCCATACGCTCCCCCGTTCCGCGGGCCGCGGCGCACCGCCACAACCGCAAGTCTGTTCGCACTATAGCGACCGGCGGGGCGCGCCCCGGGCCCCGCGGCGGCCGGTCGGACCACCGTCCGTCGTCTCAACGCGCCGCGAAGCGCGGGTTGTTGGGGGTTTCACGGCGCCGCCCGCCCCGGCCGGCCGCCGCCCCCGCCGTTCCCGGCCGTCCGCTCCCGGGACACCCCGCGGCCCCGGAACCCCGTGCGCGGGCCGGCCGGCTCGGCCGGTACGACGGCCGCCGCCGACCGGGCCGGCACCGGCACATCACCCCGGCCGTGCTCGCCCACGCGGTCCCGGCCGCCGTCGCAGCCCGGGCCGCCGGAGCGGGCCGCGGAAAACGACCCCCACCAGCACCATGCGCATCCCCGCGGCAGGATTCCGCCGTCTCCGGCCGCTCCGCCGCCCCGCCCGCACGACCGCGTGTCCCTGCGCCGGGCCCTTCCGGCGCAGCCGCCGCCACGCCACGGCCCACCGCCGCCACCGACCAAGAGGAACGACTCGGGCGACGACCTCCGCCCGGGGTTCCGGGCCGCCGCCCGGTGTCTAGGCCTCCGCCCGGGACCCGACGTAGGCGGCCATCTCGTGGGCCATCGAATTCCCGGTGAGGGTGGGCAGTCCGACGACCAGGCCGCAGTTCGTGTTGATCTCCAGGACGGCGCGGCCGTGCGGCGGGCCGCCGATGGCGGTGTGCAGGATGTCCACCCCCGCGATCTCCAGCCCGCAGGCCGCCGCGGCCCGGACGGCCAGCCGTTCCGTCGCCGCGTCGGGGGTGCAGGCGGCCAGTCCGGCGCCGGGCAGGCCGCTGTTGGTCCGGAAGTCACCGTCCGGGGCTCGGCGTTCGTAGCAGGCCACGACCCGCCCTCCCACGACGACGACCCGCAGGTCCGTGCGTCCGGCGTCGTCCGCGTACGGCTGCGCGAGCAGCATGCCGCCCGCCCGTGCCGCCGTTGCCAGCTCCTCGTCGATCGCGGCGGCCCCGCGGCGCCTGACCACCCCGGCTCCGCTGTGCCCGGCCAACGGCTTGAGCACCAGGTCGTCACCGTCCAGCAGCGCGACGAGCGCCGCCGCGGTGGTCCCCGGAGCGGCGAGGACCGTCGGCAGGACCGGCACGCCGGCCTCCCGGAGGAGCTGGGTGCAGACCCATTTGTCGCGGCCGGCCCGCTGCGCGGCGACCTCGTTCACGAGGCGGCCGCCGGCGCGGGCGAGCGCCTCCTGCACGGTCAGCCCCCACAGGGCGGAGGCGCGGGAGTGCCCGACGTCCGCCCCCAGCCGCAGGGCCGGCTCGCCGTCCGGCCGGACCACCGGCGTGTAGGTGGCGAGGTGCCTCACCTCGACCGTGTGTCCGAGGGCCCGGTGCGCGGCGACCAGCAACTCCACTCCGTGCTGCGGCTCCTCCGCGACCAGCAGCGCCACCGACACCCGTCCCACCGGTTCCCCTCCCCGCCCGGCGGCACGGGAGGGCTCCGGTGCCGCGCTCCCGGGCAGCATAGGCCGCCCGTCCCGGGCGCCGGCCCGCTCCCCCGTCGTCCTTCCCGAGGTCCCGCGGGAGGGCCGCCGGACTCCGGGCCCGGCACGACTGCCGCTCTCCTGACAACGGGGATGACCATGCCGGGCCGGGCGCCCGGGTGAGCCGGCTCCGGCCCCGACGGTGGCCCGGTCCCGGCGGGGGCCAGGTCCCGACGGGAGCCCGGTCCCCACCCCCTCTCCCTGCGGCGGGCGAAGGCCGCACCGCCGTCCGGGGGAGGGAGCCGCGGGCCGTTCCGGCGCACACCGGCGCGGCCCGGCCGGGGACGCCGGAAACCGCGCGGTGCCGGAGCGTGATCGCTCGGCCTGCGGGAAGACGGGGGCTGTGCGAGGCTGAAGGCACTCTTGAGGCCGGCGGCCCTCGCCCGTGACAGTGGTGGACGGCAGCCCGGCCGTGTCACAGCGGACCGGGACCGGTGACGGGACAGGAGATGACGGCTGTGCCCGAACGCGCGGCGGCCCGGCGGGACGCGACTGCCGAGGCCGAATACGAAGCCCACCTGCGGGGCATCTGCTTCAAGAACGGTCCGCCCCGGCTCGTCGGGGTGGAACTGGAATGGCTCGTCCACGACCTGCGCGACCCGGCGGCCCCCGTCGCCCGCGACCGGCTCGACGCCGCGTTCGTCGCCGTACGCGCCCTGCCGCTGCGGTCGGCACTCACCCTCGAACCCGGTGGCCAGCTGGAGCTCAGCTCCCGGCCCGCCGACTCCCTCACCGCCTGTGTGGAGACCACCTCCGCCGACCTCTCCCTGGTCCGCGAGGCGCTCGCCCGCCACGGCCTCCGGCTCGCCGGCCACGGTCACGACCCGTGGCGCCCGCCGCGCCGCTTCCTCACCGACCACCGCTACACCGCCATGGAGCGGTACTTCGACCGGCTGGGCACCGCCGGGCGCTCCATGATGTGCTGTACCGCGTCCGTCCAGGTGTGCCTGGACGCCGGGTACGCCGAGCCGGGGCCGCTGGGCGCCGGCCGCCGGTGGCGGATGGCCCATCTGCTGGGCGCGGTGCTCACCGCCGCGTTCGCCAACTCGCCGCTCCGCCTGGGGGCGCCGACCGGGTACCGCTCCACCCGCCAGGCCCTGTGGTCGGCGCTGGACCCCGGGCGGACCCAGGCGCCGCCGGACGGGCCGGACCCGCGGTCCGCCTGGGCCGGGTACGTGCTGGACGCGCCGGTGATGTTCATCCGGCCACCGGACGGCGGCCCGTTCCACGTCCCCGACCGGCTCACCTTCCGGGATTGGGTCCGCGGCGGGGCCGACCGCAGGCCCACCGCCGAGGACCTCGGCCACCACCTCACCACCCTCTTCCCGCCGGTCCGGCCGCGCGGTCACCTCGAACTGCGGATGATCGACGCCCAGCCCGGGGAGGACGGCTGGATCGTGCCGCTCGCCGTGACCACCGCCCTCTTCGACGACCAGCAGGCCGCCGAGACCGCCTACCGCACGGTCAAGCCGCTCGCCGAGACGGCCGGCGACGTGCCCGCGCCGCGCAGCCGGCTGTGGAGCAACGCGGCCCGGTCCGGCCTGGCCGACCCCGAGCTGCGGTCCGCGGCCACGCACTGCTTCGCACTGGCCCTGGAGGCCCTGCCGCGACTGGGCGCCTCGCCCGCGATCGTCGCGGCGGTGGCCGAGTTCACCGACCGGTACGTCGCCCGGGGCCGGTGCCCGGCCGACGACCTGCTCACCGGCCCGACCGGGAAGGAGCGCCCGTGATGTCCCGCGACCAGGCCCGTACCGAACCCACCACCGACCCCGAGGCGCTGCGCCGGCGCGCGGCGCGGGTGCTGCACACCGCCCGGGAGCGCACCCACGCGCTGACCGGCTGCGTGGACGACCACGACCTCACCGCCCAGCACTCCCCGCTGATGTCACCGCTGGTGTGGGACCTGGCCCACATCGGCAACCAGGAGGAGCAGTGGCTGCTGCGCGCCGTCGGCGGCCGGCCGGCGCTGCGCCCCGACATCGATCCGATCTACGACGCCTTCGAGCACCCGCGGGCCGAGCGGCCCTCGCTGCCGCTGCTGCCGCCGGCCGAGGCCCGCCACTACGTCGCCGAGGTGCGCGGCCGGGCGCTGGAGGTGCTGGAGGCCTCCCCGCTGCACGGCGCGCCCCTGGTGGACGCCGGGTTCGCCTTCGGGATGATCGCCCAGCACGAGCAGCAGCACGACGAGACGATGCTCATCACCCACCAGCTGCGGCGCGGACCGGCGGTGCTGACCGCGCCGGAGCCGCCGCGTCCGGACGGTGCGGCCGGGCCGCTGCCCACCGAGGTACTGGTGCCCGGCGGGCCGTTCACCATGGGCACGTCGACCGAGCCGTGGGCGCTGGACAACGAGCGCCCGGCGCACCGCCGGGAGGTGCCCGCGTTCTTCATCGACACCGTGCCGGTGAGCAACGGCGCCTATCTGCGGTTCGTCGAGGACGGCGGGTACCGGGACCGGCGGTGGTGGAGCGGACCGGGGTGGGACCTGGTGCGCGAGCACGACCTGCGGGCGCCGCTGTTCTGGCGGCAGGAGGGCCGGCAGTGGCTGCGCCGCCGCTTCGGGGTGGTGGAGCCGGTGCCCGCCGACGAACCGGTGCTCCACGTCAGCTGGTACGAGGCGGACGCCTACGCCCGCTGGGCCGGGCGGCGGCTGCCCACCGAGGCGGAGTGGGAGAAGGCCGCCCGGTACGACCCCCGCTCCGGGCGGTCGACGCGCTACCCGTGGGGGGACGCCGACCCCACCCCGGCGCACGCCAACCTCGGCCAGCGGCACCTGCGGCCGGCGCCGGTGGGCGCCTACGCCGAGGGCGCGTCACCGCTGGGCGTGCGGCAGCTGATCGGCGACGTGTGGGAGTGGACGGCCAGTGACTTCCTGCCGTACCCGGGCTTCACCGCCTTCCCCTACCGGGAGTACTCACAGGTGTTCTTCGGCCCCGCCCACAAGGTGCTGCGCGGTGGTTCGTTCGCGGTGGACCCGGTGGTGTGCCGGGGCACCTTCCGCAACTGGGACCTGCCGGTGCGGCGGCAGATCTTCGCCGGTTTCCGCACCGCGCGCGACGCCGGCCCGGAGGTGGCCGGGTGACGGCGGTCCGGCGGCCGTGCGGGGCGGTGCGGCGGGGGGCGCGGGACGGTACCGGCGGGCGGGGGGTGGCGCTGATGTGCCGGCATCTGGCGTACCTGGGTCCCCCGGTGCCGCTCGGCGAGATCCTGGTGCGCCCCGAGCACGGGCTGTACCGCCAGTCCTGGGCGCCGCGCCGGCAGCGGTACGGGACGGTCAACGCCGACGGGTTCGGGGTCGGCTGGTACGCGCCCGGGGATCCGGTGCCCGCCCGCTACCGGCGCGACCGGCCGATCTGGGGTGACGGCGCGTTCGCCGACCTGGCCCGGGTGGTGCGCAGCGGCGCGCTGCTGGCGGCGGTCCGCTCCGCCACGCTGCCCGGGGCGGACGGCGAGGCGGCGGCGGCGCCGTTCGCCGACGGGCCGTACCTGTTCAGCCACAACGGGGCGGTGCCGGGCTGGCCGGGGTCGCTGGCACCGCTGGCCGGGGAGCTGCCGCCGGCCGAGCTGCTGGGACTGGCGGCGCGGTGTGACGCCGCGCTGCTGTGGGCGCTGGTGCTGCACGGTCTGCGGACCGGCCGGCCGGCCCCGGACGCGCTGGCGGGCACCGTCGCCGCCGTCGCCGCGGCCGCGCCGCGGGCCCGGCTGAACCTGCTGCTGACGGACGGATCGTCGATCACCGCGACGGCCTGGGGGGACACCCTGTGGTACCGCGCCGACCCGGCCGCCGGCACGGTCGTCGCCTCCGAGCCCTACGACGACGGTCCGCTGTGGACGGAAGTGCCCGACCACACCCTGCTGACCGCCACCCGCACCGAGATCGTCCTCACTCCGCTCAAGGAGCCCGCACCGTGAGCCCGTTCACCCTCACCCGTACCCTTCCCGTCGATGCCACGGCCGCGGCGCTCCGCGCGGACGTGGCGCACGGACTGACCCGCTCCCCCAAGCAGCTGCCGCCCAAGTGGTTCTACGACGCCCGGGGCAGCGAACTGTTCGAGGAGATCACCGGGCTGCCCGAGTACTACCCGACCCGCGCCGAGCGGGAGATCCTGCGCGACCGGTCCGGGGAGATCGCGGCGGTCACCGGCGCCCGCACCCTGGTGGAGCTGGGGTCGGGGTCGTCGGAGAAGACCCGGCTGCTGCTGCGGGCGCTGCCCCGGCCGGCCTGGTACGTGCCGGTGGACGTCAGCGAGAGCGCGCTGGCCGGTGCCGGGCGGGCACTGGCGGAGGAGTTCCCCCGGCTGTCCGTGCACGCGCTGGTCGCCGACTTCCAGTCCGGGCTCGCCCTGCCGGACACCCCGGGGCCGCGGCTGGTGGCGTTCCTCGGCGGCACCATCGGCAACCTGCTGCCCGGGGAGCGGGCGGAGTTCCTCGCCGCGGTGGCGGACCTGCTCGCCCCCGGGGACGCGCTGCTGCTCGGCACCGATCTGGTCAAGGACGAGGCGACACTGGTGGCCGCGTACGACGACGCGCGGGGGGTCACCGCCCGGTTCAACAAGAACGTGCTGGCGGTGATCAACCGGGAGCTGGGGGCGGACTTCGACCCGGACGGCTTCGACCACGTGGCGGTGTGGAACGCCGCCGAGGAGTGGATCGAGATGCGGTTGCGGGCCCGTGACGAGACCACGGTGAAGGTCCCGGCGCTCGATCTGCTGGTCCACTTCGCCGCCGGCGAGGAGCTGCGCACGGAGGTGTCGGCGAAGTTCCGGCGGGAGCGGGTGGACGGCGAACTGTCCGCGGCCGGGTTCGCACCGCGGCGGTGGTGGACCGACGGGGCGGGGCGGTTCGCCCTCTCGCTGGCGGTACGGGTCTGAGCCGACCGGCCGCGGCGGGTCCCCGGCGGGTCCGGGCCGGGCGTTGCGCCGCGGCCCGGACCCGCCGGGGCGCTCCGGTGGAGCAGGGGCGCGCCCCGCCGCCGGGCCGGGCCGCCCCGCGAGGGCCCGGAACCGTCCGGCCCCGGCCCCCTCGCGTACGAGGTCCGGCGGCTCACCCGGCGGGGTGGTCCGGGCCGGGCACACCGCCCGGGCCGTGCTCCGCCGTCCGCCGGCGCACCGTCATGGGGAGCCCGTCGGCCGGCCGGAGCACGAACCGTTCGACCGGTCGGACCCGGTGTCCCGGTACCGGGTGGAATCGGAAGCGTTTGAGCAGGACGGCCAGGACCAGCTCGGCCTCGGTCATGGCGAGGGCGGCGCCCGGGCAGGCGCGCGGGCCGAGGCCGAACGGCAGGTGGGCGAGTGCCGGGCGCCGGGCGGCTTCCTCGGAGGTGAACCGCTCGGGCCGGAACACCTCCGGTTCGGGCCAGTGGTCGGGGTTCAGGTGGACCGCCCAGAACGGGTAGAAGACCGTCGTCCCGGCCGGGATCCGGTAGCCGCCCACGGTCAGCGGCCCGGTCGTCTCGCGGGCCCCGTAGGGGCCGGGCGGGTAGAGGCGCATCGACTCGTCGATGGTCATCCGCAGATACTCCAGCCGCCGCAGGTCGGCGTGGTCGGGCGCCGGCCGGTCACCGAGTACCAGGTCCAGCTCGTCCGCGACGCGCCGGGCCGCCCCGGGGTGGTGCCCCAGCAGGTACAGGGTCCATGCGACGGCCGTCCCGGTGGTGTGGTGCGCGGCGAGCAGCACCGCCATGACGGTGTCCCGGATCCGCGCCGGTGACGCCCCGGCCTCGACGAGCGTGCCGATCAGGTCGCCGGCATCGGTGCGGCCGCCGGCGCGGTGTCCTCGGACCGCCTGGTCGACGGTCGCACGGAGGTGGGCGAGGGCCTCCTGCGCACCCGCGGCCGGTGCCGCCGCCGGGCCGTGGTCGGGGTCCGGGTAGAGCCGGCCCAGGTGTTCGGCGAGTACCGCCTCGAACGCGGCGACCACCCGGTCGGGATCGGCCGCGTCACCACCGAGCGCGTAGCGGCAGATCATCCGCAGCGAGAGTGCGGCGAGGTCGTCGAGCAGCCGGACCGGCCCGCCGTCGGCCTGCTCGTCCCAGCGGTCGGCCAGTTCCGTGGCCAGTGCGGTGAAGGCGGCGAAGTGCCGCTCGTGGGACCGGCGCCCGGTCAGGACCGACAGCACCTGCCGCCGCCACGGGGTGTGCTCGTGGGCCGGCATCACCTGGAGGTTCCCGGTCTCGAAGAGCGGGTCGAGGAAGGCGAACAGGCGCCGGGGCCGCTCGTCGAGGCCGGCCGTCGCCTCCAGCAGCACCGGATCCGCGATCGACACGGCCTCCTCGGCGCCCGGCAGTGGGAACCGCACCACGGGGCCGTGGGCGGCGTGCAGCCGCAGCTGGTAGGTGTGCAGCCCGCCTGCGGCGGCGACCGCGGCGGCGCCACCGTCCGGGCAGGGTTCGGGTCCGGGGATGTCCATGGCCGTCCGTCCCTTCTCACCGGGTGCCTCTCCCGGTGGCTCACCGGGTGCTCCGTCCGGGTGCCTTGCGTGGGTGCCGCGGCCGGGTGCCGGGGCCGGGTGCCCGGCCGCGGCACTTCGGGGGATGCCCCGGCCGGTGCCCGGCCGGACGAGCCGGCGCTCCCCGCGCGTGCCCGTCATGGAGGAGTCTCCCCCCGCCGGGCCGGGACATCCGGCGGACGCGCCGACCGGCAGCCGGCACGGAGGCGGGGGCCGGGAGACGGGGTGACGCCCGGGCCGGCCCTGCCTCCGCGCGGAGGGCCCGGCGCCGCGACGTCCCGCCGGAGGTCGGGCCAGCGGCACGGGGTCCGGGGTCGAACGGCAGCGCCAGGGCCGGGGCCGTCCGGGAGCCGGGGACGGGGTCGGGGCTCCCCGGCAGGGCGAGGCCGGTGGGCCCGTCCGGCGGCCGGGGCGGGCCCGGGGAGGTCGGGGCCACCCGGGTGTCCGGCCCGGTGCCCGCCCGGCGTACCCGGGCTGGGCCCGGCGGCCGGAGGCCGACCGTCGACGGCCCGGCGGCCGGAGGCCGGCCGTCGACGGCCTGGCACCCCCGCCCCGGCCGGGACCGTCCCGCGGGTACCGCCAGGCAGGGGCATGCGGAGAGGAAGCCCCCTCAGCGGCTTGCCGAGGGAGGGCGGTGAGCGGGCCGGGACGGCGCACCGGTGAGGACGGCCGGGAGGGAACCCCGGCGGCGGCCTCGGTCGAGCCCTGCGGGCCGGCCCGGCGCGACGGCTCGGCGTACCCGGGCTGGGCCCGGCGGCCGGAGGCCGACCGTCGACGGCCCGGCGGCCGGAGGCCGGCCGTCGACGGCCTGGCACCCCCGCCCCGGCCGGGACCGTCCCGCGGGTACCGCCAGGCAGGGGCATGCGGAGAGGAAGCCCCCTCAGCGGCTTGCCGAGGGAGGGCGGTGAGCGGGCCGGGACGGCGCACCGGTGAGGACGGCCGGGAGGGAACCCCGGCGGCGGCCCCGGTCGAGCCCTCGCGGGCCGGCCCGCTGTCCGTGCGCCTGCTGACCCGTACCGAGGACGGCGAGCGGCTGAGCGCTCTGCTGTGGCGGGCGGGCCCGGGCTGGCGGATGATCAGCAGCGCGGTGCTGGGCGGAGGCATCGGCGAGCGCGCCTGGGTCCTCAACGCGCAGGTCTCCCACGGCTACCGGCGCACCGACGCCGACCGGCACCTCGCCGGCCTGGCCGCCGACGCCGGGGTGACCGGGGCCGGTGTGGGCCTGATGACGGCCGCCGACGTGGGGGCGTACGGCCATGCCCGGGACGGTGGTGCGGCCGCGGTCGCCACCGCGGGGCTGGGCGTACGCGGGTGGGCGGCGGCCTCCCCGGCGGAGTCCCCGGCGGTGGCCTCGGCCGTGCCGGCCCCGCCGGGCACCGTCAACATCGTCGTCGCCCTCCCGGTGGCCCTGACCGACGCCGCGCTGGTCAACGCGGTGGCCACGGCCACCGAGGCGAAGGTGCAGGCGCTGCTGGAGGCCGGTTACGACTGTTCCGGCACGCCCACCGACGCCGTCTGTGTCGCCGCGCACACGCCGGTGCCGGGCGCGGAGGTCCACGCCTTCGCGGGACCTCGCTCACGGTGGGGATCCCGGCTGGCCCGCGCCGTCCACTCCGCCGTACGGAGCGCCGCCGCGCGGGCCGCCGCCGCACCGTGACGCCGTGTCCGGAACGCGGCGGGCGGCCGCCCGCCCCGGGCCCGGCGGCGTCGCGCCCCACCGGCGCCGCGGGTTCCCGGCGGGGGCGCCGCCTTCTGACGGTCCGTCACCACCGGCGTTCGTGCCCCTTTTCCCTGCCCGGCGGGAGCGTCCCGCACCGGGAACGCACGGGCCGGCGGCCCGGGCCGGCCGGGGGCACCCCGCTCCGGCGGGCCCGCTCCCGGCACATCGGCCGGGACCGGCTGCGCCGCGTCAGGCGCTTCCGGCGTCCGGCAGGTCAGCCGGGGCTGCGGTACCGGGTCCGCGGTGCCGGGTCCCGGGTGCCGGGTCCGCGGTGCGGGCCGGCGGCCCGCACCCCGGCCGCAGGCCGCCTCAGGCGGTGCCGGCGGTGTGCACCGAGGCGAACAGCCCGCGGCAGGTGCCACCGTCGGGTCCCTGCCATTCGGCGGTGACCTCGCCCAGGGCGGATCCCGCGTCGGCCGCGCCCGGTCCCGCCGGGGCCAGGACACGGTGGAACCGCAGCGTCAGTTCACCGGCCGCCCCTGCCCGGACCAGGACATCGGTGCCCTCCGGACCGTGGCCCACCTCCACCGGCCCGGACACCGTCCCGATCACGGCGTCCGCGAAGCGGCCGGTGACCGACGGGTCGGTCTGGTTGCTGATGCTCTGGGCCTGGGCCTCGACCCGGCCCAGCATGAACGCGAACAACTGCGTGACGAGCACCGGGTCGTACGTCCCGTCGTAGATCCACCGGCGCCCCAGCACCCCGTGCTCGGAGGTGCCGAGCAGGGCCCGGTCCGCACCGGCGAGCGGCGCCCCGCGGTAGGTGAGGGGCACCAGGTAGTCACCGGGCCGGTCCTCGGCGGCGTCCCGGGCCACCATGAACTCGATGCCGACCTCCCCGTCGGGGTCGTCGAGCCGGAAACCGCCCACCCGGGACAGCTCCGGCCGGCTTCCGCCGCCCCGGTACCACGGCTGATCGGGCAGCCACGGGGTGAGCAGTTCGAGTTTCGTGGGCGTCAGCGTCGTACGGTGAATGACGGCCATGCGGCGGCACCTTTCCCTGGTCGGAGCCCCCATCCTGCCACCGCCGGGGTGGGCCCCCGGCACCCGGGACCGGCCATCCGGCGCTGCCGGCGAGCCTCCGGAACCCGCCGCGCCCGGCGTGGTGTTGTCCCGGCCGCACCCGCGCGACGGGCGGGTGACCTCCGTGGATGTACCGGCGTCGTTGTTACCCGCTCATCATGTGCTCATCGCGGCGCCACCACACGGAGCCGCGACCGTGATGCGCATGATCACGCGCAGACAACCGCATCCGAACGCCGGGCGCCGGGTCCTCTCCGTCCTGCTGACCCTGACCGCCTCGGCCGCTGCCCTGGCGGTCCCGGGCCCGGCGTCCGCCACCCCGGCCGGCGCCCCGGCCCCGACCGGTTCGATCCGCTGGGGCACCTGCCCGGCGAGCGATCCGCTCCCCGCACCCGGCCCGCAGGTGCAGTGCGGCACGCTCCGGGTGCCGGTGGACTGGTCGCAACCGGACGGCCCCACGACCGACATCTTCGTCGCCCGGCACCGGGCCACCGACCCCGGGCGGCGGGTCGGTGTGCTGATGACGAACCCGGGCGGGCCGGGGGCTCCCGGCGCCGACTCCGCGATGTACGCGGACGACCCCTACTCCGGCTACTCCGCCTCCCTGCGGGAGCGCTTCGACATCGTGGGGTTCGACCCGCGCGGCATCGGTCGCAGCAACTCCGTCACCTGCGACGAGTCGATCCGTGAATCGATCCCGGCGCGGCCCCGCGACGCGGCCGGGTTCAACCGGCTGCGCACCCTCAACGGCCGGCTGGCCGACAGCTGTCTGGAGCGGTCCGGTCCGCTCGCCGCCCACATGGACGGCGAGACCGTCGCCCGCGACATGGACGCGATCCGCGCCGCGCTGGGTGAGCGCACCATCAGTTTCATCGGCCACTCCTACGGCACCTTCCTGGGCGAGCGCTACGCGCGGCTGTTCCCGGAGAACCTCCGCGCCCTGGCCCTGGACAGCGCGATGGATCCGGAACGGCCGGACGCCGAGCGCTACCTGACGGACGGCAGCGTCGCGGTGGAGGGCGCCCTGAGGAAGGTCGCGGCATGGTGTGCGCAGGACGCGTCCTGCGTGCTGAAGGGCGAGGACGTGCTGGCGCTGACCTCGCGGCTGTTCGACCGCGCCGAGGCGGGCACGCTCCACGAGCCGGGCCCCACCGGACCGACGCGGCGGAAGCTGACCGCCGACCAGCTGTCGGGGATACTCACCGCCGTGCTGCGCGGCTGGAGCCCCCAGGTCTCGACGGAGCAGCTGGCCGCCCTGCACACCGGGAAGGGCGAGGTCCATCTGTGGCCGGGGCGCTCGGACTCCGTCGTGCAGCTGGTGCTGTGCCGGGACAACGACTTCCGGATCCGCGACCACGCCGAGTACCGGGCCATCATGGGGCGGGTGGCGAAGGCCGCCCCGCACGTCCGGTACAACGCCCAGGCCCTGGACATGGTCCTCGGTTGCCAGGGCTGGAGCATGCCGCCCAAGCCCCGGCCCGCCCAGGCGTCCGGCGACCTGCCGCCCGCCCTCGTGGCCAACGCCCGGTACGACCAGGCGACGCCGCTGCCCGGTGCGCGGCGCATGGCTCGCGCCTTCCCCGGGGCGCGGCTGCACGTCTCGGAGACCGTCGGCCACTGGCTCTACACCCAGGACGATGTGAAGCAGGTCCTCGACAGCTTCCTGCTCAGCCCCGGGAGCTGATCCCCGGCCGCCCGTGCGGTACCCCCACCGCACGGGCGGTCCCCCGTGTCCGGCGCCGGGCGGCCAACGCCCGTAGGCCGCACAGCGGTTGCGGGCGTCCAGAACACCGGTGCGAGGCCCCGGGGGCGGTACGGAGGTCCGGAGCCGGGCAGAATCCCGGCGGCGCCCGGGGCACTCCGCCCGGGCTGAGGCCGGTTCTCCAGTCCGGCCCGCCACGATGCATTCACCTGGTGCCGTCCCGGTGTACGGCCGGGCGGGCGGGAGGCTCCGCACGTGCGCCCGCCGCCCGTCCCACCGGCGGCCGGCCGTCGACGAGTGGGGGTCCGCCATGCACAACGACCGTGGCATCACCGAAGACCGGCTCCGGCGGGTGCTCCAGGAGCGGATACGCCCGGCGGTCCGCCCGCGGTCCGTACCGCTGACCGTCGGGATGTGGCAGGCGCCGGGCGAACCGGTCCCGGTCGCCGAGGGGCTGGCCGCCCCCCGTACGCCGGTCCGCGCCGGGGACGCCTGGGGCCCGCCGTGGGGCACCTGCTGGTTCACGGTGACCGGCACCGTGCCGCACGGCTGGGCGGGCCGCACCGTGGAGGCGGTGCTGGACCTGGGGTTCACCGACGCCATGCCGGGCTTCCAGTGCGAGGGGCTGGTGTACCGGCCGGACGGCTCCCCGGTGAAGGGGCTCAACCCGCTCAACCGGTGGGTCCGCGTCGGTGCGCCGGTGGCCGGCGGGGAGGCGGTGGAGCTGCACATCGAGGCCGCCGCCAACCCGCTGATCCTCGACGACCACCGCCCGTTCCGCCCCACCGCGCTGGGCGACCCGCTGACCGCCGGCCCGGAGCCGCTGTACCGGCTGGGCCGGATGGAGCTGACCGTCTTCGACGAGACGGTGTGGGAGCTGGTGCAGGACCTGGAGGTGCTGGGCGGGCTGATGGCGGAGCTTCCGGTGGACACGCCGCGCCGCTGGGAGATCCTGCGGGCGGTGGAACGGGCGCTGGACGCGGTGGACCTCCAGGACGTGAACGCCACCGCCGGACGGGCCCGCGAACGCCTGGCGGACGTGCTGGCCGCGCCGGCGCACGCCTCGGCGCACCGGATCAGCGCGGTCGGGCACAGCCACATCGACTCCGCGTGGCTGTGGCCGCTGCGGGAGACGGTGCGGAAGGTGGCCCGGACGGCGGCGAACATGACCGCGCTGCTGGAGGAGGACCCGGACTTCGTGTTCGCCATGTCCCAGGCCCAGCAGTTCGCCTGGATCAAGGAGCACCGGCCGGAGGTGTACGCGCGGGTCAAGAAGGCGGTGGCCGACGGCCGGTTCGTCCCGGTGGGCGGGATGTGGGTGGAGTCGGACACCAACATGCCCGGGTCCGAGGCGCTGGCCCGGCAGTTCGTCCACGGCAAGCGGTTCTTCCTGGAGGAGTTCGGCATCGAGACCGAGGAGGTGTGGCTGCCGGACAGCTTCGGCTACTCCGCCGCCCTGCCGCAGCTGGTGCGGCTGGCCGGCGCCCGGTGGTTCCTGACCCAGAAGATCTCCTGGAGCCGGACCAACACCTTCCCGCACCACACCTTCTGGTGGGAGGGGCTGGACGGCACCCGGGTCTTCACCCACTTCCCGCCGATCGACACCTACAACGCGGAGCTGTCGGGCCGCGAACTGGCCCACGCGGTGCGCAACTTCCGGGACAAGGGCGGGGCGACCCGCTCGCTGGCCCCCACCGGGTGGGGTGACGGCGGGGGCGGCACCACCCGGGAGATGCTGGCGCGCGCCCGGCGGCTGGCGGACCTGGAGGGCTCGCCGCGGGTGGTCTTCGAAAAGCCGTCGGCGTTCTTCGAGAAGGCCCGGGAGGAGTACCCGGACGCGCCGGTGTGGGCCGGGGAGCTGTACCTGGAGCTGCACCGGGCGACGCTGACCAGCCAGGCGCGGACCAAGCAGGGCAACCGGCGCAGCGAGCACCTGCTGCGGGAGGCCGAGCTGTGGGCGGCGACGGCCGCGGTGCGGACCGGCTTCCGCTACCCGTACCAGGAACTGGACCGGGTGTGGAAGACGGTGCTGCTGCTGCAGTTCCACGACATCCTGCCCGGCTCCTCCATAGCCTGGGTGCACCGGGAGGCGGAGGAGCGGTACGCGGCGGTCGCCCGGGAGCTGGAACAGATCATCGGGGCCGCGCAGACGGCGCTGGCCGGGGACGCGTCGGCGGGCAGCTCGGTGGTGTTCAACGCGGCGCCGCACGAGCGCGACGGGGTGCCGGCCGGCGGGGCCGCGCCGGTGGCCTCCGGTACCGCCAGGCTCCCGGCGGTACCGGTCCTCACCTCGGCGGCGCCGGCCGCGGACGGCGGGTTCCGGCTGGACAACGGGGTACTGCGGGTGCATGTGGACGACCGGGGCCTGCCGGTGTCGGTGTACGACATCGCCGCCGGCCGGGAGGTCGTGGCGCCCGGCCGGGCCGCCGGGCTGCTCCAGCTCCACCCCGACCTGCCGAACCGGTGGGACGCCTGGGACGTGGACCACTTCTACCGCAACACGGTGTCCGATCTGACCGGGGTGGAGCGGCTGGAGCTGCTGGACGACACCTCGGTGCGGGTGGTGCGGGTCTTCGGGTCCTCCCGGGTGGAGCAGCGGATCACCCTGCCGCCGGGCGAGCGGCGGCTGGAGTTCGACACCGAGGTGGAGTGGCGGGAGACGGAGAAGTTCCTCAAGGCGGCCTTCCCGCTCGACGTGCACACCGACCGGGTGGCGGCCGAGACGCAGTTCGGCCACCTGTACCGGCCCACCCACACCAACACCAGCTGGGACGCGGCGAAGTTCGAGGCGTGCGCGCACCGCTTCGTCCACCTGGCCGAGCCGGGCTGGGGGGTGGCGCTGGTCAACGACTCCACGTACGGCTACGACGTGAGCCGCGCGGTGCGCCCCGGGCCCGGGGGCACGTCCGGCGGGACGACCACGGAGGTGCGGCTGTCGCTGCTGCGGGCGCCCCGCTTCCCCGACCCGGGCACCGACCAGGGCGTGCACCGGTTCCGGTACGCGCTGGTGCCCGGCGCGGGCACGGCGGACGCGGTCCGGGAGGGGTACCGGATCAATCTGCCCCCGCGGCGGGTGCCGGGGGACCGCGCCGTGGCGCCGCTGGTGTCGGTGTCCGGTGACGCGGTGGTGGTGAGCGCGGTCAAGCTGGCCGACGACGGTTCCGGGGACGTGGTGGTGCGGCTGTACGAGTCGCTGGGCGGCCGGACCCGCGCCCGGCTGACCGCCGGGTTCCCGGTCGCGTCGGTGGCGGTGTGCGACCTGCTGGAGCGTCCGGTGGAGACGGCCGGGCACACCGGGCGGGAGGTGCCGCTGGACCTGCGTCCCTTCGAGATCGTCACGCTGCGACTGGCCCGCGGCGGCGCCCGCACCTGACCGGCCGGGCACCGGGAACACGCCCTCCGCCGCCCGGGATCACGGCCCGCCCGCGCGCCCCGGCCCCCGGACGGCCGGGGCGCGGAGAGCCGGGCGCGCGGACGGCCGGGCGGCCCGACGGCCGGGCGCGCGGAGATCCCGGCACCCGGCACCCGGCACCCGGCACCCGGCACCGAATATGGTCCGGTGGATCATGCCGCCTTTGGCTCTGTCCACCGGACCATGGCCACCGGCAGGGTGAGGGGACCTGGCAACACGGAGGTCCCCTTGAGTATCGCGTTCCTGCTGACCACCCTGGTCGTGGTGGTCACCCCCGGCACCGGGGTGGTGTACACCCTGACCGCCGGCCTGTCCCACGGCCGCCGGGCGGGTGTGGTCGCCGCCCTCGGCTGCACCATCGGCATCCTTCCGCACCTGCTGGCCACGGTCACCGGCCTCGCGGCGCTGCTGCACGCCAGCACGGTCGCCTATCAGGCGGTGAAGTACCTCGGCGCCGGCTATCTGCTGTACATGGCGTGGGCGACGCTGCGCGAGACGGGCGCGCCGCCGGTCACGGAGCGGGACGCACCGGAGCCGGCGGCCCGGGTGATCGCCTCCGCGGTGGTGCTCAACCTGCTCAACCCCAAACTCACCATGTTCTTCGTCGCCTTCCTGCCACAGTTCGTCCCGGCCGGGGCCGGCGCCGGCGCGATGCTCCGGCTCGGCGCGGTATTCATGGCCATGTCGTTCGTGGTCTTCGCCGCGTACGGGATCGGCGCCGCGGCGGTGCGCGACCGGGTGGTGGGCCGGCCCGCGGTGATGACCGGCGTGCGCCGGGTGTTCGCCGCCTGCTTCGTGCTCCTGGGCGTACGGCTGGCGGTGGCGTGAGCATGCTGTTCCGGCACGCGGACACCATCTGGTCCGACCATCCCCTGCTCGCCGCCGGCGCCCTGTACGCCACCGGCGTCGGCGCCGGTGCCGACACCGCCGCGCGCGCCGACGGGTACCGCGACCGGGCCCTGGCCCGGCTGGCCGGTTCCCCCGAGAGCGGGTTCCCCGAGATCCTCGCCTGGCGGCGGGCGTTCGCCGGGATGGGGCTCAGGCCGACGCAGTACCGGTGCGCCTCGGAGTCGCTGCTGCGGCGGCTGCGCAAGGAGGGGTCGCTGCCCCGCATCCATCCCGTGGTGGACCTGTGCAACGCGATCTCCGCCGCGTACGCGGTCCCGGTCGCGGCGCTGGACGCCGACCGCATCACCGGCCCGCTGCTGGAGGTGCGTCCGGCCGCCGGCGACGAGCGGTACACCACCTTCGGCGGCGGCACCGAGCACCCGGCACCCGGCGAGGTGACCTATGCCGACTCCGCCGGGCGGGCGCACGCCCGCCGCTGGACCCACCGGCAGAGCGGCCACTCCGCGGTCGGCCCCGGCACCACCCGCATCCTGGTGGTCGCGGAGGCGCTGCACGACGGCGGCCGGGACCTCATCCCGGAGCTGCTGCGCTCGGTCGCCGAAGAACTCACCGCGCACTGGCCGGCGGCCACCACCGAGACGGCCGTCCTCACCCGCGCGGCACCGGAATTCGCCTTCGCCGACCAGGACCCGCCGGCGGCCACGCTCGCGGCCGCACGACCGGGGCCACTGCCGTGACGGTGCCGGGGTGGACGTCTCCGCGCCTGTCGTGGCGGGTGGTGGCGACTGCCGGGGCCGCTCCGGGCGGCTGACGCCCGTTGACGGCCCGCGACGCCATCGCGGTTCCGGTGACGGCCTTCACCGGAGGAGCCGGGCGACCGTCCGCCGCGTGAACGGGAGTGAGGAGTTGGCGTACGGGAGGTCCCGTCCGGGGTACTCAGGGGAGGAACGTCACTGCCGGGAAGGCCGGCGACGGCCCGTCGAGCAGGTGTTCCCGGCGGTGGCGCAGGTGCTGGTTGAAGAACGCGAGCGGGTACGCCTGCTGGATCCTCACCGCCTGGACGGGATCCAGGGTGCCGATCACGTCCTGGAGCTGCTGCCTGCTCCATCCGAGCAACTCCGCCACCTGCGGGAACAGCGCCTCGTTGTCGCCGTAGGAGAGGTGGGCGGCGCCCTGGGCCAGGATGTCCAGCCGCCGGCCCCGCAGGTGCGACCAGAATGCGGCGACCGCGGGATCGGTGGCCCGGGTGAACTCGGCGGACATCAGCATGAACGGCCGGTGCAGGTCGCCGGTGAGTGGCGGTCGCATCTGCATCGGGCCGTCGAGGCTCAGCCCGGCCCGGATGCGCTCGTCCGCGAGCATGGCGGCGGCGGTGGCCGTCCCGCCCTTCGACCAGCCGAACGCGCCCATGCGCCGGGGGTCGAGGGAGCCGAGCAGTCCCGCCGGCAGCTCCCGGTGGCCGGCGTCGGGATTGCGCCCGGCGGCGAGTTGCTCGACGCAGTCGAGGACGAAGCGCAGGTCGGCCGCGTAGTCCCCGGGCAGCGTCGGCGCCTGCTCGTCATCGGCCGGGACGGCGATCCGGCCGTCCGGGTACTCGGTGTAGGTGTCGTACTGGTGGGCCACCGTCACGACCGCGTAGCCGTGGCTGGCGAGTTCCTGGACCATGACGGTGTGGTCGCCCTGATGGCTGTGCGCGCCATGCGAGAACACGACCACGGGCAGCCGTCGTCCCGATCGCCGTACCGGAGCGCCCACGTGGCCGGCGGTGAGCGGCCCCAGGGCGGCCAGCTCACCCAGCCCGGCATCGGTGAGGAACGCCCGGAGTGCGCCGGCCGGCATCCAGGGTGCCACCGGGTACCGCCGGGTGTTCCGGGCGGGGTACCAGACGGTGGCCATCAGCTCGCGGAAGTGCCCGGGGCCCGCGATGCCGTCCGGACGGGACCGGTCGACCAGGTGCAGCTGGACCGTGCCCACCTGGTGCGGCCCGGTCGGCGCCGGCAGCGTGAGCCGTTCGGCGGCGGGCGTGCCCGAGTCCGCCCGCGCGGGGCCGGCGACGGCGGCGATCGGCAGAACGGTTCCGGCGCCCAGCGCGGCTCCGAGCACGCCGCGGCGCGTCATGCCCTTCCGGTTGGTGAACGGTGTGGTGGTCATGGACCCTCCCCCGTGCTGACGGTACGTCAACTGTGCCGCGACGGGCGGTCCGTGGGCACAAGGGCATGCTGCCACCTGATCCCGCCGCACCGTAACGGCCCACCGTGTGATGTCCCGCGAGGGCATTCCGTCCGGTGGAACTCCTCGCAGGCGGCGGCCCGGCCGTCGGCCCGCGCCGGGACCGGGTGGGCAATGCTTCCAGGTCACGTCCCGCCTGCCTCGCGACCCGGTCGTTGCCCGGTCCCGCCGGTCAGCCGTCGCGGGGCGCCGCGTGGGTGCGCAGGTCGAGGGTCCAGTTCTGGCCGACGAGATCGTGGCCGAAGCTGTGGTGGCGTTCCTCGTCGGCGAGGGTGAAGCCGAAGCTCTGGTAGATCGTGCGTGCCGCCACCAGCACGTCGTTGGTCCACAGCGTCACCCGCTCGTAGCCGGCCGCACGGGCGAAGGACAGGCACTCGGCGACCAGGCGGGTCCCGAGACCGGAGCCCCTGCCCTCCGGAGTGACGAGCAGCAGCCGCAGCTTGGCCGTCCCCGGCCGGTCACCGGCCACCAGGAAGACGCAACCCACCCGCCGGCCGCCGGACTCGGCGATCCAGGCCGCCTCCCGGTCCGGGTCGTGCCGGGCGCCGTAGCCGGCCACGATCGTGGCGACCAGGGCCTCGAAGTCGCGGTTCCAGCCGAACTGCCGGTGATAGCTCTCGCCATGGGCCATGACCACCCATCCCCAGTCGCCGGGACGGTCGGCTCGACGCACGACGACGTGTTCCTGATCTTGCTGTGGCATCGGCCGCCGCTCCCTCGCCCACCGACTGAAACGACTGTTTCAGTTAGGCCAGCCGCATGTCCCAGGAAGCGCCAACCCCCTCCGCCCGGCGGACCGAGCTGCTGGAGGCGGCGTACCGGTACGCCCTCACGCACGGCCTGAGCGACCTGTCACTGCGTCCGCTGGCCGAGGCCATCGGATCCAGCCCGCGCGTCCTGCTGTTCCTCTTCGGCAGCAAGGACGGTCTGCTGCGGGCGCTGCTGGCACGTGCCCGTGCCGAGGAAGTGGCGCTGGTGGACCGGGCCCGGCGGCCCGGACGCCCGGCCGGGCTGGTCCCGGCCGTCGAGGAGGTCTGGGCGTGGCTCGCCGCGAAGGAGCACCGGCCTCTTCTGCGGCTGTGGGCCGAGGCGTACGCGCGCTCCCTCGTCCAGCCCGAGGGGACCTGGGCCGGGTTCGCCCGTGCGACGGTGGAGGACTGGCTCGGCGTCCTGGCCGACTGCCAGCCACCGGCCGAACGTGACGGCGAGGACGGTGCCGCCCGCCGCACCCTGGCGCTGGCCGTACTGCGCGGCGCCTTGCTCGACCTCCTCGCCACGGACGACGAGAAGCGGGTCACCGCCGCCGTCGAGCGCCAGCTCGCCCTGCTGCGCGCCGGGACCGGGGGCGGGTGAGGGCAGCGCCCGCGCTCGGCGCCGGTCTCCTCCTCGCTCTCGCCCGGTACGGCAGCGGGCCTGGGCCGGCCGTGGGTTCGGGAGCAGCGGCCGACTGCTCTCCACCCGTCCGGCCGGCTCCGCGGAATGAGCGCGCGGCCGGTACTCGTTCCGGGCCGAACGCCCCGGTCCGCGAAGGTCGCCATCGCGCAAGAAACGGCTTGGCAGAGCTCCGCGTCGCCGCGTATAAAGGGTGGAACGCCTGGGCGACGGTCCGGGCGGGGAATGGCAGAAACGGCCCCGTAGCAGCTAGCGGGGCGGATTGCGCATCCGGTGGAAGAAAACGCAGCGCGGACCAGGCCGATTCGGTGAGGCCGACTGCGGAGCGGGCTCAGCGGCTCGCGAATCCTGAGCTCAGCGGCGACACGGATGGCCCGAGGGACTCATTTCCGAACGAGCTGCCCCTCGGTGAAGGTGGAATCCTTCTTCCCACCCCCGATTCCTCGAATCGGGGGTTCTTCTTTTCGGCCCGCCGTGGAGCGCCGGCTGCCCGTCGGTTCCGGCGTCACGGCGTTCCCGGCCGGGGCGGGCCCTGGACGGCGCTGCCTCAACGGCCCCTGCACGCCGATGGGTCCGCACCCGCCGTGCCCGGCACCGCCCGGCTGCGCACCCCGTACGGGACGGCTCCCGCCCCCACGCTCAGTCGACGCAGAACTCGTTGCCCTCGATGTCCAGCATCGGGATGCACGCGTCATGCCCGTCGTACAGCGTCCGCACGTGCACCGCCCCGAGGGCGACCAGGCGTGCGCATTCCGCCTCCAGCGCGGCGAGGCGCTCCTCTCCCACGAGCCCGGTGCCGACCCGCACATCGAGATGCACCCAGTTCTTCGCGGCCTTCCCTTCGGGGACGCGCCGGAAGTACAGCCGCGGGCCCACTCCTGAGGGGTCGATACAGGCGAACCAGGAATCCCGCCGCTCCGGTGGCCGCGAGCGCCGGTAGCCGTCCCAGGTGGCGAACCCCTCGGGTGGCGGCGGCACGACGTACCCCAATACCTCGCACCGGAAGCGAGCGAGACGTTCGGGTTCCGCACAGTCGAAGGTGACCTGGAACTTCCTGATCGCCGACACCGTGCACGGTACCGACGGCATTCGGGGTTCTCCACCGTTCTTTTCCGCGGAACGAAGGGAACAACGCGCCGGCCGGACGGCGGCACCGCCCTTCCTGCGCGCAGCGGAGGGCCGGGCCCCGCGGCTTCTCCGCGGCTTCTCCTCCGACGCATCGCGCGGCGCTCGGCGGCGGTGGCGCGTGGCAGCATGGGCCCGGTGGACGAGGGTGAGAAGGGGACGGGCGGCGCGGCGGAGGGCCCGGGTCGCGGCTCCGACTTCCTCCAGCTGGACATCGGGGACGCGCCGGCCGGCGGCAAGGCCGAGTGGCTGGCCCGGCGGCTGCGGCAGGCGATAGCGGACGGCCGGCTCGCGGTGGACAGCAGACTGCCGCCCACCCGGGTGCTCGCCGCCGAACTCCGCGTCTCCCGGGGGGTGGTGACCGAGGCGTACCGGCGGCTCGCCGAGGACGGCCATGTGCAGGGGCGCCGGCGCGGTGGCACGGTGGTGGTCGCGGCCCCCTCGCCGCTGCCCGCGCCACCCCCCGCCGGGGCGTCCCGGCCGCCGGTACCGGCCGCCGCCGGGGACGCGGTGACGCCCGCCGCGCTGTTCCCCGGCTCCCCCGGCGCGGAGATCTTCGAGGCGCTGCGCGACGTCCGCGCCCGGGTGGACTTCACCCCGGGCCGGCCGGACCTCGCGGCCTTCCCCCGCGCGTCCTGGCTGCGGGCCGAACGGGCCGTGCTGGCCGAGCTGTCGGCTGAGCACCTGGGCTACGGCGATCCCCGCGGCGCCCCGCAGCTGCGCCGGGCCGTCGCCGGCTGGCTGGCGCGCGGCCGGGGCATCCGGGTCGGGCCGGAGGAGGTGCTGATCGTGGCCGGCACCGCGCAGGCGCTCACCCTGCTCAACCCGGTCCTGCTGGCGGACGGCATCGACCGGGTCGCGGTGGAGGACCCCGGCTCGCTCGGCACCCGGCAGCACCTGCTCCACGGCGGCCTGGCCACCCCACCGGTGCCGGTGGACGAGGACGGGGTACGGGTGGGCGAACTGCGCCGCACCGGCGCCCGCGCGGCACTGCTCACGCCCGCCCACCAGTTCCCCACCGGCGTGGTGACCAGCGGCGGGCGCCGCCGGGAACTGCTGCGCTGGGCCGGGGACGGCGGCCTGATCGTGGAGGACGACTACGACGCGGAGCACCGCTACGACCGGCCGCCGGTGCCCGCGCTGCGCGCCCTGCTGGCCGACCGGGTGTGCTACGCGGGCAGTGTGTCGAAGCTGCTGGCGCCCGCGCTGCGGATCGGCTGGCTGGTGCCGCCGCCCCGGTACCGCGACGCGCTGGTGGAGGCCAAGCGCTTCACCGACCTGGGCAACGCGGTGCTGCCCCAGCTGGTGCTGGCCCGGCTGATGGACTCCGGTGAACTGGAGCGGCACCTGCGGCAGCTGCGGGCCCGCCACCGGCGGCGGCGGGACGCGATGATCGGCGCCATCGCCGAGCACCTGCCGGGCGCGGTGGTGCACGGCGCCGCGGCCGGCCTGCACCTGACGGTCACCTACCCGCCCGAGGTGCCCGACACCGCGCTGGCCGCCGCCGCGCTGGCCCGGGGGGTGAAGTGCCAGCCGCTGTCCTGGCACCGGCAGCTCCCCGGCCGGCCGGGGCTCGTCCTGGGGTACGCCGCCACCCCGGCCGGGGCGATCGCCGAGGGGGTGGCGGCACTGGGCGCGGCCCTGCGCGAACTGGCCTGATCCCGCCGGTCGGTGCCCGGACCCCGTCGGCGGGTACGCCCCGGGCCCGGCCGGTGCGCCGGGTCCCGGCCGGCGTCAGTACGCCAGGCCCTGGCCGGGGGTGAGGACGCCGGCCGGGTCGTACCGGCGCCGGGCCCGGGCCAGCCGGTCCCACACCGGCCCGAAGTGGGCGCGCCAGTCCTCCGGTGACATCCGCAGCGTGTTCACCGGGTAGGCCACGGCTCCGGCCGCCCGCGCCCGGTCGTAGATCTCCCGGTTGGCGGCGGTCATGGCGTCACGGGCCGCCGGGTCGTCTCCCGGCGCGGTTCGCAACAGCGCGAACAGGTACATCGTGTCGTCGTCGGGGAGGCGCAGCAGCGGGGTGCGGATCCGCGCCGTGGGCACCGGGTAGAGCAGGACCAGCCCGGAGTTCCCCAGCTCGTGCCGGGTGAGCCCGGCCAGGGTGGTGGAGACGACGCTGTGGGCCGCCGCGCCGGGTACGAAGAGGTTGAGCCAGGGGTGCGGGTGGAACCATTCGCCGGTCTCGCGCAGCAGCGCCTCCCCGGGGGTCATGCGGTCCAGGAAGTCGGCGTAGTCCAGCTCCTCGATCTCCTCGGCCCCGCGCCGGAACGCCAGGTCGCCCAGGAGGTCACGGTCGTCCGGCGGCCACGCGGCGCGGTCGCAGGGCTGGTGGGCGACGGCCTCCATCAGGTGGTGCCAGGTGCCGTCGGGCTGCGGGGTGGGCTGCCCCTCCAGGTAGCCGAACCGGCCCTCGTGGGCGAGCCGGTGCTGGTCGGCCAGGTACTCCGCCAGGCCGTCGTACGGCAGGACGTAGCGGCGGACCCGGGCGGGCGCGCGTTCCAGCCGCAGCGTGGCCCGGACGACGAGGGCGCACTGGCTCAGCCCGGCGCGGACCGCGTCGAACAGGTCGCGGTTGCGATCCGGTGAGCAGCGCACCTCCTCGCCGGCGCCGGTCACCACGTCCAGCGAGAGCACGCAGTCGGTCTGCACGCCGTGCCGGTGGCTCATGCCGCCGATACCGCCCACCGAGAGGGTGCCGCCCACACTGGTGCCGAGGTAGTCGGTGAGCACCGGCGGGGTCCGGCCGTGCGGCAGGGTGGCGGCCACCACGTCCCGCCACAGCGCGCCGCCCTCCACGGTCACCTCGGTGTCCGACATGCGCACCACCCGGCCCAGCGGCGTCATGTCGATGACGATCCCACCGGGCGCCTGCGCCTGGCCGTGCACCGAGTGGCCGCCGCCGCGCGCGGCGACGGGTATGCCCCGCCGCGCCGCGGCCGCCACCACCTCGCGGACGTCGCGCACCGACCGGGGGCTGAGCACGGCGAGCGGCGGGGCGTGGACGGTGTGCCCGAAGTCCTCGGCGGCCCACCGGGGGATCCGCTCGCCGGTGAGGAGTTCCCCGTCGAGGCCGGTCAGCTCCTCGGGGAAGCGGGACCAGGGGGATCCGGCTCCGGGGTGGTCGGTCATGGTGCCGTGGCCCTTTCCGAACGGGTGGGGAAGGAGGGGGAGTTCGCCGGGGTGTCCGGACGATCCCCTACGGTATGCCCGGCACCCCTCGCGCGTACCCGGAACGGGCCCGGAGCGGCGGGGTCCCGCCGGAGCGAGGAGGTACCGATGGCAGCCGCCGGCGCCGCCGAACGCCGGATCGCCCACGACGACCCGGTGCTGCGCCACCGGGGCGCCGTCTCGCTGGAGCGCGGCCCGGGCTGGACCGCGCCGTGGCGCCTGCCGCACCACGAGGCGGAGCTGTACCTGCCGGAGGGCGGCACCGGGCGGGCGGCGATGCCGTCGGGGGTGCGGATCACCTTCCGTACCGACAGCCCCTCCCTGCGCTGCCGGTACCAGGCCGATCCGCCGCCCCGGCTCGACGGCCCGCCGGAGTGGGCCCGGCTGGACGTGGTGTGCGCCGGGCGCGCGCCGGTGACCGTGGAGCTGGCCGAGACGGGCCGGGACGAGGAGTTCCGGGTGGCCGGGCTGCCGGGCACGATGACCACGGTGGAGCTGTGGCTGCCGTTCTACCACCGGTTCCGGCTGCGCGGTCTGTCGGTCGCCGCGGGCGCGGCGGTGGAGCCGGACCGCGACGACCCGCCGCGGTGGCTGCACTGCGGCAGTTCGGTGTCGCAGGGCAGGGGCGCGGCCTCACCGAGCCGGACCTGGGCGGCGCTGGTCGCCCGGCGCCGGGGCTGGGACCTGACGTCGCTGGCGCTGGGCGCGTCCGACTGCCTCCAGCCGATGACGGCGCGGCTGATGCGCGAGCTGCCGGCCGAGCTGATCACCCTGTGCGTCGGCGTCAACGCGCAGGCGCTGGGCAGCCACAACCGGGACTCGCTGGTGTCCGCGCTGGTCGGTTTCGTCCGGACGGTCCGCGAGGGCCACCCGCACACACCGTTCGGGGTGATGTCGCCGATCGTGGCGCCCGAGCGGGAGCGGGTGCCGGGGCCGTCCGGGATGACCATGCGCGAGTGCCGGGCCCGGGTGCGGCGGGCGGTGGAGCTGCTGCGGGACCACGGGGACCACGCGCTGTACCACCTGGACGGGATGGAGGTGTTCGGGGCGAGCTGCACCGGGCTGATGCTGGAGCCGGCGGGCGGTGACCGGCTGCATCCGGCCCCGGCCGGCCACCCGGTTTTCGCCGCCCGCTTCGCGACCGTACTGCGGCGCGCCGGGTGCGTGCCGGCCCCGGGCGGTACGCCGCCGGGTGGTCCCCCGCCGGGACCGCCGTCTCCCGCGGTCCGGTCCGGCACCGGGCGGTCCGCTTCCGGCTGAACCGCCCGCCGGCCCGGCGCCGCGGCTCGGGTGGTGGTGCGGCGGTTACCCGCACCGGCGTCGCCTGCGGGCGTGCCCGGCGGGTGGCCGGCCGGGGCGCCGCGCGTCCGGAGGCCTCCCGGGGCGGCGAGGGCCCGGCCGGGGCCCGTGCGTCCGGTGCCGGCGGTAGGGCGCGCTGTCCGGGCGCGAGCCGGGCGGCCACCGGACGGCTCAGGTCCGGCCCGGTGGGCGGAGGGCGCACGGGTGCCGAACCGGCCGGGCGGGGCGGTTCCGCTCCGCGCGGCCCCGGTGGTGGTGCGGCGGTCACCGGTCCGCGGGCCCGGGTGGCAGCGGCCCCCGAACCGGTATGTGGCAGCGGGCCCGACCGCCCGGGTGCTGCCGGGACGACCACGCGTGGACGCCGGTCGCCCGTCCCGTCCGGGGCCTCGCCGGCCGGCCGGCGCGGGGTCGGCCGCCGCGCCACGGGTGGTGCTGCCCGTCAGCTCCCCGCGCCGTCCCGGTACGCCGCCGCGCGGCTGGAGGCCCTGCGAGGGGGCGTGGACCGGGGCGGCGGGGACCGAGGCCACGGGCGGGTACGAGACGGCGGACCCCTTCGGGACGACGGGCCCCCGGAAAGGCCCTCCAAAGCGGCGGGCCGCACGGCGCGGCCGGCATCCCGCGGCGGCGAGGGGCCGTGCCCCGGCCGGACCCCGGGCGCCCGGTGCCGGCGGGCGGGGCGCCCTCCGTGGGCGCGGGCCGGTCCGTCAGCCGCCGGTGTGGCGGTGCAGCAGGGCCCGCAGCTCCCGTTCGAAGTCGTCGTAGCGGGCGCGCAGTTCGGCGCCCGGCCAGTCGGCGGGCAGCAGCCGGGCGGGCAGCACCGGGTCGGTGAGGAGCAGCCGCAGGATCGCCGCGGCGACCGCGAACCGCTCGGCCGGCCCCGGTGCCCGGTCCATCCCGGTCAGCAGGGCGCGGGCCTGGCGGGCCCAGCCGTCCAGGTCCCACAGCCGGCCGGCGAGCGCGGCCGGGTCGTCCTCCGGTCCCCCGGTCAGCCAGGTGCACTGCTCGGCCGCCGCGGCCGGCCGGGCCCGTACCAGGTTGTCCGGCCGCAGCCAGGTCCCCTCGCGCAGTTCGGCCATCCGCAGCTCCGCCATTGCCGAGCGCAGCGCGCCGCGCTCGGCGGCCGGGCGGCGCTCGGAGGTGACCACCGCGATCTCCCAGCCGCCGTGCCAGCGGCGGGTGCGCGGGGCCCGGCTGTCGTCCTGCCGGGCCTGCCGGGCCAGCAGCCGGTCGGTGAGCCGGTACACGCCCCGGTGGTGCTCCAGGTCACCGGCCGCGACCATGCGGGTGAGCGCGGTCCGCACCGTGCCCTCCGCGGTGCCGAAGAGGGCGCCCACCCGTACCAGCGCCCGGGCCGGCAGCTGCGGCGGATGGTGGCCGAGCAGGGTGCTGAGCACCACCGAGCGTGCGGTCAGCGGCCGGGTGACCGGCGCGCCGGGAACCTCGGCGCGGCCGGCGCCCTCGTTGCCGGCGCCGGGGCCCGGGCCGTCGGTTGCGGTCTGCTCGTTCATCCCGCGGAACCCTATCCCTTACAGTTCCTCTTCACGCATCATGGAAGTGTAAGACCGGTTCCGCCGTCCGGTACGCCGGGACCGCCCTGCCCGCCGGGGTCGTCCCCGTACGCCGGTGCGGGCCCCGGCACGCCGGGGCCGTGCCGGTGCGGGGCCGCCGTCCCGCGATCCGTCCCCCGCCCGCGCCCGGAGGTAGCTGTGAGCGCAACGCACGAGGTCCTCAACCAGGCTCCGCCACTGATCGACTTCACCACCGCGGACGAGCCCGCCCTGCTGGAGGCGCTGCGCCGCGACGGCGGCGGGTGGGGCGAGCGGGAGGTCGCCTCGCTGGGCGAGCGCGCCGGGTCGGCCCAGGTGCAGGAGTGGGCGCGGCTGGCCGAGGAGCACCCGCCGGTGCTCCACACCCACGACCGGTACGGCCACCGGGTGGACGAGGTCGAGTACCACCCGGCGTACCACGAGCTGATGGCCACCGCGGTGGCGAGCGGCCAGCACGCGGCGGCCTGGGCCGAGCCGCGGGCGGGCGCCCACCTGGTGCGCGCGGCGAAGTTCTACGTCTTCGCGCAGGCCGAGCCGGGCCACGGCTGCCCGGTCTCCATGACGTACGCCGCGATCCCGGCGCTGCGCTCCGAACCGGAGCTGGCCGCCCGGTACGAACCGCTGCTGACGGCCCGGAGCTACGACTTCGGGCTGCGTCCGCCGCTGGGCAAGCGGGGGCTGATCGCGGGCATGTCGATGACCGAGAAGCAGGGCGGTTCGGACGTCCGGAGCAACACCACCGCCGCGGAGCCGGCCGGGGACGGCACCTACCGGCTGACCGGGCACAAGTGGTTCACCTCGGCGCCGATGAGCGACGTCTTCCTCACCCTGGCCCGGTCCGCCGAGGGGCTCACCTGTTTTCTGGTGCCCCGGGTCCTGCCGGACGGCAGCCGCAACGCGCTGCGGCTGATGCGGCTGAAGAACAAGCTGGGCAACCGCTCGAACGCCTCCTCCGAGGTGGAGTACGAGCGAGCGGTGGCCTGGCGGGTGGGCGAGCCGGGGCGCGGGGTGCGCACCATCGTGGAAATGGTCAACATCACCCGGCTGGACTGTGTGATCGGCTCGGCCGCGGGCATGCGGGCCGGGCTGCGGCAGGCGCTGCACCACGCCGAGCACCGGCGGGCGTTCGGCGCGGCGCTGGCCGACCAGCCGCTGATGCGCAACGTCCTCGCCGATCTGGCGGTGGAGTCGGAGGCGGCGACCACCCTGGCGATGCGGCTGGCGGCGGCGCTGGACCGGTCGGCGGCCGGGGACGCCGCCGAGGCCGCGTTCCGCCGGCTGGCGCTGGCCGCGGCCAAGTACTGGGTCTGCAAGCGCGGCAGCACGCATGCCGCGGAGGCCCTGGAGTGCCTGGGCGGCAACGGCTACGTCGAGGACTCCGGGATGCCGCGGCTGTACCGGGAGGCGCCGCTGCTGTCGATCTGGGAGGGGTCGGGGAACGTCGCCGCGCTGGACGTGCTGCGGGCGCTGGAGCGGGAGCCGGGCGCGCTCGACGCGTTCCTCGCCGAGGTGGGGACCGCGGCCGGGGCGGACCCGCGACTGGACGCCGCGGTCGCCCGTCTCCGTGCCCTGCTGCCGCACCTGGCCGACCGGGAGCGGGCCCAGCTCCTCGCCCGCCGGCTGGCCGAACAGCTGACCCTGGTGCTCCAGGGCAGCCTGCTGGTGCGGCACAGCCACCCGGCGGTGGCCGACGCCTTCTGCGCCTCCCGGCTCTCCGGTGACTGGGGGAACGCGTTCGGCACCCTGCCGCCGGGTGTGGACACCGGTGCCGTCCTGGACCGGGCGCGGCCGAAGGGCGGCCGGTGAGCGACCCGGTGCGCCCCGGGCCAGGCCGGGCGGAGCCGGGCGACGGCGCCCGGGGCGGCCGAGGCCGGGCCGACGGGGTCAGGGCGGCCGGGGCCGGGCCGACGGGGTCCAGGGCGGCCGGGGCCGGGCCGACGGGTCCGGGCCGGACGGAGCCGGGGCGACGGCGCCCGGGGCGGCCGGGGCCGGGCCGGCGGTGCGCACCGAGCGGGCGGGCCCGGTGACCACCGTGGTGCTCTCCCGGCCGGCGGTGCGCAACGCCGTGACGCCGCCACCGCCACCGCGCTCGCCGACGCCTTCCGCGCCTTCGACGCCGACCCCGGGGCACGGGTCGCGGTGCTGTGGGGCGAGGGCGGCACCTTCTGCTCGGGCGCCGACCTCAAGGCGCTGGCCGGCGGGCGGGGGAACCGGGTGGCGCCGGACGGCGACGGCCCGATGGGGCCGACCCGGCTGCGCCTGGCCAAACCGGTGATCGCCGCCGTCGCCGGGCACGCGGTGGCGGGCGGGCTGGAGCTGGCGCTCTGGTGCGACCTGCGGGTCGCCGAGGAGGACGCGGTGCTGGGGGTGTTCTGCCGCCGGTGGGGCGTTCCGCTGATCGACGGCGGTACGGTGCGGCTGCCCCGGTTGATCGGGACGAGCCGGGCGATGGACCTGGTGCTGACCGGACGCCCGGTCCCCGCGTCCGAGGCGTACGCCATGGGCCTGGTGAACCGGCTGGTGCCGCCCGGCCGGTCCCGCGCCGAGGCGGAGCGGCTGGCCGGGGAGATCGCCCGCTTCCCCCAGGCGTGCCTGCGCGCCGACCGGGCCTCGCTGCTGGCCCAGGAGGGGCTGCCGGAACAGGAGGCACTGGCGGCCGAACTCCGCGGCGGCCGGGCGGTGCTGGGTGAGGCCCGGGCGGGGGCCGCCCGCTTCGCCGCGGGCGCCGGCCGGCACGGCGGCTTCCCCGGCGGCCCGGGCCGCCACGGGGCCGGCCACGCGGACGACCGGGAGTGATCCCGCGGACAACCGGCCCCGGGTGACCGGGGCCGGTCAGGCGCCCTCACGGCCGGTCAGGCGCCGTCCGGCCGTCAGGCGCTCTCCGGGCCGGTCAGGGGATGGCCTCGATGCGCTCCATGTGCTCCTCGCCCCATGCGCCCAGCGGAACGAGCGCGGTGTTCAGGGACCGGCCGAACTCCGTCAGCGAGTACTCCACCTTCGGCGGGACCTGGTGGTAGACCTCGCGGTGCACCAGACCGCTCGTCTCCATCTCCCGGAGCTGGAGGATCAGCATCCGCTCGCTGATGCCGGCCACCGCCCGCCGCAACTCCCCGAAGCGCAGCGGCCCGTCCCCGAGCGAGAAGAGGATCAGCCCCTTCCACTTGCCGCCCATGACGGCGATGGCCGCGTCGAGTCCGCAGGTGTAGGTCCGTTCGGCCATCGGCTCTCCTCACAAAAATGTCAGTACCCCACAAAATTGTAGGTACTTGATGCTTTGTCAGCACCCACCCCAGGATGGACCCGTTGCCCCGCCGGACGCGCTGGTCGCCGCCGGCCCGGCGCACCCGTCCGCGATCCGTGCGGACGGGCGACGACCCGACTGCACGAAGGAGCCGGACATGGCCCGGGAGAACCGCACACCTGTGACCGTCATCGGACTGGGTGCCATGGGGCGGGCGCTGGCCGAGGCGTTCATCGACGCGGGCCACCCGACGACGGTGTGGAACCGCACGCCGGCCAAGGCCGCACCGCTGGTGGCCGCAGGCGCCGTCCACGCCACGGCGGTGGAGGCCGCGGTGGCGGCGAGCCCGCTGGTCATCACGTGCCTGACCACGTTCGAGGACACCCGGTCCGCCCTGGAGCCGGCCGTGGCGGCACTGGCCGGACGCGACCTCACCACCTTGAACAGCGGCTCGCCCGCCGGTGCCCGGGCCACCGCCGCCTGGGCGGCCGGCCACGGCGCCCGGTTCCTGGCCGGGGCGGTCAAGAACGTACCGGCGGCGGTGGGGCAGGCGGACACCCTGCTGTACTACAGCGGTGACCGGGCGGTCTTCGACACCCACCGGGAGACGCTGCGGGTGCTGGGCGGCGACACCGTCCACCTCGGGGACGAGGCGGACCTCGCGGCGCTCTACGAGATGGCCGTGGGCGCCACGCTGCTGCCCGTGCTCGCCGGGTTCTTCCAGGGGGCCGCGGCCGTCCGGGCGCGCGGGCTGGAGGCGGGCAGCATGGTGCGGTTCGCCGGCAAGTGGCTGGACATGATCAAGTCCCTGCTGCCCGTCTACGCGCGGGAGATCGACAGCGGCGACTACACCGACGCCGCCTCCTCGGTGAACCTCTTCCTCGCGGGTGCGGCCCACGACGCGGACCTGGCCGAGGAGACCGGCGTCGATGTGTCCTGGCTGGCTCCGCTGCACGACCTGGTGCGGCGGGCGGCCGAGGCGGGCCACGGCGACCACAGCATCTCGGCCCTGACCGAAATCCTCCGGGAGCCGGCACCGACGGCGTAGCGGGGCCGCCCCGCACCGCGTCCGCGGCGGTCGCGGGCGTCGTGCCGTGGAGGACGTGCCGCCGGATCGCCGCCGTCGTGCCGCGGAGGACGTGCCGCCGGCCCGCCACCGGCGGAGGTCGCCGCGCCGGGCCGCGCCGGGCCACGGCGGGCCGCGGCGCGGTCAGGCCGGCGGTCAGGCGGGCGGCGCCGTCCCGGACGACCCGTCTCCGGCGACGGATGCGACGAGCCCTCAGCACACAGGCAGGCCCCGCATACGTCATCTGGTCGGATTTCCCCCTATCGGGGGAATCGACACCGCCGAACGGCTGAAGGCGGTCCGGGTGCCTCACCATCGTCGTCGTGAATCGATGGAAACGGGCGGGGCACGCCGGCTGTGCGGTGCTCGCCCTCGCCGTCGCCTCGGCCGGGGCGACGGCCTCCGCCCGCCCCGGCCCCGGCCCCGCGAAGCACGCGTGGTGCTGGTGCGTCTCGGCATCGGCGGGCCCGGGGGGGCGGCCACGCGTGGATCGGCTGGTGCCCGACCCCCACGCCGACCCCGACGCCCACTCCCACGCCGACCCCCGACTCCCACCCCGACGCCGACCCCCACACCGTCCCCCACTCCCACCCCGACACCTTCCCCGACCCCCGTCCCCCGACGGCTTCCCCCACCTCTACGGTCTCCCCACGCCGACCCCGACCGCCACCGCGACCCCCGGCAGCCCCACCCCGGCCCTCCCAGCGGTTCCCGGCCGGCCCGCCCGGCACCCGGCCGCCCGGCACCCGCGTCCCCGCTCCCCCGCGGTCGCCGTCCGCGGTGCCACCGCGCGCCACCGGCGAGGTGCGGCCCGGCCGGCCCCCACGGGTTCGGCGCACCCGGCGCCACCGGCCCCGTCGAGCCCGGCGTTCGTGCCCCGCGCCTACCGGCCGTCCGCGGGGCAGCCCCCCGAGCGCGGCTCCTCGCTGGTCACCACCACCCTGCTGCTCACCGCGCCCGCCGTGCTGGCGGCTGCCGCGCTCCGCCCCCGCCCCCGTTCCCGTGCCGCCGCCGGTGGCCGGGAAGGGCGCTGACGACCCCGGGAGGTCCCGTCTCATGTCCGAGTGGATGGTGCTGCTGATCGCGATGGCCGCGGCCTGCGCGGTGGTCCTGGCCATCACCGTGCTCAAGGAGCGCCGCGTCGGCGAGGACTACGACCCCTCGGAGACCCCCGACGTCATCGAGTACATGACGATGATGGTCGGCGTGGTGTACGCGATCGTGCTCGGGCTGGCGATCGCCGGGGTCTGGGAGGCCCGGGGCGCCGCGCAGGACGGTGTGCGGCTGGAGGCGCAGGCACTGTTCGAGGTGAGCGAACGCGCGGGCGCCTACCCCGCGCCGGTCCGCGACCGCATCCGGGCCGATGTGCGGGCCTACGTGGACCACGTGGTGGAGACCGAGTGGCGGGTGATGATCGACAAGGGTGAACTGACGGACCGCGGTGATGAGTTGCTCCGCGAGCTGCGGCGCGAGGTCACTCGTCAGCTGCCCCCCGGTGAGGTGGCGGCGCAGACGTACCAGCCGCTGGTGGACCGGGTGGCCGCGGTCGCCGACGCCCGCGGGGCCCGGGAGCAGAGCGCCGGCCCGACCATGCCGGGAGTGGTCTGGTTCGGGCTGGTGCTGGGGGCCGTGCTGACCGTGGGGCTGATCTTCACCCTGCAGATCCGCCGGTCCGCGCGCGAGCTGATGCTGGCCGGGCTGTTCAGCATGCTCATCGCGTTCCTGCTCTTCCTGGTCTGGGACTTCGACGCGCCCTTCGGCCGCTCGGTGGGCGACACCACCGGCCCGTTCACCGACCTGTTCCCCACCTGACGCCCGGTGGCTGCGGCACGCCCGGCTCCCCGTCCGACGGCTGACGCCTGACAGCTGACGCACGGTGGCCCGGGGCCGCCGTCCCGCCGGAAGGGTGCTCAGCCGACGGTGACCGGGAGGATGCGGCGCAGCGGGTCCTCGGGGAGCCGGCCGTGGCGCTTCCACTCCCGGGGGTAGCCCACCGAGACCTCCTGGAAGCGGACGCCGTCCTCGACCGTGATGCGCGGGATGTGCAGATGTCCGTAGACCACCGTCTCGGCCCGGAACCGCACGTGCCAGTCGGCGGTCAGCTCACTGCCGCACCACAGGGCGAAGTCGGGGTAGCGCAGCACCTGGGTGGGCAGCCGGGTGAGCGGCCAGTGGTTGATCAGGACGGTCTTCCGCGCCGGGTCGCAGGCCGCCAGGCGGCGTTCGGTCTCCTCGATGCGGGCCCGGCACCAGGCGTCCCGGGTGGGGTAGGGGTCGGGGTGGAGGAAGTGTTCGTCGGTGCAGACCACCCCGGCGTCGTGGGCGTGGGCGAGGGCCTCCTCCTTGGTCTCGATGCCCGGCAGCCGGAAGGTGTAGTCGTACAGCAGGAAGAGCGGGGCGATGGTCAGCGGGCCGCCCTTGCCCTCCCACACCGGGTACGGGTCCTCGGGGGTGACGATGCCCTTGGCGCGGCACATCTCCACCAGTCGCTCGTAGCGGGCGACGCCGCGCAGTTCCAGGGGGTCCTTGGGGTGGGTCCACAGCTCGTGGTTCCCCGGTACCCAGATGACCTTGGCGAATCGTTGGCTCAGCAGCCCCAGCGCCCATTCGATGTCGGCGAACACCTCGCCGACGTCACCGGCGACGATCACCCAGTCCTCGTCGGAGCCCGGCCGCAGCCGCTCCACGATCGCCCGGTTCTCCTCGTAGGCCACGTGCAGGTCGCTGATGGCGAGTAGCTCGCCCCGGTGCGTGCCGCCCATTACTTCTCCTGTCGTACGGTGCCGGTCGTGATGCGCTGCTCGGCGACCCGGTTGAACGGTGTTCCGGTCCCGGCGTTAGCCTCGCAGATGTGGTGGACAAACTGCCCGCGTCGTTCGAGCGCGGTACGGACGGCCCCAAGGTCATCGTCTCCGGGCTGGACGGCTCGGACTCCTCGTGGCGTGCCGTGGCCTACGCCGCCGGGCTGGCGCGGCGGCAGAACGCGCTGCTCGCCGTGGTCTACGTACAGCCGCTGCTGACCACCGGCGCGGCGCTGGGGGCCGCCCCGGCGGTGGAGGCCACCGAGGAGGTCGCCCGGGCGCTGGAGGCGGAGCTGCGGCAGGCGGTGGAGCGGATGCACGGACTGCACGTGCCGCGCTGGCAGTTCCACACCTTCCGCGGCGACCCGTACAACGGGCTGGTGTCCGCGGCCGACGAGCTGACGGCGGACGCGGTGGTGGTGGGCGCCTCGGAGCGGGCCGGCCACCGGCTCGTCGGCTCGGTGGCGGTGCGGCTGGTGAAGGCGGGGCGCTGGCCGGTGACGGTCGTGCCGTAACCGGTGCCGCGGCGTCGCCGGCCGGAGGTGTCCGCCCGGTCCGCCCTGGTACCGGACGCGTCCGGACGGCCCGCCTCCGTACGGCGCACGGGGGGCTCCGGGCGCGGCGCCCGGCTCGCGAAGCCGATGCGGGTGGGGCACGGTGGGAGGAGCAACCGGACCATCGCACGGAGCGGGGAGACCGCCATGTCGCACCACACCTACCGGGTGACCGAGATCGTCGGCACGTCGCACCAGGGCGTCGACGACGCGATCCGCAACGGCATCGGACGCGCCGCGCAGACCCTGCGGAACCTGGACTGGTTCGAGGTCGGCCAGGTCCGCGGCAACATCGAGGACGGCGCGGTGGCGCACTACCAGGTGTGCATGAAGGTCGGCTTCCGCCTGGAGGACACGCAGGGCGGGTCCGGCGACGCCTCCTGAGGCGGCCGGCTCAGCCACCGGACCCCATCCTTGCCATCTCTCCCCCGTCGTCTCCCCCGCCGGGGACCCGGCGCGTCACCGTGCCCCTTCCCCATCATGACCGATCATCAGCCTAAGCGAGATCGGTTCCGCGCGGGCGGCGCCGGGGCCGGTGCCGGCCGGGCGGTCACCGGGCGGGCCGGTCGCTGACCGTGGCGTTCCAGTCGATGGTGTGGCCGGTCAGCCAGTCGTCGGCGCCGGCGCTCCCCCGGTCCAGCCGGAGCGGCAGGACCACGTCCCGGACCATCCGGCCCAGCGCCCCGGGCGTGGTGTGCCGGGACATCGCGGCGCTGGTGGCGACCAGCCGCTCGACGCGCGGCCGGCGCAGCCGTTCGAAGGCGGCGAAGGCCCTGCGGCGCGGCAGGTCCCGCAGACAGGCGGCGAGCAGCACGCCGTCCTCCATGGCCATGGACGCGCCCTGGGCGGCGTTGGGCGCGGCGGCGTGCGCGGCGTCGCCTATGACGATCATGGCGTCCCCGTACCAGTTCGGGACGGAGGCCAGGTCGTAGGCGTTGCTGGCGACGATCTCGTCGCCGGTGGCGCGGACGAGGGAGGCGGCGGGGGTGCGGTCCTCGTCGAACAGCGCCGCCACCCGCTCGCGCCACTGCTCGGGGGTGACCGCCGCGAGCCGGTCCCGGGGGATCTCGGGGCCCGGGGCGTTGGCGAACCACCACACCTCGCCGTCCGGACCGGCGGTGCACCCGAAGAACGCCCGCTTGCCGTAGATCATGGTGTACGTCCCCGGCTCCGGCGGCTCCGGCGCGTCCCGGGTGAAGCCGCAGACGGTGGTCTGGCCGGTGAACCGCGGCCGCGGCGCCGCCGCGTCGATGATCTTCCGGGTGAGGGAGTGGATGCCGTCGGCCCCGATGAGCAGATCGCCCTGGGCCCGGCCGCCGTCGGCGAAGGAGGCCACGATGCGCCCGTTGGGTGCGGTGTGGGCGGCGGCGAACCGCTTGCCGTGCTCGATGGTGACGCCGCGCCGCTCCGCCTCCTCGTGCAGCACCCGGTAGAGCGTGGCGCGCTTGAGGGTCCGCGCCCCCGCGCCCCCGTCGAACCCGGCGATCGGCCGGGACCCGAGCCGCTTCCCGGTGTTGCTGATGAACTCCACGCGTTCGGCGGGGAACGAGTTGTCGATCACCGGCCGGTGCGCGTCGATGGCGTGCAGCGCCTGCAGCCCGTTGGCGAAGACGGTGAGGAAGGCGCCGGCGTCGTCCGCGCCACTGGCGTGGGACTCGTGGACGACGGCGTGGATGCCCGCCCTCTGCAGCGCCATCGCCGTCACCACTCCGGCGATTCCGCCACCGATGATCAAGGCGTCGGTCATGCTGTGCTGCTCCATGCGGTCGGTTCGGGCGGGGGTCCCGCGGCGGCGCCGACAGGGCCGCCCGCGCCCGCCCGTGACCGGGCGGCGCCGACCGGACCGCGCCGCTCCGCCGCAGCTTAGGGCCGGGGACGGGGCCCGGGTGGGCAGGGGCCGGGAAGTGACCGGCCCGGACGGGCGGTTCGGGACGGCTTGGCCGTCATGTCCGGCCCCCCGCGGCGCCGGACCGGCCCGGGAGCCGCCGGGCACGCCCCGCGGCGCGCGAGGGCGGCACGGGCCTCCCCGGGGGTGGGACGGTGGCGTCACCCGGGGGCGCGGGGCGGTGGCCGCGGACGCCCGGTTCGTCGGCCCCGGCCGGTGGGGCGGCAGGTGCGGGCGGGCCGGCACCGGTGGCAGGCGGCCGGGTCGGCGAGGCGGCGGCGCGGGGCGGGGCAGGGGCCGGGCAGAGAGGCCGGGGCCCTGGGCCGGGAGCAGGACCAGGGGTTCGGGGGCCGGGAGCAGGGGCCGGGGCCCGGGGGCAGGGAGCAGGGACCGGGGTGCAGGGGCCAGCAGAGCCAGAGGTTCGGGGCCGGGAGCAGGGGCCGTACAGGCGCCCGGGGGGCAGAGGCCGGGGCCCAGGTCAGGGTCAGGGTCAGGGGTCAGGGCCGTACGGGTGGCCGGCCCGGCTCACGGTTCGTCGTCGGTGTAGACGATCACCTGCTGCGGCCGCAGCACCCGGCCCCGCCAGACGTATCCGCGCCGTACCGTCTCGGCGATCGAGCCGACCGGGCGGCCGTCGTCCGCGGGCCGGCCGCCGACGACCTCGTGCCGGCCCGGGTCCACGGCCCCTTCGTCCTGCAGATCGGCGACCTCGCAGGCGGCGAGCAGGCGGATCAGCCGGCCGTCCAGCCAGCGCAGCGTCGTCTCCGCCTCCGCCGGGTCGGCGGGCCGCGCGGGGTCGGCGAGGAGGTCGGACAACCGGTCGGCGAGCTGGAGCAGTTCGGACACCACGGGGTGTGGCTGTTCCGCCTCCTCCCGCCAGGACCGCTGCTCGTCCCGCAGCTCCTCCGCCTCCGCGCGCAGCCGGGCGTTCTCCTCGCGCAGCCGCGCGGCCCGGCGTCCGGGCAGTGGGTTTCTCCGCATCGTCGTCTCCCCCTTGGCGATGTCCGCATCGCCGACGCGTCGAATCGTCCCGGTTCAGGTCAGCGGCGGGCCATGGCAGCCTCCAGGCGGGGGGCGGGATGCCAGTGTGCCGCTCACCCGGCGGCAGGTACAGCACATTGTCGTACTTATCGCCGGAGTGTCGGACTCCGTCCCGGCCCGGCGGCGGGGCCACGAGTTTTCGGGGCCGGCGGCGGTGCGGCGGGTTCCGGCACCGGCGGCGGTGTGGGTTCCGCAGTCGGCGGCGGTGCGGCGGGTTCCCGCACCGCCGCTGGTTCGGGTTCCGCGGTCGGCGGCGGTTCGGGCCGTTACTTCAGCAGCCGGGACATCCGGCGGTCGGCCAGCGGTTTGCCGCCGGTCTGGCAGGTGGCGCAGTACTGGAGCGACGAGTCGCGGTAGGCGACCTCACGGACGGTGTCGCCGCACACCGGGCAGGGCTGTCCGGTACGGCCGTGCACCCGCAGCCCGGTCCGTTTCTCCGCCTTGAGGTCCCCGGCGGCGAGCCCGCGGGAGCGTTCCACGGCCTCGGTCAGCGTCCCGCGCAGCGCCCGGTACAGCTCCGCGGTCTCCCGTTCGTCCAGGTCCCCGGCCATCCGGAACGGGGACATCCGCGCGACGTGCAGGATCTCGTCGGAGTAGGCGTTGCCGATGCCGGCGATCACCGACTGGTCGCGCAGCACCCCTTTGATCCGGTGCCGCACCCCCGTCAGCAGCCCGGCGAACACCTCCTCGGTGAACGCCTCGTCCAGCGGGTCGGGGCCCAGCCGGGCGATCCCGGGCACCTGCGCGGGATCGGCCACGCAGTACACCGCGAGGCCCTTCCTGGTGCCCGCCTCGGTGAGGTCGAAGCCGGTGCCCGGCGGATCGGCGAGGAGGACGCGCAGCGCCAGCGGGCCGCGGCCCGGGCGCGGCGGTGCGGCCGGCAGGTCGGTGCGCCACCGCAGCCAGCCGGCCCGTGCCAGGTGGAACACCAGATGCGGCCCGCCGGCCGTGGCGAGGTCCAGAAACTTGCCGTGCCGCGCCACGGAACCGATGGTCCGGCCCTCCACCGCGGTGAGCGGCGGGTCGTAGGTCTTCAGGACGCTCACCGCGACCGGGTGGACCCGGGCGATCTCCCGTCCCGTCGCGTGCTCGGCGAGGAAACCGGCCAGGGCCTCGACCTCGGGCAACTCCGGCATGGGACCAGTGTGCCGCAGCCGGCCGGTACGGCAACCGCGCACCCACCGGGCCCGGGCCCGGACCGGCGCCGCCACCACGGCGACGGTGCGCGTGCTCCCGGGGAACGGGCCCCGTCCGGAGAACGGGGCCGGGCCGCGGGTGTCCGCCCCGGGTCCGGCCCCGGTCGCGACGGCCACCCGGGAGCGGTGTCCGCGGAAGGCCGCCCGGGAGCGGTGTCCGGCGCCGTCGCGGGCCGCGGGCGGAGGCCGGAAGGCGCGTCCGCGGATGCTCCGGCGGGCCCCGGCGATGCGGGTAACCTGCCCGGTGGCGGTGTTCCGGAAGTGGCGGCAGGGCCCGGCGCCCGGACCGCCCAGGAGAGGACCGATGACCGATCAGCATGTGGTGACCTGGGCGGTCACCGGGAGCGGCGGGTACGAGACGGCCTGGGTCGATCTGTCGGGGACCGGGCTGCGGGCGACCGGACGTGTGGTGGGGCTGAAGCCGGCCCCGTACTGGCTGGCGTACGAGCTGGAGACCGGCCACGGATATGTGACGCGGCGTCTCCAGGTCACCGCCCACACCCCCGACGGCCGGAACCGGCTCGACCTGCGGCGCGACGGTGGGGAGTGGACGGTGGACGGCAAGCCGCTGCCGGAGGTGGCGGGGGCGCTCGACTGCGACCTGGGGATGTCCCCGCTGACGAACACCATGCCGGCCCTCCGCCACCAGTTGCACAGCACCCCGGGTGAACAGGACTTCCTGATGGCCTGGGTGTCGGTGCCCGACCTGGTGGTCCGGCCGTCCCGGCAGACCTACACCCATGTGGGGCTGACCGAGCGGGGCGCGCGGGTCCGGTACGCCTCCGGCGATTTCACCAGCGACATCGAGTTCGGCAAGGAGGGGCTGGTGCTGACGTACCCCGGCGTCGGCCATCTGCTGCGCGCGGACTGACGCGCCCGGCGCGTCCCCGGGCGCCCGTATGCCTCCGCACGCGCGCGTGTGCCTCCGCACGCCCGGGGCGACCCTGACGGCCTCCCGTCCGCCGCGCACGCCGTGCCCCGCACGTCGCCCTGGCGGCACCGCCCGCCCGCGGCCTTTCCCCTGTCACCGTGTCCGTCGTTGCCGGCCTGGTCAGCATCCGTGACCGCCGGGGCCCCGTCCGCCGCTGTTGCCCCGCACGTCACCGGCCGTCCTGTCCGCCGGCTTCCGCTCCGGCCGACGCCGGCCCGGGCGGTCCCGGACGTCCCGGTTCCACCTCTGGGACCCGTCACCGCCGGTCCCGGGCCACTCGTTCGGGCGGTTCTGACGGCAGCCCCACGGCCGGAGCCGGCCCGGCACCGCCCGGGTGGCGGTGGTTGTCCTGGTCCGGGCGGTCCGGGTTCGGTCCGCGCAGGGGCTGGCCTGGAGAGGCCGGGACCCGGGCGGCAGTGACGCGCGCACCCGCACGCCGCCCCGGCGGCGCGGCGCGGGGGCCCACCGCCAAACCCACCCGCGCTCCGGCCCGCCCGCGCGAGCCCCGTCCAGCCGTGCGGGGCCGTCGCGGCCCGCCCGGGCACTGCCCCCGCCGGCCCGGCCGGCACCATCGACGGACCGGGCGCCAATGGCGGGCCGGACCGTAGCGGCCCCGACCGTAGCGGGCCGGACCGGGCCCGGCGACCCGGGCGCCACCGACGACCGGGCGTCCGTCACCGGCGGGCTCCCCGGCCGCGGTCCGGAGCAGGCCCGGCCGGCGTCATCGGCAGACCGAACGCCATCGCCCGACCCGACCGGACCAGGCCGAACCGGACCCGGCGTCCCGGGCGGCGGGCCCGGACTGCGAAAACGCCCACCCCGCCCCGGCGCGGTGTCCCCGGCTCGCCGGGGCGCGCCCGCGGTGGTAGGGATGGCCGGAGGGCACGTCCGCGGCACCGACCGAGGAGCGGTCCGGCATGGAGTGGTTCACCTCGTCCGACTACTGGCTGAGCCGGCTGGTCTTCCAGCGCGGGCTGGCCGCCCTGTACGTGGTCGCGTTCCTCGCCGCGGCCCTGCAGTTCCGGGCGCTGATCGGTGAGCGCGGGATGCTGCCGGTGCCCCGGTTCACCGCCCGGGTGCCGTTCCGCCGCGCGCCCAGCCTCTTCCACTGGCGCTACTCCGACCGGCTGTTCGCCGGGTGCGCCTGGCTGGGGGCGGCGCTGGCGGCCGCGGTCGCGGCGGGGGCGGCCGACGCCGTTCCGCTGCCGGCCGCGATGGCGATGTGGCTGGTGCTGTGGCTGCTGTACCTGTCGATCGTGAACGTCGGGCAGCTCTGGTACGGCTTCGGGTGGGAGTCGCTGCTGCTGGAGACCGGGTTCCTCGCGGTGTTCCTCGGCAACGACGAGGTCGGGCCGCCGGTGCTCGTCCTGTGGCTGCTGCGCTGGCTGCTGTTCCGGCTGGAGTTCGGCGCCGGACTGATCAAGATGCGCGGGGACCGCTGCTGGCGCGACCTGACGTGCCTGTACTACCACCACGAGACCCAGCCGATGCCGGGCCCGCTGAGCTGGTTCTTCCACCGGATGCCGCGGCCGCTGCACCGGGTGGAGGCGGCCGCCAGCCACGTCACCCAGCTGGTGGTGCCGTTCCTGCTGTTCACCCCGCAGCCGGTGGCGAGCGTGGCGGCCGGGGTGATCGTGGTCACCCAGCTCTGGCTGGTGGCCTCCGGCAACTTCTCCTGGCTCAACTGGCTGACGGTGCTGCTGGCGCTCTCCGCGGTGGACGGCCGCCGCGCTGCCCGGGTCCTCGGGCTGCCCGGCCCGCGCGACCTCGCCGGTCCCCCGGTCTGGTACCAGGTACTGGTCTGGGCGCTGCTGGCGCTGGTGGCGGTGCTCAGCTACCTGCCGGTGCGCAACCTGCTCTCCGGGGGCCAGCTGATGAACTACTCGTTCACCTCGCTGCACCTGGTCAACACCTACGGGGCCTTCGGCAGCGTCACCCGGAGCCGGCGGGAGATCGTGATCGAGGGCACCACCGACCCGGTCGTCACCCCGGCCACGGTGTGGCGGGAGTACGAGTTCAAGGGCAAGCCCGGCGATGTTCGCCGGCGGCCCCGGCAGTACGCGCCGTACCACCTGCGACTGGACTGGCTGATGTGGTTCGCCGCGCTCTCCCCCGGCTACGCCCGGCCGTGGTTCGAGCCGCTGGTCGCCCGGCTGCTCGTCAACGACCGGGACACCCTGCGGCTGCTGCGGACCAACCCGTTCCCCCGACGCCCCGCCCGCCCGCGTCCGGGCCTCGCGTCCACCTGTACCGCTTCACCACCCCGGCAGGAGCGGCGCGCCACCGGCGCCTGGGTGGCACCGGACCCCGGTCGGCGAGCTGCTGCCACCGGTGGGACCAGGAACAGGTACGGCGGTAGCCCGCCACCCGCGCACCGGTGGGCGGGCGCGGACGCGACGGGCGGACGGCGGGCGGGCGGGGGCTCGGCGGCCACGGAGGCGGACAGGGCGCGGCGCGCGGGCGGCCACCACGGCCGGCGGGGCCGGCCCCGGACCGGCCGCCCGCCGGCTCAGCCCGGGTCGGGGGGCAGGTCCCGGGCGCCCAGCCGCAGGTGCTCGATGTGGTAGACGGCCTCGTCCAGCAGCTGGGCGACGTGGTTGTCGTAGAGGCTGTAGACGATCCGCCGCCCCCGCCGGGACCCGGTCACCAGGCCCAGGGCGCGCAGCAGCCGGAGCTGGTGGGAGACCGCGGACTGCTCCATGCCGACGGCGCCGGCGAGTTCGGTCACCGCGCACGGCCCCTGGCGGAGCCGGGTGAGGATCATCAGCCGCGAGGGGGTGGCCAGCGCCTGCAGGGTCGCGGCGATGGTGGCCGCGGCATCGGCGTCCAGCAGTGTGGCCGGCGTGGTGCGGCCGTCGGCTCCATGTCCCATGCGGGTCATCGTATCCGTGTCAACATGTGAAGACCTCTTCATGTGTTCCGCTATGGTGGTGCCGCCCTCCCGCTCTTCTCCCCCTCCCGGAAACGAGGTCTCCCGCGATGTCAGCCGCGCTGGTCGAGGACCGGCCCACCCCCGCCGCGGAACGCCCGGCGCCCGGTACGGCGCGCCGTACCGCCTTCACCGCCCTGCCGGAGGTCCGTGGGCCGCGCTGTCCGCCCTGGCCTTCCTGCTCGCCTTCCCGCTCGATCTCGCCGGTGCCCCGGCCTGGACCTGGGGCCCGCTCTACGCGGTGTGCTACGCGGCCGGCGGGTGGGACCCGGCCGTGGCCGGGCTGAGCGCGCTGCGCGGGAAGACCCTCGACGTGGACCTGCTGATGGTGGTGGCCGCGCTGGGTGCGGCGGCCATCGGCCAGTTCCTCGACGGCGGCCTGCTCATCGTCATCTTCGCCGTCTCCGGGGCACTGGAGGCGCTGGCCACCGAGCGCACGGCGGCCTCGGTGCGCGGACTGCTCGACCTGGCGCCGGCCACGGCCGTCCGGGTCGGCGCCACCCCCCGCCCGGACGGCACCGCGCCCGGCGTGGAGGGTGCCCCGTCCGGCCCGGAGGGCGCCGCCACCGTCCGGCCGGACGGTGGCGCACCGGCCGGGACCGCCGAGGAGGTGGTCCCGGTCGCCGCGCTGCGGATCGGCGACACCGTCCTGGTGCGTCCCGGTGAACGCCTGCCGGCCGACGGCACGGTGGTCGGCGGTGCGAGCGAGGTGGACCAGGCGACCATCACCGGGGAGCCGCTGCCGGTTCCCGTCGGGGCCGGCGACACGGTGTTCGCCGGCACCCTCAACGGCACCGGGGCGCTGCGGGTCCGGGTGGACCGCGACGCCTCGGAGTCGGTCATCGCCCGGATCGTGGCGCTCGTGGAGGAGGCGAGCGCGACCAAGGCGCCGACGCAGCTGTTCATCGAGCGGATCGAGCAGCGCTACTCGGTGGGCGTGGTCCTGGCCACCCTCGCGCTCTTCGCGGTGCCGCTCGCCTTCGGCGCGGACTTCACCCCGACGCTGCTGCGCGCCATGACGTTCATGATCGTGGCCTCGCCGTGCGCGGTGGTCCTGGCCACCATGCCACCGCTGCTCTCCGCCATCGCCAACGCCGGCCGGCACGGGGTGCTGGTGAAGTCCGCGGTGGTGATGGAGCGGCTGGGCGAGGTCACCCGGGCGGCGCTGGACAAGACCGGCACCCTCACCGAGGGCACGCCCCGGCTGGCCGAGGTACGGCTGGTGCCCGGTTCCGGATTCGACGAGTCCGCGGTGCTGGCGGCGGCGGCCGCGGCCGAGCACCCCAGCGAACACCCACTGGCCCGCGCGGTGGTCTCCGCCGCACGGGAGCGCGGGCTGACCCCGGCGGAGGCGGAGGACTTCCGGTCGGTGCCCGGCCGCGGCGTCTCGGCCGTGGTCCGCGGACGCGTCGTCGAGGTCGGCCGGCCGGACGCCCTGCTGGACGCCGGGGACGGGCCGGACGCCGGCTCCGGCGCGCACGCCCTGGCCCGGGAACTGGTCGCCGAGGCCGAGGCCGGCGGCCGCACGGCGGTGGTGGTGCTCGCCGACGGGGCGCCGGTGGCGGTGCTCTGCCTCACCGACCGGCTCCGTCCGGGCGCCGCGGCGGCGGTGTCCGCGCTGGGCGGCCTGACCGGTAACGCGCCGGTCCTGCTGACCGGGGACAACCCGCGGGCGGCCGGACGGCTCGCGGCCGAGGCGGGCATCGGCGAGGTACGGGCCGGCCTGCTCCCCGAGGAGAAGGTGGCCGCCGTCCGTACGTGGTCCCGGGCCGGGGAGCGGGTGCTGGTGGTCGGCGACGGGGTGAACGACGCACCTGCCCTGGCCGCGGCGCACTGCGGGGTGGCGATGGGGCGGGCCGGCTCGGACCTGGCGCTGGAGACGGCCGACGCGGTGGTGGTGCGTGACGAACTCGCCACCGTGCCGACGGTGGTCGCCCTCTCCCGGCGCGCCCGCCGGCTGGTCGTCCAGAACCTGGTGATCGCCTCCGTCTGCATCGGCGCCCTGGTGGTGTGGGACCTCGCCGGGCACCTGCCGCTGCCGCTGGGGGTCGCCGGCCACGAGGGCTCCACGGTGCTGGTGGGGCTGAACGGGCTGCGGCTGCTGCGGGAGCAGGCGTGGCACCGGGCCTGCGCCGCCGCCGAACCGGTGCGCCGGGCCGGGTGAACCACCGCCCCGCCGACCCGCGGGGCAACGGCGACGCAACGGTCCGGACATGTCAGGTGGCGGTCCCGCGGACCCGGATCGGGTGCGCGGGGCCGCCACCGGAGGACGTCAGGCGGTCGGCCGGACCACCGCGGCCCGGTGCACCCGCCCGTGGGCGGTGTCGCAGTGACCGTCCGGCCGCGGCGCCGCGGCGCCGGGGCGGTCCGCCACCCACTCGACCGCGGCCGGCGCGTCGTCCCGTACGTGGTCCACCTGCAAGGTGGTGTGGGTGATGCCGTACTCGGCGGCGAGCAGCGCCTCCAGTTCGCCGCGCACCGCGTGGCAGTCGCCGTCCGGCGCGACCAGGACGTGGGCGGAGAGCGACACCTCCCCGGAGGTGATCTCCCACACGTGCAGGTCGTGCACCTCGGCGACCTCCGCGTGGTCCGCCAGCCGGCCGCCCACCTCGTCCGGCTCCACCCCGGCCGGGGCGGCCTCCAGCAGGACCCGGCCGGAGGCGCGGACCAGGCCCAGCCCCGCCTTGATCATCAGGACGACCACCACCAGGGAGGCGATGGCGTCGGCGCGGGCGAAGCCGGTCAGCAGCACCACCAGACCGGCGACCGCGGTGCCGATGAAGGCGTAGAGGTCGTTGAGGACGTGCTGGAAGGCTCCCTCCACGTTGAGCGAGGAGCGGTTGGCGCGGGACAGGCACCAGGCGGCGGCGATATTCACCACGATGCCGGCGATCCCGGTCACCAGCACCAGCCCGCCGCGCACCTCCGGCGGGTCGACCAGCCGGCTGACCGATTCGTATCCGAGAAATGCGCCGAGCAGCAGCAGGGAGAGCCCGTTCGCCTGCGCGGAGAGAATTTCGGCCCTTTTGAGGCCGTAGGTGAAACCGCCGCGTGCCGGTCTGGCGGACAGCCGGATCGCCACCAGCGCCAGCACGATCGCGACCGCGTCGGTGAGCATGTGGGCGGCGTCCGAGATCAGCGCCACGGAACGGGCGAGGACGCCGATGACGACCTCCACCGCCATGAATCCGGTGATCAGGGCCAGGGCTATGCCCAGCCACCGGCGGTCGGCGTCCGCCGACACCCCGTGGGCGTGGCCGTCTCCCGTCCCGTGCGCATGCCCGTGGCCGTGGCCGTGCGCCCGGTCGGCCGTCCGCTCCCCGGCCCGGCCCTTTCCCCGCGCGGGACCCGCGTCCGGGGCCCGGTCATGACCGTGCCCGTACCGTTGAGCGCCCACCCTCGCCTCCTCGTTCCGTCATCAGGACAGCGCCAGTGAACAGCATTTCCCGGAATTCTTCAAAGGCTGCAATGGAGATGGTTTTCGCTAAAGGTTGAGCCGGTGCCGGAATTCCGGAACGGGAATTGTTTTCATTCCCGTCCGCCGACCGGGTGACCCCGCCGGCGCCCGCCGGCCCCTCATCGCAGACCCTGGGCGGGCCCCGGACAGGCAGGGATGTTCCACGCCCTGGTCCAGGCTCTCGGTAGCCAGCCGGGGCGACGAACCCGCGGGCCCACTTGCCGCAGCCGTCCGCCGACGCTGCCCTTGCCGCCAGGCAACGCACAGGCGCCGGCTGTGCATGTCCCCAGCTCTGACCGCGGGCATCAGCAGTGCGGAAGGGGATCCCGGTTGAGATCGATGCCTCGACCAGGGACACTCGCGCGATGATCCGCGGCACATCGTCTGAACCGATCGAGTGGGGCCGGGACGGACCCTGGTACCGGATCCGCATGGAGGGGTTCCAGGTGTCGTTCCTGCTCAGCGACGGTGAGGACGCGGACGAGGTCTGCAACGTCGATGTCTTCGTGACGTTGCAGGATGGATCTGACTGGACCGCGACCGTGTTCACCGTCGCGGAAGTCGAGCGCCTGATGACGCTCTGGGCGGGAACCGACGAGGCCCTCGGAGGCCGGTACTTCCGGGTCCCGGACGGCCTGATCGTCAGGGATCCCGGCATCGGCAACATGACCGGCGTGATCGCCGGACTGATCGAGAACGGCGAGTTCTCCGAGATCTTTCAGGCGGTGGCCAACGACTGATCAAACGCTGGGCCGCTGGAATCGAGGTGGGGCGTCGGGCCACGTCTGCGTCGCGCTCGCGCTCGTAGCAGCACGAGGCACATGTTCACGACGGCACCAGGCAGAGCGCTCGACCCGACGAACCTCGCCCGCACCTTCACCACACCACTCACCCACAGACGACTACTCAGAGAGAGTTCAGCCCGATCAGTTCTGGTCGCTTCTCGGGGGCTCCCCAGTCCAAGATCTCACGTAGTTTCATGGAGAGGTTCGTGATGTCGACTCCCGAATCGCGAAGGTCCACTTCCACGACAGCCGAGATTTCAAGAAGCTCCGCGTCTTCATCTGTGAACTCCAGGTCCAGCATCGCGCCGTTGAGCCGCACGCGCCGCAGACTGCCGTAAACCGTGAACCCCTGCTCGTTCGAGACGTTGTAGGAGTCCATTCCGGACTGCACCTCTTGCTCGTCTGGCTCATAGGTGGACCGCTGGATCGAGAATGACCTCTGAACGCCAGCGTCGTCGATCCCGCTGACGCCCACCTCAAGTGCCTCCTCGTCCTCGTAGTCCTCGAAGAACCCGACCTCTGTGGCGGTCAGTCTCATCCCTGGCCCCCCGCCTTCCATGATCCGGCACCTTTGACCCCGCCCCATGTATACACAACCAGCACTCACAACTCCCTGACCATGCGGTTCATCGCTCCCTTACAGCTTGAGCAGGACCAGGCAGGACCGGGGCGGCACGGGCGGTCGGCGCCGTGAACCGACGGGTGGATGGCGCGAAAAATACGGATGTCGCACGCGGAACCCGGCGCTAGGGTCACGATCATGGACCGGCATCCCGATCTCCACTTCCGCGAGCTGCCCGAGACCGACATCGACCGGGCTCTGGCGCTGGCATACCTGGTCTTCCACGAAAGTCCCGAGGACGACCGGCGCAAACACCACCACGAGATGCTGCGGGAGAGCGCCCGGATCGGCGCCTACGACGGCGACCGGCTGGTCGGCTCCCTCGCGGCGCTCCGCTTCACGCTCTCGGTGCCGGGCGGCGAGCTGCCCTGCGCGGGCGTGACGATGGTGAACGTCGCCCCGACCCACCGCCGGCGCGGCGTGCTCTCCGGGATGGTCGCGGAGCTGTACCGCCGGTGCGGCACGGAGGGGTGGCCGCTGGCCGCGCTGTGGGCGTCCGAGGCGGTCATCTACGGGCGCTTCGGATTCGGCCACGGCACCCGGGGACAGACCATCGAGATCGACTCCCGCACCCCGCTCGCGCTGCGCGTCTCGCCGGACGAGCGCCCGCTGCGCCTGGTGGACCCGACCGAGGCGCCGGCCCTGCTGGGCCCGTACTACGAACGCACTCGGGAGCTGCGGGCCGGCCGGCACGCCCGGAGCGAGGCGTGGTGGCGGGAGGAGTGGCTGGTGGAGAAGGACGAGGAGGACGGCGACCTCAGCCCGCCGCGGATCGTCGCGCTCGGCGACCCGCTCGCCGGGTACGCCGTCTACCGCACCAAGAGCGACGGCGAGGGCTGCGGCCCGGTGCGGGTGGACGAGCTGGAGGCGGACACCCCGGCCGTGGCGGCGGCCCTGTGGCGGTACCTGGCCTCCATCGACCTCACCGGCACCGTACGGGCCTGGGGCCGGCCGATGGACGACCCGCTGCAACACCTCGCCGCGGATCGCGACCAGGTGCGGGTGACCAGTGTCTTCCCGTCCCTGTGGCTGCGCCTGGTGGACGTCCCCGGGGCGCTGCGCGCCCGGTCCTGGGCCGCCGACGTGGACCTGGTCCTCGATGTGACCGACACCCACCTGCCGGCCAACTCCGGCCCGCACCGGCTCACGGTGTCCGGCGGTCACGCCTCCTGGGAACCGGCCGCCGGCCCGGCCGACCTGGCACTCGACGTCCGGGAGCTGGCCTCCTGCTATCTGGGCGGCACCCCGGTGGCCGAACTGGTGCGGGCCGGGCTGGTCACCGAGCACACCCCGGGCGCCGCCGCGGCCCTCGACGCGGCCCTGCGGACGGAGTACGCGCCGCACACCGTCGACGAGTTCTGACCCCCCGCGCGGACGGCGGGGGCCCGCCGTAACCCGTACGGGCGGCGGTGGCCGGGCCCGCCCCGCGTTTGGACGGCGGCGGCCTGCGGGACCCGGGCGTGCCCCCGGCCCGACCGCCGCCGTACGAGGGCCATCGCCGTGCGAGGGCCGCCGTCCCGGGCCGGGCACGTGCCGGCGGGCGGCACCGGGCCACCCCGGCGGCGCCAGGTGTCGTCCGCCGGGTTCCGGTGACACACCACCGAAGCGGCCGACCCCGCGGTCGCGAGGACTCGCCGCAGCCGCGAGGGGCTCACCACGGCCGCGGGCGCCCGCCGCGGGCGCCGACACCCACCACGGTCGCCGGGCCCGCGTTCCGGCCGGGCCGTCACGCACGCGGCACGAGCCGGCCGGACGAGCCGCCGGTCCGGCCGCCGGACGCCGGTGGTCCCGCGGCCGCACCGGCCGGCGGTCAGTCCTCGCCGCCCTCCAGGTCCCCCTCGGTCTCCAGGTACAGCTCGCGCACCGCGGCCAGCACCTCGGGGTCCGGCTCGGCCCACATGCCGCGGCTCTCCGCCTCCAGCAGCCGCTCGGCCATGCCGTGCAGCGCCCAGGGGTTGGCCTCGGAGAGGAAGGCCCGGTTCTCCGGGTCCAGCAGGTAGCTCTGCGCCAGCTTGTCGTACATCCAGTCGGCGACCACGCCCGTGGTGGCGTCGTAGCCGAAGAGGTAGTCCACCGTGGCGGCCAGCTCGAACGCCCCCTTGTAGCCGTGGCGGCGCATCGCCTCGATCCAGCGCGGGTTGACCACCCGGGCGCGGAAGACCCGGGAGGTCTCCTCGTGCAGGGTGCGGGTGCGGACCGTCTCCGGACGGGTGCTGTCGCCGATGTACGCGGCCGGCGCGGTGCCCTTGAGCGCGCGGACCGTGGCGACCATCCCGCCGTGGTACTGGAAGTAGTCGTCGGAGTCGGCGATGTCGTGCTCGCGGGTGTCGGTGTTCTTCGCCGCGACCGCGATCCGCCGGTAGGCGGTCTCCATCTCGGTGCGCGCCGGGCGTCCGTCCAGTCCGCGGCCGTAGGCGTAGCCGCCCCAGACGGTGTAGACCTCGGCCAGGTCGGCGTCGGTTCGCCAGTCCCGGCTGTCGATGAGCTGGAGCAGGCCGGCGCCGTAGGTGCCGGGGCGGGAGCCGAAGATGCGGGTGGTGGCGCGGCGTTCGTCACCGTGCTCGGCGAGGTCGGCCCGGGTGTGCGCCCGGACGTAGTTGTCCTCGTCCGGCTCGTCGAGGGAGGCGGCCAGCCGCACCGCGTCGTCCAGCAGCCCCACCACGTGCGGGAACGCGTCGCGGAAGAAGCCGCTGATGCGCAGGGTGACGTCGATCCGGGGCCGGCCCAGCTGATCGAGCGGGACGGGTTCGAGCCCGGTCACCCGCCGGGAGGCGTCGTCCCACACCGGGCGGACGCCCAGCAGTGCCAGGGCCTCGGCGATGTCGTCGCCGGCGGTGCGCATGGCGCTGGTGCCCCACAGCGACAGGCCGACCGACCGCGGCCACTCACCGTTGTCGGTGCGGTAGCGCTCCAGCAGGGAGTCGGCCAGCGCCTGGCCGGTCTCCCAGGCGAGCCGGCTGGGCACCGCCTTGGGGTCCACCGAGTAGAAGTTGCGGCCGGTGGGCAGCACGTTCACCAGGCCGCGCAGCGGCGAGCCGGAGGGGCCGGCGGGTACGAACCCGCCGCTCAGGGCGTGCACCGCGTGGTCGAGTTCGTCGGTGGTGGCGGCGAGCCGGGGCACCACCTCACGGGCGGCGAACTCCAGGACCGCGGTGACCGCCGCCCGCTGCTCCTCGGCGACGCCGTGGCAGACCTTCGCCACCGCCTCGGGGTCCCAGCCGGCGTCCTCCATCGCCTGCACCAGGGCGCGGGCCCGTTCCTCGGCGGCGTCCGCGCCGCCGCGGGTGGCGGCGGACTCGTCCAGGCCGAGCGCCTCGCGCAGTCCGGGCAGGGCGGAGGTGCCGCCCCAGATCTGCCGGGCGCGCAGGATCGCCAGGACCAGGTTGACCCGCTCCGGGCCGGTGGGCGCGGTGCCCAGGACGTGGAGTCCGTCGCGGATCTGCGCGTCCTTGACCTCGCAGAGCCAGCCGTCGACGTGCAGCAGGAAGTCGTCGAAGCCGTCGTCGTCCGGGCGGTCCTCCAGGCCCAGGTCGTGGTCGAGCCGGGCGGCCTGGATGAGGGTCCAGATCTGGGCGCGGATGGCCGGGAGCTTGGCCGGGTCCATCGCGGAGATGGCCGCGTACTCGTCGAGCAGCTGCTCCAGGCGCGCGATGTCGCCGTAGGAGTCGGCGCGCGCCATCGGCGGCACCAGGTGGTCGACCAGGGTGGCGTGCGCCCGGCGCTTGGCCTGGGTGCCCTCGCCGGGGTCGTTGACCAGGAACGGGTAGACCAGCGGCAGGTCGCCGAGCGCGGCGTCCGGCCCGCAGGCCGCGGACAGGCCCGCGTTCTTCCCCGGCAGCCACTCCAGGTTGCCGTGCTTGCCCAGGTGCACCATGGCGTCCGCGCCGAACCCGCCGTCGGCCTGCGGGGTGGCGATCCAGCGGTAGGCCGCCAGGTAGTGGTGGGACGGCGGCAGGTCCGGGTCGTGGTAGATGGCGATCGGGTTCTCACCGAAGCCGCGCGGCGGCTGGATGAGGATGAGCAGGTTGCCGTGGCGGAGCGCGGCGAGCACGATGTCGCCGTCCGGGTTCCGGCTGGTGTCCACGAACATCTCGCCCGGCGGCGGCCCCCAGTGCTCCTCGACCGCGTCCCGCAGCTCCTGGGGCAGACCGGCGTACCAGCGGCGGTAGTCGGCGGCCGGGATGCGGACCGGGTTGCGGGCCAGCTGCTCCTCGGTGAGCCACTGCTGGTCGTGGCCGCCGGCGTCGATGAGGGCGCGGATCAGCTCGTCGCCGTCGCCGGACTCCAGGCCGGGAAGGGGGCCGGGGCCGAAGTCGTACCCCTCGGCGAGCAGCCGGCGCAGCAGCGCCACCGCGCTGGCGGGGGTGTCCAGGCCGACCGCGTTGCCGATCCGGGAGTGCTTGGTGGGGTACGCGGAGAGCACCAGCGCCAGCCGCTTGCGCGCGGCGGGGATGTGCCGGAGCCGGGCGTGGCGTACCGCGATCCCGGCGACCCGGGCGGCCCGTTCGGGGTCGGGGACGTACACCGGCAGCCCGTCGGCGTCCACCTCCTTGAAGGAGAACGGCACGGTGATCAGCCGCCCGTCGAACTCCGGTACCGCGACCTGGGTGGCGGCGTCGAGCGGGGAGAGGCCCTCGTCGTTCTCCTCCCAGGCCGACCGGGAGCCGGTCAGGCACAGTGCCTGGAGGATCGGCACGTCCAGGGCGGCGAGCGCGCCGGCGTCCCAGGCTTCCTCGCCCTCCCGGCGCGCCCCGCTCCCCGCGGCGGAGCCGTTCTGCGGCACCAGCGGCATCTCGCCGGCGGAGGCGTCGGCGGGGCGGGTGCCGCCGGCCGCGAGGACGGTGGTGATGATGGCGTCGGCGGGGCGCAGCGCCTCGATCAGTTCCGGCTCCGGCGCGCGCAGCGAGGCGACGAAGAGCGGCTTGGCGCGGCCGCCGGCCCGCTCGATCTCCCGGCACAGCGCCTCCACGAAGGCGGTGTTGCCGCTCATGTGGTGGGCCCGGTAGTAGAGCACGGCGACGAGCGGGCCGTCGGCGTCCGCCGGGGCCGGCCGCTCCAGCTCCCCCCAGGAGGGGGCGGCGGCGGGCGGCTCGAAGCCGTGCCCGGTGAGCAGCACCGTGTCGGACAGGAAGCGGGCGAGCTGCCCGAGGTTGGCGGGGCCGCCGTGCGCCAGGTAGGCGTGGGCCTCGGCGGCGATGCCGACCGGGACGGTGGAGGCGGCCATCAGCTGGGCGTCGGGTGCCTGTTCGCCGGAGAGCACCACGACCGGGCGGTCCCCGGCGAGCAGCAGGTCCAGGCCCTCCTGCCAGGCGCGGATGCCGCCGAGCAGGCGCACCACGACGAGTTCGGTGCCCTCCAGCAGGGCGGGCAGGTCGGCGAGGTCCAGGCGGGCGGGGTTGGCGAGCCGGAACGTGACCGGCCCTTCCGCGGCCCGGGCGCTGAGCAGATCGGTGTCGGAGGTCGACAGCAGCAGGATCTCGGGGTGCGTCGGGTGGTCCCCGGACGAATGCGGCATGGCGGCTGCAGCCTTTCCTCGGGGTCCGCGCCCCGGGCGGTCGTTGGACGGCGGGAGTTCCTGGCTCACCCGGCCACGGGGGCCGGGCTGACAGTGGCGGGACCGCGCCGGATTCGCACCGGCTTCCTCCCCTGGCGCCGTCGCTGGCGTCCGGCGGTCCCGGTCGGGCCGCCGAGGAGCATAGTAAGCACTGATCAGCACGAGGGGCAGGCCACCCGGTGTGATCGTCGGTATGCTCGCCGCCATGTCGCTGACCCCCACAACCGGCCCAACAGGGGCACAACCACCCCCGCGCGGCCGGGGTGACGCCTGCCCCGGGGCGCTGCGCCTGCACGCCGCGGACGACGGTTCGCTGGCGCGGGTCCGGCTGCCCGCCGGACTGCTGACGTCCCGTCAGGCCCTGGCGCTGGCGCGGGCGTCCGAGGAGCTGGGGGACGGCCTGCTGGACATCACCTCGCGGGGCAACGTGCAGCTGCGCGGACTGTCCGGCGGGTGCGGCGGCGAGCTGGCGGACCGGCTGCGGACGGCCGGGCTGCTGCCCTCGGACCGGCACGAACGGGCCCGGAACATCGTGGCGTCCCCCTTGGCCGGGCTGGACGGCGCCGGCCACGGCGAGGTGGCCGGCTGGGTGCGGTCACTGGACGCGCTGCTGTGCGCGGAAGCGGACACAGCCGGGCTTTCCGGGCGTTTTCTCTTCGCGTTGGACGACGGCCGCGGTGATGTGGCGGCGCTGGGCGCCGATGTGACATTGATCGCAGGGGCGGGCGGGGAAGCCGTGCTCCGGGTGGGGCCGGCCGGCTCCGCCCGGCCGCCGGCGCAGGTGCTGGTGGCCGCCGGCGACGCGCCGCGCGCCGCGGTGCTGGCCGCCTCGTACTTCCTGGACCTGGTGCGGGAGAGCGGCGGCCGGGCCTGGCGGGTGGCCGAACTGCCCGCGGACCACGCGGTGACGGCGGCCCGGCTGGTGGCGCGGCTCGCCGCCGCGGGGGTGCCGGCGCGGCCCGCGGCAGAGCTGCCGCCGGGGACCGCGGGGGGTGTACCGGCGGCGGCCGCGGGGCAGCCCTGGGAGGTGGCGCCGGGGGTGGTGGACGGTCCGGACGGCCGCTGCGCGCTGTCGGTGCTGGCCCCGCTGGGCCGGCTGACGGCCGCGCAGTGGCGGCTGCTCGCCGGGACCGCGGCCCGGGACGGGGCGGACGAGTTGCGTGTGACACCCTGGCGCGGCGTGGTGCTCCCCGGGCTGGAGCGGCACACCGCGCGGGACCGGCTCGCCGGGCTGGCCGCGGCGGGCCTGGTGGTGGACCGCGGTTCACCGTGGTCCGGCGTCGGCGCGTGCGCCGGCCGCACCGGCTGTGCCAAGTCGCTGCGGGACGTCCGGGCGGACGCGGCGGACGCGGTCCGGCGGACGGGGCCCGGTGCCCTGCCGGTGTACTGGTCGGGGTGCGAGCGGCGCTGCGGCCGGCCGGCCACCGGCCGCTGGGTGGACGTGCTGGCCACCCGCGACGGTTACCGGGTGTCGGTGCACGGCACCGCGCAGGCCGGAGGGACCGCTCCGGCGGTACCAGCGGAAGAGGCGGCCGGCGCGGTGGCGGCGGCCCGCGGAACGACATGATCGAGGGCAGTGTGTTCGACTACGAGAAGGACGGCGCGGAGATATACCGCCAGTCCTTTGCCACCATCCGCGCCGAGGCGGATCTCGCCGGGCTGCCGGCCGACGTGAGCCAGGTCGCGGTGCGCATGATCCACGCCTGCGGCATGGTGGATCTGGTACGGGACCTGGCCTACTCCCCCGAGGTGGTGCTGCGCGCGCGGGCGGCGCTGCGGGCCGGGGCGCCCATCCTGTGCGACGCGCAGATGGTCGCCAGCGGGGTGACCCGCAAGCGGCTGCCGGCCGCCAACGAGGTGGTGTGCACCCTGTCCGACCCGGCGGTGCCCGGTCTCGCCGCCGACCTGGGCACCACCCGCTCGGCCGCCGCGCTGGAGCTGTGGCGGGACCGGCTGGAGGGTGCCGTGGTGGCGATCGGCAACGCGCCGACCGCGCTCTTCCGGCTGCTGGAGATGATCGAGGAGGGCGCGCCGCGCCCGGCCGCGGTGATCGGCGTCCCGGTGGGCTTCATCGGGGCCGCCGAGTCCAAGGAGGCGCTGGCCGGGCACCCGGCGGCGCTGGAGCACCTGGTGGTGCGCGGCCGGCGGGGCGGCAGCGCCATCGCGGCGGCGGCGCTCAACGCGATTGCGAGCGAGGAAGAGTGAGCGAGCAGCACACGGCCGGCTCCGGTACCACCGGGCGGCTCTACGGGGTCGGCCTCGGCCCCGGCGACCCGTCGCTGATGACGGTGCGGGCGGTGGAGGTGATCGCCGGGGCGGATGTGATCGCGTACCACAGTGCCCGGCACGGCCGGAGCATCGCGCGCTCCATCGCCGAGCGGCACCTGCGGCCGGACCACATCGAGGAGCCGCTGGTCTACCCGGTCACCACCGAAACCACCGACCACCCGGGCGGCTACCGGGGGGCGATGGAGGAGTTCTACACCGAGGCGGCCGCCCGGCTGGCGGCGCACCTGGACGCCGGCCGCACGGTGGCGGTGCTCGCCGAGGGCGACCCGCTCTTCTACGGCTCCTACATGCACATGCACAAGCGGCTGGCCGACCGTTACCCCACCGAGGTCGTCCCCGGGGTGACGTCGGTGAGCGCGGCGGCGGCGCGGCTGGGCGAACCGCTGGTGGAGGGCGAGGAGATCCTCACCATCCTGCCCGGCACGCTGCCGGAGGAGGAGCTGACGGCACGGCTGGCGGCCACCGACTCGGCCGCGGTGATGAAGCTGGGCCGGACCTTCCCCACCGTCCGCCGGGCGCTGGAGCGTTCCGGCCGGCTGGCCGACGCGCGGTACGTGGAGCGGGCCACGATGAGCGCCGAGCGCACCGCCGCGCTGGCCGACGTCGACCCGGAGTCGGTGCCCTACTTCTCGGTCGCGGTGCTGCCCAGCCGGGTGGACCGGGTGCCCGCGGCGGTACGCGGCGAGGTCGTGGTGGTCGGTCTCGGACCGGCCGGCCCGCTGTGGCTGACCCCGGAGGCGCGCGGCGAACTCGCCGCGGCGCAGGACCTGGTGGGCTACACCACCTACCTGGACCGGGTGCCGGAGCGACCCGGTCAGGTGCGGCACGCCTCGGACAACAAGGTGGAGGCCGAGCGCGCCGAGTTCGCGCTGGACCTGGCGCGGCGCGGGCGGCGCGTCGCGGTGGTCTCCTCCGGCGACCCCGGCGTGTTCGCCATGGCCACCGCGGTGCTGGAGGCCGCCTCTCAGGACCCGTACCGGGACGTGCCCGTCCGGGTGCTGCCCGGGATGACCGCGGCGCACGCCGCCGCCTCGCGGGCCGGTGCGCCGCTGGGCCACGACTACGCCGTCGTCTCACTGTCGGACCGGCTCAAGCCCTGGGAGGTCATCGCCGAGCGGCTGACCGCGGCGGCCGCCGCCGACCTGGTGCTGGCGCTGTACAACCCCGGGTCACGCAGCCGGCTCTGGCAGGTGGGCAAGGCCCGGGAGCTGCTGCTGGCACACCGCACCCCGGACACCCCGGTGGTGCTGGGCCGGGATGTCGGGGGGCCGGAGGAGAGCGTACGGATCGTGCGGCTGGGCGACCTGGACCCGGCCGAGGTGGACATGCGCACCATCCTGCTGGTGGGTTCCTCGCAGACCCGGACCGTACGGCGGGGCGACGGCACGCAGATCGTGTGGACGCCGCGCCGGTACCCGGAGCGCTGAGCCCGCCGGACCCCGCGCGGCGCGCGCGACCACGGTCGCGGGACGTGCCGCGCGGGGGCCGGCGTGCCGGGGCCGGTGTGCGGCCGGGGTCCGCTGTGCAGAGGCCGGCGGGCCGGGGTCGGTGCCCGGAGGCCCGGGTGCGCCGGGCCCGTACCGCGGTGTGGTGGTCGTCCGGCGCGATGACGCCGGGGGCCCTGCGCCGGGGCGGGGCCCCGGCCGGGTGCGCGCGGCTTCAGACCACCTGGCCGCCGACGCCGGAGCGGCCGGCCGGCACACCCACCAATCGGACCGTGGCGCCCGCGCCCAGCGTCGCGCCGAGGGCGGCGGTCACCGCCTCGGTGGCCGCCGCGATCAGGCGGGCCGGCGCGTCGGGGATCTCCGGCCGGTGGAAGGCGCCCTCCCGCATGTGCAGGGTGATGTCCGGGGCCGGCCCGTCCACCGGGACGCCGCCGACGCCCCACCGTCCGTCGGGTACACCGAAGAGCTCCACGACCACGAGGGCGCGCATGCGCTCCCCGAACACCTGGGTGACCGCGTCGGTCAGCCCCGCGATGAGCTTCGGTTCGGCCGTCCCGTCGAGGTGCTGCTCGGCCACGCGAACCTGGAAGTGCGGCATGGTGGGTGATCCCCCGTTCCGTCTCCCGCCGGCAGGGCGGAAATACCTTTGAATACAAAGAATCTTTCGATGCAAAGCTAAATGGAGGGGTGGCCGATGTCAACGGAGCACCCATCGCACGGACGTGCCGCCGGGGAGCGGACCGGTGCCGCCGCCGAGGAACGGGCCGGCGGAGCGGGCGGACCGGACCGCACGGACGGCGGCTCCGGGCCGGGCCGGGCGGACGGCCGGGGCGGACCGGAGCGGACGGCGGGGCCGGGCCCCGATGTGGACGAGGCGGTCCGGGCGCTGCTGCTGCTGATGCCCCGGATGGTCGGGCGGGCCAAGCGTCTGCGGCCACCGGAGGAGCTGCGGTCGCTCGCCCTGGCGCCGCGCCACCTCTCCCTGCTGTCGTACCTGCTCTTCGACGGGCCGATGACGGTGAACGACCTGGCGGCCCGGCTGGAGGTGGCCCCCACCACCGTGAGCCTGATGGTGGGCGAGCTGAGCCGGAAGGGCGTCCTGGAGCGCCGCGAGGACCCCGCCGACCGGCGCCGCCGCATCGTCGGCCTCACCGGGACCGCGCGGCCGGCGGTGTCCGGCTGGCTCTCCCGGGGGGCGGACGCCTGGCGCCGGGCGCTGGCGCCGCTCACCCCGGAGCAGCGGCGGATGTTCGTGGCGACGCTGCGCGCCTACGAGGACGCCGTGGGCGGTGACGAGGAGGAGGACGGCTGACCGGCGCCGTCCGCCGCGTCCGCGCCGCCGTCCCCCGCGTCCGCCGCGTCGGGCTCCGTCCGGGCGCCGGCGGGACCGGACCCCGCGGGGCCGGCCACGGCGGGCGGAACCGGGGCCGCCCGCGGGCCCGGAGCGTGGCGGACGCGACCGGGGCCACGGCGGGCGGACCGGCCCTGGCGGGAGGTTCAGCCCAGAACGGTACGGAGCCAGCGCGCGGCCCCGGCCGGGTCCTCGGCCACCGGTACGCCCTCGGGCACCGGCGGCCGGCGCACCACCACGACCGGGATGCCCGCCTCCCGGGCCGCGGTGAGCTTGGCGGCGGTGGCCGCGCCGCCGCTGTCCTTGGTCACCAGGACGTCGATCCGGTGCCGGCGCAGGAGTCCGGCCTCGCCCGCCACGGTGAACGGGCCGCGGTCCAGCAGGACCTCCATCCGCGGCGGGTGCGGCGGCTCGGGGGCGTCGACGGACCGCACCAGGAACCAGGGGCCGGTCAGGTGCGCGAAGGCCGCCAGTCCCATCCGGCCGGTGGTGAGGAAGACCCGCTCCCCGAGGCCCGGCAGCAGCGCGGCGGCCCCGGCCAGCGAGTCGGTGTGGTGCCAGCGGTCCCCCGGACCGGCGACCCAGCCGGGGCGGCGCAGCGCCAGCAGGGGAACATGGACCGATGCGGCGGCCCGCGCCGCATAGAAACTGATCGTTCCGGCGAAAGGATGGGTGGCGTCGATGACCGCGTCCACCTGGTGCTCGCACAGCCACCGGGCCAGCCCCTCGGTCCCCCCGAAGCCGCCGACGCGGACCTCGCCGACCGGGAGCCGGGGCTCGGCGACCCGGCCGGCCAGGGAGCTGGTGACGCGCAGCCGCGGCTCGTCGGCGAGCCGCGCGGCGAGCCGGCGGGCCTCGGTGGTGCCGCCCAGGATGAGCACATGGCGGGCCCCGGTGGGGACGTCGGTCATCTGGAACCTCTCGTGGTGCGGATGCCGGCCGGTGCCCGGCCCGGTGGCGCGCGCCGCCCGGACCCGCCGTCCGGCCGCCGGTCCCCGGGGCCTCGGCGACGGCCTGCCGTACCGCGGTGCGGCGCCGTACCGGTGCGCGGCACGCCTGGATCATGCCAAACCGCCGGGGCGGACCGGCCGCCGGGGGCGCGGGCCGGCGGCCGGCGGCGGCGCGCGCCGGGACGGCGGTGCCTGCGGTGGCTGAGGCATCGGTGAGCGGCGGGCGCGAGGCGCAACTGGCCCGTACCGGGCTGCGGTCCGGCTGGACGACCGGGGCGTGCGCCACCGCGGCCACCACCGCGGCGTACACGGCCCTGCTGGGCGGGGAGTTCCCCGACCCGGTGACCATCACCCTGCCCAAGGGGCAGCGTCCGGCGTTCGCGCTCGCCGAGGAGCGGCTGGAGCCGGGCCGGGCCGCGATGGCCGCGGTGGTCAAGGACGCCGGGGACGACCCGGACGTGACGCACGGCGCACTGGTCCGGGTCACCGTCCGGCCGCTGCCGGCGGGCAGCGGGGTGGTCTTCCGGGCCGGCCCCGGGGTGGGCACGGTCACCCGGCCCGGCCTGCCGCTCCCGGTCGGCGAACCGGCCGTCAACCCGGTGCCGCGGCGCCTGATGCGGGAACACGTCGCCGAGGTGGCGGCCCGGTTCGGGGCCGGCGGGGACGTGGAGCTGGAGATCTCCGTGGACAACGGGGCCGAGATCGCCCGCAGCACCTGGAACCCGCGACTGGGCATCCTGGGCGGCCTGTCGATCCTGGGCACCACCGGCGTGGTGGTGCCGTACTCCTGCTCGGCCTGGATCGACAGCATCCGGCGCGGGGTGGACGTGGCGCGCGCGGCGGGCCGCCGGCATGTGGCCGGGTGCACCGGCTCCACCTCGGAGAAGGTGGCGGTCGCCGTGCACGGCCTGCCGGAGGACGCGCTGCTGGACATGGGGGACTTCGCCGGCGCGGTGCTGAAGTACCTGCGCCGCCATCCGGTGGACCGGCTCACCATCGCCGGCGGTTTCGCCAAGCTCTCCAAACTCGCCGCCGGCCACCTGGACCTGCACTCCTCCCGCTCCCAGGTGGACAAGGGCTTCCTCGCCGGGCTGGCGCGCCGCGGCGGGGCGGACGAGGAGCTGGCCGCCGCGGTGGCGGGTGCCAACACCGGCCTGGAGACGGTGCAGCTGTGCGCGGCCCGCGGCGTCCCGCTCGGCGACCTGGTGGCCGAGGCCGCCCGCGACCAGGCGCTGGGTGTGCTGCGCGGCGCCCCGGTCACGGTGGACGTGATCTGCATCGACCGGGCCGGCACCGTCGTCGGCCGGGCCGAGGCGCGCGGCCCGCGCTGACCCCGCAAGGCGCGCCGGCCCCGTGCGGCCCGGCGGGCCGGCGGGCCGCACGTCCGGGACCGGGCGGGGCGGGCGGGGGCCGCGGCGGCGTGGCCCCAGGGCCGGGCGGCCCCGGGGTCCCGGGCGCCGGGTCTGCCGCGGCGGCCCCCGACTGCGCCCGATGACGCCGGGCGGCGCTCGCGGACGCCCGGCGATGCCCGGGGACATCCGGCGGCGCTCGCGCACACCCGCGCGATGTCAGGAACTTGCCAAAAGGATCAACGGGGTGTCCGGCTGGGCATGCCTTCGGCGTTCCACCGTCCGACCGACACCGGCCGACGCCGCTGAACGAGAAGGATCGAACCCATGAGAGTCCTCCGCACCCTGGTGCCGGCCCTCGCCGCGGCGGCCCTCGCGCTGCCGCTCGCCGCCTCCGGCGCCGCCCACGCCGACGGGTCGTTCGTCACCTCCGGCACCGCCCGCGCCGACGGGTCGGCAGGCGCCGGGACGGCCGGCACCGAGATGTTCGGCAACACCACCTTCGACAACGGCCGGCCCGACCCCTGGGGAGGCAACGACATCGACGTGCGGGTCGAAAACGGCGAGCTGGTGGCGCGGGTGCCCACCGGCCGCGCCGACGGCGAACCCGGCGGCGTGCCGTCCTGGGACCGGTCCATCCGCCACGACGGCCTGGCGTTCACCGCCGGGCAGCAGTACACGCTGTCCTTCGACGCCCGTACGTCCCGGGACGTGGCGGCCATCGCCTCCGTCTACACCTTCCAGGGGCAGTACATCCCCGAGTGGGACAACGCGATCGTCCTGACCCCGGAGACCCGGCGCGTGGAGCTGACCATCACCCTCCACCGGTCGGTCTCCGATGTGTCGGTCGGTCTCCAGCTGGGCACCTCGGGACCGGCGTACGACATCGCGCTGGACAACTTCTCGCTCACCCCCGTCACGGAGGGGTGAGCCGGGCCGCCGGGCCCCCGGCTCGGAGGACCGAGCCGGCCGGCCGGCGGCTCGCGGCTGCCGGCGGCGGGTCCTGCCCGGTGCCGCCTCCCGACAGGCCCGTGACCGGCCGCCCGGCGGACCGGCGCGCCCGCCGGGCGGGGTGGCCGGTACCGGCCGGGCGCGGTGCTCCGGCACCTTCCCGCCGGCCGCCGGCCTCAGCCGGTCAGCCCCGTGCGGCGGGCCCGCACGGGGCGTGCGGACGGTCCCGGTCGGCCGAGTACAGGTGGCTGTCCGGGAACTGCTCCGCGCCCAGGGTGCGGCCGACGACGATGACCGCGGTCCGCACCACGCCCGCCGCCTTCACCTGTCCGGCGATGGAGTCCAGGGTGCCGCGCAGCACCAGTTCGTCGGGGCGGCTGGCCATCGCCACCACCGCGGCCGGGCAGTCGGCACCGTAGTGCGGCAGGAGTTCGGCCACCACCCGGTCCACGTAGCGCGCCGCGAGGTGCAGCACGATCAGCGCCCCGCTGCGGCCCAGGGTGGCCAGGTCCTCGCCGGCCGGCATCGGGGTGGCCTGCTGGGCGATCCGGGTCAGGATGACGGTCTGGCCGACGGTGGGGACGGTGAGTTCCCGCTTCAGCGCCGCCGCGGCCGCGGCGAACGCGGGCACGCCCGGCACCACCTCGTAGGGGACGCCGGCCGCCTCCAGCCGCCGCATCTGCTCGGCGACGGCGGAGAACACCGACGGGTCACCGGAGTGCAGGCGGGCCACGTCCTGTCCGGCCTCGTGGGCGCGCACCAGTTCCTCGGTGATCTGGTCGAGGTTGAGCTGCGCGGTGTCCACCAGCCGTGCCCCTGGCGGGCACTCGGCGAGCAGGTCCGCCGGGACCAGGCTGCCGGCGTACAGGCAGACCGGGCAGCGGGCCAGGGTGCGCGCGCCGCGCAGGGTGATCAGATCGGCGGCGCCGGGGCCCGCGCCGATGAAGTACACGGTCATGTTCTCTCCTCAGGCCGTTGCGTGGCAGGGCGCCCGGGCGGCCGGCGGTCCGCGGCCGCCCGCCGCCCCGCCGGGCGGTCGGGGCTCACTCCGGTTTGACCACGGCCCACTGGGTGACCGGCATGGCCTGCCGCCACCCGGTGAAGCCGCCGACGGCCGTGGCCCGGGCGACCGCGAGCCGTACCAGTTCCCCGCCGTGCCGCCGGTACCGCTCGGCGAGCAGCGCCTCCGACTCCAGGGTCACGGTGTTGGCGACCAGCCGTCCGCCGGCGGGCAGCGCCGCCCAGCAGGCGTCCAGCAGCCCCGGTGCGGTGAGGCCGCCGCCGATGAACACCGCGTCGGGGGCGGGCAGTCCGGCGAGCGCGCCGGGGGCGGCGCCGGTGACCACCCGCAGCCGGGGGACGCCCAGGGTCTCGGCGTTGCGCGCGATGCGCTCCGCCCGTACCGGGTCGCGCTCCACGCTCACCGCCCGGCAGGACCGGTGGGCGCGCAGCCACTCCACGGCGATGGAGCCGGAGCCGCCGCCGACGTCCCACAGCAGGTCGCCGGGGCGCGGCGCCAGGGCGGCGAGGGTCGCCGCCCGGACGTGACGCTTGGTCAGCTGGCCGTCGTGCTCGTACGCGTCGTCCGGCAGCCCGGGGACGGTGGACAGCGGCGGCGTGCCCGGGTCGGCGGCGCACTCCACGGCGACGAGGTTGAGCGGGTCACCGGGCGGGTGCGGCCAGTCGGCCGCCGTGCCGTCGAGGCGGCGCTCGGCCGCCCCGCCGAGCTGCTCCAGGACCTGCATCCGGCTGCCGCCGTACCCGCGGTCGCGCAGCAGCGCGGCCACCTCGGCCGGGGTGTGGGCACCGGCGCTGAGCACCAGCAGCCGGCGACCCGGGTACAGCGCGGCGGTCAGCGCCGCCCGGGGCCGTCCCACCAGGCTGACCACCTCGGTCTCCTCCAGCGCCCAGCCCAGCCGGGCGCAGGCGTAGGAGGTGGACGAGGGGTGCGGCAGCACCCGCAGCTCCTCCGGGCCCAGCAGCTCGGCCAGCGTCCGCCCGATGCCGAAGAACATCGGGTCGCCGCTGGCGAGGACGGCGATCCGCCGCCCCGCGTGCGCGGCCAGCAGCCCCGGGACGGCGGGGCGGAGCGGGGACGGCCAGGGGACGCGTTCGGCGGTGCACCCGTCGGGCAGCAGCGCCAGCTGGCGCGGACCGCCGAGGACCACCTCGGCGTCGCACAGCGCCTCGCGGCCGGCGGCGCCCAGCCCGGACCAGCCGTCGGCCCCGATGCCCACGACGGTCACTGCGGGACGGGCGGGGCTCACGGTGATACCTCTTCACTGGGTGTCGCCGGATTCCGGCACGGTGCGCGGCCGGTCCGGTGGCGGGGCAAGGACAGCGACGAGCACTCTACTTCGGACCCCCGGACGGCCCGCTGCCGGGATGCGCTCCACCGGGCCGGGCACCGCCGGCACCCGCCCGCGGGGGCGCGCCGGCCCGACGGGCGGCGCACCCGGCCCGGCGTCCCCTCCGCCGCCGGCGCCAGAGGGGGAGCGCCCGGCGGGTCAGTCCGCGGCGGTCCCCACCACCCGCCGGGGCCGTATCCGGATCACCACCCGGACGACCTCCGGGGGCAGTTGCCGGTACTCCTCGCCGGCGCCCTCCCCCTCGTACTCCTCCGCCACCCGGACGGCCACCTGCCGCCCGTGGTCCTCGGTGACGGTGGCCGTCCCGCGCACCTCCAGGTAGCGGAGCGGGTCCCGGGGGTCGTAGACGGTCAGGCTCACCCGCGGGTCACGGACGACGTTCCGCTCCTTGCGCCGGCCCTCCTGGGTGGATATGAGCAGGTCGTCGCCCTCCCGGGTGACCCACACCACCGAGGTCTGGGGGCTGCCGTCGGGGTTGACCGTGGCCAGCACCGCGGGGTTGGGGTCGTCCAGGAGCCTGCGGGCCCGTTCGCCGAAGGTAACCGTCATACGCGCGACCCTAGAGGGTCCGGCACCCGGCGTCGATCTCCTTGCGCCGCGCCGGGGTTCCCCTCCGCGGTGCGCCCGCCACAGCCCCGGGGCGCGTACCGGCCGGTGCCCCGCGTCAGGCCGGCCGGCGCGGGGGCCGCCGCAGGGCGCAGTCCCCGCAGAGTCCGCCGCCCGGGACCCGGTAGTACAGGCAGCAGCTGCGCCGCCGGAAGTCCCGCTCCGGGCCCTGCCGCCAGTGTCCGGCCGCCCGCAGCGGTGGTTCGCCGAGCAGCGCCGTCACCGCCGTCCGGGCGCGTTCCGCGGCCTCGGGCCGCCCCTCGGCCAGGCACCAGCCGTGGAGCACGCGGAGCGAACCGGCGAGCGCCGAGGCGGCGTTGCCCCACAGCAGCGCGCCGGAGACCCGTGCCGCGAGGCAGGTGGCGCGGTGCAGCGGCAGCAGGTGGCCGTGGAGGACGGCGCCGCGCAAGCGCCGCGCGGCGTCGCCCGCGCCGCCGGCCGGCACGGCCGGTTCCGGCAGCCAGAGGTCGTCCGGGGCGGTCCGGTCCGGGTTCCACCACACGGCGTCCGGGGGCAGGCCGGGCACCTGGCCGGTGAGGGCGGCCGGGCCGAGGGCGACGGACCACAGCCGGGCGGCGAGCCCCTGGAAGGCGAGGGAGGCGGCGACCCGGCGCTCGCCGGCGCCGGTGCCCGCCCGGACCGCGTCGATGCGCCGGACCAGTACGGCCGGCGGACCGGCGGGCGGGGTGGCGGCGGCCGGGCCCGACCGCACGGCGGCCGGCGCCCGTTCCTCCCCCTCCCGCCGCGGACCGGGGAGGGCGGGCGGCCCGTAGGCCTCGGCCAGCGGGACGTAGCCCTCCGCGCGCGGGCCGCCGGGTCCGGGCGGTCCGGTGCGCACGGCGAAGAACGGGCCCACGGCACCGGCGGCGCCGAGGGCCGCGTCCACCGTCATCTCAGTCGTCCGCCGCGGTGCCGAAGGCCTCCAGCAGCCGGTCGGCGGCGAGCGTGGCGGTCAGTGTGCCGTCCCGGACCTGCCGCTCCAGCAGCGGGCCCAGCCGGCGCACCTCGGGGTGGCCGTGGAAGCGGGCCAGCAGCTGGTCCCGCACCATCGACCAGACCCACTCGACCTGCTGGTCACGGCGCTTGGCGGCGAGCGCGCCGGTGCTCTCCAGCACCCTGCGGTGCTGCTCCACCCGCTCCCACACCGTGTCCAGTCCGGTGCCCTCGCGGGCGCTGCAGGTGAGGACCGGCGGGTTCCACGGCGCGTCGGCCGGCTGCAGCAGCCGCAGCGCGCCGGCCAGTTCGCGGGCGGCGGACCGGGCGTCCCGTTCGTGCGGGCCGTCGGCCTTGTTGATGGCCACGACGTCCGCGAGCTCCAGGACGCCCTTCTTGATGCCCTGCAACTGGTCGCCGGTGCGGGCCAGGGAGAGCAGCAGGAAGGTGTCCACCATGCCGGCGACGGTGGTCTCGGACTGCCCGACGCCCACCGTCTCGACGAGGATCACGTCGTAGCCGGCCGCCTCCATCACCACCATCGACTCGCGGGTGGCCCGGGCCACCCCGCCCAGCGTGCCGGCGCTGGGCGAGGGGCGGACGAAGGCGGCCGGGTCCACCGCGAGCCGCTCCATCCTGGTCTTGTCCCCCAGGATGGAGCCGCCGGTGCGGGTCGAGGACGGGTCGACGGCGAGCACCGCCACCTTGTGGCCGAGCCCGGTGAGCAGGGTGCCCAGGGCGTCGATGAAGGTGGACTTGCCCACCCCGGGCACGCCGCTGATCCCCACCCGCCGCGCCCGGCCGGTGTGCGGCAGCAGGTCGATCAGCAGCCGCTGGGCCAGGGCGCGGTGGTCGGCCCGGGTGGACTCGACCAGGGTGATGGCCCGCGCGATGTGGGCGCGGGACCCGTCGAGCACGCCCTTGGCGTAGGCGTCGACGTCTATCCGCCGGCCGGCCGGACGGGCCGCCCGGTCCCCCGCCGGGCGCTTCGGCTCACAGCTCATGGCCGAGGTCGGCGGCGAGCGTCCGGACCAGGTCGTGGGCGGCGTCGGGGATGACCGTGCCGGGCAGGAAGACGGCGGCGGCGCCCATCTCCCGCAGCGGCTCGACGTCCTGCGGCGGGATGACACCTCCGACCACGATGGTGATGTCCTCCCGGCCGGCCGCGGCCAGCTGCTCGCGCAGCGCCGGCACCAGGGTGAGGTGGCCGGCGGCGAGCGAGGAGACGCCGACGATGTGCACATCGGCCTCCACGGCCTGCCGCGCGACCTCCTCCGGCGTCTGGAACAGCGGGCCGACGTCCACGTCGAAGCCCAGGTCGGCGAAGGCGGTGGCGATCACCTTCTGGCCGCGGTCGTGGCCGTCCTGGCCCATCTTGGCGACGAGGATGCGCGGGCGGCGCCCCTCGGCCTGTTCGAACTCGTCCACCAGCGCGCGGGTCCGCTCCACGGACGAGGACGGTCCTGCCTCTTCTCGGTACACACCGGAGATGGTACGGATCTGGCCCGCGTGCCGTCCGTACACCTTCTCCAGGGCGTCGGAGATCTCGCCGACGGTGGCCTTGGCGCGGGCGGCGTTCACCGCGAGCGCCAGCAGGTTGCCCTCCAGCCCGGTGCCCGGGCCGGACTCCGCGGCCGCGGTGAGCGCGCGCAGCGCGTCCTGGCAGGCGGCCTCGTCGCGTTCGGCGCGGAGCCGGCGCAGCTTGTCGATCTGCTGTGCGCGGACGGCGGAGTTGTCCACCTTGAGGACCTCGATGGCCTCGTCGCTGTCCACCCGGTACTTGTTGACGCCGATCACCGGCTGGCGGCCGGAGTCGATCCGCGCCTGGGTGCGCGCGGCGGCCTCCTCCACGCGCAGCTTGGGGATGCCGGCGTCGATCGCCTTGGCCATGCCGCCGGCCGCCTCGACCTCCTCGATGTGCTGCCAGGCACGGCGGGCGAGGTCGTGGGTGAGCTTCTCCACGTACGCGCTGCCGCCCCAGGGGTCGATGACCCGGCAGGTCCCGGACTCCTGCTGGAGCAGGATCTGGGTGTTGCGGGCGATCCGGGCGGAGAAGTCGGTGGGCAGCGCCAGCGCCTCGTCGAGGGCGTTGGTGTGCAGCGACTGGGTGTGGCCCTGGGTCGCGGCCATCGCCTCCACGCAGGTGCGGGTGACGTTGTTGAACACGTCCTGGGCGGTGAGCGACCAGCCGGAGGTCTGCGAGTGGGTGCGCAGGCTGAGCGACTTGGGGTTCTTCGGGTCGAACTGCTTGACCAGCTTGGCCCACAGCAGCCGGGCCGCGCGCAGCTTGGCGATCTCCATGAAGAAGTTCATGCCGATCGCCCAGAAGAACGACAGCCGGGGCGCGAAGGCGTCCACGTCCATCCCGGCGGCCAGGCCGGCGCGGAGGTACTCCACCCCGTCCGCGAGGGTGTAGGCCAGCTCCAGGTCGGCCGTGGCACCGGCCTCCTGGATGTGGTAGCCGGAGATGGAGATGGAGTTGTACCGCGGCATCTTCTGCGAGGTGTACGCGAAGATGTCGGAGATGATCCGCATCGAGGGCTGCGGCGGATAGATGTAGGTGTTGCGGACCATGAACTCCTTGAGGATGTCGTTCTGGATGGTCCCGGCCAGCTTCTCGGGCGGTACGCCCTGCTCCTCGGCGGCGACGATGTAGAGCGCCAGGACCGGCAGCACGGCCCCGTTCATCGTCATCGACACGCTCATCCGGTCCAGCGGGATGCCGTCGAAGAGCTGCCGCATGTCGTAGATGGAGTCGATGGCGACCCCGGCCATGCCGACGTCGCCGGTGACCCGGGGGTGGTCGCTGTCGTAGCCCCGGTGGGTGGGCAGGTCGAAGGCGACCGACAGCCCCTTCTGGCCGGCCGCGAGGTTGCGGCGGTAGAAGGCGTTGGACTCCTCGGCGGTGGAGAAGCCGGCGTACTGCCGGATCGTCCAGGGCTGGTTGACGTACATCGTCGGGTACGGGCCGCGCAGGTAGGGCGCGATGCCCGGGTAGGTGCCCAGGAAGTCCACCCCGGCCAGGTCCTCGCCGGTGTACAGCGGCTTGACCCCGATGCCCTCGGGGGTGTCCCACACCAGGTCGTCGATGTCCTTGCCGGTGCTCTCCCGGACCGCGTCGCGCCAGGCCGCGCCGTCCGGCGCCGGGTCGGTCCCGGTCAGCTCGACGGAGGTGAAGTCGGGGATCATCGCGCCACTCCCATGATGTCCAGAGCCGAGGTGAGGACCTCGACCGCGTCGCAGCCCGCGTGGACGAAGGCGTCCACCCCGGCCCGCTCCAGCTCTTCGCGGGCCTCGCCCGGGCGGCCCGCCAGGTAGACGCGGCGCGCGCCCGCGGCCTTCAGCTCCCGGGCGACCTCGACGGCCTGCTCGGCGTAGAGCGCGTCGCTGGAGCACAGGCAGGCCACCGCGGCGCCGCTGGCGGCGAACGCCTCGGCGACGGTGCCGGCGGTCACCGTCACCGGGTCGTGCACCGCCTCGATGCCGCCGGTCTGGAAGAGGTTGGCGGTGAACGCGGCGCGGGCGGTGTGGGCCGCGGCCGGGCCCAGGGCGGCGAGGAAGATCCTCGGGCGGGTGCCGTCGGCCGCCAGGGCGGCGTCGGCGCGGGCCCGCAGCCGCTCGTACGCCTCGTCCCGGCGCACCCGGGGCAGCCCCCGGCCGGTCCCGGTTCCGGGGGCGGGTTCGCGGACCACGGGCTGCTCGGCGAGGTTCGGGTACTCGCTGACGCCGGTGATCGGCTCCTTGCGGCGCGCCAGGTCGCGGGAGCGGCGCTCCCAGGTGGCGGCGAGCCGGTCGGCGACCAGGCCGCTCTCCAGCGCCTTCGCCATGCCGCCGGCGCGCTCGATCTCCTGGAACCAGGCCCAGGCGGCGTGGGCCACCTCGTCGGTGAGCCGCTCCACGTACCAGGAGCCGCCGGCCGGGTCGATGACCCGCGCCAGGTGGGACTCCTCCAACAGGATGGTGGAGGTGTTGCGGGCGATCCGGCGGGCGAAGTCGTCCGGCAGGCCGATCGCGTGGTCGAAGGGGAGCACGGTGACCGCGTCGGCGCCGCCGACCCCGGCGGCGAGGGCGGCGACCGTGGTGCGGAGCATGTTCACCCACGGGTCGCGGCGGGTCATCATCACCGCCGAGGTCACCGCGTGCTGGCGCTGCGCGGCGTGCGGTCCGGCCGCGCCGGACACCTCGGCGACCCGGGCCCACAGCCGGCGGGCGGCGCGCAGCTTGGCGATGGTGAGGAACTGGTCGGCGGTGGCGGCGTAGCGGAATTCCAGCTGGGCGCACGCCTGGTCCACGGTGAGTCCGGCCCCGGTCAGCGCGCGCAGGGTGGCGACCGCGGCGGCCAGCGAGCAGCCGAGCTCCTCGGCGGTGGAGCCGCCGGCCTCGTGGTAGGGCAGGGCGTCCACGGTGAACGCGCGCACCCCGGGGTGGTCGCGGCCGGCCAGCTGCGCCAGCTCGGTGGCGGCGGTCAGGTGGCCGGGGAGGTCGGCGTGGCGGCCGGTGCGGGCGGCGAGCGCGAAGGGGTCGGCGCCGAGGTTGCCGAGGGCGGCGTGCGGCGGCACCCGGCGGTCGGCGTACAGCCGCAGCAGGGCGCGGGCGGCGGCGTCGAAGTCCGCTCCGGCGTCCAGCACCACCGGCGCCAGGTCGAGGTACACGCCGTCGAGGGCCTGACCGAGCGCGTCGGCCGGCACGCCGCCGTCACCGACCGCGAGCCACACCGAGGAGGCCCCGTTCTCCAGGTCGGCGAGGACCGCCGCGTTGGTGCGTGCGGGATCGGGGTGGGTGTGCCGCTGGCGTACGTCCCAGCCGGAGAGGGTGGCGCCTTCCGGGCGCGCACCGCGGACGTACGGGGCGAAGCCCGGGTACCCGGCGTCGCCGGGAGCGTCCTGCGCGGTGTACAGGGGGCGTACGGAGACGCCGTCCTGGAGCGCGGTCGCCAGCGCTTCTTCGGCGTCCGCGCCGGAGACATCCGTGGTACCGGACTTGCGCAGTACGCCTTCTACGAGGTGTTGCCATTGTTCCCGGGTCGCGTCCGGGAACTCGGCGGCCAGGGGAAGCCCGTCGGGGAGGACCGTCATGGTGGGACAGGCTAGTGGGCCGCGCTAAAGCGGGAGCAGAGGGTTCCGCTGTGACCTTCAACTCGTTGACCAGGGCACATACCCCGCGCCGGGCCCGGGCGGCGGTCCGGCCGCCCGGAAATGGAGCGGCCTGCCCGGTGCGACGGGGGATGCACACCGGGCAGGCACGAGGACCTTTTTACCGCATGCCGCGGTGGTCATGCACCAGAAAGGTGTTCGCTTCCAGGTTCAACAGATGACCGGCAGCGAGATCAAGCCACGGGCCCGGATCGAGGGCCGCCACCGCAATTCGTCCCGGGGTACCGCGAGCGCGAGCCCCGGCAGCCGCTCCAGCAGCGCCGTCAGCGCGATTTCGGTCTCCATCCGGGCCAGCGGGGCGCCCAGGCAGTAATGGAAACCGTGGCCCAGCGCAAGATGCCCGGAATGGCCACGAAACGGATCGAGGCGGTCCGCCTCCGGAAAGCGCCTCGGGTCGCGGTTCGCGGATGCCAGCGAGAGCAGCACGGTCTCGCCCGCGGGCACGGTCACCCCGCCGATCGCCACGTCCTCGCGCGGAAAGCGCCGGATCGCCAGCGGCGCGGGGCCGTCGTGGCGCGCGAACTCGTCCACCGCCGCGGCGACGCGCTCCGGCTCGTCGCGCAGCCGCCGCAGCAGATCGGGGCGGTCGAGCAGGGCGAGGACGGCGTTGCCGATGAGGTGGACGGTGTTCTCGTAGCCGGCGAAGAGGATGAGGAAGGCGAGCGAGGTCAGCTCGTCCTCGGTGAGCCGGTCGCCGCCGGCGGGCAGGGGACCCGGCGGGGGCCCGGTCGGCCGTCGGGGCCGGGCCGGGGTCCGCGGGGCCCGGTCGGCCGTCGGGGCCGGAAGATCCGGAGGGGCCGGGGCCAGCGGGGTCCGCCGCGGCGGCGGACGGGTCGTCGCGGACCGCGATCAGGGCGGAGAGCAGGTCGTCGCCCGGGTCGGCGCGCTTGGTGGCGATGAGCCCGGTGTAGAAGCGCAGCATCCGGCCGACGGCCTCCCGGGTCTCCTCCGGCCGCTGCGGATCGGGGGTGATCATGGCGTCGGTCCAGGCGCGGAAGTCCGGGCGGTCGCGGCGGGGGACGCCCAGCAGGTCGCAGATCACCGTGATGGGCAGCGGCGCGGCGTAGCGGGCGATCAGGTCCCCGCCGCCGTCGGCGGCGATGCCGTCCAGCAGTTCGTCGGCGAGCCGCCGGACGGGCTCACGCATCGCCTCCACCCGGCCGGTGGTGAACGCCTTCACCACCATCCGCCGGACCCGGGTGTGGTCCGGCGGATCCATGTTGAGCAGATTGGCGTCGAGCGCGGGTGGCAGTGAGAAACCCTGGTAGTTCCCGGGCAGGGCGTGCCGGCGGTCCAGGGCGAGCCGCGGATCGGCGAGCGCCTGCCGGACGTCGTCGTACCGGGTCACCAGCCAGGCCGTGCGGCCGTCCGGGTGACGGACCCGGTGCACCGGGCCGGCCTCACGCAGCCGGGCGAGGGCGGCGTACGGATCGGCGATCAGGGTGGCGGCGTCGATGGGTTCCGGGGCCCGGGGGGCGGCGCTCTTCTCCATGACCGACGACTCTATGACCGCCCGCCGGACGGCCGCCCCGGGACGGCGGGCGGCCCCGTCCGCCGCGCGGTCCGTTGCTACGAAGGGCCGGGACGCCGAGGCGGCGCCGGATCTCCCGACGCCGCCTGCGGGGTGGCCCCGACCCCCGTCCGGGGCCACCTCGTCCCTCCGCCGCCCCTCCCCCGCCGGCGGGCGGTTAAGGGGGTCGCGGCGCCTCGGGCGCCGCGTACCGGGGCGGGCACGGCGGGTGGCGCACCCGGCGGTCCGGACAGGCCGCTCGCGGCTCCCCGGCCGGGTCCGCGGACCCGGCGCCGGTCACCGGCGGCCCGCGCCGGCTCGGGTACGCACCCTCCGGATCGTACGAACCACACAGCGGCGCGACAGCTTCCGCTACGGCAGCAAGTTGCCAATCGGTGAAACCGGGCCCACGTGCCTTGACACGGAAGGTGTCCAGCACCCGTACATCCCCCGAGCGGCGCGGAGACACGACGCGGCGCGTGAGGTACGGCGAGGCGCGGGAGGGGCAGGTCGTGTGGCCCGGGACGGCCGCGTCGGGTGTGGTCCGGGACGGGCAGGTCGAGCGCGCGCACGGCGCGCGGGCGGGAGAAACGTCCGGTGGTACGTCCGTGGATGCCTCGGTGTGCGGGCAGCCGGTGCGGTCGCGCCGACCGGACGCGGAATGCGCTGCCCCGGGCGGCCGTACCCCGGGTCCCGTGACGTGCCCGTCCACTCGGCGACGGCCGGGCACGGCGCGCCGGTCCACCGGACGCCGGGGGCACACACAGCCCGCCGGTCCGCAGGAAGCCGGGGTGCACGGCACAACGGTCGGCAGCACGCCGGTGGACAGCACGCCGATACGCAGGGCGCCGATACGCGGAGGCGGGAGACCGGCGCGGTGGACGTCCGGGCATCGCTCGGACGTCAGGTCACCGCTCGCCCTCCCCGTCGCCGGCCCGGCGCGGGGCCTCCACCGGAGTGCTGCCGCGCGGTCGGGCCGGACGTCCTGGCGGGCACCGGGCCGATCCGTGCGCGGGGGCCCGGCCCGCCGGGATCGCGGTGGAGCGCCCGGCGTCCCGCCGGTGTACCGGGGGCGGTCAGTCCACGCCCTGGAGGATGTGCGGTTCGGCGAGGTCGTCCTCGTAGCCGGCGAGCCGGATGGGCGCGGAGCGGGCCCACACCTCAAGGGTGCCGAGCTCGTCCTGTCTGGCGGGGCGCTGGTCGCGCTCCGCGGCCAGGTCGCTGCGCGGGGTCTTCTCGGGAGTCACCGCACACTCCTTCGTGTCGGGACCGGATCGTGCCGACGCACGCGTCACCGGGCGCCGCACGCCCGGTAGGGCTGATCAGGGGAACACTTCGGACGCTGTGGCGATCCGTTGCGCCCCAGATTAGCGACACCATCCCGCCGGCGCGCGCCGGTTCTCCGCCGCCGCCGTCCGGGCGTGATCACACCCGGACGGCGGCGGGCGGGGGTGCACGGTGCCGCCGCACGTGGTGAGCTGGACCGCAGGGCTCGACCCGGAAGGGGTGAGGACCGTGCGGGGCGAACGCACCGGGGGCGCCGGTACCCGGCGGCTGCTCGGGCTGCTGGCGGCCGTGCTGCTGGCGGCGGTGCCCGCCTGCGGCGGTGACGGCGGGGACGGCGGGGACGGCGACGGCAGGTCGCCGCTGACCGGGGAGGCGGCCGAGCCGGGGCCGGTGCTGGCGGTGAAGGTGGACAACGTGGGTCCCGCCCGGCCGCAGACCGGGGTGGGCCGGGCCGATGTGGTCTACGTCGAGCAGGTGGAGGGCGGGCTGACCCGGCTGATGGCGGTCTTCTCGTCCCGGCTGCCGCCCTCCGTCGGGCCCGTCCGCAGCGCCCGGGAGACCGACCTGGACCTGCTGCGCCAGTACGGCAGTCCCGCGCTGGCCTACTCCGGGGTGCAGGCCAAGCTCCAGCCGGCCATCGACGACGCCCCGCTCCACCCGCTGCCGCCCGGCCGGGCGGAGGACGCCTACGAGCGGAGCGACAACCGGGCGGCGCCGCACAACCTGTACGTCCGCCCGGCCGCGGCGCTGCGCCACGCGCCCGGTGCCGACGATGCGCCGGACATCGGTTTCCGGTTCGGCCCCGCCCCCTCCGGCGGGCGGGAGACCCGGGTGCGGCGGGTGACGTACCCGGCGGCCGAAGTCGCGTTCAGCTGGTCGCCGGAGCGGAGACGGTGGCTGGTGTCGATGGACGGCGAACCGGCCGTCACCACCGACGGCGGGCGGCTGGCCGCCGCGACGGTGGTCGTCCAGTACGTGGACATCGCGGACTCGCACTTCCGCGACAAGTTCGGCAACGTCTCACCGCTCACCCGGACGACCGGGTCGGGCACCGCGCTGGTGCTGCGCGACGGCAGGTCCTACCCGGCGCGCTGGCAGCGGCCGGACGCCGGGGACGGCACCGAGTTCACCACCGAGAGCGGTGACCGGCTGAACTTCGCCGCCGGCCCGGTGTGGGTGGTCTTCGCGCCGTGGTGACCGCGCCCGGGCCGCGTACCCCGGGCGGCGCATCACCCGTCGGTCGCGCCTGTCCGGCACGGCCGGCCCTTACCAGGGGCGTACGCCGCACGGATCCGCCCCGGGCGGCACGGGCGGCCCGTTGCCCGGGCGCCCCGCCCCGCCCGCCGACCTGCGGATTTCTCAGTTCTCGGAGCCGTTCACCGACCCGCCGGGCCGGCGGTTCAAAACACCCCGGCGAGATGCGCGTGAATGACCGCGGCCAAATGGGAACGGATAATTGATGTATTAATCAAAAACCCGTCGGCAGCCCGCCGCCGGGGCCGCGCCTTGCCGCCGCGCGCCGGGCTCGGTATATCATGCGAGAAGCTGACCTGTGGGGGGTTTCAGCCTGCACCGGGCCCATTCGCCGAGAATTGTCCGAGCGCTTCGGAAATTCCACAAGAATGGCGTCCGGTGACGTGTTCATTCCGGGAAGACCACCGACCGGTCCCGGAATGGGCGGGGAAGACAGTGGGGGATGTGGATGAGGTACGAAATACTGGGGCCGCTGCGTGTCGTGGACGGCCCGGAAACCATCTCCGTCAGGGCGCACAAGGTGCGGCTGCTGCTGGCCACCCTGCTGGTCCGCGCGGACCGGGAGGTGTCGGTCGAGCAGTTGGTCACCGAGATCTGGGGGGACGCCCCGCCGCGCCGCTACCTCGCCGGTCTCCACGTCTACGTGTCGCAGCTGCGCAAGTTCCTGCACCGGCCCGGCACCGCCGGTCCGATCGTCACCCAGCCACCGGGGTACTGCCTGCGCCTTGGCACCGACGAGTTCGACCTCCACCGTTTCGAGGCGCTGGCCGAGGAGGGCCGCGCCCTGGCGAAGGCGGAGCGGCACGCGGAGGCCACCGCGACGCTGGAGACGGCCCTGGGGCTGTGGCGCGGCCCCGCGCTCAGCGGGATGCGTGACGGCCCGATCGTCGGCGGTTTCGCGGTCTGGCTGGACGAGCTGCGGCTGGAGTCGATCGACACCCTCGTCGCCTCCCGGATGGCGCTCGGCCAGCACCGCCGGCTGGTGCCCTATCTGTACGCCCTGGTCGCCGAGCACCCGCTGCGGGAGAACTTCTACCGGCAGTTGATGGTCGCCCTCTACCGGTCCGAGTGCCAGGCGGAGGCGCTGAAGGTCTTCCAGTCCGCGCGCCGGGCGATCCTCGACGAGCTGGGCCTGGAGCCGTGCCGGGCGCTCCAGCACACCCATCGCGCGGTGCTGGCGGCGGACGAGGCGCTGCTGGACCGGGCGGCGGCCCTGGCCGGTTGAACCCGGCGCGCCCCGGCAGCCGCCGGGCGGGGCGGGCGGCGTAGGATGCTCAGGCCATGGGATACCTCGCCGAGCTGGACAGACGCCTCTTCGCCCGGGTGGCGGCCGGCCGGCTGCGCGCGGCCCACCCGGTGCTCCCCCGGCTGAGCAGAGCGGCCGACCACGGCCTGCTGTGGTTCGGCACGGCCGCCGTACTGGCCACCGTCGGGGGCCGTACCGCGCGCCGGGCCGCGCTGCGCGGCGTGGGCTCGCTCGCCGCCGCGTCCCTGGTCACCAACACCGTGGCCAAGTGGACCGTGGACCGCCGGCGGCCGCTCGTCGACGCGGTGCCGCTGATCCGCCGGCCGGTGCGTCAGCCGGTGAGCAGTTCGTTCCCCTCCGGGCACTCCGCCTCGGCCGCCGCGTTCGCCGCCGGCGTCGCCCTGGAGTCCACCCGCTACGGCGCGGTGGTCGCCCCCGTGGCGGCCGGGGTCGCCGCCTCCCGGGTCTACGTCGGGGTGCACTACCCCAGCGATGTGCTGGCCGGCATCGTGCTGGGCGTCGGCGCCGCCGCGCTCACCCGCCGCTGGTGGCCGCCGCGCCCCCAGGTCCCGGCCCAGGCCCCGCGCCATGTGTCGGCGCCGGCGCTGCCCGAGGGCCGCGGGCTGGTGATCGTGGTCAACTCCACCGCCGGGACCGGGCCGGTCCCGGTGCTCTCCCCGGCCGAACGGCTGCGCGCCCTGCTGCCCGGCGCCGAGACCGTCGAGTACGGCCCGGACGACGACCTCGGCGCGCTGCTGGGGCAGGCCGCCCGCCGCGCCGCCGAGGCGGGCGGCGCGCTGGGCGTCTGCGGCGGGGACGGCAGCGTCAACGCCGCGGCGGCGGTGGCCGCCGAGCACCGGCTGCCGCTGGCCGTCTTCCCCGGCGGCACCCTCAACCACTTCGCCCTGGACGTCGGGGTGCCGGACATCGAGGACACCGCGTACGCGGTGACCCAGGGCGAGGCCATCGCCGTGGACCTGGCGCGGGCCACGCCGACCGACGGGCGGCCCGGCCGTCCCATCCCGTTCGTCAACACCTTCGGCATCGGGCTCTACCCCGAACTCGTGCACATCCGCGAGGGGTTGGAGAAGCGGCTCGGCAAGTGGCCGGCCGCGGCCGTCGCGCTGGCCCGGGTACTGCGCGAGGGCGAGCCGATGAGCATCGAGATCAACGGCCGCCCGCACCGGCCCTGGCTGCTGTTCGTGGGCAACGGCCGGTACGCGCCCGAGGGGTTCGCGCCTGCCTACCGGCCGCGGCTGGACGACGGGCTGCTGGACGTGCGGGTGGTGGACAGCGAACCGCGGCTGGCGCGCACGCGGCTGGTGCTGGCCGCGCTCACCGGCACCCTGGGCCGTTCCCACGTCTACACCTCGGTACAGGTCCGGCGCCTGCGGCTGTCGGGCCTGCACGACGTGGACGTGCGGGCGCACGACGGCGAGGTGTTCCGGGCACCGGACGCGCTGGTGATCGACAAGCTCCCGGCGGCACTCACCGTCTACCGCCCGGCGGCGGTCCGCAACGAGGTGCTGCAGACCGCCCGCGCGGCGGCCGAGGCCGCCCGCCGGCTGCGGCCCGACGTCACCCCGGTGCCCCCGGACGTGACCGGCAGCTGAGGCCAACGGGCCGCGCGGCCGTCGGCCCGGGGCAGGTGCCGTGACGGGCGCGCACCGTGCCGCGTGCGCCGGGGCGCGGGACGCGTACGCCGTGAACGGCCGGGCAACCCCGCAGCGGGCGCGTCCCGTTGGCCCAGCGTGGCCGTGTGCCGCGGCAGGCGCGTGTCGTGCGCCCCTCACAGGTCGTGTGCGGTGGGGAGCGGGCCACGTACGCCGTGAACGGCCCGGCAACTCCACAGCGTGCGCGCCTCGTTCGCCGTGCGTCGGGTGCGCCGTGTGCGCCGCGGGCGCGTGCCGGGTGCCCCTCGCAGGTCGTGTGCGGTGGGGCGCGGGCGGACCGTACGGTGCCCCCGCCCGGCACGGATCGCCGCCGGGGGCGGCGGGCGCGGGGTGGGAGCCGGGTCCTGGTGTGCCGGGGCGGCGGGCGCCGGGCCGGGAGCCCGGTCCCGTGGTGCCGACCGGTCGTTGCCCGCCCGTGCCGGTCGGCCGGTGTACACCGGGTGCCCCCGTACTCCCGCGGCAGTACGTGAAAGTGGGTGCTCAGGTACGACGACGCGGGGGCGGGGAGTGGGCATCGTTGGGGTATGACCGATGATCTGACGCCGCGGCTGGTCCGGCGGTGACCGCCCTCGCGCTGTCCGTGCTGCTGGCCCTGGTCTCGGCGGTCTGCTACGCGGCCGGGGCCATACTCCAGGAGCGGGTGGCGGCGACCGCCCCGCAGGGTGCCACCGCCCCGCTGCGCCGGCGCGGCTGGTGGGGCGCGGTCTCGCTCAACGGGGCCGGTGCGGTGCTGCACGTGCTCGCGCTGGCCTACGGGCCGCTCAGCGTGGTGCAGCCCCTGGGCGCGCTCACCATCGTCTTCGCGCTGCCGATGGCCGCCGTGTTCGTCCGGCGGAAGGTGGGCGCCGCCGGGTGGCGCGGGGCGCTGCTGGCCACCGCGGGGCTCGCCGGCCTGCTGTCGCTGACCGGTTCCGCGCCCGCCGAGGCGCTGGCGGACGGCGAGTGGATCGCGGTGGGTGCCGTCACGGTCGGCGCCATCGCCCTCCTGGCGGCGGTGGCGCGCGGGGTACGGCGGCCCGCGGTGCGCGGCGTGCTGCTGGCGACCGCGGCGGGCACGGCCTTCGGCATCTCGTCGGTGTTCACCAAGAACGTCGCCCTCTCCTGGTCGTGGGAGTCCTGGACCGGCGACGCGCTGCCCAGCCTGGTCATGATCGGAGTGCTCTCCGGGGCGGGTGTCCTGCTCTCCCAGGCGTCCTACCGGGGCACCGGGCTCGCCGCGCCGCTGGCCACCGCCACCGTGGTCAATCCGGTGGTGGCGACGGCCGTCGGGCTGACCGCGCTCGGGGAGCACTTCCGCCACGGGGCGGCAGGGGCGGCCACGGCGGTACTGGCCGCCGCGGTGGCGGGCGCGGGGCTGGTGCTGCTGGCCGCGCACGGCGCGCGGGAGGCGGCCGGCACCACGGACGAGGGCGGCGCGGGTGCACCGGGCGCCGCCCGGTGCACCGGGGCGGATGCCGGCGACGCGGAACCGGCGGGCGCGCACGGTACGCGGGAGCGGACCGCGGACGCCGGCCGGTCCTCCGGGCCGGCCGGCGGTGCGACGGCGGCCGGCCGTGCAACGGCCGGTGCCCGCGCCCGTCCGGGCACGGCCGGGGGCGCCGTGGTCCCGGCCGCCCGGCCCGCGGTGGTACGCCGGGTGAGGTCCGCCGGCACCGGCCCCGCGGACATCGGAGGGTTCCCGGCCGGCTCCGGCACCGGGCCCGCCGCGGCGTTCACCGGGGTGAGCCCGGTACGGCTGCTGTCCACCGTGGTGCGGCCCACCGTCCTCGGCCCGGTGGCGCCGCCCCGGGTGACCGCCGGTCCGGTCGTCGGAGCCTCGGCCGTGGTCCCGGCACGGCGGGCCCGGGCGGTCCGCGGCACCCCTCTCGGACCGGTACGCACCGGAGCTGACGGACGGGACGGCGGCGGTACGGGCACCGGCCCCCGGCCCCGCTGAGCCCACGGACGCACGGACCCGCGGACGCGCGGACCCGTGCGGGCTCGCGGACCCGCGTGGACGCGGGCGCCCGAACCGCCGGACACGCTGCCCCGGGCGGCGCGCAGCGAGGCCCTCGCGAGCGGGGCACGGGGGGCCGGCACGCGGTCACGCGATCCGACGGCACGACGCGCGCCGCGGCGGCCCTGGACCGGCGCGGCGCGGAAGCGGTTATGGGCGCGGGCGGGGGCGGCGACGTGGCCCCCGGACCGGCGACAGGAACGGCGACCGGCACGGGGCGGGGGCGGCGAGGACACGCGGCGGGGGGCGGCTTCGGCCGCAACGGGCCGGGCTGCCGTCCGTATCCATCCCGAGGCCGTCCGTCCCCGTCTGCTCCCGAGGCCGGGCCGTACCCACCCCGAGGCCGGCCCGTGGCGAACCCGGGTCCCGTCCGGAACAGGCGCCGCACCGGGCGCTCGGTAACCCGAACCGGCACCGGGCCGGAACCGGGGCGCCGGACCGGAAAACCGAACCGGGCGCCGGTCCGGGAAACCGGTACCGGCACGGGGACCACACCACCGGCCGCAGGGTGCTCCTGCCACCCGGGGCCCGGCACCCGGAGCACCGCAGCCGCATGGCACGAGCACGAGCGCCCCCGAACGAAGTGCCCCTCGCCGCCGCCGGTCGCCCGCCGCGCGTCAGGGACGAAGGCGACCGCCGCCCCCGCCCGCCTACGTACGCACCCCTGCGACGCGTCCGCCGGCGCCGCGTACCCAGGCGGCCTCGCCCGCGCACGCTCGCCCACCTACCCAGGCGGCCTCGCCCGCGCACCCACACGCCCGCCCTCCGCGCGCGGGCGTCGCCTCACACGCCCGCGCGACGCGTTCCACGGCCCGCGTCGGCGCCTCCCGGGGGCACGCCGCGAGACGAGGGCGTCACCGCGAGAGGTGCGCGTGCAGGTGCGTGACCTCCTCGATGTCCACGCCCGCCTTGTCGAGCAGTTGTTTGGAGAGGTCGTTCAGCGCCCGCGCGGCGGCGATCTCCTCACCGACCCGCTGCTGCGCCGGGTCGTCGGGGTGCCGGTGGGTGACGCCGTGGGCCTTCAGTTCGGTTCCGTCGTGGAGTCGCACCCGCACGGCCGCCTCGGTCTTGGCGTCCATCTCGTGGAACTCCATCTCGATGTTGCATCCGACGATCGTCTCCATGGCAACCACCTCCTGGCCTGTGCTTCAAGGATGCGCGCGGAACCACTCCAGCGCGAGGTCGGACACCGCGCGCAGGGCCCCGGGCTCCTCGAAGAGATGTCCGGCACCGGGTACCACGGCGAGGTCGTTCTCACACCGGAGCCGGGCCTGCGCCTGGCGGTTGAGGTCGAGGACCGTCTCGTCCCGGCCGCCGACGATCAGCAGGGTCGGTGCCCGGACCGCGCCGAGCCGGTCCCCGGCGAGGTCGGGGCGGCCGCCCCGGGAGACCACGGCGGAGACCTCGGCGTCCGGCTCGGCCGCCGCGCGCAGCGCCGCGGCCGCCCCGGTGCTGGCGCCGAAGTAGCCGACCGGCAGCCGCAGCCGCAGCCGCGCCCAGTGGCTGACCTCGCCGAGCCGGCGGGCGAGCGTCCCGATGTCGAAGACGTTGGTGCGGTCGATCTCCTCCTCGGGGGTCAGCAGGTCGAACAGGAGGGTGCCGAACCCGGCGGTGCTGAGGGTGCGCGCCACCTCGCGGTTGCGCGGGCTGCGCCTGCTGCTGCCGCTGCCGTGCGCGAAGACCACGACCAGCGGCGCGTGCTCGGGCACCAGGAGGTCCCCGGGGAGCCACACCGTTCCGTCCTCGACGGGGATGCGGTGCTCGCCGTCGGCCGGACGTTCGGCCGCCATCGGCCCGCCGGCCGCCGGGCCGGGGCCTCCGGCGCCGGGCGCCAGGCCCTCGCCGTGGCCACCGGCGTCCGGCGCGTGGTCCCCGCCGGGCCCGCCGGCCGCCGCGCGGTCCCCGGCCGGGTCCGCGCCCAAGGCCGCCGAGGCCCGGGCCAGCAGCTCGATCACCGTCTCGTCCGGGGTCTGGTCGAAGTCCTGGTACCACTCCCCCACCGCGAAGAAGCTCTCCGGGGTGCTCAGGCACACCACCTCGTCGGCCTGTTCCCGCAGCGCCCCGGCCGCACCCGGCGGCGCGACCGGCACCGCGAGGACGACGCGCCGGGCACCCTGCGCCCGGGCGACCCGGCAGGCCGCCTCCGCGGTGGCGCCGGTGGCGATGCCGTCGTCCACCACCACCACGGTGCGGTCCCGGAGGTCGACACGCGGTCTGCCGCCGCGGAACCGTCGGGCCTGGCGGGCGAGTTCGGCGGCCTCGCTCCGCTCGACCTCCGCCAGGTCGTCCTCGTCCACCCGGCTCATCCGGACGATGTCGTCGTGGATCACCCGGGCCCCGCCCTCGCCGATGGCCCCGAAACCGAGTTCCCGGTGGTAGGGCACGCCGAGCTTGCGTACGAGGATGACGTCGAGGGGTGCGCCGAGGGCCCCGGCCACCTCGTACGCGACCGGCACCCCGCCGCGCGGCAGCCCGACCACCACCGGGTCCTGTGTGCGCAGATCCTGCAGGCGGGCGCCGAGCCGGCGCCCGGCGTCCGCGCGGTCGGTGAACAACATGGTGCGCCCCCAACCCGGGGAGAGAAGCGTTCGTCACCGCCTACCCTTCCGAATCAAACCGAAAGTGCCCGGTTTGGCAAGCGGACGGCCGGTGGCCGGGAGGCCGGGGCCGCCGGGCCGTACCGGGGGGCGGGTCCGCCGGGCCGTGCCGGGCGGACGGGTCCGTACCGGGCGGGCGGCGGAGAGACCCGGCGGTGCGGCGGGGTCCCGGGCGGACCTCGACGGACCGGTGCCGCGGACCGGTGCCGCGGTCAGGGGCGGCCGGCGGGCGGGCCGGACCGGCCGCGCAGCTCGGCGCGGAACTCCCCGGGCGTCCGTCCGGTGCGGTGCTGGAAGAACTTGGAGAAGTTGGCGGCGTCGGTGAAGCCGGTCCGGTCCGCCACCCTGGCGATCGGCAGCTCGCTGTGGGCCAGCAGCCTCTTGGCCTCCAGCACCACCCGCCGGTCCAGGAACTCCTTGGCCCCCACCCCGGCCGCGCGCACCGTGGCGCGGGACAGGGTGCGCACCGAGTAGCCGAGCGCCTCCGCGTAGTCGGCGACCCGGTGGGTGCGCGCGAAGTCGCGCTCGACCGCGTCCCGGAACCGGAGGAACGCCGGCGGGGGTTCGGCGCCCCGGCCGGCGGGCGGGGTCTGGTGCGCCAGCCGCAGCACCAGCACCGCCAGCAGATGGCGGAGCGTCTCGGTGTGCACCTCGGGGGGCAGGCCGTGCCCGGTGCGGAAGGCGTACGCCAGGTGCCGCACCGCGGCGAGGACGGCCCGGCGGTCCTCCCCGGCCGGCTGCCACCAGGTACCGGCGAACCGGTCGTCGAGACCGGCGGTGCGGGCGGTCCGCGGCGGGAGGAAACCGGGCTGGAAGAGGACGACGGTGCCCTCGACCGCCCCCAGATCGCCGACCTGCTGCACCTGACCGGGGCGGACCCACAGCACGCCGCCGGCGCTCAGCGGGTACGCGGTGAAGTCCACGGTGTGGGTGGTGGAGCCGCGGTCGATGACGTAAAGGGAGTGGAACCGGGGGCGCTGCGGAGCGTCGAACTCTCCCTCGGGGGCGCGCCGGCGCAGTTCGCGCAGCGACATCACCTCCACCCCTTCCGGTGTCCCGGCCGGCGGGCGGTAGGGGATGTCGGGGATCTCGTCCTGTCGCTTTCTCACCATGTCCGGTCTCCAGGCTACCTCGCTGACCAGCGGGGTGCGCCGTACCGTGGAAAGCGCTGGCGGAAACGGATAACCGCCGGCGATACCGTTCCCGGTTCCCACCCTGATGATGTGCAGGAGAATTCCCATGGCGAGGATCGCCCTCTTCGGTGCCGGCGGCACCATCGGCCGGCGGATCGCGGACGAGGCGCTGTCCCGCGGCCACGAGGTGACCGCGGTGGTCCGCGACCCGGCCCGGTTCGACCGGCAGGCGCCCGGGCTGACCGTGACCACCGGTGACGTGCTCGATCCGCAGTCGGTCGCGGCCGTCGCCTCCGGACAGGACGTGGTGGTCAGCGCGGTGGGCCGGAAGGACGGGCCGGGGAGCCTGGCGCTGATGGGGCCGTCCGCCCGGTCGCTGGTGGAGGGGCTGCGCCGGCTGGGCCCGCAGGCACCGCGGCTGATCTCGGTCGGCGGCGCGGGCAGTCTGGAGACCGCACCGGGCGTGAAGGTCTGGGACGCGCCCGGGCTGCCCGAGGGCCTGGTGCAGATCATGCGGTCGCACGGCGAGGCCCTGGAGGTCTTCCGGGCCGCCCCGGACGTCCGGTGGACCAGCCTGAGCCCGGCCGCGACCATCGAGCCCGGCGAGCGGACCGGACGGTACCGGACCGGCACCGAGCAGCTGGTGACCGACGCGGAGGGCAGGAGCTACATCACGGCCGAGGACTACGCCGTCGCGCTGGTGGACGAGATCGAGAACCCGCAGCACGTCGGCGAGCGGTTCACGGTCGCCCACTGAGCGGCGCCGGGCGCGCGGCCGCACCCGCCGGTCCGCGACCGACCGCGCGGGGCGCGTGCCCGGCGGTGGGCGCCGGCGCGGGGAGCGCCCGCGCCGGCCGGGGCCGCCGCCCACGGTGCTGTTCCGCGCCGGTCGGCACCGTCCGTCAACCCACCGACGGGCCATGACCTCGAACACGACGACGGGCCCCGGCCCTCATGAGGGGCCGGGCCCGTCGTTCCCTCGCGCCGGTGCGCCCGTACCCGCCCCGGCGCGGGCCGCCCGGTGGCCGGCGCTCCTCCCCCGCCGGGAGCGCGGCCTCCGGTGCGCCGGCCCCGCCGGGGCCGGCACCCGCGGTCCGGTTCAGTCGGCCCGCAGCCGGGCCCAGACGACACGGCCGTGCCCGGCGCCGGCGGGCCGGTCGCCCCAGGCCTCGGCCAGGGCGCACACCAGCATCAGCCCGCGCCCGCTCTCCTCGTCCGCCCCGGCCCGCCGCGCCGTGGGGCCGACCGGTCCCCCGCCCTGGTCGGCCACCTCGACGTACACCGCGCGCCCGGCGGAGTCGTCGGCGCGTATGACACACAGGATCTGATCGGTGCCGGTGTGCACCAGGGCGTTGGTGAACAGCTCCGACATCACCAGTTCGGCGGCGTCGCAGACCTCCGCGCCGAACCCCCATCCCGGCAGCCGGGATCGGACCCGGCGGCGGGCCGCGGCGACCGAGGCGCCGTGCGCGGGCAGCTGGAATCTCTCGTGGCGCAGGCCGAGACGGGTACCGCCGACGGACGTGGGGCGGAGCATCGTCGTGCTGTGAGGCGAAGCCACGGGCATGTGCCTTCCATCTACCGGTCAGGGGAACGGGTGGTGCAAGTCCTCGTGCGCGCGGCCCGGTTGCAGCATGCCGCAGCGTCACTATCCAATCTGTGAGGGTCAGTTGGCAAGAGGCGTTCTGCAATTTGCAAAATAGCGAGTGCACTCTGTCGCCTCCAGGGTGGTCATGGCACACTGACCGTGTCGTCGGACGTCCTGGAGGAGCGACGTGGGTGAAGCGCGGTCGGCCCCGACCGTCGGGCAGATGGTTCTCGGCATGCGGCTGCGCGCGCTCCGCGAGGCCGCGGGGGTCTCCTTCGACGAGGCCGCCCGGGCGCTGCACGTCAACCCCACCACGGTCCGGCGGATGGAGAAGGCCGAGGTCGGCCTCAAGCTGCCGTACGTCGAGAAGCTCCTGCAGACCTACGGCACCCCGCGGGAGGAGATCGACGCCTTCCTGGCGCTGGCCGAGGAGGCCAACCGGCCCGGCTGGTGGCACCGTTTCCGCGATGTGCTCCCGGAGTGGTTCAGCCTCTACGTGAGCCTGGAGGAGGCGGCCATAAGGATCAGGGCGTACGAGCCGCACTGCGTACCGGGTCTGCTGCAGACCGAGGAGTACGCCCGCGCCCTGCTCCGGGTGGGCTTCCCGCTCGCCCCCGAGGAGGAGATGGACCGGCGGGTGGAGCTGCGGATGCAGCGCCAGGCGCTGCTGGACCGGACCGACCCGCCGCCGCCGCACCTGTGGGTGGTCATCGACGAGGCGGTGCTGCGCAGACCGGTGGGGGGCCCGGCGGTGATGCGGACCCAGGTGGACCGGCTGATCGAGGCCATCGCCCTGCCGAACATCACGCTCCAGGTGCTGCCGTTCGCCGCCGGGCCGCACCCCGGCATGTACGGGCCCTTCCAGATCTTCCGGTTCGCCATACCGGAACTGCCGGACATCGCCTACGGAGAGAGCCTGACCGGCGCCGGATACATCGACCAGCGCACCGATGTGGCCGTCTACCTGGAAGCTTTGGACCGGATGTGCACCCAGGCCACTCCGGTGCACCGAACCGAGGCGTTCCTCGGCGCGATTCGCAAGGAGCTCTGACTGTGGATCACATATACAACGGCATGCCCTCGAAGAACCTCGGCACCGAGGGCTGGCAGAAGCCCTGGAGCGGACCGAACGGCGGCGCCTGCGTCGAGGTGATGAAGCTCGGTGACGGCCGGGTGGCGCTGCGCCAGTCCACCGACCCCGACGGACCCGCCCTGATCTATGCCTACCACGAGATCGAGACCTTCATCCAGGGAGCCAAGGCCGGCGCGGCCGACTTCCTGCTCACCTGAGCCGGTCCGGCCCGCGGGTGACCCTCACGGGTCCGCGCCGTCCGGCACGCCGCCCCCGCCGGCACCGCCCGGTACCGCGCGGCGCCACCCCGTACACCTCCCGCGGCGCGCTCCGCGAGCCCGGGACCTGACCACTCCCGACCGCCAGGCGGCGACAAGACCCGATTGGAGGGCCGCATGACCGCAGACGGCCTCGCACCCGGCCAGATCGACACCAGCCGGCCGCATCCGGCCCGCATGTACGACTACTACCTGGGTGGCAAGGACCACTACGAGGTGGACCAGGACGCCGCCGCCCACGTCATGGCGATCTATCCGAGCATCAAGACCTGTGCCAGGACCAACCGGTCGTTCATGCACCGGGCCACCCGCTGGCTGGCGTCCGAGGCCGGCGTCCGGCAGTTCCTGGACATCGGCACCGGCATCCCCACCGAGCCCAACCTGCACCAGGTGGCGCAGGCGGTGGCCCCCGACTCCAGAGTGGTCTACACCGACAACGACCCCATCGTCCTCGCCCACGCCCAGGCGCTGCTGCACAGCACCCCGCAGGGCCGCACCTCCTACATCCAGGCCGACGTCCGGGAGCCGGAGCGCATCGTCAACGCGCCCGAGCTCCACGAGACGCTCGACCTGAGCCGTCCGGTCGCGCTGTCGCTCAACGCGCTGTTGCACTTCGTCCCGGACGAGTTCAAGCCGTACGACATCGTCGGCCGTCTGGTTGACGCCCTGCCCTCGGGGAGCTACCTCGTGCTCTCGCACTGCACACCCGACTTCGACCCGGAGACCTGGGCGAAGGTCGTGGAGATCTACCGCCAGGGTGGCATTCCGGCCCAGGTCCGCAGCCGGGCCGAGGTCCAGGAGTTCTTCGAGGGGCTGGAGCTGGTCGCCCCGGGCGTCGAGGTGCCGCACCGGTGGCGCCCCGACGACGCGGCGGAGGCCACCGGGGTGACCGACGCCGAGGTGTCGCTGTACGCGGGTGTGGCCCGCAAGCCCTGACGTCTGACGGTCCGCCACCCGCGCGGTACCGCCCACCGGGTGGTCCCGCCGCCGGTGGTGGGCCGTCCGGCGGAGCGCCGGGTCGCGCCGCGCGGCGGGCCCGGTGAGCCTGGGGGGATGACCGGTACCGTTCCCGTCCGCGCCCCCGGCACCCGCGCCCCGGCACCCGTACCGGTCCGGCGGCGCGCGGTCCCCTGGCTCGCCCTGGTGGCGCTGGCCTTCGCCGCCGTCCAGCTGGCCCTGGTGGTGCCGCGGACCTCCGTCGGGCTGCTGTGGGACGAGAGCGTCTACGCCTCGCAGGTCGATCCCCGGCACCCGGCGGCGTTCTTCAGCGCGCCGCGCTCGCGCGGCGTGAGCGTGCTGGTGGCACCGCTGGTCGCGGTGACCGACTCGGCCGCGGTGATCCGCACCGTGCTGGCGCTCGCGTCGGCGGCGGCGCTGTACGCGGTGTTCCGGGTGTGGCGGCCGCTGCTGGGGCACCGGGCGACGGCCTGCGCCGCGCTCTTCCTCGCCGGGCTGTGGATCACCCAGATCAGCGGCTCCCAGGTGATGCCCAACCTCTGGGTGGCGTACGGCGCGGTGGCGGCGGTCGGCTGGTTCCTCCGGGCCCCCGGCGAGCCGCGCGCCCGCTGGTGGCTCGCCGCGGCCCTGGCCGCCGTCACCCTGCTCCGCCTGCCCGAGGGCGGCTGGCTGGCGCTGCCGCTGCTGGTGGCCGCGGCGACGGTGCCGGCCTGGCGGTGCGCGCTGCCCGCCGTCCTCGCCGGCCCGGCGCTGGGCGCCGTGCAGTGGGTCGTCGAGGCGTACGTCCGGTTCGGCGGCGTCCCGGAGCGGCTGCGGACGGCCGGCGCCACCGAGGGCGGCATGCACCCGCACTGGAACGTGGGCACGGTGCTGCGCAGCCTCAACGGCCCCCTGCTGTGCCGGCCCTGCGGGACCGACGGGCCGCACCCGCTGATGACCCTGTGGTGGTGGGCGCTGCCGCTGCTGACCGCCGCGGCCCTGGTGACCGCCCGGCGCCACCGCCGGACCGCCACCGCACTGCTGCCCGTGGTGTGCGCCGCCTCGCTGGCCCTGTCCTACCTGTTCCTCATCGGGTTCTCGGCACCGCGCTTCCTGCTGCCGGCGTACGCACTGCTGTCGCTGCCGGTCGCCGCCTGGGTGGTGCACACCGTCGGGCACGCCCGGTCCCGGGTCCGGGCCGCCACCGTGGTGGCCGCGCTGACCGCCGCGCACCTGGGGGTGCAGACCGCCGTGCTGGTCCACTCCACGGCCTCCACCGCCGCCACCGCCCGGGTCTACCAGCGCGCCGCCGCCGACCTGCGGGAGCTGGGGCTGCGGCCGCCGTGCCTGGTGACCGGTCCGCGGGCGCTGCCCGTCGGCTACGCGGCCGGCTGCGCCTCGGCCCAGGTGGCGGGGAACAACCGCTCCACCACCGCCGCGGAACTGCGCCGCCGGGCCGCCCGGGTGCCGGCCGCCGCGCTCGCCGGGCGGGGCGGGGGGACGGCCCCGCACTTCGCCCGGGACTGGGTCCGGCACACCATGCCGCGCACCGGCTGGACGGTGACCTCACCACGCCGCTGACCGGAGAGGCGGCTGGGGCGCGCCCGAGGCGGAGGGGTCGCCGGGGCCGGAGGGGTCGCCGGGGCCGGAGGGGCCGCCGGGGCGGAGGCGTCCATCGGCCGCGTGCGGGCCGGGCCCAAGCGGTACGGCGTACGGGCGGTACGGCATACGGGCGGGGGCCGGCCGGGCACCCCGGTACGTCCGTCAGGCACCACGGCGGGACGGTCGCCGGGCGGTCGGCACGGCGGACGGCCGGGCCGCTCGACGGGCGGACGGCACGACGGATCACCGGGCACGGCGTCCGGGTGGAGTCGGATCGCCGGGGCGCGCCGTCCGGGCGGGGCGCGGCAGCCGGGGCACGCGGTGCGGTGGAGGTGCGGCAGGCGGGGCGCGCCGCGCTCCGGCCGCCGCACCCGCCGCTCACCGGCCGGTGGGGCCGCTCACCAGTCGGTGGGCGCGTAGTCCTTGAGGAAGCAGCCGAACAGGTCCTCGCCGCGCTCTCCCCGGACGATCGGGTCGTACACCCGGGCGGCGCCGTCCACCAGGTCCAGCGGGGCGTGGAAGCCGGCCTCGGCCAGCCGCATCTTGTCCGGGTGCGGGCGTTCGTCGGTGATCCAGCCGGTGTCGACGCTGGTCATCAGGATGCCGTCGGTCTCGAACATCTCCCGCGCGCTGGTCCGGGTGAGCATGTTGAGCGCGGCCTTGGCCATGTTGGTGTGCGGGTGCCCCGCACCCTTGTAGCCGCGGCTGAACTTGCCCTCCATCGCGGAGACGTTCACCACGTACTTGCGGCGCGCCGGGGAGGCGGCCATCGCCGCGCGCAACCGGCTGACCAGGATGAACGGCGCGGTCTCGTTGCACAGCTGCACTTCCAGCAGCTCCACCGGATCGACCTCGTGGACCCGCTGGATCCAGGTGTTGGTGGCGTCCAGGTCGGGGATGAGGCCGCCCGCGTCGATCGCGGTCCCGGCCTCGATCCGGGCGGGCGAGGCGGAGCCGGGGGTGAGCGCCAGCGCGGCCACGTCATCGGGGGTCAGTGCGCCGTCCCGGCCGGTCCGGGGCGCGGGCAGCGCCGCCTGGGCACCGCTGCCGAAGGTGCCGATCACCTCGGAGGCGGGGAGTTCCCCGGCGGGCAGCGGCGCCGACTCGCCCGCGATCAGCTCGGCGTACGCCTGCCGGCTGCGGCGCACCGTCTGCGCGGCGTTGTTGATCAGGATGTCCAGCGGTCCGGCGGCGCTCACCGAGTCGGCGAGCGCGACCACCTGCGCGGGGTCGCGCAGGTCGATGCCGACGATCTTGAGCCGGTGGAGCCAGTCCGCGCTGTCCGGCATCGCGGTGAAGCGCCGGACCGCGTCGTTGGGGAAGCGCGTGGTGATGGTGGTGTGCGCGCCGTCGCGCAGCAGCCGCAGCGCGATGTACATGCCGATCTTGGCGCGCCCGCCGGTGAGCAGGGCCCGGCGCCCGGTCAGGTCGGTGCGGGCGTCCCGCCGCGAACGGTTCTCCTGGGCACAGGTCTGGCAGAGCTGGTGGTAGAAGGCGTCCACCTCGGTGTACCGGGTCTTGCAGACGTAGCAGGACCTGGGGCGCTCCAGGATGCCGGCGATCTCGGTGGTCACCGAGCTGGTGAGGGCCCGGCCCAGGGTCTCGTCGTCGATCCGGTCGGCGGCCCCGGTGGCGGTCGCCTCGGTGACCGCGCGGTCGTGGGCGGTCTTGGCGGCGCGCCGCTCCTGGCGGCGGCGCTGCTTGACCATCCGGTAGATGCCGGAGGTGGCGCGGCGGACCGTGATGGCGTCGGGGTGGTCCAGCGGCAGCTCGTCGAGTTCGGCGAGCACGCCGAGGCAGACCGCCAGGCGCTCGGGGTCGATGCCCGGGTGCCGCTCGGTGCCCGAGCCCGTCTCTTCGGCCCGGCCGCTGTCAGTCACCGTCATCGCCGCTGCCGCTTCCTGGTTCGTCTGTTCTACCGGTACTCCGGCGGAACTGTACGAAAGCGGAGGCGGCGACGCCAAACCGGTGGTGGCGCTCAGGGCGCGCCCATCAGCGGGCCGAGCCGGTGCAGCAGTGTCGCCAGCGCCGCCCGCTCCTCGTCGGTGAGGGCTTCCAGCGCCTGGTGCACGCCGTGCATCTCCGCCCGCAGCCGGGCGATCAGCTCGGTCCCGGCGGCGGTGGGGGTGACCAGTTTGACGCGCCGGTCGTGCGCGGAGGGCGTTCGTTCGACCAGACCGCGCGCCTCCAGCCGGGTGATCAGACCGGTGGCGTTGGAGGCGTCGCACACCAGGCGGTCGGCGAGGATCCGCATGGGCAGCGGGCTGCGGTCCACGGCGCTCAGGGCGCGGGCCTGCGCGGTGGTCAGCCCGTGCCGGGCGGCGGCGCGGCTGAAGTCGTGGTAGTAGCCACGGACGACGACGGCCAGCGGATCGATCAGGTCGTCGGGCGCTGGTGGCTGGGAGGACATACCGCCATCGTAATGACCACCCGGCGCACCAGCGGTCTCCGGTCGGCGGGGGCGGGCGTGCCCCGGCGGTCCGCGGGCCGCCGCGACGGTCCGCGGACCGGCGACCGGGACGGGCGAGGAGGCGGCCCCCCGGCGCCGGGCGGGCGCCGGGGGGCGGCCCGGCGCCCGGAGGACGGCGGAGGCGCACGGCGGAGCCGGAGCGGCCGAACGGTCCCGCGGCGGACCCGGGCGGTAGACGGCCGGAGCGGGAGGCGGGCCCGGCCCGAGGGGCGCAGACGGGACCGTGGCGCGGGCGGTGGCGGCCCAGCCGGCATACGCGGACGGCCCGGGGCCCCGTGCGCGGTCACCGTCGCCTCCGCCCCGGGGCCGGCACCCACGCGCCGTTGACCGGCCTCCCGGCACCGGGAGGGCATCGGCGGACGGCCCGGCGGACAACAGCGGACGGGAGGACAGCGGAGCCGGAGCGGTCGGACGGTCCCGCGGCGGACCCGGGCGGTAGACGGCCGGAGCAGGAGGCGGTACCGGACAGGGGCCCGACCCGAGGGGCGCAGACGGGACCGGGCGGGCGGCCCGGACCGGACAGCGGGGCCGGGCCGCGCACCGGAGGCGGGACCGGGCACCGGAGGCGGGACCGGGCACCGGAGGCGGGACCGGGCAGGGGCACGGGCCGACTGCGGGGCCGGCGCGGGGCGGCCGGACCGGGGACGCCCCCGGAGGCCGACCGTGGGTGCCGGGCGCAGCGGGGTCGCCCGGGAGGGTGCCCTCGGGCGGGCCGGGCGGCGCGTCGGCGGCCGGTGCCCGGCCCGGACGGTGCCCGCGTGCCAGACTGCCGCCCGGGCGTCGACGGGGTGACGGGAGCCACCGGTGGTGACGGAGCAGCGTGACCTGGCCCGGGCCAGAGCCCGCCAGGAGGTCGGCCGGCTGATCGCGGCGGGGGTCCGCGGCACCGCTGTGACCTGGGTGGACAACGCGGGGCTGACGCGGGTGAAGGCGGTCCCCACCGACCGGCTGGAACAGGTCGTCAGCCGTGGCGTGGGCATGTCGCCGGTGTTCGACGTCTTCCTGGTGGACGACTCGATCACCGACAGCCGCCATGTCGGCGGCCCGGACGGCGATCTGCGGCTGTTCCCCGACCTGTCGCGGCTGACGCCGCTGGCCGCCCAGCCCGGCTGGGCCTGGGCACCGGCCGACCGCTACGACCAGCGGGGCGCCCCGCACCCGGTGTGCCAGCGGTGGTTCGCACACCGGATGACCGAGCGGGCCCGGCGGCGCGGCCTGGAGGTGCGCGTGGGGTTCGAGACGGAGTGGGTGGTGATGCCCGCCGACGGCCCGGCCCCAGGTGGCACCGGCGGTCCGGCCCCGGGCACCGCCGACACCGGGCCGGCCTACGGGATGGCCCGGCTGGTGGCGCACTCCGACTACCTCGCCGCGCTGCTCGACGCGCTGCACGCCCAGCACGTGCCCGTACTCCAGCTCCACCCGGAGTACGCGCCAGGGCAGTTCGAGATCTCCGCCGCCCCCGCCGGGCCGGTCGAGGCGGCGGACACCGCGGTCCTGGTGCGCGAGACCGTACGGGGGGTGTCGGCCCGCCACCGGCTGGCGGCGGTCTTCGGCCCGGTGGTCGAGCCCGGGCAGCTGGGCAACGGCGGCCACCTCCACCTCAGCCTCCGGCAGCAGGACCGCAACCTGTGCCGCGGCGGGGACGGGCCGTTCGGGATGACCGCGACCTGCGAGGCGTTCCTCGCCGGGGTGCTGCGGGAGCTGCCCGCGCTGCTGGCGGTCGGGGCACCCTCGCCGGCGAGCTACCTGCGCCTGGTGCCGTCCCGGTGGGCCGGTGCCTACCGGTGCTGGGGGCTGGAGAACCGGGAGGCGGCGCTCCGCTTCATCTGCGGCCCGGCCGACGACCCGGACGCCGCCAACGCCGAGGTGAAGTGCTTCGACGCGGCGGCCAATCCGTATCTCGCGGTGGGCGCGGTGATCGCCGCGGGCCTGGCGGGGATCGACGCGGGCCTGCGTCTGCCGCCGCCGGTCGCCGGTGACCCGGCCCGCGCGGACGAACCACCGCCCCGGCTGCCGGAGTCGCTGGAGGAATCCGTGCGCCACTTCGAGGAGTCGGCGGTGCTCCGCGAGGCGCTCGGCGAGCCGCTGTGGGAGTCGGTGGCGGCAGTGCGCCGCGCCGAGTGCGCGCTGTTCGCGGGGGCCACCCCGCAGGAGATCGCCGCCGCCACCCGCCGGCGGTACTGAGCGGTGCCGGTGCCGCTGCCGGCGCTGATCGACCACCACTGCCACGGGGTGGTCCGTACCACGGTGGCGCCCGGGGCGTTCGCGGCGCTGCTGACCGAGTCGGACGCCCCACCGGCGCCGGGCACCAGCTTCTTCGACACCCAACTGGGCTTCGCGGTCCGCCGCTGGTGCCCGCCGCTGCTCGGACTGCTGCCGCACTGCCCGCCCGAGCGCTATCTGGCACGGCGGGCGGAGCTGGGGGCCGGGGAGGTCACCCGGCGGCTGCTGCGCGCCAGCGGCATCCGGACCTTCCTGGTGGACACCGGGCTGCCGGGGGACCTCACCACCCCCGGGGAGCTGGCCGAGGCGGCCGGGGGCGACGCGGCGGAGGTCGTCCGGCTGGAGAGCCTCGCCGAGCGGGTCGCCGACCACACCCCGGCCGCCGGGGCGTACCCGGAGGCGGCGGTGGACGCGGTACGGCGGGCCGCGCGCACCGCCGTCGCCTTCAAGTCGGTGGCCGCCTACCGCTGCGGCCTGGACTTCGCACCGGGCCCGCCGGCCCCGGCCGAGGTCCGCTCGGCGGCCGGCCGCTGGCTCACCGCACGCCGGCCCGGCACCCGGCTCACCGACCCGGTCCTCATCCGCCATCTGCTGTGGGCGGCGGCCGGCACCGGTCTGCCGCTCCAGTTGCACACCGGTTTCGGCGACCCCGACCTGGATCTGCGCCGCGGTGACCCGCTGCTGCTCACCGGTTTCATCCGCGCGGTGCGGCACACCGGCTGCCCGCTGGTCCTGCTGCACGGCTACCCGTACCACCGGAGCGCGGCCTGCCTCGCCCAGCTGTACCCGCACGTGTACGCGGACATCGGCCTGGCGGTGGGGCACGCCGGGGTGCGGGCGGCGGCCGTGGTCGCCGAGGCGCTGGAACTCGCCCCGTTCGGCAAGCTGTTGTTCTCCACCGACGCCTACGGCCTGCCGGAGCTGTACCTGGTGGGCGCCCGGCTGTTCACCGGCGCGCTCTCCGCCCTGCTGGAACGCTGGGTCGCCGAAGGCGCCTGGTCCGCCCCCGACGCCGCCCGGGTCGCCGCCCTGGTCTGCGCGGACAACGCCCGCCGCCTCTACCGCCTGTCCCCGGTGCCGCCGGCGTCCCCGGGGTGACACCACGGGCGGGCCGGACCCCGCCACGGCCGGCACCCTGCTCACCACCGGCACCGGCCACGACCGGCTCAGAGCGCACGACCGGCCCAGCGCTCATGGCCGGCCCGAGGAGTGGAATGCCCGCCGCGACGGAGGTGGCCGGCCGCCCTGTACCGTCGCGGGACCGCCTCGACGTGGCGCCGGCGCCGCCGTACCGGGTGCTCCGTCCGCCCGTGCTCCAGCTCCGGTTGACCGGTGATCCGGGCGCCGTGGACCGCCGGCCCCGCGTCCTCGGCCGGGCCGCCGGTGCGGTGCGCAGCGGGACGCGCGACACCCGGGCCCGCACCGGCCCCCTCCGGACCCCGGCCGGCCCCGGCGGGTCCTTCGTCCAACGACTCCCGCAAGTCCACCCCGGCACCGGGGGGAACGCCCGCCACACGCGGCGTCCGGCCGGGGCCGGCTCGATGGTGTCCACGATCCGGATCACCGCCGCTCCGGTGTTCCGAACCCCGCAAAACCCTTAATTATAGGGCAGGTTGCACCACTCGGCGGTACCGCGGCCGGGCCGGTGCCGGTCGGTCCGGTGGCGCACCGGTCGGTGATCAACACCCTCGGGTAGCGTAGATGTTCGAAAAGCGAGAAGCAGGCGGAACCGTTCCGCGCGGGCCCGAGCACAGTAGGTGTTGGAACGTATGAGAATCTCCGGCTCCACCGTCCTGATCACGGGTGCCACCGGCGGTATCGGCCGGACGCTCGCCCGGGCGTTCGCGGCGCGGGGGGCCTCGCTGCTGCTCACCGGACGACGGCCGGACGCCCTCCACCCGCTCGCCGGCTCGCTGGGCGCGCGCGCAGTGGTCGCCGACCTGTCGGACCGGGACGAGGTGCGGCGGCTCGCCGACGAGGCGGCGGACGTGGACATCCTGATCGCCAACGCCGCCCTGCCGTCCAGCGGCGAGATGCTGGACTACTCGGCGGAGCAGCTGGACCGGGCGCTGGAGGTGAACCTGCGCGCGCCGATCATGCTCGCCCGGCTGCTGGCGCCGCGGATGGTGCGGGCGGGCCGCGGCCACCTGGTGATGATCGGCTCCATAGCCGGCCGGACCGCCTCCCCGGGCGCCTCGCTGTACAACGCCTCGAAGTTCGGGCTGCGGGGATTCGCCCACGGGCTGCGCCAGGACCTGCACGGCACCGGGGTGGGAGTGTCGATCGTGCAGCCCGGATTCGTCCGGGGCGCCGGGATGTTCGCCGACTCCGGGGCGGTCCCGCCCGCCGGGATGCGTACCGTGTCGCCCGGGCAGGTCGCCGCGGCGGCGCTCCGGGCGGTGGAGCACAACCGCGCGGAGGTCAACATCGCCCCGCTGGAACTGCGGCTGGGCACCGCCATCGGCGGCCTCTTCCCCGGGCTCGCGGCGAGCCTGCAGCGGCGGATCGTGCCGGACGGGACGCTGCGTCAGATGACCGAGGGGCAGCGCGCCAAGCGGTGAGACGGCGGCCGGGCCGGTGGGCGATCCGGCCCGGCCGCCGTCCCCCCTCCGGCGGGCACGGGGCCGGCCGGCTCCGTCAGGAGTCCGCGCCCGGCCCCGAGGTGCTGTGCGGGGCACCGGCGGGGCGCGACTGCCGGCGCATCAGCTCCACCAGCTCGGAGCGGAGCTCGGGGACCGGTTCACCGAGCACGACGGCACTGATCACCAGTTCGAGCATGACGCGGTCGTAGGCGTCGTCCGTGCCCCCGTAACGTTCGGGATCCCGCTCGACCACGGCGTCGGCGATCCGCCAGCCGCCGTCGACCGGTGCGAAGGTCACCGCGTAGATTCCGTAACCGGTCCAGCTCCGGTGCACGAAGACCACCCTGCCCTCGGTGAAGACGTCCCACCTCTCCTCCATGTCCCGCGCCTCGTACCCGCGCCGGATCCGCTCCCAGTCCTGGTCCGACCAGATCCGCCGGGGCAGCCGCGCCATCGGCCGGGGAACGGATACCGGCCGGATGCGGTCGGACAACGTGGACCGGGTCACGCGCTCGTCGGCAGGCATGGGGCGATCCTACGGACGAGGCGGGACGGCGCCTCCGGCCGGCCGTCCCCGGCCGCACCGAACCGGTGCGGCCGGCTCCGCGCACCGTCTCCGGGCCGCATACCAGGCGGCGTGGCGGGACCGCCGGGTTCCGGCCGCTTCGCCCGGCCCGGCGCGGCCCGTACGGGCCCGGCACGGGACCGGAAAGGGGCTTCCCGGCGGCCCGGCGGACGTGTCGGCCGGACGCGACGGGCCCGTCGGCACCGGTCCGCCGGCCCGGCCCCCGGGCCGGCCTCGGCCGTGCTGCCACCCGTTGCCCGCCGCGCCGCACGGAGTGCCGCCGGCCCGCGTCCGGCCCGGCCGCTCCCGGGGGAGCCGCCCACGCGGGTGCGGGGTATGGTTTCCGGTCCGGCCCGCCGGGGCCGTTTTCGGCGCCCGGGCCGACGGTATGACGGTCAATGACGACCCGGGAACCGCCGGGGCCGGCACCGTCCCTCCCCGGTGGCCCTGCGCCAGGGGCGGGTCCGGGCCGGCCGTCGTGTGGTCTCCGGCCCGCGGCCGGAGCCGGCTGCCCCGGTGGGGGACGTACGGCCCGGGGCGGGCGGGACGCCGGCCGTGTGCCGTGCGCCGGGGCGGTACGACGGGGTCCGGGCGGAGTGCCGCGCATTGGCAAGAATGTGCGTCCGGCCGGTCGCCTCCGCGGGACCGTCGCACCTGACGGCACCGGGAGGCGGCGGCCGGGCACGGCCCCGGGCGTCCGGGGCATCCGGCCGGCACCGAGCCGCCGTCGGTGGCCGGCCTTGACGAGCGAGGGAGCGGGCCTATGCGTGCGGTGGTCTTCGATGCGTTCGGGCGGAAGCCCGAGGTCCGGGAGGTCCCGGACCCGACACCCGCGCGCGGCGGCGTGATCATCCGCGTCGAGGCCACCGGGGTGTGCCGCAGCGACTGGCACGGGTGGATGGGGCACGACCCGGTCATCCGGCTGCCGCACGTGCCGGGCCACGAACTGGCCGGGGTCGTCGCCGAGGTGGGCCCGGACGTGGCCAACTGGCGGCCCGGGCAGCGGGTCACCGTCCCCTTCGTCTGCGCCTGCGGCCGGTGCGGCGCGTGCGCGGAGGGCGCCCAGCAGGTGTGCGAGCGGCAGACGCAACCGGGCTTCACCCACTGGGGTTCCTTCGCCGAGTACGTCCCGGTGCGCAACGCCGACGTCAACCTGGTGGCGATCCGCGACGAACTGCCCTTCACCACCGCGGCCGGCCTCGGCTGCCGGTTCGCCACCGCGTTCCGCGCCGTGGTCACCCAGGGCCGCGTGGCGCCGGGCGAGTGGGTCGCGGTGTACGGCTGCGGCGGGGTGGGGCTGTCCGCGGTGATGATCGCCGCGGCGGCCGGGGCCCGGGTGGTCGCGATCGACATCACCCCGCACGCGCTGCAGCTGGCCCGCCGGTTCGGTGCGGCGACCTGCATCGACGCCTCGTCGCTGATGGGCTCGGTGGCCGAGGCCGTGCAGGACACCACCGGCGGCGGCGCCCACCTCTCCCTCGACGCGCTGGGCAGCCCGCGTACCTGCGCGGCCTCCATCAACAGCCTGCGCCGGCACGGCCGGCACGTGCAGGTGGGGCTGCTGCCCCCGGCGGCCGGCAACCCCATGCTGCCGATGGGGCGGGTCGTCGCGCTCGAACTGGAGCTGCTGGGCAGCCACGGGATGGCGGCCCACGCGTACGCCCCGATGATGGAGATGGTCAAGGCCGGCACGCTCCGGCCGGACCTGCTGGTCACCCGGACCATCGGCCTGGACGAGGCGCCCGAGGCGCTGATCGCCATGGGGTCGCGGGGCCGCGGCAGAACCGGCGTCACCGTCATCGAACCGCACCGGCCGCGCGCGGCGGGCCCGGCGGCCGGCGACCGGTAGCCGCCGCCCGGAGGGCTTCGCTCCGGAGGGCGTACCTCCCGGACGGCCCCCGCGGTCCGTCCGTACGGAGTCGCGCGGCACGCGCCGTCACCGGGCGGTCGCCGCACCCCCCGCGAGGAGGCGCGCGGCACGCCGTCCCGGCCCGGCAGCCGCCGCCCCGCGAAGGCCTCGCGCTCACGCCGTCCGGCCCCGCAGGCGGTCACCCCCGTACGCCACCGGCCCCCGGAGGCCGGCCGCGCACCGCACCACCCCGCGCGGCGCGCCGGCGGCCCGGGGACGGTGGCCGGTCCGCGCCCCCGCGCGGGTGAGGTGCCGCGGCCGGGCCTGCGCCGGCCGGACCGCGGCACCCCGGGCCCGTCAGGCGGGGAGCCGGGCCTCGATCGCGGCGACCAGCTCCGGTGCCTCCGGCTCGGTCCGCGGCCGGAACCGGCCGACGACCTCGCCCTCGGGCGCGACCAGGAACTTCTCGAAGTTCCAGGTCACGTCGCCGGCCTCGCCGCCGGCGTCGGCGGTGCGGGTCAGCTCCGCGTACAGCGGGTGCCGGTCCTCGCCGTTGACGTCGATCTTCTCCATCAGCGGGAAGGTCACGCCGTAGGTGGCCGAGCAGAAGGTCTCGATCTCCTCGGCGGTGCCGGGCTCCTGGCCGGCGAACTGGTTGCACGGGAAGCCCAGCACGGTGAAGCCGCGCCCGGCGTAGCGCTGCTGGAGCCGCTCCAGCCCGGCGTACTGCGGCGTCAGCCCGCACTTGGAGGCCACGTTGACCAGCAGCAGCACCTTGCCCCGGTGCTCCCCCAGGGTGGTCGGCTCACCGGACAGCGTGCGCAGCGGGATGTCGTACAGACTCATCGGTTCCCCTTCGGTCGGCCCGGACGCGCGCCCGGTGGCGGGCGCGCCCGGTCGGCGGAATACGGCCAGTCAACCACTCCGCGGGTCCGGCGCGCGCCGGTAGCATCGTGAGGCCAGCGGTGGTCGCGTCCGCCGCCGGACCTCGGGGGGACGTGTGGCGCGTGAGGACGACTCCATGACCGGCCGGCTGCTCGTCGTGGAGTACGAGCAGGTGAAGGAGGAGCAGCGGGCGCGGATCGGCTTCCGGGACAATCTGCTCTACGCCACGCTGGCGTCGATGGCCGCGATCATCACCTTCACCCTGCAGAAGCCCGGCCGCCCGGAGCTGCTCCTGCTGCTGCCGCCGGCCTCGGTGGTCCTGGGGTGGACCTACCTGGTCAACGACGAGAAGATCTCGGCGATCGGCCGCTACGTCCGGGAGGAGCTCGATCCCCGGCTGACCGCGCTGGCGGTGCCGCCGCGCGGCCAGGTGTTCGGCTGGGAGACCGCGCACCGCTCCGACCGGCGCCGGGTCTCGCGCAAGCGGCTCCAGCTCGGGGTGGATCTGCTGCTGTTCTGCGCGGCGCCGCTGGCCGCGCTCACCGTCTACTGGTCGAAGGGGCCGGCCGGCGCGGTCCTGTTCACCGTGTCGCTCGCCGAGACGGCGCTGGTCGCCGTGCTGGGCGCACAGATCACGCGGTACGCGGATCTTCGCCGGCCGTGAACGCCCGCGCCGTCCGGGGCATCGACGCGCGGGCGGTCACGGGCGCACCATGGACGGCGCCGATGGTGCGAGCCGCCGGGAGGGGGAATCGGTGGAGTGGTCGGGTGGTGTCCAGCCGCCGCGCGGGCGGGCCGACGTGGTGGTGCTCACCGCGCTGGAGGTGGAGTACCGGGCGGTGCGCGCGCACCTCCGGGAGGTGCGGACCCTCGCCCCCGAGCGGGGGTCCCTCTTCGAGGTGGGGTGGTTCCGGGGCGGGACGGCGGAGCGGGCCGTGGCCATCCACATGACCGGTCCGGGGAACCCGGCCGCCGCGGTGACAGCGGACCGGGCGGTCGCCCTGTTCGCGCCGCGCGCGGTGCTGTTCGTCGGGGTGGCGGGCGGCCGCAAGGACGTCGCGCTGGGCGATGTGGTGGCGGCGGAGTCGGTGTACGACTACGAGACCGGCAAGGACACCGAACGGGCCTTCCTGCCGCGGATGAAGACGCATCCGTGCGCCTACGGGCTGGTGCAGCTGGCCCGGCTGGTGGCGGCCGCGGACGACTGGCAGCGGCGGACCGGAGCGGACGGGGACGAGCGGCCGCGGGCCCATGTGAAGCCGATCGCCGCGGGCGGCGCGGTGCTGGCCCACCACCGTTCGGGGACCGGGCGGCGGCTGGCGGTGAGCGCGGGCGACGCGGTGGCGGTGGAGATGGAGGGGTTCGGCTTCCTCACCGGGGCGCACCTGGACCGCCGGGCCGAGGCGCTGGTGGTCCGGGGGATCTCCGACCTGCTGGACGACAAGGGCGCCGAGCACGACGGGCGCTGGCAGCCGAGGGCGGCGCGGAACGCCGCGGCGTTCGCGTTCGAGCTGATCGACCGGATGCCGCCCGGGGAGCCCGGCGCCCCGCCGGCGTCCGCGCCCGCCGTGGAGCCGGCGGCCGTTCCCGGGCCGGGGCCGGACCCGGCGGGCCCGGCCCGGTCCGGTCCGGCGGCGGGGAGTCCGGCCGCCAGGTCACCGGCCGGCGCGGCGGGCGCCCGCGGCCGGCTCACCGTGCGGGAGCTGGGCGCGCTCACCGATCTGCTGCTGGCGGTGCCGGGCCTGTCCGCGCCCGCCCGCTGGCAGCAGCTGCTCGACGAACTGCCGGGGGTGGGCACCGCCGTGCTGCGGCAGTCGGCGAGCCGGGCGGAGGCCCTGGCGCTGCTGCGGACCTGTGAGGAGTACGGCGCCTGGGGGGATTTGGTGGAGGTGGTGACGGTGATCGCGCCGGACGCGCCGGCCACCGCGGCGCTGCGCGACCGGGTCGCCCGGCTCGGTCTGTGACGATGTGTCGCGGCAGGGCGGGCGGGCATAACCACTTGTCCGGGGCTCGCGCGGGGTGCGGACGGCAGGGCCGGGTCCCCGACGGGGACGCCGGCCGCCCGGGCCGGTGGGGGGACAGGGGGTGACGGATGGCAGAGCGCCTCGGGCCGGTGCAGGAACTCGTGGCCGCGCTCCGGCAGTTCCGGGCGCTGACCGACCCCGCCGGCCGGGCGATCTTCCTGGACCTGCTGCGCATCGAGCTGGGGGACGCGCCGCTCCCGGTGCAGGACCACCGGTCGGCCGACTACTTCCTGCTGGAGCTGGCCCCGGCCTGCCTGCGCAGTGAACAGGTGCTGGGCGCGGTGCGGGAGGTGCTGTTCACCATGGTGGACAGCGCCGGGGTGATGGAGCCGTTCGACGCGGTGGTGGCGCGGCTGACGGCGCGGCCGGCGCTGACCGCGGCCGCCACCGAGCGGTTGCGGGTCCTGCTGTCGGGGCTCCAGGTCAAGCGGCTGACCCGGATCTGCCAGGAGTCGGTGTCGCCGTTCCAGCCCGCCCCGCAGGCCGCCGACCCGTGGCAGGCCTTCCAGGAGCTGAGCCGGCTGAGCACCGAGCCGGACCGTCTGCCGCCCCAGCTGGCGTTCGTCGAACGGCTCGCCGCGGAGGCACCGTTCGACCAGGCGGGCGCGCTACGCGCGTGGGCGGACGAGCAGGCGGCGGCGCTGGAACTCACCGCGCAGCTGCGGTCGCTGCGGCAGTCGGTGGCGCAGCGGGCCCCCGAGCCGTTCGACGCGTACCTGGTGGTCCGGTTGCTGCCACAGGACGAGCCGGGCCGTTATCTGCTGACCTCCTGGCGGAGTCACGACCCCGAGCGGTGGCGGCCGGTGGCCGGGCCCAGCGAGTACGTCACCCGGGCGACGGCGGAGCGGGCGGTGCGGCGGCTGGTGCACGAGGCGGAGGAGGAGTGGGCCAAGGACGCCCGCGACATCCACCTGGAGTTCCTGCTGGCCGCGGAGGACCTCGATCTGCCGGTGCATCTGTGGCTCCGCGATGCGGACACCGATGTCCCGGTGCCGCTGGGCATGGCGTACCCGGTGGTGGTGCGCTCCCTGGAGCGCAGCCGCAACCCGCTGTGGCGCCGGTGGTGGCGCAGCCGGTGGCGGATGATGGACGGCGCGCCGGAGCGCTGCCGCCAGCTGGTGGTGGACGGCACCGACCCGGAGACGGCGGTGCCCGGGGAGCCGCAGGCGCTGGTCGCGCGGCTGGTGGCGGACCCCTGCGTGGTGTCCCTGGTGCTGGGCGCGCCACCGGGGCGCACGGTGCGCGGCGGCCACCAGGCGCGGGCGGCGTGGACGGCCGGTCTCCCGGTGATCATCTGGGACCGCCGGGACCGCCGCAGCGACGAACTGGTCGAGGAATTCGGTCAATTCACCGCGGGGTCAGGTGGATCCCTGGCACGCCTCCGCGACGGCGTGACAAAGTTACGAGTGGAAGCGCATACGGTGGACTCGGCAGTGCGGGAGCAGCACCTGGGCCGCCATGTGGTGCTGTGCTGGGATGACCCGACCAGGCCAGTGGAGGCGCACGAACAGTTGGCGGGGCCGGACTAGGGGGGCAGCCGATGAGCGACGCGACTCCGGTGCGGGCGAACGGCGGCCGCGGTGGTGGCGGTACGGACCCCGTGGGCGGCGTGCCGGGCACCGTCCCGCGCTCCTGGTGGATCTACCAGGGCACCGGCCGCCCGCTGCACGACGTGCGGCTGGAGGACATCCTGCCCCCGCCGCCGCCGTGGCGGGCCTTCGACGGTGTGGCCCCGCGCGCGGCGGACGGCCGTCCGCCGGCGGACGGAACCGGAACCGGAGGCGCCGCGGGGGTCGGGGACGATCCGCCCACCGAGCCGCCGGCGCCCCCGGAGGACGAGCAGGAGGCGGCCCGTCGGCTGGGCGCGGCCCCGCTGGGCGTGCGGGCCGAGGCGGAGGAGGCGGACCTGGTCAACGCGGCGATCCTGCTGCGCCGGCCGCTGCTGGTCACCGGCCGGCCGGGCACCGGCAAGTCCACCCTGGCGTACCGGATCAGCCGGGAGCTGGGGCTGGGGCGGGTGCTCCGGTGGCCGGTCACCACCCGCACCACGCTGCGCTCGGGGCTCTACTCCTACGACGCGGTGGGGCGGGTGCACGCCGCGGCGGCCGGCCGCCCGGCCGGTGACACGGCCGGCCCGGCGGGGGCCGGCACGGAGGACGTCGGGGACTTCCTCCAGCTCGGCCCGCTGGGCACCGCGATGCTGCCGCACCGGCTGCCGCGGGTGCTGCTGATCGACGAGTTCGACAAGGGGGACGTCGATCTCCCCAATGACCTGCTCGACGTCTTCGAGGCCGGGGAGTTCACCATTCCCGAGCTGGTCCGGATCCGGGCCCGCCACCCGGTCGTGGAGGTCCTCACCGACGATCCGGGGCGCGGTGCGGCCGTCGCGGCCGGCCGGGTGCGCTGCCGGGCCTTCCCCATCGTGGTCATCACCAGCAACGGGGAACGGGAGTTCCCGCCCGCGTTCCTGCGCCGCTGCCTGGAGCTGCGGCTGCCGGAGCCGGACGCGGACCGGCTGGCCGCGATCGTCGCCGCCCACCTGGGCGGGGCCGCGGACCCGCGGACCCGGGAGCTGATCGACCGGTTCGTGGAGCGCTCCCGCCACGAGGGCGGCCTCGCCGCCGACCAGCTGCTCAACGCGGTGTACCTGGCGACCTCCAGCACCTACCGACCCGGGGCCGAGTGGGAGGAGTTACTGCACGCCATCTGGCACCGGCTGGATGCAGCAGGCTCGACATGACCCAGGACCAAAGCGATCGGTCCGCCTCGGGGTTCCAACAGGACCTCGACTGGCGGCAGATCGCCGACGCCGTGTGGCTCGCGGTGTGCGAGGCGGGCTCCGCCGCCACCGCCGGTCCGCCGGGGGCGGCGGAGGCGGCCCGGGACGCGCGCCGGTCCCGGAACCCCTGGGAGCCGGCCCCGCCGCCCGGGGAACCTGCCGGCCGGCGGCCCCTGGCCCGGCCGGCAGCCCTCCCCGGCCCACCCGGCACCGGCCCGGGTGCCGGTGCGCCGCCGGGGCACCCCGCCCTGCCGGCGGGTGCGGCACCGGTTCCCCCGCGCCGCCCGTCGTACCCCATCCCACCGCACCGGAGCCCGGCCCGGTGCCCGGTGCCGGGCCGGCCGGGGCCGCGTGGGCGGCACGCCCGGCCGCGGCCACCGGTGGCGCGGGGCGCGCCTACGGCACCGCCGTACCGGCCGGCCGGCCCGCACCGGGGTCCGGGGACGGCGGCCCGGCGACCGGTGAGCGGGCGTTGGCCCGGGCGCTCCGGCCGCTGCGGCGCACGGTCCCCTCGGCGGTCCGGGAGGAGATCGACGAGGAGGCGACCGCCGAGCGCGCGGCCCGGCAGGGGCTGTGGCTGCCGGTGAGCGCGCCGGCCCCGGAGCGGTGGATGGACGCGGTCCTGGTGGTGGACCGGGGCAGTTCGATGGTGGTGTGGCGGCGGACCGCCCGGCAGCTGGCGGCGGTGCTGGAGCGGGCCGGCGCGTTCCGTACCGTCCGCATCCACCACCTCAGCAGCGACCTGTCCTGGGAGCCGGACCGGCCCGGACCGGCCCGGGGCCGGGGCCGGGCGGCCGGTCCGCCGTCACCGGTGGACGGCCTGGGGCCGCGGGACCGGCGCGCGGTGCTGGTGCTCACCGACGGGGTGGGCGAGGCGTGGCGGGACGGGTCGGCGCGGCGCGCGGTGGCCCGCTGGGCCGGCCGGGCCACCGTCGCGGTCCTCCAGGTGCTCTCGCAGAGCCGGTGGCACAACACCGGGGTGTCGCCCGAGCGGGTCCGGGTCCGGGTGCCCTACGCCGGAGCGCCGAACGGCAGTTGGGAGCGGGCGCAGGGCGGCCGGTGGCCGGGCGGCCGGCCGCCGGTGCCGGTGCTGGAGCTGGACGCCCGCTGGGTCCACCGCTGGGCACTGCTGGTCACCCGGCCCGCGCCGCGCGGCCGGGACACCCTGGCGATGCTGCCCGGCCGGCCGCCGGACCTCGCGCCGCCCGGGCCGGAGCCGTCCGCGCGCGAGCGGGTGCTGCGGTTCCGGGCGACGGCGGCGCCCAGCGCCTTCCGGCTGGCGTCCCGGCTGGCAGCCGCCCCGCTGAACATCCCGGTGATGGAGTTCGTCCAGCGGATCATGGACGAGCCGGGTGCCGCCCCGGGCGACCTGGCCGAGGTGCTGGTCGGCGGGCTGCTGCGCACCGTGGGCACCGACCCGCTGGACGAGTCGGCCATCGGCTACGAGTTCCACCCCGGGGTCCGGGAGCTGCTGCTGTCGGCCGGGCTGCGGGACGAGTCGCTGTACATCCTGCGCAGCGTCCTGGACCGGCTGGGACGGAACTGGAAGCCGCTGCACGTGCTGCGCGACTCGCTCGCCGCGCCGTCCGCGGCGCCCGCCGACCTCCCGGAGCCGACCGAGCGTCTGCTGCCGTACCTCCGCGTCCAGGAGCAGGTGTACGAGGCGCTGTCCGGGCCGTACCGGGAGGGCGCCCGGACGCTGCGGGCGCGCGTCGCCGCCCACCGGGCGCTGGGCCGGTCGGACGACCCGCCGACCCAAGGGCGTGACGTGACCGGGGCGGACGCGGTTGAAGGTTTCCGGCGGGCGGACGGGGCGGTCGCCGTGACCGGTCCCGCTCCCCCGTCCGGCCGGCTGTCCCCTGCTGTCGAGTCACCAGCCGCGCCGGCGCCCGGCACGCGGGCGGGTGACGCGTATCCGAGAGGAAGTTCCGTGTCCGCGACCGCTGCCCGGTCCCTGCCGGCCGTGGAGAACCGCCGTGCCGGCGATCCCCCGGCCATCTGGGGCAACGTACCGCCCCGCAACAACAACTTCACCGGGCGGCAGGCGCTGCTGGACGCCCTGCACGAGCGGCTCGGCAGCGAGGGCACCGCCGCCGTGCTCCCGGAGGCCCTGCACGGGCTCGGCGGGGTGGGCAAGTCCCAGATCGCCCTGGAGTACGTGCACCAGCACGCCAACGACTACGACGCGGTGTGGTGGATCGCGGCCGAGCGCGACGAGCAGATCCGCAACGCGCTGGTGGAGCTGGCCGAGAGCCTGGGGCTCCAGGCGGGTCGCGAGTCCAACGTCGCGGTGCCGCGGGTGCTCGACGCGCTGCGCACCGGCCGCCCGTGCAAGCACTGGCTGCTGGTCTTCGACAACGCCGAGGACCTGGAGACGGTCCGGCAGTACTTCCCCTCCGGCGGCCCCGGCCGCATCCTCGTCACCTCGCGGAACGCCCAGTGGTCACGCGCGGCGCGCACCGTGGAGGTGGACGTCTTCGAACGGTCCGAGAGCGTGGAGCTGCTGCGCCGGCGCGGCCCGGAGCTGCCTCCCGGCCAGGCCGACCGGGTGGCCGAGGCCCTGGGCGACCTGCCGCTGGCGATCGAGCAGGCCGCCGCGTGGCTGACCGAGACCGGGATGCCGGTCGACGAGTACCTCCAGGTGTTCGAGGACGAGCGGACCGACCTCTCCTCGCGCCGCAGCGAACTGCTGGCCGCCGGGGTGCCGGTGGACTACCCCGAGCCGGTCGCGGCGGCCTGGAACATGTCGCTGCGCCGGCTGGCGGAGCACCACCCCGGGGCGCTGCAACTGCTGTGGATGTGCTCGTTCTTCGCCCCGGAGCCGATCTCGCGCCGGCTGTTCTCCAACGTCCGCGGCGTCTCCCTGTCGCCGGAGCTGTCGGCGGTGCTCCAGGACCCGATCAAGCTGGGGCACGCCATCCGGGAGATCGGCCGCTACGCGCTGATCAAGATCAACCACCGCAGCAACACCATCGAGATGCACCGGCTGGTGCAGGCGGTGCTCATCGGCCAGATGTCCCCGCAGCAGCAGGCCGACATGCGGCACAGCGCCCACCTGCTGCTGGCCCACGGCGACCCCAACGAGGTGACGGTCCCCAACTGGCCCCGGTACACCGACCTGCTGTCCCATGTGCGGGCCTCGCGGGCGCTGGAGTGCGACGACAAGTGGGTGCGGCAGACGGTCCGCAACGTCATCCGCTTCCTGTACCTGTGGGGGGACCACGAGGGCGCGCTGGACTTCGGCGGCCAGGTGCTGGAGGCCTGGCGGGAGACGCTGGGCGAGGAGAGCCTGGAGACCGTGGCGGTGGCCCGGATGGTCGCCCACGCGCTGAACGCCACGGGGAACTTCGCACGCGCCCAGGAGCTGAACGCCCGGACCCTGGAGCTGCTGCGCGGGACGGTCGGCGACGACCACGAGGACACCCTCGCGGCGTTCGCGTCGGTGGCCCACGACACCCGGCTGCGCGGCGACTACCAGCTGTCGGTGGAGCTGGAGCACGACCGGTGGCGGCGCTCGATCCGGGTGTTCGGGGACGAGGACCCGTTCACCCTGGGCGCGGCGAACGACTACGCGCTCTCGCTGCGCTCCGCCGGGGAGTTCGCCCGGGCGCGGGAGCTGACCGAGCAGGCGCGCGAGGCGGCGCTGGTGATCCTCGGCGAGACGTCGCTGACCCGGTTCATGCTGGAGACCAACCTCTCGATCGACGTCCGGGAGGGCGGCGACTACCTGACCGCGCGCGACATGCAGGAGCTGACCTTCGCCGGGGCGCGGCGGCACGTGCCCAAGAACGCCCCGGTGTACAGCCTCGCGATGCGCACCCTGGGGGTGGCGCGGCGCAAGGCCGGGGACCACGCGGGCGCGCTGGAGCTGTCCCGGGAGGCACTGGAGCACTACCGGATGCGGTATTCGGGCCACCATCTGTACACCGCGGTCACGCTGCTCAACCACTCGCTGGACCTGCGGCAGAACGGTGACCCGGGCGGGGCCCGGGAGGCCGGCCGGGAGAGCCTGGAGGCGCTGCGGTCGCTGCTGGGCGCCCGGCACCCGGCCACGCTCAGCGCGGCCGGCGACCTGGCGGTGACGCTGCGGCTGCTCGGTGAGACGGAGGCCGCGCTCGCCCTGGACCGGGAGACCTGGCCGGTCCTGGTGGAACGGGTCGGCGCGGACCACCCGGCGGCGCTGTCGTGCGCGGTCAACCTGGCCAGCGACCACTACACGCTCGGCGACCACGAGCAGGCCCGGCGGCTGGACGCCGAGGCGCTGGACGGCTGCCGGCGGCGGCTGGGCCCGGAGCATCCGACCACGTTGCAGTGCGCACTCAACCTGGCGGCCGACCTGCGGGCGCTGGGCGAGCGGCAGCAGGCGCAGGAGATGCAGCAGGAGGCGCTGGCGAAGCTGCGCGAGGTGCTGGGCGAAGGTCATCCGGTGGTGGTGGCGGCGGCCCGGGGGGTCCGCGCGGACATCGACATCGAGGTGTACAGCTTCTGACGGCCGGTCCGGGCGCGGCCCTGCGCCCGGTTCCCGCCGCGTTCCCGGTGCGGTCGGCAAGCCCTGGAGTGGCCGGGAGGCCCCGGCGTGTCCGGGGTCCCCGGTGCGGTCCGGGGCTGGCGGGTGGCCGGGGCCGCGGTCCCCCGGACCGGCCGGTGCACCCGTCCCCGGGCGTGGGGCGACGCGGCCCCGGGCGGCCGGTGGTGCGGTCCTCGGGCGTAGGGCAGCGCTCGTGCCCGGCGCCGGCTGGGTCCTCGGTTCGGTGCGGGAGCCCGGGGGTGGCCGGGCGTGCGCCGGGGCGGCGTGTGTGCCGGGCCGGCGGGTTCAGCCGGCGCCGGCCCAGGCGGCCAGCGCCACCGGGTCGGGGGCACCGCCGCCGGTGCGCAGCGCCCGATGCAGCGCGTACACCGTCTCGGGGCGGCGGCGCAGCGCCCGGCGGGCCGGCCCGTCGGGCAGGGTCAGAGCCAGGCCCGCCCAGGCCGCGGTGTCGTCGGGGTCCTGCGCCAGCCGGGCGAGGTAGCCGCGCGCCGCCGCCGGATCGTGGGCGGCCCAGTCCCAGTCGGCCCGGGCGCGCAGGTCCCCGTCGCGGGCGGCCCGCTCGCGACGGGCGGCGGCGCGGTCCGGATCAGCGGCCCACAGCCGGGCCGCGGTGAGCCGGGCGGCCTCCCGGTGGCGGCCGGGGCGCAGGGTGCCGGCCGGCGGCGGGCCGGGCGGCGCGGCACCGGCCCGCCAGGCCCGGATCCAGGGTCCCAGCCGGCCGGGTGCCGGCCGCAGGTGGTGCAGGCGGTGGAGCAGCCGGTGGTCGGTGCACAGGTCCTGGGCGGTGCGCAGGGCGGGACCGGGGACCGGCTCGGCGAGCCAGCGGCCCAGCCGCTCCGCGATGCCGTCGAGGAAGCGCCGGCCGTGAGCGGTGAGGGAGGCGTGGGCCCGCAGGGTGGCGATGCCGTGGGCGGTCTGGGCGCGCCGCAGGGCGAACTCCAGCACCGCGGCGTTCCGCGCGGCCGGGTCCTGCTCGCGGTGGACGCGGGACTGCCAGAACCCGGTGACCCCGAGGAAGGCGTAGACGCCCTGGAGGATGCCGTACAGCGGGCGGGGGTCGGTGCGCCACGGCGAGTGGTGGGCCTCCTCCCGGCCGCCGTGGACGAGCGGCACCAGGTCGAGCAGGGCACCGAGCTTGATGTGCTGTGCCTCGTGGATGAGTGAGGCGGCGAACACCGCGGCGCCGGGCGGCGGGCTGATCAGGACGCACCCGTACGCGGCCGGCGAGGAGGCGCTGAAGGGTTCGGCGGGGCCGGAGTAGCGGACCGGCACCAGCGAGGTGCAGCAGGCGGCGACTCCCCCGGGGTCCACGTTGTCCTGCTCGGCGACGAGGGCCCAGGCCCGGGCGAAGTCCCGTTGCCACCCCCGGGCCTCGGGCGCGCCCAGGCGCTCCGGTGGACCGGGCCGCAGGAAGTCCCGGTAGGGGTCGAGGTCGTCCAGGAGGAGCGTGCAGCGGTGGCCGGCGTGGTCCGCGGTGAGCCGCCGGAGGGCCTGCCAGCCGGGTGCGTCCCGGCCGAGGTCGGCGGGGAGCTGCACCCGTACCGGCCCGGCGGTGACCGCGCGGCGGCCGAAGCGGTCCTGGTGCACCTCGGCGGTGTCGGAGCCGCAGCCGTCCATGCGCGCCAGACCCAGGGCGGGCAGATGCACGGCGCCGGCGCGGACCGGCACGGACATCCGGAACTCCAGGCCGGCCAGCAGGGCGGCGGAGGCTGCGGTGGCGTGCAGGTACCCGGCCTCCTCCCACAGCGGGGGGCCGTCGCCGTCCGTGCCGCGCAGCCGGCGCAGGCAGCGCCGGCTCCAGACACCGACCTGCGGGTGGAGCAGCAGCCGGTTCACCGCGGCGGCCCGGCGCCGTTCGGCCCGGACCAGCAGCCGCCAGGCCTCGGCGGGCGGCGGGAGCGGGCCGGGGAGCGCGGGGTGGCCGGCGGCGAGGTCCACCAGGGCGCGCAGCAGCAGCATGGAGCGGGAGCGCTGCCCGGCCGCCAGGGTGGCGATGGTGTCCCGGCCGCCGGTGCCGTACGCGAGGTCCCGGAATTCCTCGGTGGTGATCCGGTGACGGGCGGAACCGGCGGGCGGGAGTACGGGCGGACCTGCCACGGTCACCTCCTATTTACAGCTCCCCTCCCCGCTGTCCACGGAAGTCACCAACGCCGGCTGTGCCTCGACGGCGTCGAGAAGCCGCAGGATTTCGGGGCGGAGCGTTTCGTCGTGGTCCAGGTCCTGGAGCGTCGAAGCCGAGAGGTCCACCAGGTCCGTCTCGATGCCGGCCGCCGCTCGCTCCATGACATCGTCCCCCTTTTCGGCTCGCGTCCCGGCTGGTGAGGCGCTTCCATAGTGACCCACCCGCCGATGACGGCGAAAGGGTGAACACGGCCAGTTGGCGCGGGGCGGCCGAATCACCCTTCGCACCGGTCGCCGGTTTGCCAGGGGCCGGTTGCCACATGAAAAAGGAGAGCAATTCCCGGCGGCCGGCGCCGCCGCAATTCGGGAATGTGCCTCCAACCGATGACTTTCCATCAATTCACCGGAACGCCCGGCCGCGCGCCTTCCGCACCGCGGGCCGGCGAAATACGGCCGGCGCTCCGCGGCCGCGGTCCCCGGGAGGAGCGCCCGGTGCGACCGGCCGCGGCGCGGTGGCGGTGGCGCGGCCGGGCGGGCCCCGGCCGGGGCTCAGACGAGGAGACCGGCCCGGGCGCGGGCCCAGGTCCGGGCGGGGTGGAAGACGTCCGCGTGCCAGGTGGTCGAGGACAGCGTGCCCCTCCCCCGGTACGCGCGCATGATCTCGGCGTGGGGCGGCCAGGCGACGAACCGGTGCAGGGCGGCCTCGTCGCGCCAGACGGCCACGGCACCGCAGCGGCGGGCGGCGGGGCGCGCCCAGAGCCACATCCCCAGCGCCCCGTCCAGCTCCGGCCAGCCCGCCGCGAGCCGCCGGGCCGCGCGGTACACCCCCGGCAGGTCCCGGACCCTGGCGAGCGTGAAGTCGGTGACGCTGACCAGGACGGGGCCGTCCCCGCCGTGGTCCGGTCCGGGGGTCCACGACGACCTCAGCAATTTCATAAGCATGTGCTTACGATCTACGTAAGCTTATGATCTGTCAACGGGTACGTTCGTCCGCATGAACGCTGCCGCCGGGAACACGTCCCGCCCCGACCTCGCCGCCATGGTCGTCCCCCTCGGCCGCGCCCTGATGGCCGCCGAGCAACCGGTCCTGGACGCCCACGGGCTGACCATGTGGGCGTACGCGGTGCTGTCCCACCTCGACGAGGCACCGCTGCGCACCCAGGCCGCGCTGGCCGAGGCGATCCACGCCGACAAGACGCGGATCATCCCCGTCCTGGACGACCTGGAGTCCCGCGGGCTGCTGACCCGCCGGCCCGATCCCCAGGACCGCCGGGTGCGCCTGCTCTCCCTCACCCCCGAGGGCCGCCGGCTGCGGGACACCGTCCGAGCCGCCGTCCAGGAGGGGGAGGAACGGCTGCTCGGACAGGTCCCGCCCGCCGACCGGGAGGCGTTCCTCAGGACCCTGCGCACCCTGTACGAGGCGAGCCGGGGCCGGCCCGCACGCTGACCGGCCCCCGTTGCACCGCCCGGGCCGGGGCCGACGCTGCGCGAGGCGACCCGGGCCCGGCGGACGGCAGCCGGTGCGCCCGCGCCGGCCGGCCGGGGCGGGGGCGCGGTAGGTTCTGTCCCTTTGGTCAGTGCCGGGTCCGGATGAGAATGCCGGCGAGGTGGAGTGCGGCCTGGTAGGCGATGGCAAGCTTGTCGGTTCGTGTGGCCAGGCCGCGCCACTGCTTGAGCCGGTTGATGCACCGCTCGACGGCGTTCCGCTGCTTGTATGCCTCGGGGTCGAAGCCGGGCGGGCGGCCGCCTCGGCGGCCTCGCCGCAGGCGGTGGCCGATCTGGTCCGACGGCTGCGGGATGACCGCTCGGATTCCCCGGCGCCGCAGGTGGCTGCGGATGGCGCGGGATGAGTATGCCCGGTCGGCCAGCACCGCCACGGGCCGGGTGCGTGGCCTTCCGGGGCCGCTGCGGGGCACGCGGATGCGGGACATCACCGTCGCGAAAGCCGGAGGGTCACCGGTCTGGCCTGCGGTGACGGTGAAGGGCAATGGCCGTGCACCGCCGTCCGCGGCCAGATGGACCTTCGCGCTCAGCCCGCCACGTGAGCGCCCCAGCGCATGATCGGCGGACTCGCCGGACGGGGCCGCCCCCTTTTGCGTGCTCCGGCGGCGTGCTGGTGAGCCCGGACGACGGTGGAGTCCACCGACACCGTCCCGTCGATGTCGTCGTCGGCGTCCGCCGCTGCCAGGACAGCGGCGAGGATCGCTTACCACGTGCCGTCGAGTGCCCACCTGATCAGCCGCTTGTGAGCGGTCCGGAATGGGCCGAGCTCGTCGGGCAGGTCCCGCCAGGGCGAGTTCGTGCGGTACTTCCGCGCGATGGCCTCAAGGGTGCGGCGACGGTCGGCCCACCGCCGCCCACGGACCGGATCGGCCGGCATCAGCGGCTCGATCCGGTCCCACATCGCATCAGTGATCACTGATCGGACAGGCACATCCGATCAACTGCTCAACCCATCGAAGAGACACGCGCCAGGGGCCGCCCCGGCCCCGGAGCGCGGCGTCTCTATGAGGTCGAAGACCTTTTGTAGTCCCCGCAGATTGGGGGGTTGATCAAGCTGTAGTCCGTGCAGACCCGGATATAGATGTAGTGATCCTCGGCCACATTCGGGCGGCACGTGATGGAACTGTTCGTAGGCCCGCACGAGTCCTCGCGGCCGTAGTCGGTGTACCACTCCGCCCAGGACGAAGGGTAGGGAAAGTCGGGATCGTAGTTGTAGTGGGTGACGGTGATGACGTCGCCGTAGCTCACGAAAGTGGCGCTTGCCATGCCGCCGTTGGTTGCAGTTGTGTCGGCGGTTGCTGTGCCGACGCCGGCGAACGTGATGGCTGCCGTTGCTGCGGCAACTACGGCGAAGCTCTTGGTTTGTCGCACTCCGGGCCTCCAGTGTCGTCGCGTTGAAAGCGATCAAGCACGGACATGCCGTGCAACATGGAAGCAGGGCCGAAGAGGGAGTGAAGAGCGGCTTTCCAGCCAAGGTCGGGCGCCCCCCGTCGATCTCACGCGGTCCGGTGGGTGGTGGGATCGGCTCTGGTGGGGGTTGTGTGTGGCCCTGGGGGTCTGGGGGCGTCCTCATGGAGTGGAGGAAGCTCGGGGCGGCTCAAGGCCTGTCTCTTCGGTCAGTGCCGGGTCCGGATGAGGATGCCGGCGAGGTGGAGTGCGGCCTGGTAGGCGATGGCAAGCTTGTCGGTTCGTGTGGCCAGGCCGCGCCACTGCTTGAGCCGGTTGATGCACCGCTCGACGGCGTTCCGCTGCTTGTATGCCTCGCGGTCGAAGCCGGGTGGGCGGCCGCCTCGGCGGCCTCGCCGCAGGCGGTGGCCGATCTGGTCCGACGGCTGCGGGATGACCGCTCGGATTCCCCGGCGCCGCAGGTGGCTGCGGATGGCGCGGGATGAGTATGCGCGGTCAGCCGGCACGGCGAAGGGTCGGGTTCGCGGCCTGCCCGGGCCGCTACGGGGGACTCGAATGCGGGACATCACCGTCGCGAAAGCCGGAGCGTCACCGGCTTGGCCTGCGGTGACGGTGAAGGCCAGAGGCCGTGCGCCGCCGTCCGCAGCCAGGTGGACTTCGGTGCTCAGTCCGCCGCGGGAGCGTCCGAGTGCGTGATCGGCGGGCTCGCCTCAGCGGGCCCGCCGCCCTTTACGCGCTCCGGCAGCGTGCTGGTGGGCGCGGACAACCGTGGAGTCCGAACCTATCGAAGAGACACGCGCCAGTGGGGCGCGCCGGCGTCCGTCTCGGTGCCGCAGGGGCCGCCGCCGGTGCTCGCCTCCAGGTGCACCTCCTGCCCGGCCAGGGTGAAGGTGCGGTAGTGGCGGGAGATCCGCCGGGCGGACCGTGGTGCGTAGTGGCAGATGAAGGAGCGGCGGAACCGGTCGGCGGTGGTGTTCGGCTCCGAGCCGTGCACCAGGCTGCCGTTGAAGAACAGGACGTCGCCGGGTTCGAGGTCCACCGCCACCCGGCGCAGCCCGGCCGGCGGCGGTACGTACTCCCGGGTGAAGTACGTACCCGGGTCCGCCTCCTCGGGACAGAACAGGTCCATCCGGTGGGTGCCGGGCACCACCTCCAGGCCGCCGTTCGCGCGGTCCGCCCGGTCCACCGCGACCCAGGCGGCCACGCAGGTCCCCGGCTCCACCCGGAGGTAGAAGTTGTCCTGGTGGAGGGCCTGGCCGCGGGCGCCCGGCGGCTTGAAGTAGAACATGCTCTGCGCCGCCACCGGTTCCTCCCCGAGCAGCTCCGAGACGGCGGCGCCCAGCCGGGGGTCGAGCAGCCGGCGGCGCGCCAGGGGGCAGAACAGGTGCGGGTTCATCACCCGCGGGTACGTGCGGAGCGGGTCCGGGGGTCCGTCCGGGTGCTGCGGGCGGGGTTCGAAGTGGCCCGGGACCGGGCCCCGGGCGGCGAGCGCCATGAACGCCCCGCGCAGCTCGCGGATCTCCTCGCCGGTCAGCAGCCGGGGCGCGACGGTGTGGCCGGACCGGTGGAACTGCCGTGTGTCCATGCCTCGACGGTAGGAAGGGCCACCGTGCCAGGCTATGACCATGGCGCCCGAGAAGCTGCCCGTGACTGCTGCGCCGCCCGCCCCGGCACTGGTCGTCGGCCGCTACACACGGCGGGCCGGCTATCTGGTACGCCGCCCGGCGGGGGCGCCGAGCTGGCTGCTGCTGTGGACCGACGGGGGCGCCGGACGGGTCCGGCAGGGCGGCGCCGACCTCACGGTGCGGGCCGGCGACCTGGCGGTGCTGGGTGCGGGGACGGGCCAGGAGTACCGGGTCGCGCCGGGCGCGGACCGCTGGTGCTTCTGGTGGGTGCACTTCCAGCCGCGTCCCGCGTGGGAGTCCTGGCTGCGCCCGTACCGCCGGGGCACCGGCTGTTACCTGGTGCCGGCGGTTCCGGCAGAGGTGCGGCCGCATCTGGGCGGGGCGCTGCGCCGGCTGCACGCGGACGCCCGCTGGTCCGGGGACGGGGCGCCGCCACCGGCGGTGGCCGCGAACCGGCGGACCGCGCCGGCGGTGGCCGCGGCGCTGCCCGGCGCCCATGAACTGGCCCTCGGCGGCGTGGAGCGGGTCCTGCTGCTGGCCGCCCGGGAGGCGGCCGGGGGCGGTGGCGCGGACCCGCGGGTGCGCCGGGCGGAGGCGCTGATCGCCGCCGACCCCGCGGCCCCGCACTCGGTGGCCTCGCTGGCCGCCGCCGTGTCGCTGTCGCCTTCCCGCTTCGCCCATCTGTTCGCGCGGCAGACCGGGGTGACGCCGATGCGGGCGCTGCGGGAGGCCCGGCTGCGGCATGCGGCCCGGCTGCTGAGGACCACCGGACTGGACGTGGCCCGGACCGCCGCGGCCTCCGGGTTCGCCAGCCCGTTCCACTTCAGCCGGGTCTTCCGGGCCCGGTACGGGGTCTCGCCGGCACGGTTCCGGGACGGTGGCTGACCCGCCGGCGCGCGGACCCGGACCCCGTGCACGGCCCGCGCGCGCCCCGTACACGGCCCGCGCGCAACCCGCGCGTGACCGCACACGGGCGCCGGTCCGGGTCCGCCCACGGTCATGGGCGCGGGACCGGGCGCGGACGCGGGCACCGGAGCAGGCGCAGCCGCGGCCGGGCCCGGTCCCGGCCGCCGCCGGGCGATCTCCGGTGCCCTCGTGCCGCCCTCGTGGGGCCCGCGACGCCCGGTCGTGCCGGCCGACCGGCCGGCACCGGGAACAGCCGCCACCCGCCGGCGGACCGCCCGGGCACACCGCACCCTCGCACGGCGGCGCGCAGTAGGTTGCTGCCGTGCCGTGCGCGGCGGCCCGGAACGGCCGGGCCGGACCGCCGCGGCAGCGTACGACGCGCCCCGACGGGGCTCGATGTGGAGGTGGTGACGGGATGAGGCTCACCGTGCTGGGCGGCGGGGGCTTCCGCACGCCGCTGGTCTACCGGGCGTTGCTGGAGGACCGCGGGGAGGGCCGGTGCACCGAGGTGGTGCTGTACGACACCGACCGGCGGCGTCTGGACGCCATCGGCGCGGTGCTCGCCCGTCAGGCGGCGGGCCGGTCCGGCGCGCCGGCGGTGCGCGCCACCACCGACCTGGACGAGGCCGTGCGGGGTGCGGACTTCGTCTTCTCGGCGATCCGGGTCGGGGGGTCGGCCGGCCGTGTCCGGGACGAGCGGCTGCCGCTCGCCGAGGGCCTGCTGGGGCAGGAGACGGTCGGTGCGGGCGGCGTGCTGTACGGGCTGCGGACGCTGCCGGTGGCCATGCGGATCGCCGAGCGGATCGCGGTCGTGGCGCCGGACGCCTGGGTGATCAACTTCACCAACCCGGCGGGCATGGTCACCGAGGCGATGCGGCGGGTGCTGGGCCCGAGGGTGATCGGCATCTGCGACTCCCCGGTCGGTCTGTGCCGCCGGGCCGCCCGGGCGCTGGGGGTGGACCCGGACCGGGCGGGCTACGACTACGTCGGCCTCAACCACCTCGGCTGGCTGCGGAGACTGACCGTGGACGGGCGGGATCTGCTGCCCGGCCTGCTCGCCGACCCCGGCGCGCTCGCCTCCTTCGAGGAGGGGCGGCTGTTCGGCCCCGAGTGGCTGCGGGTGCTGGGTGCCCTGCCCAACGAGTACCTGCACCACTACTACTTCCACCGGGAGGCGGTGGCGGCGGTACGCGGGGCCGCCGTGACCCGGGGGGAGTTCCTCCACGAGCAGCAGGCGGCCTTCTACGCCGAGGCCACCGCCCGCCCGGAGGCGGCGCTGGAGGTCTGGGAGCGGACCCGGCGGGAGCGCGAGGAGACGTACCTGGCGGAGAACCGGGCGGCCACCGGGGGCTGGCAGCGGGACCCCTGCGACCTGGACGGCGGCGGGTACGACCGGGTGGCGCTCGCCCTGATGCGGGCGCTGGGCCGGGACGAGCCCGCCACCCTCATCCTCAACGTGGCCAACCGCTCGGCGGTCCCGGGGCTGGACGACGAGGCGGTGGTGGAGGTGCCGTGCCTGGTGGACGCCGGCGGGGCGCGCCCGCTGGCCACCGGGCCCGTCGCCCCGGACCAGCTCGGTCTGATGCTCTCGGTCAAGGCGGTGGAGCGGGCGGCGATCGAGGCGGCGGACACCGGTGACCGGGACGCGGCGCTGCGTGCGCTGGCGCTCCATCCGCTGGTGGATTCGGTGGACGCGGCGGAGCGGGTGCTGCGCGCGGCCGGTTACGGCGCTCCACACCCTTGCGGGTGATGCGCGTCACACGGTACGAATACCGGAAGCTGAGCCGTGCTCAGCTTCCGGGTGCGGTACCACCGTGGGATCCGGCTTCACCGGTCCTCACCGGCGGTACACCGTGCCCGCGCTCCCCGGCCCCCCACCCGCAGGAGACGCACATGACCACGGAACCCCCGCCCCGCAGCAGGCGCGCCGTGCTGCGGGCCACCGCGCTCGCCGGTCTCGGCGCCGCCGGGGCGCAGTTGGCCGGGCCGGCCCCGGCCGCCGCCGCACCGGCCGCGGAACGGGCCCCGCGGAGCGCGGACGCCGACGGCGGTTACCTCGTCGGCCGGGGACTGGCGGACGTCACCGGCGAGGTGGCCGAGGTCGGCATGATGGGCTACGGCCGGTTCGACCAGCAGGCCGCGGGGCTGCACACCCGGCTGCGCGCCCGGGCGTTCGCCGTGGTGGACCGGGCCGGTGGCGGGCGGGTGGTGATCGTGGTCGCCGACGCGCCGATGATCTTCTCCAGCGTCCACCAGGCCGTGCTGCGGCGGCTCGCCGACCGGTACGGCGACCTGTACACCGAGCGGAACGTGCTGATCACCGCCACCCACACGCACGCCGGACCGGGCGGCCACGCGCACCACTTCCTCTACAACACCACCACCTTCGGGTTCCACCGCGCGACCTTCGAGGCGCTCGCCGACGGGATCACCGAGGCGGTCGTGCGCGCCCACGAGGACCTGGCCCCGTCCGAACTGGTGCTGACCCGCGCCGAGCTGACGGACGCGAGCGTCAACCGTTCGCGGGCCGCCTTCGACCGCAACCCCGAGGACGTCAAGCGGTACTTCCCCGGCGCCATCGACCCGCTGAGCACGGTGCTGCGCGTGGAGCGCGGGGGCCGGGTGGTCGGCGCCGTCAACTGGTTCGCCACCCACGGCACCAGCATGTCCGGCGACAACCGCCTGATCAGCGCGGACAACAAGGGCTACGCGGCGTACCACTGGGAGCGGGAGGTGGCGGGGGTGGACTACCTCGCCGACGGCGCCCCGGCGTTCGTGGCCGCCTTCGCCCAGACCAACGCCGGTGACATGTCACCCAACCTGGACCTGGTGCCGCCGTCCACCCCCGAGGACTTCGACCGCACCCGGGAGTGCGGGCTCAAGCAGTACCGGGCCGCCGCCGAGCAGCTGCGGCAGCCGGGCACCCGGCTGACCGGCGGGGTGGACGCGCGGCTGGTCCACATCGACCTGTCCGGCGTCACGGTCGGCCCGGAGTTCACCGGCGACGGCCGCGTCCACACCACCTCCACCCCGTGCATCGGGGCCGCCATGGCGGCCGGCAGCATGGAGGACGGGCCCGCCTTCCCCGGCTTCCAGGAGGGCGAGAACCCGTTCTGGGACCTGATCTCGGACTCCCTGGTCTACACCGTCTCGCCCGGGCTGAAGGCGGCCCAGGCGCCCAAGGACGTCTTCGTGCCCATCGGCGAGCTGAACCGGGTGTACCCCTGGGTGCAGGAACGCTTCCCCGTCCAGCTGGTCCGCGTCGGCCGGCTCCACCTCATCGGCATCCCGGGCGAGGTCACCATCGCCGCCGGGCTGCGGCTGCGCCGTACCGTCGCCCGGATCGCCGGGGTGGCGCTGGACGACGTCCTGGTCGCCGGGTACGCCAACGCCTACTTCCACTACGTCACCACCCCCGAGGAGTACGACGCCCAGCACTACGAGGGCGGCAGCACCCTCTTCGGCCGCTGGCAGCTGCCGGCGCTCCAGCAGACCGTCGCCGCGCTCGCCACCTCGCTGCGGGACGGCACCCCGCTGCCGGCCGGGGCGCCCGCGCCGGACCTGTCGGGCCGGCAGCTCACCCTGCAGCCGGGCGTGGTGCTGGACGCGCCGCCGCCGCTGCGGTCCTTCGGGGACGTCCTGGCGCAGCCGCGCGAGACCTACCGGGCCGGGGAGCGGGCCGAGGCGGTCTTCGCGGGCGCCCACCCGGGCAACGACCTGCACCGCGGCGGCAGTTACCTGGAGGTCCAGTGCCAGGACGGCGACGGCTGGCGCACCGTGGCCGACGACGGTGACTGGTCCACCCGCTTCCACTGGCGGCGGGACGGGATCGCCGCCTCCCGGGTCACGGTGACATGGGACATCCCGGCCGGGGTGCCGGCGGGCCACTACCGCATCCGCTACCACGGCGACGCCAAGGGCGTGACCGGCCGGATCACCCCGTTCACCGGGACCACCCGCGCCTTCGCCGTCCGCTGAGCGCCCGCCGCGCCCGGCCGCCGCCCCGGGCCCGTACCGCGGCCCGGTACCCACCCGTCCCCGCACCCCCGGCCCGGGCACCCGTCCGCGCCCGGCCGCGCGGGCCCGGCCCGCCGGGCGGTTCCGGCCGTCGGCCCCGCCTCGCCCCCGGGCGACGGGCCGGGGGCGAGGCCGCCCGGGTCGCCACCGCGCTCCCCGGTGTGCCGCGCCGTCCCCCGCGCCACCGGGTCCGCCGTGGGCCCCGGCCCGGGCCGCGGTCAGGCGGGGGCGTCGCCGCGCAGCACCGGTCCGAGGGCCCGCAGCACCTCCGGGTCCTCGATGGTGGACGGCGCGGGTTCGTCGCGGCCCTCGGCGATGGCGCGCATCGTCTTGCGCAGGATCTTCCCCGACCGGGTCTTGGGCAGCGCGTCCACCACCGACACCTGCCGGAACGCGGCGACCGGCCCGATCTCCCGGCGCACCGCCTCGATCAGCTCGGCGCGGAGCGTGGCCTCGTCGACATCGGCGCCCGCCTTGAGCACCACCAGGCCGCGCGGCAGCTGGCCCTTGAGGGTGTCCCGTACGCCGATGACGGCGCATTCGGCGACGGCCGGGTGGGCGGCGAGGACGGCCTCCATCACCCCGGTGGACAGCCGGTGCCCGGCCACGTTGATCACGTCGTCGGTGCGGCCCATCACGAACAGGTAGCCGTCCTCGTCGAGGTGACCGGAGTCCCCGGTCAGGTAGTACCCCTCGTAGCGGGAGAGGTACGCCTCGCGGTAGCGGTCGTCGTCCTGCCAGAGGGTGGGCAGCGTGCCGGGCGGCAGCGGCAGTCCGATGGCGATGGCGCCCTCGGTGCCGGGCGGGACCGGCTTGCCGTCCGGGTCCAGGACGCGCACGTCGTAACCGGGCACCGGGACGGTCGCGGAGCCCGGCTTGGCCGGCAGCGGTTCCAGGCCGCGCGGGTTGGCCGCGATCGGCCAGCCGGTCTCGGTCTGCCACCAGTGGTCCACCACCGGGACGCCGAGCCGGTCGTGAGCCCAGTGGTAGGTCTCGGGGTCCAGCCGCTCGCCGGCCAGGAAGAGGGTGCGGAACGACGACAGGTCGTGGCCGGCGGTCAGTTCGGCGCGCGGGTCCAGCCGCTTGATGGCGCGCAGCGCGGTCGGCGCGGTGAACAGCGCCTTGACCCGGTGCTCGGCGATGACCCGCCAGAAGGCGCCGGCGTCCGGGGTGCCGACCGGTTTCCCCTCGTAGAGGACGGTGGTGGCGCCGACCAGGAGCGGGCCGTAGACGATGTAGGAGTGGCCGACGACCCAGCCGACGTCGGAGGCGGTCCACCACACGTCGCCGGGCCCGATGTCGTAGACGGCGCCCATCGACCAGGCCAGTGCGACGGCGTGGCCGCCGGTGTCCCGGACCACGCCCTTGGGCCGGCCGGTGGTGCCGGAGGTGTAGAGGATGTACAGCGGGTCGGTGGCGGCGACCGGTACCGGCCCGGCCGGTTCGGCGCCGGCCAGCAGCTGGTGCCAGTCCCGGTCGCGGGGGCCCAGCTCCGCGCGGGCGGTCTCGCGCTGCAGCACCACGACGGTCTCCGGCCGGTGGGTGGTGGTCTCCAGGGCGGCGTCGACGATCGGCTTGTACTCCACCACCCGGGAGGGTTCGACGCCGCAGGAGGCGGCGATCACCACGCGGGGGCGGGCGTCGTCGATGCGGGCGGCCAGTTCCCTGGGGGCGAAGCCGCCGAACACCACCGAGTGCACCGCCCCGATCCGGGCGCAGGCCAGCATGGCGACCACCGCCTCGGGGACCATCGGCATGTAGATCACCACCCGGTCGCCCCTGCCGACCCCCAGACCGCGCAGCGCGCCGGCGCAGCGGGCCACCTCGTCGCGCAACTCCCGGAAGCTGTACCGGCGTCCGTCGCCGGTGACCGGGGAGTCCCAGATCAGCGCGGTCCGCTCGCCGTGGCCCGCGGCGATGTGCCGGTCCAGCGCGTTGTACGAGGTGTTCAGCTCACCGTCGGGGAACCAGCGGTACAGCGGTGCCCGGGCGGCGTCCAGGGCGCGGGTCGGCTTCCGGGTCCAGTCGATGGCCTCGGCCGCCTCCAGCCAGAACCCCTCGGGGTCGGTCAGGCTGCGCCGGTAGGTGTCGGCATACGCTCCCATGTCGGGCCTTTCGTGATCGGGGTGGCGGGCGCCGCGGCCGTCCCGCCGCGTCGCTCATGCCCGCTCCACTCCCCCGCCGGCCCGTCCGGCACACCCGGCGCCGGGGCGCCCGTGGCACGCGAGGCGGCCACCGGCGCCCGGCCGGGGTGTATCAGGGGACCTCGGGGAGTTCCAGGTCCGGGGTGGGGACGTCGATGTCCGGCGTCGGCACCGACGGCAGATCGGTGGGCACGCCGCTCTCCTTGAGCTGCTCCTCCACGATCTCCTTGACGATGCGCTCCCGCTCCTTCTCGTCCAGGCCGTTGCAAGCGCTGGGGTTCTCCTTGGACGCCGAGGCGCCCTCCTTCATCCGTTCGGCAACGGCCTTCTTGCAGGCCGCCGGGTCCGAGCTGTCGGAGTCGTCGCTGCAGGCGCCGAGTGACAGCACGAGCGCCGCGGCTATCGCGGCGATGGGCAGGGCACGCATGGTTTCCCCCTGTGTTGCGGTGTGCGGTGTGCGGGCGAACTGTATCGGTTATCGCACCTGACGTGCCGCCGGCCGGTTCCCGCCCGGCCGGGCCGGCCCCTCGGGGGACGTTGCTCGTACACCCGAAGTGGCCCATGGCGCCCGCGACTCACCGTGTCATCACTCCATCGAGCTACCGGTCGGGGCATCAGCACCGCCGGCCCGGGCCACCGGCATAAGGTGCCGTCACCCGTGAACGGTCCAGTCGTCGCGCCCCTCCCGGGCGGGGCAGGACGCGGCCTGCTCCGGCCGCGCCCCTTCCGGGACGGGGCCCCGGGACATCCGCCGCGGGCCGGGGCCACACCGGACGGAACCCGCCCCGGAGCCTGCGCCGGCACGCCGGCCGCGGCGGGACCCGGTGCCCAGCGCCCCCGCGTACGTCATGGACGTTCAGCCTTCGCCAAGGGAGCTGCCATGAACGCCAGCGCCACCCCCGCACCCGAGCCCGTCTCCCCCGCGCCCTCGCCCGGCCTCGCATCGGATGCCGCGCCCCCCGCCCGGCCCGGCGCCGGATGCCGCGCCTCCCGCGGCCCAGGGCCGCACCGGACTCCCCGCGCCGGACTCCGCCGCCCACCGGGCTCCGGGTTCCGAAGGCGCCGCGAGCCGGCGCCGCTTCCTGACCGCCGCCGGCGCCGCCGGGGCCGCCGCACTCACCGCCGGCCCGGCCGCCGCCGCGGTGCGCGCCCCCGGCCGGCGGCGGGCCGCCGCCCGCACCGTCGCCGTGTTCGGCGGCGGGGTCGCCGGCCTGACCGCCGCGCACGAACTGGCCGAGCGCGGCTACCGGGTCACCGTGTACGAGCGGAAGCCCACCGGACTCGGCGGCAAGGCGCGCAGCATGGACGTCCCCGGCACCGGGACCGGCGGTCGGCGACCGCTCCCCGGGGAGCACGGGTTCCGGTTCTTCCCCGGCTTCTACCTCAACCTTCCGGAGACCCTCAGCCGCATCCCGTTCCCGGGCAACCGCAACGGCTGCAAGGACAACCTGGTCGATGCCACGGAGGAGCTGGTCGTCCGCACCGGGGGCCGGCCGGACCTGCGCTTCCCGTTCCGCACGCTCGACGCCCCGCCGGTTGTGATCACCCCGGAGGCGCTGCTGGACATCCTGACCGGGCTGCTCGACACGGCCGCGCGGCTGCCGGCCACCGAGGTGGCGTACTTCGCCGAACGGCTGCTGGTCTACCTCACCAGCTGCGAGCGGCGGCGGACGGAGGAGTGGGAACGGACCCGGTGGTGGGAGTACATCCGGGCGGACCGGATGTCGTCGGACTACCAGCGGCTGCTGGCGATCGGGCTGACCCGCAACATCGTGGCCACCAAGGCGGAGGAGGCCAGCGCGCACACCGTGGCGCACGTCTTCGAGGCGTTCGTCTTCAACCTGCTGGGCCGCGGCAACGACGGGCAGCCGGACCGGGTGCTCAACGCGCCCACCAACGAGGCGTGGATCGACCCCTGGCTGAGCCATCTGCGGACGCTGGGGGTGGAGTTCGTGACCGGTGCGCCGCTGACCCGGCTGGAGTACCGGGACGGGGAGATCACCGGGGCGCTCGTCGGTGGTCCCGGCGCGAGCCGTACGGTCACCGCCGACCACTACCTCAGCGCCATGCCGGTGGAGCACGCCCGGCCCACCTGGACGCCGGAGCTGCGGGCGGCGGACCCCCAGCTGGACCGGTGCTCGGCGCTGCGCACCGACTGGATGACCGGGATCCAGTTCTACCTGCGGGAGCCGCTGCCGATCGTCCACGGGCACGTCAACCACGTGGACTCGCCCTGGTCGATCACCTCCATCAGCCAGGCGCAGATGTGGCCGGGGCGCGACATGACCGCCGACTACGGGGACGGCACGGTCGCCGACTGCCTCTCCACCATCGTCTCGGAGTGGGACGAGCCCGGCATCCTGTACGGCAGGACGGCCAAGGAGTGCACCAAGGAGGAGGTGGTCAGGGAGGTCTGGGCGCAGATGAAGGCCGGGCTCCACGACCGTGGCCGGCCGGTGCTCCGCGACGAGCTGGTCCACTCGTGGTTCATGGACCCGGCGGTGGACGGGATCGGCGGGCCGAACCCCACCAACGACGAACAGCTCCTGATCCACCCGGCCGGCACGCTGCACCACCGCCCCACCTCCCGCACCGCCGTCGGCAACTTCTTCCTCGCGGGCGACTACGTGCGCAACGACATGGACCTGGCCACCATGGAGGGCGCGAACGAGACCGGGCGGCAGGCGGTCAACGCACTGCTGGACGCGGACGGTTCGAGCGCCGAACGCTGCCGCGTCCAAACCCTCCACCAGCCGCCGGAGCTCGCGCGGCTGAAGCGGACCGACGAGGCGCGCTTCAACCTGGGGCTGCGCAACCTCTTCGACGTGGGGTAGCCCGCTCCCGCCGCGGGCGAGCGTCCGCGGCGCCGGCCGGTGCCGCCCGGTGTGCGGTGGCCGGTCATCGCACACCGGGCACGGCGGGAGGGGCGCCGGCAGGGGGACAGGGAGCGCCAGGGACGGCTGCCGCCGGGCACGGGAAGGCCGGTGCGGAGGGAGCGGATGCGGGCGGGCGAGGGCACCGGCACGGGGTACCGGCGCGGGGGCCGCGAGGAAGGGTCCGGGCGGGGGGGTGCCGGGCGGAGGGTCCGGGTGGGGGTGCCGGGCCGGGGACCGCCACCGGTCCGGCACCACGCCGCCGCGGATACGGCCGGAAAGAGTCTCCCCGCCGGCGGCCCCCGGCCGGTTGAGTGAGGCGCTCCTCACCACTCCTTCACCCCATCTCACGACGGGAGACACATCCGTGATGCGCATGCGCACAGCAGGGCTCGTCCTTCTGGCTCCGGCGGCCTGGCTGGCGCTGGCCGCCTCGCCGGCCGCGGCGGCCCCCGGCGAGGTACAGACGGTCTGCGCCAGCACCCTGACCCCCAGCGGATGGGTGGACGTGAGCTGGGGCAACAGCATCTCGTGCGGCAGTACCACCGCTCCGAACATCAAGCAGATCAAGCAGCTGACCGGGCTGCCGGTGGGCACGACGGTCAACGCGTGCGCGTCCACCTACCAGCCCGCGGGCTGGGTGCAGGTCAGCACGTACTACAGCAGCAGCTGCCGCTACTCCGTCGTCCCCAGCCTGGAGCCCAACGCCTGGACGCTCAAGCGCGTGTCGTGACCCGGCGGCCGGCAGCCCGGTGACCGGGCCGTCGGCCACCGGGCTGCCGGTCACCGGCCGGGCGGGGCGTGGCCGGCCCCGCCCGGCCGGTCCGCGTGCTGCTGCCGCCCGCGGTTACCGCGCCTCCCGCGGTTCCGTCCCGGTCAGCTGGTACAGCTCCGGCACGGAGACCTTGATCGGTTCCTGGGTGGTGCGCGCGATCACCACCACCACGGGCTCCTCCGGGTCCGGGTTCTCCTCGCGGTGCGGGACGAACGGGGGGACGTACACGAAGTCGCCGGGCCCGGCCTCGATCCGCACCTCCCGCTCACCGTCGTGGTAGACGAACACGGGGTGGCCGCTGACCACGTAGACCCCGGCCTCGGAGTCGCCGTGGTGGTGGTTGTCCGTGGAGCTGGCCGGCGGGTTCTCCACCATGCCCATCCAGAGTTTGCGGGAGCCGACCATGCCGCCGCTGATGGCGGCGTAGCCGTCGAGTTCCCCGGACCGGACGTGGCGGACGCGGTTGACCGGCAGCTCCTGGCCTCCGGTCTCCGGCGCGGACCCGGAACCATGGGGTGCGTGCGTGGTCATGGTGTGGCCTCCTGATCGTCTCGATGGCCTTGCGGTGCGCACCAGGCTGCGGCCGGGGTGGCCGGGACGACAACTGTTGTTGCTGGTACGGCAACTCGCCCGGCGGGTCCGCCCCCGGCGGGTCGCCCTCGCCCTGCCACCCGGGCCCCTCGTCCCGCCCGGCCGCCCGACCCGACCGGTGAGGCACCCCGGGCGCGGCGGCGGCTCCGGCACGGGGCCGGCCCCCGGCGAAGGGACTGTGATGCCGGGGCCGCGACCGGCGGTGCCCGGACGCGGGCGGCCCGGGGTCCGGCGGCCCGCCCGGGGGCGTGACGGGCGGTGCGGGGGTGGTCGCCGGTCCGGGTGATCCGCTCCGTACAGTGAGGGCCATGTCCGAGGACTCGCCGCTGATCCAGAGTTTGCGTACGGCCGTCGCCGCCGCGCCCGGTGATGTGCCGTTGCGGCTGCACCTGGCGGAACTCCTGCTCAACGAGGGGCGGCCCGACGCGGCCGTCGCGGAGGTGGCCGTCGCCCTCCAGCAGGCGCCCGGCGACGCCGCGGCTCGGGAGCTGATGGGCCGTCTGATGGCCCCGCCGCAGCCGGCCGGGTCCTCCGCCCCGGTGGCCGGAACCGGTCCCGCCGGAGCGCCGCCCGCCCCGGCCGCAACCCACCCCCGCCGGCACCACGCCGGTGGCCGGAACCACGCCCACCGAAACCCGTCCCACCGAAGCCGCCCACGCCCGCACGGCCCCCCACCGCCCCCGCCGCACCGCCGCCCGCCGGACCGCCGCCCGCCGGACCGGCCGGGGGCCACGGCGGACCCGGCGGCCACCCCGGCCACGGCCCCCACGGGGACGGGCACGTCCGGGGCGGCCACGGCGACGGCAACGTCCAGGACGGGCCCGGCGGCCGGGCCGGCTTCGACTGGCGGGCGGCCGAGGAGCAGGTCGGCGACGTGGTCCCGCCGCGGTTCGTGGCGTCCGCGCCGGCCGCCGACGACAGCGGCGAGGCCGCCGGTGCCGCCGTGTGGGACGTGGCCGCGCCGGGTGCCGTACGGCTGGCGGACGTCGGCGGCATGCAGGAGGTCAAGGACCGGCTGGAGGCGGCCTTCCTGGCCCCCCTGCGCAACCCGGAACTGCGCAGGCTGTACGGCAAGAGCCTGCGCGGCGGGCTGCTGCTGTACGGGCCTCCCGGCTGCGGCAAGACCTTCATCGCCCGGGCCGTCGCCGGCGAACTGGGCGCGAACTTCCTGTCGGTGTCGGTCAACGACGTCCTCGACATGTGGATCGGCAACTCCGAACGGAACATGCACGAGGTCTTCGCCACCGCGCGCCGGACCGCGCCCTGCGTGGTCTTCCTCGACGAGTTGGACGCCCTGGGCGGCAAGCGCAGCCGGAACCAGAGCAGCGGCATGCGCAACACCGTCAACCAGCTGCTGATCGAGCTGGACGGGATCGACTCGGCGGCCAACGAGGGCGTCTTCGTGCTGGCCGCCACCAATGTGCCCTGGGAGGTGGACCTCGCGCTGCGCCGGCCCGGCCGGCTGGACCGCACCCTCCTCGTGCTGCCGCCCGACGCGCCCGCGCGCGAGGCGATCCTCCGCTACCACCTGCGCGACCGGCCCATCGAGAACGTCGACCTGGGCCGGCTCGCGAAGGCCACCGACGGCCTGTCAGGCGCCGACCTGGCCCATGTGTGCGAGTCCGCGGCGGAGATGGCGCTGCTCGACTCGGCACGTTCCGGCAGCGTCCGCATGATCGGCATGAAGGACCTGCTGGCCGCCGCGAAGACCGTCGTGCCGTCCACCGAGCCCTGGTTCGCCGCCGCCCGCAACGTGGCCATGTTCGCCAACGAGGGCGGCGCCTACGACGACCTGGTGGCCTATCTCAGGAAGAAGCGCAAGCTGTGACAACGGTGGACACGGTCGTGGAGCGGGCGCACGCGCTCATCGACCTCAAGCGGTACGACGAGGCCGCGGCGCTGCTCGGGCAGCACCTGGCCGGGCAGCCGGACCACCTCCGCGGCTGGACCGCGCTGGCCCGCTGCCACTTCAACGCCAGGCGGTACAAGGAGGCGCTCGACGCGGCCGACACCGCGCTCCGGCTCGACCCGGAGAACCGCCAGGCGCTCATGCTGCGCGGCCGCTCGCTGCGCCATGTGGGCGGGCGGTTCGAGGAGGCCGAGGAGACCCTCCGCGCACTGGTGCGGCTCTCCCCCGACGACTGGTACGGCTACACGATCCTCGCCGACCTGCTGTGCCGGATGCGCCTGGTCCGCCACGGCCAGGCCAACGGGGGCCGGATCGACCCGGCGGCGGTGAAGGACCTGCTGCGGGAGCCCGCCGACATCGCCGGGGAGGCGATACGCCTGGCCCCCGAGGAGGTCCACGCCTACGAGGTGGCGTGGATGATCGCGGACCTGGCGGGCGAGCGGGCGGTCGCCGACACACTGGACCGGTCCATCCTGCGGCTGGCGCCCGATCACCCGGAGGCGCTGGCGCGGCAGGCGAAGAGGGCGGCGCAGGCGCCCGGGGTGAAGCCCGCCCGGGCGGCCGACCTGTACGCCGAGGCGCTCGCCGCCGCCCCGGACGACGCCGGGCTCCGGCGCGACCTGGACCGGGCCACCTACCGGCTGCTGCGCGGCGTGCGCTGGCTGGCGCTGATCTGCGTGGCGGCCGCGGGGGTCATGCTCGACCTGTTCGCCGTGGAGGGGGAGGAGCAGCGGGAACTCCCGGTGTCCCTGGGCCAGCGGCTGTGGGCGCTCGTCCCCATGGCGGCGCTGTGGGCGTTCGGCGCCTGGCGGCGTTACCGCCGGCTGCGTACCGGCGTCCGGCTCAACGTGTGGTCCCTGGTGCGCCGCGGCCGGTGGGCGCGGGTGGTCCTGGCGCAGGCGGCCTGGGCCGTGCTCTGCGCGCTGCTGATCTCCCAGGTGCCCTGGTCCGAACGCACCGTGCCCCAGGTCCTGTTCTGGGCCGGGATCGCGCCCACCCTGGCCACGGTCTGGTTCGACCGGAGGAAGTCCGGCTGACCGACCCGCAGGACGGCGAGGGTGGCGGGGGTGGCCGTCGTGAGCCCCCGCCGCCCCGGTCGCCCTACGCGTCCCGCGTCAGCCGTTCTCGGGCAGGTCGCGCTCGGCCGGGGCGGGCGCCGCGAGCCCGCGGGCCGCGGGCTGCTTGCCGCAGAAGGCCGCCTCCAGGCTGCCGCCGAGCGCGGTGTTGGCCGCTCCGCGGTTGGAGGTGTTGGCCATCGCCGACAGGCTGCGCCTGCCGTCCCGGGTGGTGAACGCGTAGGTGTAGTAGCCCTGGACGGTGCCGGTGTGCCCGTACACCGAGGTGCCGCAGGACAGGTCGTAGCGGCGCAGGCCGAGTCCGTAGAAACGGGTGCCGGTGGTGTCGGTCGGGCTCATGGTGAGCATGGCGTCCATCAGGTGGGGCGGGAGCAGCCGGCCGCCGAGCAGGGCGGACATGAAGGTGTTCAGGTCCTTCTCGTCGGAGATCATCGCCCCCGCCGCCTGTGCCCAGGACAGCGTCTGCTCGGTGGAGTCCACCAGCGGCGCCCCGGCCTCGTCGGGGTGGAGGTAGCCGCGGATGTGCCGCCCCTCGATCGCCGTGTCGGGGTGGACGTAGGAGGTGTTCCGCAGCCCCAGGGGCTTGATGACGCGGCGTTGGTACTCCGTGGCCACCGACCGGCCGGTGGTCTTCTCGATGAGCATGCCGACGATGACGAAGTTGGTGTTCGAGTACCGGTACGCGGCCCCCGGCTCGGTGGTCCGCGGCTCGCTCAGCGAGAGGTCCACCAGCTCCTGGTGGCTGAAGACCCGGTTGCGGACGGCCTCGAAGCCGGGGACGGTCCGCTCGAACATGGCGTTGGTGTAGTCGGCGAGCCCGCTGCGGTGCGTCAGCAGGTGGCGCACGGTGATCCGGTCGTCGGGGAGCAGCCCGGGCAGGTACCGGTTGACCGGCTCGTCCAGGTCGATCCGCCCCTCGGCCACCAGCTGCAGCAGCACGACGGCGGAGAAGGTCTTGGTGACACTGCCGATCCGGAAGCGGGCGCGCGGGTCCATCGGTGCGCCGGTGGTCCGGTCCCGTACCCCCTCGGCGCGGACGCGGACCCCGTCGGGGCCGGTGTAGCGGGCCATGGCGCCGGGTGCGCCGGCGGCCAGGGTGTTACGCAGGGCCTGGGACACCCCGTCCAGGTCGGGGGCCGTCCCGGTGGTGGCCGGGGCCGTCCGGGCGGCGGGCGCGGCGGTGGACGCGGCATCCGTGGCGAGCGCCGGCGGCGCCGCGACCGCGACGGTCAGCAGAGCCGCACCGAGCATGACGGTGCGGTGGGTGGTCAGGAACACAGATCTCCTCGTGTGAGGGGTGGTTGGCGGCCATCCGGGAAGATCGCCGCCCCTTCGAGGGGGAGCCTACTCACCGCCGGCGACCGGAACGGCCGCGGCGGCCGGCAGCGGCGCGGGCCGGTGACGGCGCGGTGGCGACCGGCGGGTGAGCGCGGAATACGGCCGGTTACGGGCCGGGAAACCGGGGGGCGTGACGGGCGGCGCGGGGGGCGGTGGGTGCCGGGCCGCGCCGGTCGGTGGGGCCCGGTTGCGGGACGAGGGTGGGAGTGGGGGCCGAGGGCTGAGGGCCGGCGCGTCGGGCGAGGCCCGGTCGTGGGCGGGGGCGACGCGTCGGGCGGCTGTGGACGTGCGCGCCGCCGGGGACGCCCTGGCGGTGCCCCCTGGAAACCGGGGAGCCGGTGCCGGGCGGGGGCGCCGCCACGGCCGATACCCGGGCCGGTCACCCGGGCGGGCGCGGCCGGGGGGCGGACCGGGGCGGACCGGCATAGCCTGGGAGCTCCCCAGGGGGTTCGTCCGGGAGGTGTGCCATGCGCCCCGTCTGGTCCGGCGCCGTCAGCTTCGGCCTGGTCACGATCCCGATCAAGGTGTTCCCGGCCACCGAGGACCACGCGATCAGCTTCCGGCAGTACCACACCGCCGACCAGGGCCGGATCCGGTACCGCAAGGTGTGCGAGCTGGAGGACAAGGAGCTGGCCCCGGAGGAGATCGGGCGCGCCTACGACGCCGGGGGCGGCACCCTGGTACCGGTCTCCGACCAGGACCTGGACCGGCTGCCGCTGCCGACCGCCAAGGCGATCGAGGTGTCGGCGTTCGTGGACGCCGACCGTATCGATCCGCTGCGGTTCGGGCGCCCCTACTTCCTCCAGGCCGCCGGTGACCTCGCGGCCAAGCCGTACGTGCTGCTGCGGGAGGCGCTCAAGCGCACGGACCGGATCGCGCTCACCAAGTACGCCTGGCACAACCGGGAGCGGCTCGGCGCGCTCCGGGTGGTCGGAGACACCATCGTCCTCCAGGCCATGCACTGGCCCGACGAGATCCGTTCCGCCGAGGGGCTGGCCCCCGGGGAGCGGGTGGACGTCTCCGATGCCGAGGTGGACGAGGCGCTGGCGCTGATGGAGGCCATCGGCGGCACGGACCTGTCCGCGTACCGGGACCGGTACCGCGAGGCGCTGGAGGCCGTCATCCAGGCCAAGGCCGAGGGCAAGGAGCCGCCTGTGGCGGAGGCCGAGGAGGCACCGGCGGGCCAGGTCGTCGATCTCATGGCCGCCCTGCGGAACAGCGTGCGCGCCGCGCAGGAACGCCGCGGCGAACCGGGAGAGGCCGATGTGCACGAGCTGGCGGACCGCCCGGCGAAGAAGACCGGGTCCCGGAAGGCCGGCGGGAGCGGGAAGCCGGCGGCGAAGAAGGCCCCGCGGAAGCGGGCCGCCTCCTGACGACGGCCGGCCACGGAGCCGGCCGAGGGACTTCGGCCCCGGGCCCGGGGCGCTGGGCATGGGGGCAAGGGGGCAGCACGAGGCAAGTGGGCCTGGACCGCTGGGGCCGCGGTACGGGCGCGGGCGTACCGTGCGGGCGCGGGCCGGCCTGCGGTGGTGCGGGGGTCGTGCCCACCGCCGCGGGCGGGGCCGGCCGGGGCGGGGCCGGCCGGTCCTGGTCGGCCCCGCCCCGGTGACCCTCCGTATCGCGCTGCCGTGGTGTGGGCGGGCCTGCACGCGTTCCGTGCGGCCTCGCCTACACGGCCGCCCCGCCGGTGCCGGGCATGGCCCGTGGCTACGGGCGGTCGCTCACGGGCGAGCCGGCGGATCCCGGGCCGCGCATGTCGCACCGGCCGGCTCCCGCTCTTCGTCGCCCCCGGCCATCCGTCCGTACGCGCGTGGCCGCACCGGCGAGACCATGGGCGGCTGGACGCACGGGGCCGTGGGCGAGCCTGTAGGCACGTGGGCATGGTCGACTTGCACGCGTGGTCGTGAGGGAGCCTGTAGGCACGCGGCCGCGGGCGGGCCCGCCGGTGGCCCGTTCGACCGGTGGTCCGGTGGTCCGGTGGTCCGATGACACGGGAGCCGGCCCGCCGGCACCACCGGGCCGGTGGCCACCGGCCCGGTTCGGGGGTCCAGCTCCGCGGGCCCGGCCCGTGTCGCGTTCGCGTGTCACGGGTCGGAGAGACGCCGTACGGACTGTCACGGGTCGGAGAGACGCCGTACGGACCGGTTGCCGCCGGTGCCCGTGCCCGCGACGGGCACCTCGGGGCAGGCCGGCAGGCGCCCGGGCCCGGCCGCGGCGCCGTTCACTCCTCGAAGACCGCGAGCGCGTCGAAACCGATGTCCCGCAAGGTCCGCCGTACCGGGCGCCGCGCCCCGTGGACGGTCAGCGCCACGGGGTCCGGCCGCCGGGAGACCGCCCGCAGGAGGGCGTAGCCGCACGCCAGGTCCATATGGGTGACCGCACGGAGGTCCACGGCCCACTCGGTGGCGTCGCTCATCGGTGGCGCGGCGAGCCGTTCCTCCAGCTCCTGCAGGTGGTCCGCCGAGATGTCCCCGGTCAGGGTCAGCTCGGCGCGCCGGGCGCCGACCGCGGTGACCGCCACGGCCGGCCGGTCCGACGCGGAGGCGGGATGTTCCACTGCCACGGCGTCCTCCTCCGCATCCGGTGGTTCTCCGCTGCCCTTCCATGGTCGCCCCGTCCACCCCGATCGCGCGCACCAGGGCGCGCCGACACCGCGGGGCCGCGGTCCCGCGCCGGACCCGGCCCGGGGGTGCGAGGTGCCGCCCGCCGGGACGACCCGGCTCCGCGCGGCGCCGCTGGGCGGACCGGTCGCGGTCGGCACGGCACCGGCAACGGCGGGCCCCGGAGGCCGGTCGTCGGAGGCGGTGCGTGGTGCCGGGGCCGGCGGGCCCCGCGGGTCGGCGGCGCCCGCCCGGGGGTCAGGGGGTCACCCGGTGTGGTCGTCGTCCTCGTCGGGACGGCCCTGCGGCGTGCCGGCCTCCTCGGCCGGCGAACCGCTGTCCGGCCGCCGCCGTTCCCGCTCCTCCCGGAGCCGGTCCGGGTGCAGGACGGTGTCGTCGGTCTTGCTGCTCTTCCCGCGGTTCTCCTCGGGGACGGTCATGGGAACGCTCCTCTCGGCTGCCGTTTCGCGCGTCGGGTACCCCGCACGCCGGCGTCGATTCCCCGCCGCCCGGACCGGCCCGGGACACTCCGCCCGGGCGGTGGCCGTGGGCGGTGTCCTCGCGCCGCACCGGGCCGTGCGACGTCGTGCGTGTACGGCGGAGGGTCCCGCGGCCGACCACCCCGGCCACCGGCGGCCACCACGATCACCGACGGTCGCCGTCGGCGGGCGCCCCGTCGTCGGGCCGGGAACCGCGCAGGGCCGCTCCGTCGTCCGGAGGTGCAACGGACACCCGGGTCCGGCGCGGCGCGGACCGTACAACCGGTGGAGGAGGATGCTGTGCGGGGATGGATGGCATGGGCGGTCGCGGTGGCCGTCGGTGCGGCGGTACTGACCGGCTGCGACAGTTCCTCGGACGACTCGCCCGGTACGGCCGGCCCGTCGGAGAGCGGCCGGCCCGCCACGGGCGGCGAGGCCCAGCGGAAGCCGACCTCGTCCGAGCTGGACTTCACCTGGTTCCCGGACGGTGGCGGCGTCCACTCCCTGGGCATCCGGCACGGCGAGGCCCTGATGCCGACCGTGAACCAGTGCGACGGCACCGTCACCTTCGGCGCCGAGGTGGTCATCTCCTTCCCCTGCGGCACCGAGCGGGCCCGGGGCACGATGCTCGTCAATCCCTCGGGTGACAAGCTCACCATCAGCTGGGGCGGCGGCGTCACCGACACCTTCGTCAAGCGGCCGGACCTCACGGTGCCCGACCCGACCCTCACCGGTGTGCCCGACCTGGAGGACCTGGACCGGCAGCTGAAGGAACTGGAGGACCTCGTCGGCAGCACCAGCGGCCTCGGCGGCTGAGCCACCGTCACCGGGCCGCGAGGCGGCGGGTGTCCGGCACACCGGGCGCGACGGCTCCGGCGGATCCGGCCGGCCTCACCGGTTCCCCGTTCCCACCCGTCCCACCTGCCTCAGCGTCCCGTGGACGGGACGGGCCGGCTCCCGTGGGCGGGACGGGCCGGCTCCCGTGGACGGGACGGGCCGGCTCCCGTGGACGGGACGGGCCGGTTCCCGTAGGCGGGACGGGCCGGTTCACGTGGGCGGGCGTGCGGGCCCGGCCGGGCCGGGCGCGGCGGAGCGGCGCACGGGCCCGCCGCGGAGGTCCCCCGGGCCCCCGGCCGCCGGGCCGTCACGGAACCACCGGCGCGCCGGGCCGCCACCGGGCCACCACCCCATCGGGTCGCCCGTCACGCGGGATCCGGAGGTGTCGGGAGATGTCCCGCGGCGGGGTGGGGAGCGGCCGGTGGCCACGGCGGTGCCGGGTGCGGCCCGCGGACATCCCGGTGTCCGCGCCGGTCCGGCCGGAGTTTCCCCCGGAACCCTCGTCCGGGTCCTCCCGGGGTGTCCGGCCGGCCGTGCCGAGCGTCGCCGGGCCGGCACCGCCCGGCCGGACACCCCCCGTGGCGTCTGTCGCGGACGCCCTCCCCTGCCACCCGACCGGCCGGGAGACGGCGGCCGGCGGGGGCGTTGCCGGGACGGACCCACTCAGGGGGAGGCGGTCCCTCCCGGCACATTCATGATCCACCGGGCCGGGAGCGGCGCCCCAGGGCCGGACGTCCCGCCGGCAGGGCCGAAGGTCCCTGCCGGGCCGCGGCGGGCCGGCGGGCACGGCCCCGGCGGCGTCCCCCGGGCGTTACGCCCAGCCGCCGGACCGGTGGACGCACTCGGCCGATCCGATCAGCGTCGCACCCGCCGCACCCCCGTCCATAGGGCCGAAAGTCCCTGCTGACCTGGGCCGACGGGGCATTGCGGGCCGGTGCCATACTGACCCGCCGCACCGGTAGGACGCCGGTCGCGGCACCTGTCCGCATCCGCGGTCGCAGGTGCCTGACGCACCATCATCCGTCGTCCGCGCGCACCGCGCGGGCACCGAGGAGACCCGGCCATGAGCACCCCGCACTCCGCCTCCGGCACGTTCGGACACCCCGGCGGCGCCGGCCGCAGCGGCGAGTACCACGCACTGCTGGCGCGGCACGACGCGATGCGGCTGCGCCGGATGCTGCTCGCCCCGGCACGGCCCGGCGGACCGGGCGGTCCCGGTGCCGCCGCGGGCCCGGGTGCGGCCGACGGGCCGGAGATCCCGGGCACCGCCGCGCAGGCGGTCATCCTCCGTGACCTGCCGCTGGTCACACCGTTCGACGCCCTCATCGGCGACCTGTACGACGCCATGTTCGAGCGTCATCCGTATCTGCGGTCCCTGTTCCCGGACTCCATGGAGTTCCAGCGCCGCCACCTGGCCGAAATGTTCGGCTATCTGATCGAGCATCTGGACCGGCCCGACGAGATCGAGGCCACCTGCGCCCGGCTCGGCCGCGACCACCGCAAGCTGGGGGTGCGGCCCGCCCACTACCAGACGTTCGAGGTGGCGCTCCGGGAGGCGCTGCGCCGCCGCGCCGGCGCCCACTGGACCGAGGAACTGGATTGGGCCTGGGTGGAGATGCTGCGGTTCGCCGTGCGCGCCATGGTGGCGGGCGCGGACGCGGCCCTCACCGAACCCCCGTACTGGCACGCCGACGTGACCGGCCACGACCGCCGGGGCCCGGACCTCGCGGTGCTGCGGGTCCGCCCCCGGGAGCCGTACCCGTTCCGGGCGGGCCAGCACGGGGCGGTGGAGTCCCCCCTGCTGCCGCACAGCTGGCGCCAGTACTCCTTCGCCTGTGCCCCCGACCCCGCCGGAGAGGTGGAGTTCCATGTCCGGGCGGTCGGTCCCGGCGGGGTCAGCGAGGCGCTGGTGGCACACACCCGGGTCGGTGACACCCTCCGGCTGGGCCCGGCGCACGGCGGGATGACCCTGGACGAGGAGTTCCCCGGTGACCTGCTGCTGGTGGCCGGCGGCACCGGCTGGGCGACGGCCAAGTCGCTGCTCCAGGAACTGGCCGCCCGCCGCCCGGCGCCGCCCGGGGTGCACCTGTTCCTCGGCGCCCGCGAGGAGGCCGGTCCGTACGACGGTGACGCGGTCGCCGAGCTGGCCCGCCGGCCCTGGCTCCGGGTGCACCGGACGGTCGGCCCGGGGGTCTCGCCGGTACAGGAGCTGGAGCGTCACGGCGACTGGTCCGGTCACCTCGCCTACGTCAGCGGGCCGCCCGGGATGGTCGCCGCCGCCGTCGCCGAACTCACCGCGCTCGGGGTGCCGGCCGACCGGATCCGCCACGACCCGCTGCCGCTCACCTCCGGCGCGCTGCCCGGGCCGGCCGCCCCGGTCCCGGCCACCGCGCACTGACGCCGCACACCGGCGCCGCCGTGCACCGGCGCCGTGGACCGACGCCGCGCGCCGGTGCCGCGCCGGGCCCGCGGTACGCGGTGCGGCGCCGGCCGGTCGCCGGTGCTACGCGGCCGTCACCCGGAAGGTCTCCAGGGACGGGTCCGCCGCGTCGGGGACGAGCATGCCCGCCGCCACCCCGCTGCGCAGGTAGTCCACCACGGCCGGGGTGACGACCTCGCCGGGGGCGACGACCGGGACACCCGGCGGATACGGGCTGATCATCTCCGCGGCGATCCGGCCGGCCGCCTTGTCCGCCGGGACGTGCTCGACGGCGGCGAAGAAGGCGTCACGGGGCAGCATGGCCTGTTCCAGTTCCAGTTCCCCCGCCGCGGGGAGCCGGACCTCCGGCCGCCGACCGAGGGAGTCGGCCCGCTCGACGAGCCGGCGCAGGGAGTCGATGAGCACCCGTTCGGTGTGGTCGTCGTCGGCGTGGGTGAGCTGGGCGCTGACGCGGCAGGCGTCGGAGGAGCCGATGTCCACGTGGCAGTGGGTGCGCAGCCACTCGGCCGCCTGCATGCCGCTGATTCCCAGCCCCCGTACGTCGATGGTGACCTTCAGCGGGTCCAGTTCCGCGGTCAGCCCCTCACGCACCACCTCGGGGCCGAGGAGGTCCAGTCCGGGCAGCGCCCCCAGCGCCTCGCGGACGCGGGCGGAGCGGCGCAGCGCCACGTCCAGCAGGTCGTGCCCCTGCTCGACCATCTGGCGCCGCCAGCCGTCCAGGGTGGCGTACACCAGGGAGGAGGCGCTGGTGGTGCCCAGCAGGTCCTCCCGCTGCTTGAGGACCTCGGGCGAGACCCGGTCGCCCTGGAGATGGAAGACGGAACTCTGTTCGATGGCGCCGCCCATCTTGTGGACGCTGGTGACGACCAGGTCGGCGTCGGCGTCCATCCCCCAGGACGGGAGGTCGGGGTGGAACGGCAGGTGCGCTCCCCACGCCTCATCGACGATCAGCGGGACGTCCCGGTCGTGGCAGACCCGTGCGACGCCCCGGATGTCGGCGCAGGAGCCCCAGTCGGTGGGGGTGATGAGCAGCATGCCCTTGGCGTCCGGATGGGCGTCCAGGGCGCGTCGCACGTTGTCGGGCTCGGGCGGGTGGGCGAGGTGCCGCTCGGGGTCGAACCGGGGGTGCACCCACACCGGCTGGACGCCGTTGACGATCACCGCGCCGACCACGGACTTGTGCGAGTTGCGGGAGATGAGGAGCTTCTCCCCCGGTCCCGCCACCGCCAGCATCGCGGCCCGTACCGAGAGCGAACTGCCGCAGGTGGAGAAGAACGCCCGGTCCGCGCCGACCGCGTCCGCCATCAGCTCCTCGGCCCGGCTGATCACCCCCTGCGACTGGCGCCGGTCGTCCAGCCCGTTGAGGGAGAGCACGTCGGAGGCGAACACCCCCTCGCCCACGATCTCCACCACCCGGGGATCGGCGCCCCGCCCCTGCTTGTGCCCCGGCGGTCCGTAGACGACGTCCCCGCGCCGCCGGAATGCCTCCAGTGCTTCGAGAACAGGCACTCGGGAGTGGTCCATCGGCTGTCTCCTTGCTCGTCGGTGCGTGCCGTCACGGGTGCCCGGACGGAACCGGCCGGCGCGGGCCCGGACCGGGCCCGCGCCGGATGCGTGGGCGTTCGCCGGGGCCGGTCAGGGGCCCGGCTCCGGCTCCCGGGGGTCGAGGGGGGCCGGTGTGCCGGGGTCCTGGGCGGGTCCGGGGTGCGGCGGGTACGGAGGGACCGGATACGGGCCGGGGTCGGGTCCCGGGTCGGGGCGGGGGGTCCGGTCCGGGCGGGGGGGCTCGTCCGGGTCGGGCGAGGGCTCGTCCGGGTCGGGCGAGGGCTCGTCCGGGTCGAGGGTCCGGCCGCGGCCCGCCGGGTCCGGAACGCGGGGTGGGGCCGGGCTCGTCCGGTCCGGGGGGCGCGGCGGATGGTGCGGGACCGTGGGGTGCCGGGCGGCGGTGCGGTTCGGTCACGGGGCTCCTCCTCCGTCTCCGATGGGCCGGTGGCGGGCGTTCCGCCGTGGCCGCGGGCCCGCCGTGCGGTGTACCGCGGCCGTGCCGTGGGCCCGCCGGCCCGGGGCCGGCCCTCGCCGCCGGGGCCGGCGGGCGGCCCGGAAGGCCGGCGCCGGTGCGGTCCGGGGCCGTCCCGCGTCCAGGAGCAGGGCCTGTGACAGGCATGCCGCACGGACCGCCGTCCGCTCCGCACGTGCATCCCCTGTACCCGGATATTCCGTTTCCTCACGGTCGGCCCGGCCGCCTTCCTCCCCGATGACAGCCGGGGCGGGCCGCCGCCCACTGCCGGGAGCACCGGCTCGCCGCCCCCGGCCCCGGCGCCCCGCCCTGGGGCCGTCGGCTCCCCGCCCGGTGGCCGCCGCCACGCCGCCCGTCCCCGCCGTCGCCCGAGCGGAACGCCGGGGGCGACCGGGACGACGGGGACGACACGTACGGACGGGGGCGACGCCTACGGACGGCGGGGGCCGGCCGCCGTCTCCCGGACCGGGCGGCCCCGCATGAGCAGGTGCGTACGGGGCAGTCGGTCCCCCTGAGACGGGAAGGACGCCATGACCATGACGAAACAGCCGGTCGAGCACATCGGGGAGGAAGACACCGCATGCTGCACGCACCACGGCGGACGCGGCCGCCGGCCGGGCACCGAGCAACCGGAAAGCGCGCGGGAACGGGTCAACCGCCGCTGGAACGAGCTGCTCCAGGAGACCCGGGTCGCGCAGACGGGTGTGCAGATCCTCTTCGGGTTCCTGCTCAGCGTGGCCTTCACCCCCATGTTCCGGAACCTGGAGACGTTCGACCGCGTGGTCTACGTCCTCACCGTGGTGCTGGGCGCGTCGGCCACCGGGTCGCTGATCGCCCCCGTCTCCCTCCACCGCTTCCTGTCCGGCCAGCGTCTGAAGGACGAGGTGGTGGAGACGGCGAGCCGGCTGATGATGTGCGGCATGGTGCTCCTCGCGCTCACCATCGGCTGCACGCTGCTGCTGATACTGCGGATCGTGGTGCCCGGCGTCCTTGCCGAGGTGCTCGTCGGCGGGGTGATGCTGTGGTTCGCCCTCTGCTGGTACGCACTGCCGCTGTGGCTGCGGCGCCGCGCCGCCCAGCGCGGCGGAGGCGGGGGCGCATGACACGCCGGTCCGCTGGCGTACCGGCCTGAGCCCTGCCGGTACGCCGACGCTCCTGCGGTACGCCATTCCCCGCCCGCAGGGCCTGCCTGCCGTCCACCCTCGCCCCTCACCGGCCGGCACCCGGCCCCCACGCCCGCCCCGCACCCACACCCGACCCGGCCCGCGGCGCCGGGTGAACTGCGGTGCGCAGCCGGGGACTTCGCGATGCCGCCCCCTCCACCGCCCGGCGGGAGGCGGCACGCGTCGCGGCGGCGCGCCCCAACGGCGGCACGGCGGCTGCACCTCGGCCCGATGAGGAGCCGGGCCGCCGCAGCCGGGCGAGGAAGGGGCGAAGTACCCCGACCGCGCACCTCGGCGCGGGGCAGCAGCACGGCCCACGACGCCGGCCCCGGGCACGGAGAACGGCACGACCCACGACGCCCGCCCAGGGCACGGAGAACGGCACGACCCGCCGCACCGCGCACCGTCGGCACACCACGCGGCCCGGAACCACCACGCGCCCCGGCGCGCGAGGCGGGGAGGGGGGCGCGGCGGGCCACGGCGCGCTGTGCGACGACGGAATCACGCCGAGTACGGACGGGCCGGTCCGGGGCCCTCCGCACTCCGGACGCGGACCGGCGCCACCGTGCCGGTCCCAGACACGACGGCCCTCTCCGGGAGAAAGTGCCCGGGACATGAACCACCGCACGGCCCGGGTTCCCGATTTCCGTGTGACCGGCGTCTCATCCACGTCGTCACATCACCCTCTCCACACCTTTCGGACACCTTCCGCTCACCTGCCGGAGGGGGCCGAAATATGCCGGGGGCGATCGAAGCGTAGGAGAGGATTCCGGGGACCGGTCACGCGCCGGACGCCGTTCCCGGGCCGTCCGCGCCGCAGTACAGACAGGGAGCCGCCAGTGATCCCGTGCCCGTCCGCGCAGTCCACGGCGATGGCAGCGCAGCACCGGGCCCTCCGGTCGAACGGCACCGCCCGCCCCCGGCACCCCCTGCCCGGTCACCGCGCGACGGTGCCCGGCCGCCACCCGGCCGGCACGGACCCCCGCACCGGGGCGGCGGCCGCGGGCACCGGACGGCGGTGGTCCCCGGCCGCGCCCGGCGGTGCGCCGGGGACCCGGCGGGCGGTGCAGCGGCGCGGCACGGCCGCCCGGCCGGTCCGCCGGCCTCCGGGTCCGGGTGTCACCGGCACCGGGGCCCGGCCGGGACCTCCCGCACCGGCTGACCCCGCCCTCCGGCCCCCGCCCCGCCGGACACCGCCGCGGGCCCACCGGCCCGCCCGCCCACCGGTCCCCGCCCGTCCGGGGCGCCCGCCCGGTCACCCCGGCGCCCGGCGCACCGGCCCAGGCCCTTCGGGACGGCCGGCCCGTACCCAGGGGCGGCCCCCTCCCGGTCAACCCCGGCTCCGGCATGTGCCCGGCCCCGCAGATGAAGGACTCCCATTGATCAACGCCAACGTCCTGTTCGAGATGGCGCTGGGCGGCGGACTCGTCGCCGCGTCCGGCGCGCTGGTGGCGCAGGCCCGAGGGAAGCAGGCCGCGCTGCGGGCCCGGCAGGCCGCCGAGGCGGAGGTGTCCCGGGTCAGGGCCGCCGCGGAGCTGTCGGTCCGGCAGGTCAGACAGGCCGCGGCGGAGGAGGCCGAGGCGCTGCGGCGGCAGGCCGCGACGGACCGGGAGTGGCGGCAGGCCGCCCTGGCGGAGACCCAGCACCTCGTGGAGCGGCGGCTGCCGCGGCTGGTGGACGTCGAGGCGCGCCGGCACCCGGGGGTGGAGGTGCCCGGCCCGTCCCAGGCGCTGCTCCGGGGCAGCCCGTGGGAGGACCTCCACCAGGCCGCCCTGGACCTGGTGCGGGAGGCGGTGGAGACCACCCGGGCCTCGGTGGGGCGCTCCGCCCGCGCGGGCGTGCGCGGCGTGGCGGACGAGGCGCAGACCTTCCTGACCAAGCTCCAGATGAAGATCGACGAGGAACTGGGGAAGCACCCGCACGCGACCGCCTACCACCAGAGCCTCATCGAGATCGACCACTTCGCCACCCGGAGCCTGCACACCCTCCAGCGGCTGCGCGTGCTCGCCGGGTCGTGGCCGGGCACCCAGCGCGCCAACGCGTCGATCCGCGAGATCGTGGAGAGCGCGCGCGGCCGGGTCGGCCCGTACGAGCGGGTGGAGTACACCTACCGGCCGGACGTCGGCGAGCTGTTCGTCGAGGGCCGGGTGGTCGAGCCGATCGTGGTGGCGCTCGCGGAGCTGATGATCAACGCGACGATGTACTCCAGCGACACGGTGAGCGTCTACGCCCAGCAGGTGCCCGCCGGTTGCCGGATCGTGGTGGAGGACACCGGTCTGGGCATGAACGCCTTCCAGCTGGCGGACGCCGAACGGCTGCTGTCCAGCAGGACGCTGCTGGACGTGACGGCGCTGGAGGACGAGCGCAAGCTCGGCTTCGCCGTCATCGGACGGCTCACCCACGACTACGGCTTCCGCGTCGACGTGGGCGCCCCCTCGGCGAGCGGCGGTGTGAAGGCGGTCCTGCTGGTGCCCACCGCGCTGATGGGCGAGGCCCCCGAGCGCGGCGAGGCGTCGCCCGTCCCGCTGGAGGAGCCCGGCCCCGCGCCGGCGGCCGCCGCCCCCGCCGCGCCGCCCGCCGGTGCACCGCCGCAGACCACCGTCTCCGGGCTCCCGAAGCGGCAGCCGAAGCAGCTGATGACCCTTCCGCCGTCCGGGCCCAGTCAGGAGGCCGTCACCGACACCGCGGACGCCCACGACCTCGCCGACGGCTTCGAGCAGATCCGCCGGGCCCTGAGCACCGGATACGCCCAGAACGACACCGACACCGGAGGATTCCAGTGACGACCGAACAGCCCACCGCCGATTCGACGGACCTGACCTGGCTCCTCAACAACCTGACCCGGGAGCCGGGCGTCATCAACGCCCTGCTGTTCACCACCGACGGACTGGTGCTGGCGTCCTCGGACGCTCTGGCGACCGACGACGCCGAGCGGACCGCCGCCGCCCTGTGCGGGGTCAAGTCGCTCCAGGCGGACCTGGGGGCGTTCTGCGGGCATCCCGGCGAGACGGGGAGCCGGCTGCGGATGCGGCACGTGGTGAGCGATCTGAAGGACGCCACCGTGCTGCTGTTCGCCGCCGGGTCGCGTACCGGCCTGGGGGTCTCGGTGCGCGGGGACTCGATGAGCCAGGAGGTGTCGCTGGCCATCACCGCCACCCTGAAGATGATCTCCGGGATGCGCCCGGTGCTGGACGCGCGTGAGCGGAGCGGCTCGGCGTGACCCCGCCGGGACGCCAGAAGCGCGGCATGGTGCGGTCCTACACCGCCACCGGCGGCCGCGCCCGGCCGTCGCGGAGCACGCTGGACGAGGCCACGCTGCTGATCGCCGATCCCAAGATGCCGCTGGCCGGGCTGGCGGCGCAGGCGTACCGGGTGATGGAGCTGTGCCTGCCGGGGGTGCTCTCGGTCTCCGAGGTGGCCTACCACCTCCAGCTGCCCGGTGCCGTCACCAAGGTCGTGGTCTCCGATCTCGTGGACAGCGGGCACCTGGTCGCCCGGGCGCCGTTCGTGCCCGCGGCCCACCAGCACGACGAGGATTTCCTGAGAAGGGTGTTGCATGGACTCCAACAGCTCTGACCGCCGCTATGTGTCGGCCGGAGCCCGCTCGGTGAAAGTGCTCGTCCTCGGCCCGTTCGCGGTGGGCAAGACCACCCTGGTGGCGTCGGTGTCGGAGATACGTCCGATGCACACCGAGGAGCGGATGACCGTGGCCGGCGAGCTGGTGGACGACCTGGGCGGGCTGACGGGCAAGGACACCACCACGGTGGCCATGGACTTCGGGCGGGTCACCCTGGCCCGGGACATCGTGCTGTACCTGTTCGGCGCCCCCGGCCAGCCGCGCTTCCACCGGATGGTGCGGTCGCTGATGGAAGGGGCGCTGGGCGGGCTGGTGCTGGTCGACACCCGCCGCCTGGACCAGAGTTTCGACGCGATCGACCTGCTGGAGTCGGCCGGTCTGCCGTACACCGTGGCCGTCAACCACTTCCCGGGCGCCCCCCGCTACAGCGACGCCGAGATCCGCGACTCGCTGACCATGGCGGAGGACCGGCCACTGGTGTGGCTGGACGCCCGCTACCGCCACTCGGCGAAGGAGGGGCTGATCGCCCTGGTCACCGACATCCTCGCCCGTCCCCGTCTGGAGCCCGCGCGATGACCGCCGCACCCGCCGTTCCCCGCCTGTTCGGTGACGCCTTCGCCGCGGACCCCGAGGAGGCGTACGCCGCGCTGCGGGCCGCCGGGCCGGTGGCCTGGGCGGAGATCGCGGAGTCCGTGCACGCCCTGGTCGTCACCAGCCACCGGGCCGCGGTCTCCCTCCTCAACGACACGGCCACCTACAGCAAGGACAGCCGGCGGTGGGCCGCGCTCAACGCCGGGAACGTGCCGCCGGACAGCCCGGTGCTGGCCCTGATGGCGTTCCGGCCGAGCGTGCTGTACGCGGACGGCGAGCAGCACCGGCGGCTGCGCGGGGCGCTCGACGACTGCATGGCGCGGATCGACATCCACCAGCTGCTGGAGACCACGCAGGCGCACGCCCGCCGGCTGGTCGCCACGATCGCGCCGGCCGGCCGCGCCGACCTGATGACCGAGTTCGCGGACACCCTGCCGCTGCTGGTCTTCGCCGACATCCTCGGCTGTCCGGCACCGCTGGCCGAGCGGATGGTCATCGCCTGCCAGGGCATCATCGGGGCCGGGGCGTCGGCGGCGCAGGCGGCCGCCGACTTCGCGCACATCCTCGCCGAGCTGATCGAGACCAGGAGCGCGCAGCCGGGGCCGGACTTCACCTCCTGGATGCTCCAGCACCCGGCGCGGCTCAGCTTCGAGGAGACGCTGCACCAGCTGTACTGCTTCGTCGGCGCCGGCACCATCCCCACCGCCGCCTGGATCGCCTCCGGGCTGCGGCTGCTGCTGGAGGACGACGTGTACGCGGGCGACCTCACCGGGGGCACGGTCACGGTGCGCCGGGCCATGGAGAAGGTGCTGTGGACGCGGTCGCCGATGGCGAACTTCAGCGTGCACTTCGCCCGGTACCCGACCGTGCTGCACGGCGTCCCGGTGCCGCCCGACGTACCGGTGCTGATCAGTCACGCCGCCACCGGCACCGATCCGGCGCTGCCGCCCGGCCTGGGCTACGACAACCGGTCGCACCTCGCCTGGTCGGCCGGGCCGCACCGGTGCCCGGCCGACAGCCAGGCCGGGGTCATCGCGCAGACCGCGATCGAGACGGTCCTGGACCGGCTGTGGGACCTGGAGCTGACCGACCCGGGTGTGCCCAACCGGCACGGCCCCTTCCACCAGTGCCCGGTCTCGCTGAACGTCCGCTTCCGCCCGCAGCGCCACGAGAGCCGCACCGCCCCCGAATCCACCGGAGGACAGCCGTGAACCGTGCCCCGATATCCCTCGACACCACCGGAGGACGTCTGTACGACCAGGCCGACGAGCTGCGTGCCGCCGGCCCCGCCGTGCGCGTCGGGATGCCCAGCCGGCTGACGGCCTGGTCGGTCACCCGGGGCGATGTCGCCAAGACGCTGCTGACCCACCCGCACATCTCCAAGGACGCCCGCCGCAGCTGGCCCGGCTACCAGCCGTTCGCGATACCGTGGCTGGCCGCCTGGGTCGACGTGGTGTCGATGTTCACCAGTGACGGCGCGGACCACAAACGCCTGAAGGACCTGGTCGGGCGGGCGTTCACCCCCCGCCGTATCGAGGCGATGCGGCCGGCGGTCGAGGCGATCGTCACCGATCTGCTGGACGCCCTGGAGGCCACCGCTCCGGGAGGCTCCGCCGATCTGCGCGCCACCTTCTCCTACCCGATCCCCACCCGGGTCATCTGCAATCTCTTCGGTGTCCCGGACGAGCAGCGGTCCCGGATGCTGGACGTGGTGGACGCGGTGCTGGACACCACCGTCTCCGAGGAGCGCGCGGCGGAGATCCGCGTCGAGCTGTTCGCCGTGATGAGCGAGCTCATCGCCACCAAGCGCGTCACCCCCGGCGACGACATGACCAGCGTCCTGCTCGCCGCGCACCGGGAGGACGGTGACCGGCTCAGTGAGGAGGAGCTGGTCAGCACCCTCATCCTGATGATCGGCGCGGGCTCCGAGACCGCCGTCTCGCTCATCGACCACGCGGTCGTCGAGCTGCTGACCCACCCCGGCCAGCTGGCCACCGCGCTCGCCGATCCGGCACGCTGGGACGACGTCACCGAGGAGACGCTGCGCAAGCACCCGCCGGTGATGCACCTGCCGCTGCGGTACGCCACCGCGGACATCGACCTGGGCGAGGGCGTGACCATCCGCAGTGGTGACCTCGTCCTCATCGGCTTCGGGGCGCACGGCCGTGACGGGGGCGTCAACCCCGACCCCGACCGGTTCGACATCGACCGCGCCGACCGGCAGCACCTGGCCTTCGGGCACGGCATCCACTACTGCCTCGGTGCGCCGCTCGCCCGGCTGGAGGCCCGGGTCGCCCTGCCGGCGCTCTTCGCCCGCTTCCCCCGCATCCGGCTCGCCGCGCCGGCCGGGACCCTGCGGCGCCGGCCGTCGTTCATCGGCAACGACTACGACCGGCTCCCCGTCGTGCTCTCCCCCGCCGGTGACGACGGCGTGCGGGCTGACGGCCGGGCCGCCCGGCGCCGGTAATTCGCTGGACGGCCTGGCCGCGAACCACTGGGATGGCTCCGACTGCCCCTCGCACCGAGCGGGCCGGCCCCAGGAGCTGTGCTTGGAAACGGCGACCGCCGCGGACTCCCGCCCCCACATCGACGAGGCACTGGCCAGGCGGCTGGTCGACACGCAGTTCCCGCGGTGGGCGGGGCTGCCCCTGAAGCTGCTCGACCCGGCCGGTTCGGACCACGTGATCTACCGGCTGGGCGAGGAGCTGTCGGTCCGGCTGCCCCGCCACGCCGACGCCACCGGGCAGGCGCGGAAGGAGGCGCGGTGGCTGCCCCGGCTCGCCCCGCACCTCCCCCTCGCCGTCCCGGCGCCGGTGGCGGTGGGCGAGCCCGGCTGCGGTTATCCGTGGCCGTGGTCGGTGTCGCGCTGGCTGGACGGTGAGGTGGCGACCGTCGCGGCGCTGGCCGACTCCGTCACGGCCGCCGTCGAACTGGCGGAGTTCTTGTGGGCGTTGCAGCGCTGCACCCCCGAGGACGGCACGGACGGCGAGGCCGGGGGCACCGGACCGGCCGGGGACGCCGGGGCCTCCACGGATGCCGGGGATGACGCCGGGAGCGCCGGGGACGGCCTCACCGGCCGGCCGTTGTCCGACCGCGACCGTGCGACGCGGCTCGCCATCGCCAGGTACGACGGCGTGTTCGACGGGGCGGCGATGAGCGGGCTGTGGGACGCGGCGCTGCACGCCCCCGGGTGGGACCGGGCCCCGGTCTGGTTCCACGGCGACTTCCACACCGGCAACCTGCTGACCGTGGGCGGCCGCCTCAGCGCGGTCATCGACTTCGGGGAGCTGGGCAGGGGCGACCCGGCCCGCGACCTGATGATCGCCTTCACCCTGATGTCGGCCCGCAGCCGGGCCGTCTTCCGCGAGGCGCTCGGTGTGGACGACGCCACCTGGCTGCGGGGGCGGGGCTGGGCCCTGGCCACCGGGCTGAACGCCCACAGCGCCTACGCCGCCGTCAGCCCGCGGGTCGCCGCGCAGACCACCCGGCAGATCACCCAGGCCCTCATCGGCTGACCCGCGGCCGCGCCGGGCGCCGACGACATCCGCCGGGCGCGCCGCGGGGTGCCGGATCAGCCCCTGGACCTCCGGTAGTGGCGGCGGACCCGGTCCCGGTTGCCGCAGTCGCCCGAACTGCACCAGCGGCGGGTGCCGTTGCGGCTGCGGTCGAGGAAGAACCAGCCGCACCCCGGCCCCTGGCAGCGGCGGACGCGCTCGACCGGCGGGCCGGCCAGGAGGTCCCCGGCCTGCAGGGCCAGGGCGTGGGTGAGGTCGGCGAACCGGTCCGCGCGGGCGTGCCAGCGCATCGGCAGGGCGGGCGGGAGTTCCGCCTCCCGATGCGCCGTCAGCAGGCAGCGCCGTACCGTCTCCCACGCCTCCGTGGGCGGTGGCGTGCCGTCGACCGCGGCGTCCAGGACCGCGCTCACCGCGGTCCGCAGTGCCCGCAGGCCGGCGAGCCCGGACAGGAGGTCGGCCGGGTCCTCCCGGGACACGGCGTCGAGCAGCGCCTTGGTCCGGGCGGTGGGGAACACCCCGGCGGCGCCCGCCCACCGGATCCACGCCCCGGCCCCGCCGACGCGGTCCGCCCGGCGGGCGTCGTCGGTCCGCCACGCGACGGTGTTGGCGAAGTCGAGCACCGGGTGCCCGCCGATCAGGGCCACGCCCACCCGCGGTGCGTCGGCGGCCGGCGGCACCGTACCGGCCGTGTCGTCTCGGGTCACCTGCGCATCCTAACGTCCGACCCCGCCTTCTAATGACCGTAAAGGCTTTTGACTGTTAGTCTGCGGCGCATGGGATCCATACCCCCGCCCGGCCGGGACGCCTCGCCCCCCGAACGCTTCCGCGCCGGGGTCGGCGTCGGGACCGGGCTGGCCGCCGCTTCCTTCGTCCTCGCCGTGAGCTTCGGCGCGATCACCCATGCGCAGGGCTGGTCCGTCGCCGGTTCCGTCCTGTGCTCCATGGCGGTCTTCTCCGGCTCGGCGCAGTTCGCCCTGGTGTCCACGCTGGGTGCGGGCGGCGGCACGACCGCCGCGGTTGCCGCCGCCGCCCTCGTCAACGTCCGCTTCCTGCCCATGGGAGTGGCCGTCGCCGGCGACCTGAGCGGCGGGCGGATGCGCCGGGCGCTCCAGGCACAGGCGGTGGTGGACGGATCGTGGGCCGCCGCGCACCGGGGCGGCGGCCGCTTCGACCGCCACCTGATGTTCGGGGCGAGTGCCGTCCAGTGGGTGCTGTGGGTCGCGGGGACCGCGGTCGGTGTGGTCCTCGCCCCCGACCCCGGCCTCCTCGGTGACCTCGGCCTGGACGTGGTGGCGCCGGCCATGTTCCTGTTCCTGCTGCTGGACACGACAGGCGCCGACCGCGGCAACCGGCTGCCCGCCGTGCTGGGCGCGGCCGTCGCCGCGGGGCTGTCGTTCCTGCTGCCGCCGGGGCCGGCGCTGATCGGTGCGGCCGGTGCCGCAATGGTCGCCCTGGCCCGCCCGCTGCCCGGCCCGGGCCGGCCGACCGCCGGGGACCGCAGCCCCGGCCGCCCGGGCGAGGGGAACCCCGCCCCGGAAACGGAGTCCCCATGACCCCCTGGCCCGCGCTGGCGGCCGTCGCCGTGCTGAGCTTCGCCATCAAGGCGGCCGGCCCGGTGGCACTGGGCGGGCGCGAACTGCCCCCGCGGGCCCGGGCGGTGATCGGCCTGATGGCTCCCGCGCTGCTGGCCGGCTTCGTGGTGGTGGATGTGGCGGGCCCCCGGTGGAGCGCGGTGGACCCCGCGGTCCTGGCCGGGCTCGCCGCCGTTCCGGTGCTGCGGCTGTGCCGGCTCCCCCTGCCGGCCGTGCTGGTGGCGGCCGCCGCGGTGACCGCGCTGGTCCGCGGCCTCGGCGGGTGACGTACGCGGCCACCGACGGGCACCACGGAGCCGGGCGAACGGGCCCGTGGTGCCGCGCACGTGGTGCGACCGGCGCGGGGCACCCGCCGGCGAGCGGGCGAGGCGGAGGGGGATCCGGCCACCGGGCCGGACGACCGGGGCGCCACGCCGCGACCGGCCCGTCGCGCCGGCCCTCCGGACCCGCGTCGGGCGCGGCCGGAAGCCGGCCACCGCGGTCGGCAGCCGCGGCCTGCCCCCGCGCCCGGCCGCCGGTGCACGGCCGCGCCCGACGGCGCCCTGGCCCTACGTCCACCGCGGGCGGCGCGGGCGGAGGCGGGGTGCTCCACCCGCGCCGGCGCCGCCCGGCGCCCTCGCACATGCCGCAACGGGACCCTCAATTTGTCTAGACCTATTGCCCCGCCGGTGATCGCGGGCTACGTTCCCGCTGTTCGAGCTGTTCGAAGTACCTCACATTTCCTTCAATTCCCTTGACGAGCAAGGCTGGAAGGAGCATGTCCGCATGCAGAACCGGAGTGTGCCCAGACGGACCGTTCTCGCCTCCGCGGCCGTGGTGGCGGCGGGCACGACAGGCGTCATGGGCGTGACGGCCAACCCCGCGGTCGCGCACCGGCGCGACCACCGCCTCAAGAAGATCATCTCCAGGATGAGCGTCGAGGCGAAGATCGGCCAGCTGTTCGTGCCGTACTTCTACGGCACGTCGGCGACTTCTCCCAGCCAGTTCGACCAGGAACGCAACCTCAAGGAACTCGGCGTCCGCACGGTGGCCGAGCTCATCGCCAAGTACCACATCGGCGGTGTCATCTACTTCTCCGGCTGGGCGAACAACATCCAGGACCCCCGGCAGGTCGCCGACCTGACCAACGGTGTGCAGCGCGCCTCGCTCGCCCTGCCCACCCCCATCCCGTCCCTGATCTCCATCGACCAGGAGCACGGCTCCAACGTCCGCATCGGCAGCGGCGCCACCCAGCTGCCGGGCGCGATGGCGCTCGGCGCCGGCCGCTCGCTCACCGACGCGCGCGCCGCGGGCCGGATCTCGGGCACCGAACTCGCCGCCCTGGGCATCCACCAGAACTTCGCCCCGGTCGCCGACGTCAACGTGAACCCGGCCAACCCCATCATCAACATCCGCTCCTTCGGCGCCGACGCCCGCGAGGTCGGCCGTATGGTGGCCGCCCAGGTGACGGGTTACCAACACGCCGGCGTGGTCGCCTGCGCCAAGCACTTCCCGGGCCACGGGGACACCGGGGAGGACAGCCACACCGGACTGCCCGTGATCACCCACACCCGCGAGGAGTGGGAACGCATCGACGCCCCGCCCTTCCGGGCCGCGATCGCCGCCGGCGTCGACTCGATCATGACCGCGCACCTCCAGGTCCCCGCGCTCGACCCCAGCAACGAGCCGGCCACCCTGTCGCCCACGATCCTCCAGGGCGTGCTCCGCGGCGAACTCGGCTTCGACGGTGTGATCGTCACCGACGCCCTCAACATGCGCGGGGTGCGCACCAAGTACGGCGACGACCGGGTGCCCGTCCTCGCCCTCAAGGCCGGCGCCGACCAGCTGCTGTTCCCGCCGGACATCGGTGTCGCCTACAACGGCGTCCTGGCGGCCGTCCGCAGCGGGGAGATCACCGAGGAGCGGCTCGACGAGTCGGTGCTGCGCATCCTGCGGCTCAAGGACAAGGTCGGCCTGCTCGGCGGCAGCCCGTATGTCTCGGCGAAGGAGGTCGACCGGGTGGTCGGTGCCCGCGCGCACCAGCACGCCGCCGCCCGGATCACCGAGCGCACCACCACCCTGCTGGTCAACGAGGACCGGACGCTGCCGCTGCGCCGCGGGCACAAGAAGCTGCTCGTGGTCGGCGCGAGCCCGGCCTTCCCGACCGACAGCACCCGCACCACGGTGCCCGAGCTGGCCCGGGCGTTCGACGAACTCGGCTACGCCACCACCCACCTCGCCACCGGCCGGGCGCCCGACGCGGCACAGATCGACGCGGCCGTGGCCGCCGCCCGGGGGCGGGACGCGGTGGTGGTCACCACCGACAACGTCGGCGCCACCAGCGCCCAGCGCACCCTGGTGTCCCGGCTGCTCACGACCGGTGTTCCCGTCGTCCACCTCGCGGTGCGCAACCCCTACGACATCGCCCACCTGAGCGGTGTCCGGGCCTCGCTGGTCTCCTACGGCTGGGCCGAGGTCGAGCTGCGCGCCGCCGCCCGGGTGATCTCCGGCCGGGTGGATCCGCGCGGCAAGCTGCCCGTGCCGATCCAGCGGGCGGACGACCCGGCCAAGGTCCTCTTCCGCTCCGGACACGGCCTGTCCTACGACGACTGACGCCCGCGCCCCCGCACGGCCTCCCTCCGCCCTCCCGGTGCGCCCGCCCCGGTGGGGCCGGAGGGGCGGGCCGCCCCGCGGGACCGGGCGGGACCGGACCACGGCCACCGGTGCCCGGGACGTCAGGTTCCGTCCGCGCCCGCCGGCCCGGCCGTCCCGCCGCCCGCCGGCTGCCGTGGGCCGGGGCTACGTCCGCCCGGACGGCCGCCCCCGCCCGCTCCGGTGCCCGTCCGGTCGAGGATGTCGCTCATCACCGCGTGGACCGGCTCGCCGTCGAACAGCTTCCCGAGCTCCTCGACGCCCTGCCGCCGCTGCGCCGGGGAGAGCGAAACGTAGTGTTCGATGCGTTCGTTGAACGTCCGTCGGTACCGCGCGTAGAGCCCGTCGTCCTCCAGGACGCGGCCGGCCAGCTCGACCAGGGCCGCGGTCCCGGCGAAGTCGTCCTCCGGGAGCCGGTGCCCCGGCACCACGTCCGCGAACCGGCACCCGCTGCGGCCGAACAGCGTGCCGTCCAGCGCGCGCATGGTGAAGACGTGGGCGTAGTGCTGCTCGTGGATCGCCAGCGGCAGCCGGCCGAGGGCTGTCGTCTCGTGGAGCGCGGTGAGCCCGGGGGCGAGCAGGTGGTCCGGGGTGCTCGCCACCGCCCGGAGCAACTCCCGCTGCCGCAGCAGCCGGAAGTCGGCCCGCCCGCCGGCGGCCGAGACGGTCCGCTCCCGGCCTTCGCCGAACGGACCGCCGCAGACCAGCACGCGGCGGAACCGGGGCCAGTCGCGGAGCAGGTCCGGAACCCACCGGTGCAGCAGGCGCACATAGTCGTCGTGGTCCCCGAAGCCCAGCAGGAAGTTCTTGAACCCGCCGACGTCGATCAGCAGGTCGTGTTCCGGCCCGGCGGTGCGCCCGACCTGCTCCAGCCCTTCGGTGTCGATGATCGGGCCGGTCCGCCGCATCCGGCCGCCCGCGCCCAGGGCGGCGACCGCGGCGGCGCGTTCGGTGACCCCGGGGAAGTCCTGCACCACGCTGTGCGTGGCGAGCAGATGGGCCGCGACCACTCGCTCGTGCGGTGTCAGGTCCGCCAGGTGCCGGTCGGCGGCGGCGAAGCCGGACCGGGGCACGGTGGCGCACAGCGCGGCGATGGCGGCGAGTGGCCGGGTGAGCTTCCAGAAGCTGAAGAGGCTGTCCACCAAGGTCGCGGGCCGGCGCGCCGCGACGGCCCGGAACACCAGCTCGGCGTCCATGACCGAGACCGCGTGATCCCCGTTCCGCAGCAGGTCGTCGGTGAACGCCGCCCGGGAGCTCTCCGTCATCCCGCCGGTGTCGTACACCTCGTCGAAGGCGTCCGGGTTCGACCGGGCGAAGACGGCGGCGACGCCGTCCCCGACGAACACCCGCCGGTGCCCGCGCAGCGGGCGGGAGACCGCGACGAGCGCGGAGACCGGCCCGAAACCGCAGTTCTGCGCTCCCATCACGATCCGCACGTCACCGCCCTCCGCCGGTCGTTCCGGGCAGCCGGTCCGCCGCCCCGGGCGCGGTGCCGAGGACCTCGACGAGCCGTTCGGCGAAGTCGGCGGGATATCTCGCGTAGCCGACGTGCCCGCCGGGGAACAGGGCCGGTGTGCCGCCGAACCGCTCGGCGAGGACCAGCGCGGGGCGGTGCACGAGGTCCGCGCGCGAGGCGTGACCGCCGGCCCACACCACCTGGCCGGCCACCGCGGCGAGTGCGCGGAGGTCGGGGACGAAGCGGGTGAACGGCCGGATGACGTGGGACAGGAAGTAGTCGGTGTTGTCGTGGACCTCGGGGAGGGGCGGGGCCGGTTGCCCGCCGTGGAGGTCCTGCAGTTTGACCAGGGCCGGTGCCATGCCCTCGCGGCGGTACGTCCGGTATACCTCGTCGATGATCGCCAGGTGCTCGTCCGCGTCCGGGAGGATGCTCAGTACGGGCGGCTCGTGGGCGACGGTCAGCCGGATCCGGTCGGCGTGGCGGATGGTGAGTTCCAGCGCGATGAGCCCGCCCGAGCAACTGCCGAAGACGTACGCCGGCTCGCCCCGGCGCGCGAGGTGGCCGATCAGCCGGTACGCGTCGTCGGCGTGCTCCTCGACCCTCTGGTCCGTCGGGGGGCCGTCGAGCACGCTGCGTGAGTTCCCGCGGGGGTCGTAGGTGACGACCCGGTGGTGTCCGGCCAGGGCGGCGGCCACGCGCCGGAAGACGGCCGCGTCGGAGTTCCCTCCTCCGATGAGCAGGAGCAGAGGCCCCTCACCTCGTACTTCGAAGTAGATCGTCGCGCCCGGTACGGCGAGCGTCCCGCTGTCCGATGGGTTCATCACAGTCCAGGGGGGGGAGGCCGGTGTGTGATCCCGCAGCGTCGCACAGGAGGCGGGGGCCGGTGCAGGGCGTGAGCGGGCCGGCGCCGGCGACTTCGCACGCCTCCGCGGGCGCGTGCGCCGACCGCCGCTCCCGTGCGCCGGTCTCGTGGTGAGACGCACCGGGCATACCGCCCCCGTCACTCCCACGCCCGGCCGCCACGCGGCCGGCCACCGCCGGCATCCGCGTACCCGGTGATGAGGGACGCCCGGTGGGGGGTGGCCCCTGTGTGTCCTCCAGGCAAGGAGAGCCGGTTGACGGGCATCGAAGCAGTGCGGCGCATCCTCCGCGACCTGGGCATCGAGGAGGAGCTGCTCCGCGAGGACCTGCAGCTGCGCGCGCACCTGGCGCTCGACTCCGTGGACCTGTCGCAGATTCAGGTCGAGCTGGCCGAGCGGTTCGCCCTCCACGTCGATCTGTGGGGCGGGCGGGACTACACCCTGGGGCAGCTCGCCGGCCTCCTCGGCGAGGAACGGCCCGGTGCGGGGGCCGGGCGGGAGTACCGGGACCGCGGCTGGTGGCGCCCGGAGTTCCTGGACGACCTGGTGCTGGGCGGCCGGCACGCGGGCCACCGCACGGCGCTGGTCGCCCCCGGCCGCACCCTCACCAGGTCCGAGCTGGACGCGGCGGTGTCCGGCTGCGCCGCCGGGCTGGCGCACACCGGCATCCGGCCCGGCGAAACCGTGCTGGTGCAGCTGCCGAACGACGACCGGTTCGTCGTGCTGGTGCTCGCGCTCATCAGGCTCGGAGCGCGTCCGGTGCTCGCCCTGCCCTCGCTGCGCGAGCACGAACTCGACCCGGTGTGTGCCGCGCTGGCGCCGAGCGCGCTGGCCGTGCCGGCCCGGTACCGGCGCTTCGACCACGTGCGGCTCGCCGAGCGGCTCCGCGAGCGGCATCCGTCCGTACGGACCGTGCTCGTCTCGGGCGACGCCGGCCCGGCCGGCGGCCGTCCGAGCATCGACCGGCTCGTCGAGGACGGCGCCCCGGCCGCCGCCCCGCGGGTGGCGCGGCACCCCTCCGACACCGCCCTCTACCTGCTGTCGAGCGGCACCACGGGGGCACCCAAACCGGTCCCCCGCACCCACGAGGCGCTCGGGCACGTGCTCCGCACCTCGGCGGCGGTCTCCGGACTGACCCCGGAATCGGTGTTCCTCGCGGTCCTGCCCATGACGCACGCCTTCGCCTTCTCCGCCCCGGGGGTCCTCGGCACCCTCGCACGGGGCGGGAGGGTCGTACTCGCCGCACCGGACGACGCGACCGCGGCCATGGCGCTGATCGAGCGGGAACACGTCACCCACTGCGCGCTCACGCCCGCGCTCGCCCGGCAGTGGCTCGCCACCCGCGCCGCACACAACGGTGGTGGCCTGCCGGGCCTGCGGGTCCTGCAGGTGGGCGGGGCCCGTCTGGACGCCTCCACGGCCGCCCGGCTGGCCGGTACCTTCGGCTGCCGGGTCCAGCAGGTGTACGGGATGAGCGAGGGCCTGCTGAACTTCACCCGGCTCGACGACCCGCCCGAGGTGGCGTTCGGCACGCAGGGCCGGCCCTCCTCACCGGGTGACGAGACGCGCGTGGTGGACCGGGAGGGCCGGCCGGTCGCCGACGGCGGGACCGGCGAACTCCTGGCCAGGGGGCCGGGCATCATCACGGCCTACCACGACGGCGTGTCCCCAGGGTCGTTCACCGCCGACGGCTTCTACCGCACCGGCGACCTCGTCAGCCGCCACCCCTCCGGGAACTTCGTGGTGGTCGGACGCGTCAAGGACGTGATCAACCGCGGGGGAGAGAAGATCCCGGCGGACGAGCTGGAGGCACTGGTACTGACCCACCCCGGCGTACGGGCCGCGGCCGCCGTGGCGATGCCGCACCCCGTCCTGGGTGAGGCCGTATGCCTGTACGTCGTGGCCGACGGCGAGGGGGCCCCGTCGCTGCGGGAGGTCCGCGGGTATCTGGAGGACAGCGGGCTGGCCCGGTTCAAGCTGCCCGAACGGCTCGTCGAGGTCGCGGCGCTTCCCCTGACCGCGGTCGGCAAGGTGGACAAGGCCCGGTTGCGCGCCGAGGCCGCGGCCCGGCCGGCGGACGGGGGCTGACCGGCCGGCGCGGCAGCTGCCGCAAGCCGCCGGCCGGGCCACGGGAGGCCCGGCGGTGCTGCTACGGCCGGCCGCGCCGGGTGGCGCTCCCTGCCGGACCCGGGTCCGGGTCCGGGTCCAGCATCATGTCGAGCGACAGGGAGCCGTCCGCCTCGGTGAAGGAGCCCACCCGCCGGAAGCCGTTCTTCTCGTAGTACCGGATGGCGCGAGGGTTGTCGGCGCGGACACCGCCCCACAGGATGATTCTCCTCCTGCCGAGCAGTCGCGCGGTCTCCGTGACCAGCGGGAAGACGAGCGTCCCGACGCCTCGGCCCTGGTGGTCGTCGGCCAGGGTGGGGCCGAAGCGGCAGTCGGTCGCCTCGCTGAGGCGGATGCCCGCGTCCCGGTAGCGGGCGGTGTCCGAGGCAGTCAGCGCGAGGCCGAATTCGAGCAGGCCGACGATGCGGCCGGACGGCACCTCCTGGAGCACCAGCCGGAGCTTGTCGTGGCGCGCGATGGCGTCACACAGCTCCTGGGCGGTCGCCAGGTCGTACCCGTCGAACGTGCTGAAGCGCCGCGATGCGGGCGACAGGGCACCGAGGAACTCGGCCAGCGGACCCGCGTCGACGTGCGTCAGGGGACGGACGATGACATCCGGACCGCCACCAGGGCTCAGACGGCGCGTCAGGCGATGGGGATTCGCGGCGATCTCCGTCAGGGTGAGCACCCGGCAGCCTCCCTCCGGACCGGCTGCGGGGCGACGACCCGCCGGCTCCGGGCATTCCGTAGGTCCACGTGCACGAGGGAACGGCCCCCGGCATCACGCCGGGGGCCGTGGTGTACCGTACCGGCCCCCGGCCGCGGGAAGCCCCGGCCGGCCCCGTGCTCCGGTGCTCCCGCGCGACGCCCGGGCGTACGGAACGGACCCGAACGGCCCGGGGCCGATCCGGCTCCCGGACCGCCTCGGACGCCTCGTCTCCCGAAATTCTCCCGAACGATCTTCATGCGCCTCCGGCTGGCGGAACGGCGCCGTCTCCACCGAAGGGGACGGCGCCGATTCCTGCACCGGTGACCTGACCGGACAGTGTTCTACGGCAGGTTGCGGGACATGACGATCCGCTGGACCTGGTTGGTGCCCTCGTAGATCTGGGTGATCTTGGCGTCGCGCATCATGCGCTCCACCGGGTAGTCGCGGGTGTAGCCGTAGCCGCCGAGCAGCTGGACCGCGTCGGTGGTCACCTCCATCGCCACGTCGGAGGCGAAGCACTTGGCCGCCGCGCCGAAGAAGGTCAGGTCGGCGTCCACCCGCTCGGACTTCGCCGCGGCGGCGTAGGTCAGCTGGCGCGCCGCCTCCAGCTTCATGGCCATGTCGGCGAGCATGAACTGGATGCCCTGGAAGTCGGCGATCGGCTTGCCGAACTGCTTGCGCTCCTTGACGTAGCCCTTGGCGTAGTCGAGCGCCCCCTGGGCGATGCCCAGGGCCTGGGCCGCGATGGTGATGCGGGTGTGGTCCAGCGTCTTCATCGCGGTGGCGAAGCCGGTGCCCTCCTCGCCGATCATGCGGTCCGCCGGGATCCGCACGTTGTCCAGGTAGACCTCACGCGTCGGGGAACCCTTGATGCCCAGCTTCTTCTCCGGGGCACCGAAGGACACACCCTCGTCGGACTTCTCCACGACGAAGGCGGAGATGCCCTTGGAGCGCTTCTCGGGGTCGGTGACGGCCATCACCGTGTAGAACTCGGAGACCCCCGCGTTGGTGATCCAGCGCTTCACCCCGTTGAGCACCCAGTGGTCGCCGTCGCGGACCGCGCGGGTCTTCATGCCGGCCGCGTCGGAGCCGGCGTCGGGCTCGGACAGGCAGTAGGAGAACATCGCGTCACCCTTGGCGAGCGGCGCGAGGTACTTCTGCTTCAGCTCCTCGGAACCGGACAGCATCACCGGCAGCGAGCCCAGCTTGTTGACCGCCGGGATCAGCGAGGAGGAGCCGCAGACCCGCGCGACCTCCTCGATCACGATCACCGTCGCCAGCGCGTCCGCGCCCGCGCCGCCGTACGTCTCCGGCACGTGCACCGCGTGGAGGTCGTTGGCGACCAGCGCGTCCAGGGCCTCCTGCGGGAAGCGTGCCTCCTCGTCGACCTCGGCCGCGAACGGCGCGATCTTCGCCTCGGCGAGCGCGCGCACCGACTCGCGGAGCATGTCGTGCTCCTCGGACGGCCGGTACAGGTCGAAGTCCTGGCTCATGTTCGGAACCTCAGTTTCGGTTGCGTGGGTCGACACGACACAACGGCTACGGCACTCAGTACCCCCAAGTATGCACACCCAGTGCCATCGGACAATCCTGGTGCTAAGTTCCCGGACATGACCGAGGAGCGCGACCCGGGCCCGGGACCAGGCACGACACCGAACCGACCGCCGATGCGGGACGCCCTGGTCGCCGCCGCCTTCGAGCTCTTCCTGGAGCGTGGTTTCGAGGCCACCACCGTTGACGACATCGTCGCACTGGCGGGCGTCGGGCGCCGGTCGTTCTTCCGCTACTTCCCCTCCAAGGAGGACGTGGTCTTCCCCGACCACGAGCGCTGCCTGGCCGACATGACCGCCTTCCTGGAGTCGGTCGCCGAGGACCCCGAGCCGGTGGCCCGGGTCTGCGACGCGGCCCGCATGGTGCTGCGGATGTACGCCGAGAACCCCACCTTCTCGGTCCAGCGCTACCGGCTCACCAAGAGCTTCCCCGGCCTGCGCGCCTACGAGCTGTCGGTGGTGTGGCGGTACGAGCGGGCGCTCGCCGCCTACCTGCGACGCCGCTTCGCCGGCTGGTCCGACGGGGACCTGCGGGCGGACGTGATCGCCGCCGCGGTGGTCGCGGCGCACAACAACGCGCTCCGCTCCTGGCTGCGCTCGGGGGGCGAGGGCGACGCGGAGGCGGCGGTGGACCACGCGCTCGCCCTGGTCCGGAACTCCTGGGCGCCCGACGGCGGGCCGGCCGGCCCCGGTGAGCCGGCGGACGAGGACGTGGTGGTGGTGATCACCAAGCGCCGGACGCCGCTGTGGCGGGTGGTCCGCGAGCTGGAGGGCGGTCAGGGACCGGGGTGAGGCCGCCGCTCCCCGCCTGACCAGACCAGGGAACTCAGTGCCTTTACAGCTGACACTGCGTGCCATAGGCTTCCGAGGACGCGCCTCAGATTCCTCCGGCCCAGCGCAGGGAGATGACACCGTGTTCCACACCGCGGCCGAGATCGACCCGTTCCGGACCCAGCACAGCCCGGCCGTCCCGGCCGGCCCCGACCCCGGGGACACGGACGAGCCCGGGGACACGGCCGGCTCGCGAGCGCAGGAGGGCTGGCCGGGGCAGGACTACCTCGACGGCCTCCAGCGCGGCGAGCTGTACTTCCAGCGCTGCCGCTGGTGCCGCACCGCCGTCTACCACCGCCTGCTCTGCCCCGTCTGTGCCTCCCCCGACCTGGACTGGGAGCACAGTTCGGGCACCGGGGTGGTGCGCCAGGCCACCGTGGTGCGGCGCAGCACCGGCACGCTGCGGACGGTGGGACTGATCGACATGGCCGAGGGCTTCCGGCTCCGCGCCACCCTCTCCGGGGTCACCGCCGACCATGTGCGCCCCGGCACCGTGGTACGGCTCGACCCGCACGCCGCCCGCCCGCGCGAGCTGACCTTCCGGCCGGGCGGCGACGACGGGACCGAGCACCACCGCACCGCCCGGCCCTGAGCCTGCGGGGACGACCGCCACGCCGCCGGGGACGGTGACCGCCCCCGGGCCATACGGCGGGGCCCCGGTCGTGCGGATCCGGTCGTGCCGTCCGGTCGTCCGGCGGGGGCATCCTTGCGGTCTGCGGTCCGTCCGGTGTCCGGTGCGGTCCGTCCTGCGGGGCGGATTCCCGGTGGAGGGCGGTGCACCGCGGTCAGGCGCGGGGCCGGCCCGGCGGCTGCCGGCGCCGTCCGGCCGGGCGCACGCCCGGTAAGAGGGACGGTGACCGCGGTCAGGTTCCCCGGCGGCGCGCCCCGCGGCCGGGCCCGTCCGGCCTGCCGGGTCCTCCGGCGGACCGGGGCGGGGCGGCGAGGAGGGTGTCCACCACCCGGCCGAAGATCCGGCGGCCGGCCCAGGCGGTGGGCGGGTCGAACAGCCGGGGCAGCAGCCGGACCCGGGCCTCCTCCCGCCAGCTCACCACCGACCCCGCGCCGTCGGGCCGGACCTCGATCTCCGCCCAGCCGACGACCACCCCGCCGCGTTTGACCAGGCGGCACCGTCCGGTTCCGTCCGGGCCGGGCGGCTCCCAGCGGACCACCTCCATGGGGTCGTCGAAGCCCAGGCGTCCGCGGCCGGTACGCGCCAGGACCACCGTCCCGGTGCGGGTGGGTCCGGGCGGCTCGGTGCTGAGCCGGGTCAGCGGGACATGAGCGGAGTGCCGGGGCCAGTCGGTGACCCGCCGCCACGCCTCCGCCGGGGGCAGTGGGGACCGACGCCGGAACGCGATGAGCGCCACGGCACGATCGTAGGCGCCCGGCCACCACCCGGCGCGGGCACCCTGCCCCGCCGGCCGTACCGGCCCTCCCCGGTGTGCCCCGCCCCGGGCTCCGCGCCGCCCCGGCTCCCGCCCCCTTCCTGGCCCTGTCCCGGCCCCGGCTCGCTTGGCGCGCCGATGCCGGTGCCGTGCTGGTGCCGGTGCCGGGTGCTGGCGGTCCTGGGTGGTGCGGGCCGCGCCCTGGGGCCGTACGTTCCGGTGCCGTCGTATCCGCACAGCCCCGCCAAGCCCCCGCCCCGCTTCCACGCCCCGGGCGGCACGGCCCAGGGGGCCGCGTCCGGCCGGGGCCTGATGTCCGTCCGGCCCCCGGCGCACAGGTCGTCGGTGGCACGAGGGCTCGGTGGGACGGGGCCTCTGCCTGGCGGGCCCTGCCCGCACCGCGCAGGGCCCGGCGACGGGACGGCGGGTACGGGGCAGCCCTGGCGTCGGGCGGCCCGGATCCGGCGGCCGGGCAGCGCGTGACCGGGCGGGACCCCTCACCCCGTGGGCGGCTGTCCGCCGGGGCGGAACCGGTCCACGTCGAAGCGGCCGGCCGGAGGGGCACGCGATCACGTGGTCAGCCGTGCGGCGACGGCCGCCGCCTGGGCGGCCACCCCCGGTATGCCGGGGGTCACCAGCCAACCGGCCCGTGCCACGGCCGTCTCCCCCACCAGCCACAGGCCCCGGTCGGCCGCCTCGTCCGCCCCGGGCACCAGGGACGCCCGGGGGGTGATCGCGTTGACGACCACGTCGGCGACCGGCGCGCCGGGCTCCGGGCCGAGCCGGAAGCCGCCGGCCGCCGACGGCGTGATCCCGGTGGGCGCGGTGGCAACGGTGAGCTGCCCGGAGTCGAACATGCCGAGCAGCACGGCCGCGTTGTGGGGCACCATGGGCGAACTCAGGGCGATCACGGTGCGGGCGTACCGGCCGCGCAGCAGTTCCCGGTCGTGCTCGGTCAGCAGCCGCCACGCCTGGAGGCCCAGCGGATGCACGGCGGCCTGGAGGAGCCGGCGGCCGAGCGAGGGCGAGTCGGTCTCCGCCAGCTGGCGGCGCAGCCGCCGGTCCGGTTCCTCCCGCCCGGTGTCCCGGATCTCGGCGGTCAGGTCGTCGAGGTTCTGCCCGTGGCCGGCGGCCTCGGCGCGCAGCAGCTCGGCGAGATGGCCGAGGGTGAGCCGGCCGTGGCGCGCGGCGGTCGCGTCGAGCTGCTCGCGGGTCAGCCGGACCGGCTCCACCGGCACCGGGCGCTGCCAGACGAACGGCAGCACACGGTGACGGGAGATGAGGGTGATGCCGCCCCGGTGCCCGCGGTCGGCGAGCGCCACGGCGATGTCCACGGCGGTCAGTCCGCTGCCGAGCACGGCCACCTCGGCCCGCTCGGGGATCCGGGCCAGGGTCTCGGCGAGCGGATAGGGGTCGGGGAGGTAGCCCGGTGTCCCGGCGAGCCGGTAGACGTCGGCCGGCGTGCCGGCGCCGGTGCAGTGCACCACCCGGTCGACCTCGTGTTCCGGCCCGCCGTCGTCGGTGCGCAGGGTGTATCCCGCCCCGGACGCGGCCACCCCGGTGACCCGGGCGGCCACCACCGTCACCCGGCACCCGGCCTCCGCCAGGCGCCGCACGGCCTCCTCCGCGGTGTCCTCCAGGTACTCCCCGTAGGCGCCGCGCGGCAGCAGCGGGACGCCGAGCCGCGGATCGAGCCAGCTCCGCGCGTATCCGGGCCCCCGCCGCCGCAGCCAGCGGTCGTAGTGGCCGTCGTCGCCGTGCCGGGCCGACATGATGAAGCCGGGCGCGTTCACCCGCACCGCGTTCAGGTCCCGCTGGTAGGCGCGGCCGCGCCACAGCCGCGGGGCGGGTTCGAAGACGGTCACCGCGCGGGGCGGCCGGGCGGTGCGGGACAGGGCGTCCAGCAGGCTGACGGCGGCAGCGCCGCCGCCGATCACGCCGACGTGCGTCATGGGGTTCCTCCGGGTCGTGCAGGGCCGGGGCGGGCTCCTCCCGCCCCGGCGGCGGGCTGTCCGCCGCCGGTCCCACCCTGGCCGGGGCGCCGGCCGGGAGCCCATGCCCCGCCGGTGGTGGACCGGCGGGGCGCGACCCCCTCGGATGGGGGTTGGCGCCGGGGCCCGGGCGCGGCAGGGTGGGGCCGGTGATCGCGGCGGGTCCGCGCGGCGGCCGGGGGTTCTCGGCGGGCCGCCGTGCCCGGCCGGGGTCGCGCCGCCGGGGGCCTGGCCGTCGGCGGCACCGGACCGTGCGGAGGGAGCACGGGCCGGCGGAAAGGGCCGCGGCGGGGGCCGCGGGCCGGGGAGATGAGGATTCAGGTGTCACTGGAACGCCGTCGCCGGGAGTTGCTCGCCGAGGCGGGGCGGGCGCCGGACGCCGGCCGGCTCTTCGAGTCGGTGTCGGCCCGGCTGCGCCGGATGGTGGACTTCGACGCGGCGGCGTGGAGCACGACCGATCCGGAGACGGCGCTGGTCACCGCGCCGATGCTGACCGAGAACCTCAACGGCGGCGCGGACTGCTTCGCGTTCTGGGAGTGCGAGCTGCTGGAGGACCACGTCAACGCCTTCCGCGACCTGGCGCGGGCCGCCGTGCCGGTGGCCGGGCTGCGGGCGACCACCGGGGACCTGCCGGCCCGCAGCGCCCAGTTCCGCAAGCTGGCGCGGCGGCGCGGGCTCGGGGACGAACTGCGGGTGGTGCTGCGGGTGGCGGACCGCTCGTGGGGGGTGGTGAGTCTCTTCCGGGAGCACGGCCGGCCGGCGTTCGACGGTGCGGACACCGCGCTCGCGGCGAGCCTGTCCGCGCCGCTGGCCGCCCGGCTGCGCGCCTTCGCCCGCCCGGAGCCCGGACCCTTGCCGGAGGACGGACCGGTGCCCGGCCGGGCGCCCGGCGCCGGGGCCGGTGCGGGGCGGTCGCCGCAGGACGGGCCGGGTCCCGGGCTGGTGCTGTTCGACGGCTCCGGGACCGCGCTGTCGGTCAACGAGGAGGCGCGGTACCACCTCGGGCTGCTGCCGGCGGGGCCGCTGGCGGGACCGGTGGGCGGTATCCGGCTACCGGTGTGCGTGGTGGCCACCGCGCTCCAGGCCCGGGCGGTCGCCGAAGGCCGGGACCGCGGCGCGGCGCGGGTCCGGGTGCGTACCGTGGACGGCCGGTGGCTGGTGTGCCACGCCTCGCGGCTGACCGGCGCCGACGGGGCGGCCGGGCCGATCGCGGTGATCATCGAGCCGGCGCCGGCCGCGGACATCGCCTCGATCATCGCGGACGCCTACGAACTGACCCCGCGCGAGCTGGAGATCACCCAGCTCATCGCGCGCGGACTGGACACCGGCGAGATCGCCGTCGCGCTGGTCATCTCGCCGCACACGGTGCGCGGCCACGTCAAGACGGTGTTCCAGAAGGTGGGGGTGAACAGCCGCGGCGCGCTGGTGGCCCGGTTGTTCTCCGAGCACTACTGGCCGCGCCGGGCCCCGGCCGCCGCCCGGGGGTAGGGGGCTGCCGCGGCCCCGGGGCCGCGGGCATCCGGGCCGGGCACCGGCTCCCGGCGGCACCCCGGCGAGCGTACGAGGGCACTCCGACGGAGTACGAGCCGACGCACGGGCCACACCGGGTACGCGCAGGCCCCGGACCCCGCCCTCACCCGTACGCACCGGGCACCGGGCACCGGGCACCGGCCATCCCGCGGACACGAGACCCCGGGCCCCCGGCCCACCGGAACGCACCGGCGTCGATGCGCTCCCCCACCGGGAACACACCGGCGCCGGCCACCGGACAACCCAGGACACCGGCCGCCCCGGACACCGCTCCCCGGCGTCCGCCCCGGCCCGCACCTCGCCTGGCCGCACCCCCCGGGCGCCCCACGCGCGGGCTCCCGGTCCGCCACCCCCGGTGGACCCCCCGGTCCGCCGCCCCCGGGGGTCCGGACGGCCTCCGCCGGGACCACCGGAGGCGGCGGGAGCGGCACCGGGCCCGGCGGGCCGGGCCGGCGGGCCTTCCGGATGCCCGTCGTACCCGACGGTCCGCCGGGCCCGGTCCGGCGGGTCAGCGGACCTGCTGCCACAGCAGCCGCTCCGCGCGGGCGGGGTCCCGGCGGACCGTGGCCGGGCCGTCGCCCAGCCGCAGGACGGCGCGTTCGGTGCCGTACGGGGGCCAGGCGGGCAGCTGTCCGCCGGCGGTGCCGGGCCGTCCGTCGCGGGCGAACGCGGTCCATGCCCCGCGCATCCGGTCCGAGAGGCCGGCCGGGGCGTCCGGGCCGGTGAGCGCGGTGCCCAGGGTGCCGAAGACGAAGGGGATCTCCAGGGTGTGGCAGGCGCCCAGCCGCCCGTCGAAGGCGGGTGAGGGCCAGGCGAACTCGTAGAGGTAGGTGTCGGCGCCGTGCGCGGCGCGCGCCTCGGCGAGGCGGAGTGCGGGAATCCGGTACGCGTGGTCGGTGACCACGGCGGAGAGCAGGTCGGCGGGGGTGGCGCCGGGCCGGGCCGCGCGGTAGGCGGCCAGGGCCGGGTCAGGGGCGAGGCCGTACGAGGCGAGCAGGGCGCGCACCGCGGCCTCGGTGACCCGGTGCTCGCGGCCCACCGGGACGAGGAAGAAGCGGAACTCGTCGCTGTTGGTGCCCAGCAGCAGGTCGGTCCCGGTGGCGTGGCCCTCGGCCAGGGCGTCGGCGGGGCGGGCGGTCAGGGTGGTGCCGTCCACCACCGGCAGCAGGGTGAGGGTGCCGCCGGCCGCCTCCCCCCAGCGGTCGCGGTCGTGGCTGCCGGCCAGCTCCTGGGCGAGCGCGGTGTTGGCGGTGATCAGGCGCTCCGGCGGGGTGGCGGCCAGCCCCTCCAGGGTGGGACGGGTCCCGGCGAGGGCGGCGAGCCGCTCGGTGAGGCGGCGGGCCACGTCGGCGGGGTGGGTGTGGTGGCCGGCCCCGCTCTGCGCGATGACCCGGCGGAACAGCGGGCGGGCGCGCTCCACGGCCATCAGGGTCACCGCGCTCATCGCCCCGGCGGACTCGCCGAAGACGGTGACCCGGTCCGGGTCGCCCCCGAAGGCGGCGATGTTCTCCCGTACCCACTCCAGGGCGGCGATCATGTCGAGCAGTCCCAGGTTGGCGGTGCCGTCCGCCGGCAGCGCGAAACCCTCCGCGCCCAGGCGGTAGTTGAGGGTGACGCAGACGGTGCCGTCGGCGGCGAGCCGGGTGCCGTCGTACAGCGGGAGCGATCCGGCGCCGTTGCGGAACGCGCCGCCGTGGATCCACACCATCACCGGCAGCGAGCCACCGGTGCGGCCGGGGCCGGGTGTCCACACGTTGAGACACAGGCAGTCCTCGCCCCAGGGCCGGGCGTCGGGCAGCAGATCGCTGATCGGCGGCCGGTAGCCGGGCTGCGGGGCGCTCGGTCCGTACTCCAGGGCGTCGCGCACCCCGGTCCACGGCTCGGGCGGCTGCGGCGGCCGCATCCGGCGCGGCCCGAACGGCGGAGCCGCGTAGCGGATGCCGAGGAACGCGGTGACACCGTGACGTTGCCGGCCGCGGACGGTTCCGTGGCTGGTGGGGACGGTGATGTCCATCGGTGGGTGCCTCCCGTCGTGGGTGTGCCGGGCGGGGCCGGCCGGCACACCGCGGCCGGCCCCCGCCGGAACCCTTCCCCCGCCGGGCCGGTTCGTCACAGCCGGTAGCCGTCCGGTTGCCGGGGTCCGGGTCCGCGGGCCGGCTCCGCGGCGGCGGCGCCGGCGCACCGGCGGCCGCCGTCGGGCCCCGGCGGGCGCCGCGCCACGCACCGGCGGGGGCCCGGCACGTCCGGTAAGGTCATCGCACTTGATCTGGAAGTACCTTGCGCCCGGAGCGATGATGGAGGCCGGCGGGCAGGCACGCGGTGCGACGACCGGCCCCTGGCCACCCGCCCCGCGACGGCCGGCGGAAGGAGTGCCTCGATGGGTTCGACGGACGCGGTCCCGGCAGGGCATGCCCCGGCGGCGGCCGGTCCGGCCGAGCCCCAGGGCCTGCTCGACGTGCTGGGGGTGGCGGCCGTGGTGCTGGACACCAAGGGGCGCATCACCCTGTGGAGCCCGCAGGCCGAGAAGCTCTTCGGCTGGAGCGCGGAGGAGGCGCTGGGCCGTTACGCACTGCGACTGCTGGTGGCCCCCGAGCACGAGGACCAGGTGCTCCGGCTCTTCGCCGAGGTGATGGACGCCGGGGAGAGCTGGGCGGGGGTCTTCCCGGTGCGGCACAAGGACGGCGGAACCCGGCTGGTGGAGTTCCGCAACATGCGGCTGGAGGACGAGCGCGGCGCCTGCTACGCCCTGGGCATCGCGGCCGACCAGGCGGTGCTGCGCGAGGTGGAACAGGACCTGGCGCTGTCGGTGCGGCTGGTGGCCCAGTCCCCCATCGGTCTGGCGGTGTACGACACCGAGCTGCGCTACGTGATGGTCAACCCGGCGCTGGCCCGGATGAACGGCCGCCCGGTGGAGGACCACATCGGCCGGCGGCTGGAGGAGACGCTGCCCTTCCTGGACACCGAGTCGCTCTCCCGCACCATGCGGGAGGTGCTGGCCGACGGTGTTCCGCAGCTCAACCGGTTCACGGTGGGCCGGCCCCTGGACGACCCGGGCACCGAGCACGCCTGGTCGGTCTCGTACTACCGCCTGGAGGGTCCGGGCGGGCGGGTGCTCGGGCTGGCGGTCTCGGTGATCGACGTGACCGAGCAGCACCGCGCCGCTCTGGAGGCGGCCCGGGCACGCAAACGGCTGGCGCTGATCGCGGACGCGTCGGTGTCCATCGGCACCACGCTGGACGTGGACCGCACCGCGCGGGAGCTGGCGGACGTACTCGTTCCCGAACTCGCCGACCTGGGCGCGGTGGACATCCTCGACGCGGTGCTGGAGGGGCGCCGGCGGCCGGACGCGGCCGCGCCCGGCTCCGAGCGGTTCCGGGCGCTGGCGGTCACCACCGCCTACCCGACCGACGCGGTGCGGGCGGCCGATCCGGCCGGCCAGATCGCCGCGTACGCCGCCGACCGGCTCATCACCCGGTGCGTGACCACCGGCCGTCCGGTGCTGGTGGAGCACGTCACCGAGGAGGACCTGCGGCGGATCGCCCCGGACGCGGAGGCGGCGGCCCTGCTGGCGCGGTCCGGGGTGCACTCCTACATGGCGGTGCCGCTGATCGCCCGCGGTGAGGTGCTCGGCGCGCTCGACCTGTGCCGGGCGCGCAACCCGGTGCCGTTCGACGAGGAGGACGTGGTGCTCGCGGCCGAACTCGCCGCGCGCGCCGCGGTGTGCATCGACAACGCCCGCTGGTACCAGAACGAGCGCCGTACCGCGCTCGCCCTCCAGCGGCACCTGCTGTTCCGCCGTCCGCCGCAGCCCAAGGGGCTGGAGATCGCCTACCGCTACGAACCGGCGCACGCGTCCGGGAAGGTCGGCGGCGACTGGTTCGACGCGATACCCCTGGCCGGGGACCGGACCGCGCTGGTGGTGGGCGATGTGATGGGCAGCGGCATCAACGCCGCGGCCACCATGGGGCAGTTGCGCACCGCCACCCGGACCCTGGCCGAACTCGACCTGCCGCCCGCCGAGGTGCTCCGCCACCTGGACCGCACGGCCACCGGGCTGGACCCGGCGCTGGCCACCTGCATCTACGCGCTCTACGACCCGCACCGCCGGGTGTGCACCGTCTCGGTGGCCGGGCACGTGCCGCCGGTGGTGGTCCGCGGCCGCACCCCCGAACTCCTCCAGTTGCCCTCCGGCGCACCGCTGGGCGTGGGCGGGGTGCACTTCGAGGAGACCGCCGTGCCGCTCGCCCCGGGCGACCGGCTGGTGCTGTACACCGACGGGCTGGTGGAGGTCCGGGACCAGCCGATACACGCCCGGCTGGACAAGCTGGTGGATCTGCTCGCCGGTGCCGGGGACGACCTGGAGGCGCTCTGCGACGAGCTGCTGGCGGCGCTGCGCAATCCGGACGAGCACGATGACGTGGCGCTGCTGATCTCCCGGGCCGGCGACGCCGGCGCCCCGCGCCCGTAACGCGTCGCGTCCACAACGCCGACACACAACCGCCGCTCCGGGTTCACACCCGAGTGTCATGTCTGTGTCACGCTCCCGGTTGACGTGTCAACAAATCGTTTCGTCCGTACGCCGGGACGCCTCCACCACGGGCTCCCGGCGGCCGGCGCGAAGCCCCCCGGGAGAGGACCCGCGCATGTCCCACCGCCGTATGTCCCGCTGGATACCGCTGCCGCTGACCGCCGCGCTCGCGGTGGCGGCCGGCCTCGTCGCCCAGGCCCCGGCCACCGCGTCCCCGGCCACCGCGCCGGCCGCGGCCACCGCCACCGCCACCGCCACCGTGAGCCCGTACGACGACACCTACTACCGCAACGCGATCGGCAAGAGCGGGACGGAGCTGAAGAGCGCCCTGCACACCATCATCAGGAGCCAGACCAAGCTGAGCTACACGCAGGTCTGGGAGGCGCTGAAGGTCACCGACCAGGACCCGGCCAACTCCGCGAACGTCATCGAGCTGTACACCGGCCGCTCCATCAGCAAGACCCGGGCCGGCGGCAACACCGGGGACTGGAACCGCGAGCACGTGTGGGCCAAGTCGCACGGCGACTTCGGCACCACCACCGGGCCGGGCACCGATGTGCACCACCTGCGGCCCGAGGACGTGACGGTCAACAGCATCCGTGGCAACAAGGACTTCGACAACGGCGGCAGCGCGGTGAGCGGCGCCGCCGGCAACTACACCGACGCCGACTCCTTCGAGCCGCGTGACGCGGTCAAGGGCGATGTCGCCCGCATGATCCTCTACATGGCCGTCCGGTACGAGGGCAACGACGGCTTCCCGAACCTGGAGCCCAACGACCGGGTCAACAACGGGACCCAGCCCTACCACGGCCGGCTGTCGGTGCTGAAGCAGTGGAACCAGGAGGACCCGCCGGACGCCTTCGAGAAGCAGCGCAACCAGCTGATCTACGACCGGTTCCAGCACAACCGGAACCCGTTCATCGACCACCCGGAGTGGGTCGAGGCCATCTGGTGACGCGCGGAGCGCCCGGCCGTGCGGCGGCCTGACGGCGTGTGACGCGCGTAGCGGGGCCGTGCGGCGGCCGGGTGACGCGCGTAGCGGTCCGGGCGCGGGCCCGCGGGCCGGTTGTGCGCGCGGAACGGCCGCCGGGCGAGACGCGAGCGGCCCGTGAGCCACCCGGGGCGTGCGTGGTGCGCGGGGGCGGGTGGGGCGGGCCCGGTCTCCTGCGCGGTGTCCGGCCCACGCGCGTCAACCGCCCGCCCGGCCCGCCCCCGCTCCGGGGCGGGCCGGGCGCCGGCGGGCGGCGCGCCCGCGGCGCCGCCCGCCCCGGTCAGCGGCGGCCGAAGAACTCCACCTCGGCGACGGCCAACCGGCGGTCGGGCCGGGCGCCGAAGGCGGCGTCGGCGGTCAGCCGGACGCGCACCACATCGGTGCCCCGGAGATCGAAGGTCTGCTGGCCGGCCTGGTCCTCAAGGTTGAGCGCCTTTGTGCTGCGGTCGCCGTCCGCGGTGGTCAGCGTCACGGTGATCTCCGAGGGACGGGCCTGGCTCAGGAACTCGTCCTGCTTGGCGGAAGTCCCCGGGGTGATGATGACCTTGCGCAGCCGGACCGGGACGGCGAAGTCCGCCTCCAGGTACTGTCCATGGCCCGCCCCGGCCCGGGCGGGCGCCCAGTAGCGGTTGTTGAAGCCGTCGAAGGCGGCGCCGGCCCGGTGGCCGGACGCCTCGCTGGAGGCCCGGGTGGTGTCCGGGCGGAGCGCCTCGGGCTTGGACGTCTGGTCCCGGGTGAAGGTGAACGCCTCGTTCAGGTACGAGCGGGCGAACCAGGCGAGCCCGGCCAGCAGCAGGACGGTGAGGGGCAGCGCGAGCCGCGGCCGCGGCCATCTGCCGCCCCGCGGCCGGCTGCCGGCCGCCAGCTCCCGTTCCGAACCCCAGCGGAGGAACCGGCGCCACCAGGGGAGCGGGGGATGCCGGTCGGAGGCGCCCGTGGTGTCCAGCAGCGCGCCGCACCGGGTGCACAGCCGCCGGTCGGTGGCGTTGTCGGCCCGGCAGCGGGGGCACGGCCGCACCACCGCGCGGGGCGCCGGCGGCCGGGTCGCGGGTGCCGCCGGGCCGGTCTGCGGGGCGAGGTCCCCCTCCCGGTGGTCCGGTCCGTCGCCGTGCCGCACCCGCTCACCGGGGCGCCGGGGCGCGGCGGAGGACGGCGCCGGCGGCGCGGGCGGGGGCGCCGGCGCGGGGGCCGGCCCGGCCGCGCGCCGGGGGCGGGGCGGCCGGCAGCGGCGGGACCACCAGCCGCGGACCGGTTCCGGCGCCCGGCGAGCCGGGCGCCCCCGGAGGCGGACGGCCGCGGCGCGTCGGTCCCGGCCGCGCCGGCACCGGTTCCGGGCGCGGCCGGTGCGGGAAGCCGCCGACGCGGGTGCCGCCGTCCCCTGCGACGCCGGCCGGGACGCGGCGGGCCCCGAGCCCTCCCCGGCCCCCGGTCCCGGCCCCTGGTCCCGGCCCCCGGTCGCGGTCCCGGACGGTGGCGGGGCCGCGGGCCGGGGCGGTCGGGCGAGCCGGCCGCCGGACCGGGGACGAACAGCACCGTCGGGGTGTCCGCGCCGGGCGGGGCCGGCCGCCCCTCCGGCCCGGACCTGCCGGTGCCGGACGCCCCGGGGCCGGACGCGGCGGGGCCGGACGCGGCGGGACCGGAGGCCGCGGAGTTGGAGGCGGCCGGGCCCGGCCCCGCACCCGGCGCCCCCGGCCGTGCGGCGGGTCCCGGCGCGGCGGGCGGTGCCCCCGCGGGCGTGCCCCGGGAGCCGTCTGCCGGATCGTGGCGGGCCGGGGCGGCGCCGGACGGGCCCGGCTCCTCCTCGGGGCGGTCGTCCCACTCCAGGAACGACTGGCAGGAGACGCAGAACTGCGCTCCGGCCGGGTTGCGGTGTCCGCACTCGGGGCAGGTCATGGCGTTTCCGTTCCGTCCGTCGGCAGCGGCACGATCTCCAGCTGGTAGGCGACGTGCGCGGGCACCTCGGCGGCCACCAGCTGCTCCAGCCGGGCCCGGTCGTGGCGCGCCGGGTCGGGCACCCGCAGCAGGACGGCCACCCACGGCCGCTCCGAGCCCGGCAGGTCGGTGCCCGACGTCTCCGACCAGATGGCTCCCCCGCTCTCGCTGATCTCCGGTTCCACGCCGGTCTCCACCCGCAGGGCGGACACCAGGCCCTGCCGGGTGCCGCGCTGCCGGTGGCGGGTGGTGGCGCCGGCGACCACGGCCCGCCGCTGGGTGTCGGGCCGCTCCTCGTCCACCTCCACCGCCACCCACCCGGCCATCCAGCTCAGGAAGTCCTCGGGGGCGGTGCGCGGGTGGAGGTAGGCGGGGAGGTTGTCCAGGGTCAGCAGCAGCGGGGCCAGCACCTCGTCCAGCGCCGAGAGGAAGCGGCGGAGGAAGTCCTGGTCCTGGTAGAGCGCGGGCAGCTGCTGGATCAGCGGGTGCGGGTTGGGCAGTCCGGGAAGGGTCGCGCGCATCTCACGCCTCCCGGACCCGGAGCTGGTGCCCGTAGGAGAAGACCAGCGCGTGCCGGTCGAGGACGATCTTCGCGGTGGCCTCGGCGCGCTCCCCGGTGAGCGGGTCGGCGGGGAAGAGCCGGACGTCCTCCACCAGGTCGACGCCGGGCACCTGCTGGAGCACCCCGAACACCTCGCCGGAGTGGATCGGCCGGCCGAACGGCCAGCCCTCCCCGGCCGGGCCGCCGGTCAGCGGGTTGAAGTAGCCGTAGAGGGCGGCGAGCGCCGCCTCGCGGAGCCGGTCGGGGGCCTGGCCGCGGCCGGCCAGCACCGTGGCGACCACCGTGACCCCCTGGTAGTAGGGGGGTTCGACCACCAGCCGGGTGCCCAGCGGGCGCCGTTCGTCCAGGTAGGAGGCGATCATCGCCAGGGTGTCGCGGGGCGGGACGAGTTCGTCGAACTGGATCCTGCCCTGGGCGTCGCTGCGGCCGGCGGGCACCACCAGCAGCCGCACCCCGGAGGGGAGTTCGTCCGAGCCGGGCGCGTCCCGCACGTTGCCGGCCGGCACACAGGCCACTCGGGCCGCGTCCGGGGCGACCTCGCGGGCGAGCTGCTCGTAGTCGTGCGGGACCACGGCGCGGTGCAGGGTGCGCAGCGTCATCGGGCCGCGGGCGCGGGCGTTCTCCACGGTCTCGCCGTCCACCCCGCCGACCGCCGCGCGCCGGTTCTCCACCCGGGCCACGTACGGCAGCGAGCTGCGCAGCACCCGCAGCGCCCCGCGTGCCACGTTGCCGCGGTGGCCGCCGCCGGTGCGGTAGCCGCGGACCCGGATCGCGCAGCCCTGGGGCGGCACCGCCCCGTACAGCCGCAGGGTCCCGTCGCGCTCCCGGACCGCCGGGCCGAAGTCCACCTGGCCGGAGTTGGGGTCGAGGGTGATGTGCCGGTCGGCGGCGGTGGAGTGGGCGAAGTTCTCCACCCGGGTCCACGCCACCCAGCCGGTGGTCTCGGCCACCTCCACCACGAAGGGCTCCTCGCTCTGCACCACCGGCGGCCGGGCCACCTGGAAGCTCTGGCCGGGCACGCCCTCGGAGAGGCCGAGCATCTCCTCGGTGACGGTCTCGGCGTGCGCCGCCTCCACGGTGCCGCCCACGGTGAAGGCGGTGACCTGCCGTACGGTCGGCGAGTGCAGGTAGGCGGGCTGGTCGGCGGCGGCCTCCACCAGCCGGCAGCGCAGCCAGCCGCCGGAGTGGCGGGCGACGACGGAGCCGGAGTGCGTGGCGGGCATGTGGAGGATCACCTCGCCCTCCTTGTTGAACCCGCCGGTGTCGTCCTTGTCCACCTCGCACGCCACCCAGGTGCTGCCGTCCCACGCCTCCCACACCAGCGGCGGGCGGCGGGGATCGACGCCGACGCCCTCGACCCGGCAGTCCAGCCGGAGGGCGAGCACGCAGCCGGGCACCGGGTTGGAGAGCCCGATGTAGAGGCAGTCGCCGGGGACCGGGGAGGTGGAGAACAGCGGCACGTCGCGGCCGAGGGCGAGTTCCTCGGAGCGGTCGGTGGCGCCCCCGGTGGCGGGCCAGGTGGCGAGGTGGGCGTAGGAGCAGGGCGGCACCGACAGGTCCCGGGCGGTGGTGAAGACCACCGCCTCCTCACTCTCGGTCCGTACGGTGGCGACCTCGGTGCCCGCCTTGATGCGCACCGGTTCCGGCTGCGGGGCGGAGAGCCGGAAGGTGACCTCGGTGCGGGCCGCGGTGGGCGGGTACAGCCGTACCCCGATCAGGTCGAGGAAGGCCAGGTAGTTCTTGTCCGGGACCCGGTTCAGCCGGTACACGAGCTGGTCCACCATGGTGGCGAACGCCTCGATCAGGGTGACGCCCGGGTCGGAGACGTTGTGGTCGGTCCACTCCGGGCAGCGCTGCTGGACCAGCCGCTTGGCCTCATCGACGAGCGTCTGGAAGCGCCGGTCGTCCAGGTTGGGGCTGGGGAGCGTCATGCGCCCTCCTCGTGCTGCGGGATGACGTAGAACGGGAAGACCAGGTTGCGGGGGTCGTTGGCGCCGCGGATGAGGTAGCTGACGTCGATGTAGAGCACCCCGTTGTCGGCCTCGTCGAAGCGGACCGACACGTCCACCACCTCGATCCGCGGCTCCCACCGCTCCAGGGACAGCCGCACCTCGTAGGCGAGCTGTCCGGCGGTGCCGGCGTCGGCGGGCGCGAAGACGTACTCCCCCAGCGCGCAGCCGAACTCCGGGCGCATGGGCCGCTCGCCGGGCGAGGTGCCCAGCACGATCCGGATCGCCTCCTCGATCTCGCGCTCCCCGCCGACCAGGGCGATGCTGCCGGTGGCGTCGGTGCGGGGCGGGAAGGCCCAGCCGGCCCCGATGAACTGCTGCGCCACGGTCACCCTCCGATCAGGACGGTCGGGTGGCCGGAGAGGATCGGCGCCCCGCACACCGCCAGGTCCCCGACCCGGGCGGCGGGCCGGCCGCCGATGCGCACCGTGGTGCTGCCGGGGGGTGCGACGGCGGACGGCGGGTGGGGGGAGGGCGGCGCAGGTGTGCGGGGTGCCCACGGTGGCGGCGGGCCGCCCGCCGATGCGCACCGTGGGCACCCCGGGTCCGCCGATCGTTCCGGGGTGCCCGGTGGGGTCACCGACCCGTGCGGCTGCTGGCATCTGCTCCTCGCCCCTCGTCTCGTGAACCGTCCGGCCGCCCGGGCGGCCGGTGTCCGGTGGGCCGGCCGTCGGACCGGTCCCGGCTGCCGGACCCCGGCGCCGCCGACGGTCCGTACGCCGCCGCGCCCGCCGCGGGTGCTCCGCGCCGTTCCTGCGTCAGTTGATCTCCACCAGTCCGGCCTTGACGCTGAGCGTCCGGCCGCCCTTCAGTTCGGTGCTGGCGGTGCCGTTGACCGACACCTGCCGTCCCTGGACCTCCACGCCGTTGCGCGCGGTCACCTTGACCGAGTCACCGGTGAGTTCCAGGGCGCCGTTGCCGGCGTCGACGGTCACCCCGCTGCCGGCCTTCACCGACACCGTCTCCTTGGCGTCGATCTCCACGGTGCCGTCGCTGTGCACCACGATGGTGGTGCCCTTGCGGTCGAGGTCGATGGTGAGTTTGCCGCCCTCGGTGGACAGCCGGACGCCCTGGTTGCCGTCGGCCGCGTCGAGCACCTCCAGCTTCCCCTTCTTGGAGCCGAAGGCGCGTTTGTTGACCGCGCCGGTGGTGCCGTCCACCGGTTTGCCGTCGGCCGCGGCACCGCTCCGGCCGGGTTTGTCCTTCCCGTTGTAGAGGGAGGCGAGCACGTACGGGTGGTCCAGGCGGCCCTGGTCGAACCCGATGAGCACCTCGTCGCCGATCTCCGGGATGAACGACTCGCCGTCGCCGAGCCCGTTCGCCTGGGCGGTACGGGCCCAGTCGGTGGCGTACTCGTCGGACAGCCAGGGGAACCGCACCTTGACCCGGCCCAGGCCCTCCGGGTCCTTGGTGTCGGTGACGGTGCCGTTGACCAGCCCGGCGCAGCGGGCGGTCCCGCCGCCCCGCCCGGCGCCGCCGGTGGCGCCGGTGAGCCCGGACAGGGTCCGCTCCTGCTGCCCGGAGACGCTGATCCAGGTCTCGTAGCCGCGGGCGGAGTGGAACACGTGGCGGGCGGAGGTGACGGTGTAACGGCCCTCGAACGGCGCCCCGACGCCGGTGAGGGTGACCGCTCCCCCGGCGCGCACCGACGGGTTGCCGCGGATCACCGCCTCCAGTTCGCCGAAGGAGGAGGCGATCCGCTCGGCGAGCGCCTTGGCCGCCTGGTCCACCTCGGCCTGGGTGCGGTAGGCGCCGTCGGAGACCAGGTAGCCGGCCTCGCCGAACGGCTGGGCGACCTGGGCGGGGGTGATGCCCAGTTCCAGGGTGCCGGTCCGGTTCGCCGGGGCCTTGCCGATGAGCGGCTGCGCGGTGCGTACGTCCCAGCCGCGCACCTCGACGGTGGTCACCTGCTCGGCGGCCGACACCCCGGCCCGGCAGCGCAGCAGGTTGTCGCCCATCTCCAGCACCAGGGGGTTCTTGTCGGCCCGCGCGGAGGTGTCCGGCGCCCCGCTGGCGGGGGTGGGCCTGGTGATGTGCAGCTTCCCGTCGTCCACGTACGCCTGGGCCCCCGCCTCGGCCGCCAGGCCGCGGACGAACTCCCAGTCGCTGATGCCGGGCTGGGCGACGTGTTCCAGCACCGGTCCGGCCACGTCGATGGTGCCGGTCTTCAGCCCGGCGCGCCGCGCGACCTGGGAGCAGATGTCGGCGACGGTCATGTTCTGGTAGCTGGCCACCCGCCGGCCGCGGAAGAGGCGGTAGGAGTCGTCCATGCCGCGGACCACGGTGAAGGTGCCGGTGTCGTCGATCTCCACCTCCAGGGCGGTGACGCAGCCGGTGAGCAGGGGTTCGCCGGACGTGCCGGCGCCGGCCCGGGCCATCAGCCGCACCTTGCCGCCGACCTTGATACCGCCCTGCTGCAGCAGCACCCGGCCGGGGTCGCGGAACCGGAGCAGGAACACCCCCGGCAGGGTCCGGCTGTCGTCCACGTGGCCCTCGACGAGGGTGTTGGCCAGGGCCGCGGGCAGCGGCCGGCCCTCGATCTCCACCACCACGGACTTGGCGACGCTCTGCTGCACCACGCTCCCTCACCGCCCCGGGCCGAGTGCGGGACGGGCGGTGGGCGGCAGGGCGCGCGGCCCGCTGCCGGGGCCCTCGATGCCGCGGTGGGCGGGGCCGGCGTCCGGCAGCGTCCCGCGGGGCGGCCGTCCGGGCGGGGCCGCACCGGCCGGGCCGCCGGGCGCGGCGTCCCCCAGCCGTTCGATCTCGTCGAGCGCGGGCAGCAGCAGTTCCCGGCCGCCGGGCAGCCGCATCGGGTCGTCGATCCCGTTGGCCTCGGCGATCACCCGCCACACGGTGGCGTCCCCGTACTCCCGCCAGGCCAGGTGCGGCAGGGTGTCCCCGGTGCGCACCCGGTGCACCCGGCGGGCGTGCAGGGTGCCGGAGGTGGGGTTCTGACCGGGGGTCTCGCCGCTGATCTCCTCCATGGTCACCTGGCACACGGCGCGGATCGGCACCCCGGAGGTGGTGAAGAGAGTGTACTTCACCTGCACCTGGCTGACGTAGCCGGGGAAGCCGGTGAGCCCGCCCCAGTGGAACACCACCCACGGCGGCGAGGAGCGCTGCTGCTGCCGGGTCTCGCTGGTGGGCACGCAGCAGGCGAAGAGCTGCTCGACCGACTTCACCACGCTGGTGTCCTGGGTGTCGGAGGCGTCGAAGAACATCTCGACGGTGAGCTTGCTGGGCTGCGGTCCCTGGTACTCCGGCGGGCCGGCGCTCTTCGCCCCCTTGGCGTTGTTCCGCTTCCACGCCGCCGCCTTGGTGACGCTCAGCTCCTTGGGGTTGAACTGGAAGTCGATCCGGCCGCAGGGCCCGCCCGGGGTGAGGCTGCCGCCCGGCGGCGGGGTGCGCAACTCCAGGTAGGCGTGCTCCAGTTTGGGCCGCGCGCCGCCGCCACCGCCACCACCGCCGCCGGCTCCTGCCGCGCTGAACGCCACCGGCGCGCTCATGCCGCACCGCCCTCCGCCGCTCGTCCCGGTGCCGCCACCGGGTCGTCTCCGGTCCTCGGCACCGCTCAGCCCTCCATCACGTAGCCGTGGTGCGCGATCTCGATGGTCTCGATCGCCACCTTGGGCGATTCGGGGTTGAAGGTGGGGCCGGTCCAGCGCACCGGCACCACCTCCAGCAGCCCCCACTGGGCGACCTTCTGGCCGTCACCGGTGCGCGCCTCGATGTGCGCGGTCTTCCTGCTGAAGCCGGTGGTCATGCTGGCGAACCACCGGGCCACCTTCTCGGTCTCCCGGGTCAGGGGCCGGGACAGCTTCACGTTCGGGTACTTCAGCCGGGTGGGCAGCTGCCACAGGTGGCTGTTGTTGCCGCCCTCCTCGCGCTGTTCCAGCACCACTTCGCAGCCCAGCCCCTCACAGGTGTTGAACGAGCCGAGCTCGATGCCGTCGATGGTGACGACGAAGCAGACGCTGACCGCCGGGTCCTCCAGTGCGGGCACGGCCTGTCCCCTCTCTCGCCGCTCGTTCACGTCCGAGCGTCGTTCCCTGTGGTGCCGGTTGTGGTGCGGTGGGTGCGGTGCGGTGGTGCGGGTGTGGTGCTGCGGTGCGGTGGTGCGGGTGCGGTGCTGCGGGTGCGGTGCGGGCCGGCCGGGGTCAGTGCCGGGTGTCGATCAGGAAGCCCGCCCGTTCCCGCTCCAGCCGCAGATCCGCCTTGAGCATGCGGCTGAGCGGCGGATAGAGCGCGCGGACGAGTTCGTCGGTCACGGCCGGTGCCCCGCCCTTGCCGCCGGGGCCCTTCCCGCCCCCGGCCTGCCCGGACTCCGGGGCGGTCCCGCCGCCGTCGCCCTCGGCGCCCGCCGACTCCGGTGCCGCGTCCGGTGCCACATCGGGGCCGGGAGCGGGCTCCGGTGCCGGTTCGCCCGGCGCGTCGGGCGGGGGCCCGCCCGCCGGTCCCCCGGCGTCCGCGTCCCGCTGGACCGCGGCCGGGGCTCCGGGTGGGGGCCGGAATACCACCGAACCGTCGGCCAGACGCTGCGCCACCCCCGCCGCGACGGCCACCGCCCCGGCGTCGATCACCCCCGGTACGGAACCCGGCCCCGCCACCGCACGGGGAACCGCGGCCGGGCCGAGGGTCGCCGGTGCCGCCGACGCCGAGGGCCCGGGCGGTACGGCTGCGGACGCCGACCGACCGGATGCCGGGAAAGCGGTGCGCTGGAGCGGGACCGGAGCCCCCGGGCCCAGCGGGACGGCGGCGGCCGGGACTCCCGCAGGGGCGGGGAAGGGACCGGCCGCGACGCCGGTGTCCCGGACGGCGGCCGGTGCGGCCGAGCGCTGCACCACCTGGCCCGCCGCACCGGACACGCCGGGCGCCGGGTGCGGGGGCGCCCCCGGGCCCGGACCGGGTGCGGGTGTCCGGCCCGGGCCCGGCGGGGCCACGGACCGCTGGACGGCGTCCCGGTCGGCTACGGAGCCGGCTTCGGGGGCCGTCGTCGTGGACCACCTGACCGGTACGACCGGAGACTCGGACGTGAACCGGCCCGACGGCCCGTCCTGCGGCGGGCGCGCCCCGGAGTACAGCGGGACCGAGCGCTGGGCGACCAGGGGCACGACCGGCGCGGTGACGCCGGCGGAGCCCGAGCGGCCGGGGCCCGGGCCGGCGGCGGGTGTGCCGTCGGAGCGCAGCGGCTGCACCGGCACCGGGGCCGACCGGGACGGGCCGCCCGCCGGTGCGCGGGGCGTCGTGGAGCCGGGCGGCTGCGGGGCGCCGCCGGTTTCGGGCAGCCGCTGCGCCACCGGCGCCGGCCGCGGTGCCTCGGGGCCCGTCGGTCCGCCGGGGGACTCCACCGCGGTGTGCGGCGTGAGCGGGTCGTCCCCGAGCAGCGGCCGCTCTCCCCCGTCCGTACCGGTGTCAGATTCTGGGCCGCTGTCCGGGCCCGTGGGGGTGTCCGGTCCCGTCCCCGCGTCCGGGCCCGGCTCCGGAACCATCGCCGGTGCCGCGCCGGTACCCGGCTCCGAACCCGCGTCCGGTGGCGCGGCGGTGGGCGGGACGCCGGGCGGGTCCCCGGTGTCGGAAGGCCACCGCTGCGCCACCGGCGCCGGTACGTCCGGCCCCCGGCCGCCGCCGGGCACGGTCACATCAGGACCCCGGCCGCTGTCGGGCACGGCGAGGTCAGCGCCTCGAGGGGCGTCCGGCGCGGGGAAGTACCGCGTCCCCGGTCCGGTGGCCGCCGCGGGGGTGCGCTGGGCGGTGGGCGGCAGGGCGGTCAGCGGTTCACCCAGCCCGAGGAGGGGCCGGCGGGAGTGTCGGGGGCCGGGGTGACCGTCCCCTCCGGGCGGCTCCACGCTCCGCTGTACCGGCTCCGGCCCGTCCGGGTCCACCGGCTGCCACGCCGGAGGGCCGGGGTCCGCCGGCGTGGGTGCCGGGCCGGCCGTTCCCACCGGCTCGGGTGCCGAGCTCGTCGGGTCCGCCGGCTGCCGCGTCGGTGCCGGTCCGCCGCCGGGCTCGGTGGACCGCTGCACCGGGACCGGTCCCCCACCTCCGGGATCCAACCTCCGCTGTACGGGCGGCTGTTCCGCCGGACCGGTGTCCGTGAACCGCCGCGCCGGGCCGGAACCGTGCCCGGCCGGGGCCGGACGTGCGGGTCCCGGGCCGGGGCCGTCCGGGTCCGCCGTCCGCTGCACCGTGCCCCGTTCCGGGCGGCCGGTGTCCGCCGTCCGCTGCACCGGCGCCGCCGGCCGGCCCGGCGCCGCGCGTTCCGGCGGCACCGGAGCCCGGTCCCCCGTCTCGGCCCACCGCACCGGCGGCGGTACCGGACCGGACGGACCGGCACCCGTCCCGCCGGCGGCATCCGGCAGCGGACCGTCCGTGTCCAGCACCCGCTGGAGCGGGACGGCGATCGGCCGCACCTCCTCGGCGGCGGACGTTTCGGGCATCGCCTCCACCCCGGCGGCGGAGGGCACCGGCCCGGCCCCGGAGGCGGTCGGCTCCGCGCCCTCGGTGGCAGGCTCCGGGCCGGCCGGAACGGGCTCCGGGCCGGCCGCGTCGGGCCCCTGTCCGGCCGGGGCCGGCGGCAGGAGGTCCGGTGCCGTCCGGTCCGGCGGCGGGCCGTCCTCCGGAACCGGCCGCTCCCACACAGCCGGGGGGGCCGGAGTCCGCGGCCCGGGGTCCGGCGCCGCCGGGGCGGAGCCGGCGTCGGCGAGCCGCTGCGCCACCGGAGCCGGATCGGTGGCCACAGGGTCCGCGCCGGTCCCGGCGGGGTCGAGGGTCCGCTGGACCACCTGGTGGCCGGTGAGGGGGCCGGTCGGGCCGGAAGCCGGCACGTCCCCGTCCGCGCCCGGGCCGTCCCCGGACGTGGGCGGCGGAGCGGCGGGCGGGTCCAGCAGGCCGGTCACCGGCAGGTGGTGGAGGGCCGACGGCGGTGTCTCCGGCCGCGGGGCCGCCACCAGCGAGGGGCTTGCGGTCCGCTGCACCGCCACCGGAGCGCCCGATCGCGTACCGCCCCGGGGCCATACCGCGGTCAGCTGCCGCTCGGCCGCCGCGGTGCCGTCCGCCTGCCGACTCACCGTCGGACCCGGGCCGGCGGCCGGGCCGTTGTCCGGGCCGTCGGTCCGCCGGCCCGCCGCGGGGTCCGGGTCCGGGTCGGCCGTGCTGAGCAGGCCGTGCACCAGGCCGGACGGCGCCTGCGGGCTGACCAGGTGGCCGAGCGGGCGGTGGAAGCTGGAGTCCTGCCAGGCGCTGAGCGACCCCCGGAAGCCGTCGGGGTCGGTGAGCAGCGGGGCGCCCGGTACCGCTCGCTGCACCGGGGGCAGTTCCCGCCAGGCGGGCGCGGCCGGCCGGGCGGGTGCCGGGGCCGGCTCGGCGGGCGGGGGGCCGGCGGACGGCGCGGGGGCGTCGGCCGCGGCGGCCCGGCGACCGCCGCTCAGCCAGGACAGCAATCCCATCGGTGCTCCGTTTCCCCCTCGTCCGGGCCGCCGCCACCCGGCGCCCCACCGTGCGGCCCGTCCCGCGGTGGCCGCCCGGCCGCCGTCTCAGCCGCGGCTGAGCCGCGCTATCTGGTCCACGTACCGGAGCCGGTCCGCGTGCTCCAGGTCGAGGATCTGGTCGAGCGACCAGTGGAAGTGGTAGGCCAGGTACGCGACTTCCTCGTGGATCCGGTCCGCCGCGTACGTCACGATTCCCCCAGGCGACCACCGCCGGCGAGGTCCACCGCAAAGTTCTCCTGGCAGGAGGGGCAGGTGACGGCGGCCCGGGTGTGCCCCTCGGCGTTGATCCGGCGGTAGAAGTCCTGGAGGAACGCCAGGTCCGAGGCGAACAGGTCCTCCACGATGCCCGGATGGACGTCCTCGATGGTGCCCAGCCGGGTCAGGACCCGGGCGATGAGCACCACCGACAGGTAGGCGGAGTTCTCCCGGACCCGGTCGTCGCGGAGCGGGATCAGCTCGTCCCGGGCGGTCGCCAGCCGCATCACCCCGGTCCGGTGCACGGTGCCCGACTCGTCGACGTACCCGCGCGGCAGCTCGAACGGGAACTCGGTGACCAGGCGCTGCGCGTGCTCCACCCGCGCGGGTGCCGCGGCGGGCGGAGCGGCGCTCTCCTGGAGCGGTGGGGGCGCCGGAAAGCCTCGGCGCATCACTCGACTTCCATGCTCTCGTACGTGATCACCAGTTTCTCGGTGAGCACCGAGGTGTCACCGGCCTTGAGGGTGCTGATCTCCAGCGACTTGGGCCAGGCGTTGACCAGCTTGTACCGCTTGATCGGGATGCCCTCGTAGTCGTAGACGATGATCGAGCCGTTGCGGCGGGCGGAGGACATCCGGCCGAACCGGGAGTCGGTGATCCAGCTCTCGAAGCTGTTGTCCTCGGTGAGGCCCCGGGTCAGGGTCACCTCGCCGGCCTTGGGCCGGCCCGGCAGCTTCTTGATCGCGTACTTGCCGTCGGCGGTGTTCTGCTTCAGCTCGATGACGTCCTGCTCCATCTTCAGGCCGGTGACCTCGGTGATCTGCCGGATGAGCACGGCGTCGATCTCCAGGCCGAAGGAGTGGCCTACGGAGCTGTCGAGATCGGGGAGCGGCATGCCAGCCTCCTAGGAATGGTCCGGTAGTGCGTCGGCGGTTCGGGCGCGGGTCCGGGGGGCGAATCACTCGTCCACGGCGCCGGAGCCGCCGGAGAGCTGGGCGAGCCGGAACACCACGAACTCGGCGGGCTTGACCGGGGCCACCCCGACCTCGCAGATGACCTGGCCGGCGTCGATGCTCTCCGGCGGGTTGGTCTCCCGGTCGCACTTGACGTAGAACGCCTCCTCCGGCGTCAGCCCGAACAGCGCGCCTTTGCGCCACTCGTTGACCAGGAACGCCGAGATGGTGCGCCGCACCCGGGCCCACAGGGCGTCGTCGTTGGGCTCGAACACCACCCACTGGGTGCCGGCGAGAATCGACTCCTCCAGGTAGTTGAAGAGCCGGCGCACATTGAGGTAGCGCCACGCCGGGTCGGAGGAGAGGGTGCGGGCGCCCCAAACCCGGATGCCGCGGCCGGGGAACGCCCGGATGCAGTTGAGGCCGATCGGGTTGAGCAGGTCGTGCTCGCCCTTGGTGATCTGTGTTTGCAGGGCGACCGCGCCGCGCACCACCTCGTTGGCCGGGGCCTTGTGCACCCCCCGGGAGTCGTCGTTGCGCGCCCAGACCCCGGCGATGTGCCCGCTGGGCGGGACGAAGACGTTCCGCCCGGCGCCCGGGTCGAAGACCTTCAGCCAGGGGTAGTACATGGTGGCGTACTTGGAGTCGAAGCCGGTGCCCTCCTGGCGCCAGGCGAGGGCCTGCTGGGGGGTGAGCCCCGGCGGCGGGTCGAGGATGGCGATCCGGTCGCCCATCGACTCGCAGTGGGTGATCAGCCCCTGCTGGACCGCGACCACGGTCTCCAGGTCCAGCATGCCGCGCTCGTAGGCGCTCATCAGGTCCGGGGCGGCCACCATGGTGACCTCCTCCACGGCCTCCAGGCCGCCGAAGCCGGTCCGCCGGTCCGGGTCGCCCACATAGGTCTCCGCGGACAGCGCCTCCGGAGCCGCCACGGGGGCGTCGGCCGGCGGCACCGCCAGCCGCACCGACTGGGTGGTCGGCCGGGCCGGGGCGGCGCCCTTGCCCTGCTCCTCCAGCGAGATCAGCCTCGAACGCGCCTTGACCTGGGTGGCGACGTTGTCCTTGCTGCGCTTGGTGGTGACGGTGGGGAAGGTCTCCGCGACCTCGCCGTCCCGCTTGACGATCAGTTTGAACACGTCCTGCGGCGGGTCCTCGGCGTCCGCGTCGGCGACCTCCACGGTGATCTCGCCGGTGACGCCCGGCAGGGTCCGCACCACGTAGGGTCCGAGCTGCGCCTGGGTGCCGGCGGGCAGCTCGGCGGGCGTGGCGGCGCTCTCCTCGTCCCTGCCCTGGCCACCGACCCGCACCACGTAGCAGATGCCGCCGCCGTTGGCGAAGAAGCCGTAGACGGAGTTGGCGAGATACGTCCCTTCCACGAAGTCGCCGAACACGGTGGTGAACTGGGTCCAGTTCGTGATCAGCGTGGGTTCGTTGAAGGGGCCCTTCTGCGCGAAGCCGACGAAGGCGGCGACCGACGTCCCCACCCCTTCGATCGGGCGGGAACCCGACTCGACCTCTTCGACGTAGACGCCCGGGGACAGGTACGACGGCATACCACTCTCCTTGACCGGGGAAACGAGAGCGATTCTTCTCACCGGCCTGGATCATCGGAACGGGCTTTCGGCCGCCCCCGAGGACACACCCCACTGCCCTTAGGTGCACGACCGGTGCACCACCGGCGGTACGTCCGCTTGAGCCGGCACCGGGCCGCCGCGCCCATCCTGGGCGGCATGTCCGGCCGCACGGTGACGCCCGGCGCGCACACCCGCCACGGCGCCCGCCGGCCGGGGCGTACGGAGAGTCGGGGGACGCCGTGGAGCAGATGAGGCCGGCGCGGGTGATGCCGTGAAGTCCCCCGGGGAGAAGCGCGCCCGGCCCGCGCCCGCCCCTTCCCGTACGGATTCCGCCGCGTCGTCGGGCGGTACCGCCCAGCGCGCGCCCGCTCCGCCCGCCACCGAGCGGGACGCCTCGGACCGGGCCGCGGTCTCCGCCGTCACCACTCCCCGCGCCCCCGGCGACCGTCACGGTACCGACCCGCGTACTCTGCAACGCCTTCAGGGTGCGGTGGGGAACCGTGCTGTGGCCCGGCTGGTCGCGCAGCGGTACACCGCGCCGGTGAAGCCGCCGCCGTCGCAGGCGCCGGGGTTCCGGAAGGTCCGCTCGGATGTGGCGGCGAAGAAGCAGAAGGTCGCCCAGCATCCGCCCGCCACCGCCGAATCGCAGGCCGCGCAGGACGCGGCGGTGGCGCCGCCGGATGACAAGGAGGCGCAGGGCAAGGCGGCGAACGCGGAGAAGATGCACGCCGCCAAGCCCGGCACCTTCGACAAGGCGGCGTTCGTCGCGGCGGTGAACGCCGCGATCGCCAAGCAGGCACCGAAGAACCTTGACGAGGCCGACAAGTTCTCCGACTCGGGAAAGGCGGACCGGGTCAAGGAGGAGGTGGACGGCAAGGTCTCCGACGGCAAGAAGACCTCCGCCCAGGAGATCGAGACCACCACCAAAGCCCCACCCGACACCTCCGCCGCCAAGGACAAACCCGTCACCCCCCTCACCCCCGACCGGCCCCCCGCCCAACCCCGGCGCGCCGTCCGCCGCCGACGCCGTGCCCGCCAAACAGCCGGCCGCGGTCACCGACTTCTCCCAAGGCCCGGCCGCCAACGACAAGGCGCTGGCCGATGCGGAGGTCACCGAGGAGCAGTTGCAGAAGGGCAATGAGCCGGCCTTCGACGAGGCGCTGTCGGAGAAGAAGAAGGCCGAAGCGCACTCCGCGAAAGCCCCGGGGGAAGCCCGGAGCGCCGAGGACGCCCGGTTGGCCGAGGCGAAGGCGGGGGCGGCGGCCTCGGGGGCGCAGGCGATGGCGTCGCTGACCGCGACCCGCGCGGCGGCCGGCAAGCAGGTCGACGGCGGCAAGGGCGAGACGAAGTCCAAGGACGAGCAGAAGCGGGCCCAGGTCACCGCCCGTCTGCAGAAGGTCTTCGACGCCACCAAGAAGGACGTCGAGACCACCCTGACTGGGCTGGACAAGAAGGTGGACGAGCAGTTCACCGCCGGTGAGAAGGCCGCCCGGGACGCGTTCACCGCCGATCACGAGAAGCGGATGAAGGCCTACAAGAAGAAGCGGTACTCCGGCTTCTTCGGGCCGGCCAAGTGGGCCAAGGACAAGCTGCTGGGCATGCCCGCGGAGGCCAACCAGATCTTCCAGGAGTCCCGGAAGCTGTATGTGGCCAAGATGCAGGAGGTCATCTCCTCGGTCGCCGACACCATCGGCACCGAACTGGGCAAGGCCAAGACCCGCATCGCCGAAGGCCGCGCCGACCTCAAGGCGGAGGTGGACAAACTCCCCGCCGATCTGAAGAAGTTCGGCCAGGAGGCCGCCCAGGACTTCCAGGCCAAGTTCGAGGACCTGGAGACCCAGGTCAACGACAAGTCCCAGCAACTCGTCACCGACCTGGCCCAGAAGTACACCCAGGCCCTGAGTGCCGTGGACGAGGAGATCACAAAGCTCCAGGAAGCCAACAAAGGCCTGGTGCAAAAGGCCGTCGACGCGGTCGCAGGCGTCATCAAGACCATCATCGAGCTGAAGAACATGCTCATGGGCGTCCTGGCCAAGGCCGCCTCCGCCGTGGCGAAGATCATCAAGGACCCCATCGGGTTCCTGGGTAACCTCGTCCGCGCCGTCGGCGCCGGCCTCAACCAGTTCATCTCCAACATCGGCGAACACCTGAAGAAGGGCCTGGTCGCCTGGCTGCTGGGCACCGCCACCAAAGCCGGCATCGAGATCCCGCCCAAGTTCGACCTCAAGGGCATCATCGCCCTGCTGGCCTCCATGCTCGGCCTGACCTGGGCCAACATCCGCACCCGCATCACCCGCAAAGGCGTCCCCGACCAGGCCATGGGCGCCGTGGAGAGTCAGGTCCCCGTCGCCTCGGCCCTGATGAAGGAAGGACCCGCGGGCGCCGCCAAGGAGATCGAACAATCCGTCGGCGACCTTAAAACCACCATCCTGGAGCAGCTCAAGACCTACCTGATCCCCACCGTCATCATCGCCGGCATCACCTGGATCCTGTCCCTGCTCAACCCCGCCTCTGCGTTCATCCGAGCGGTCAAGGCGATCATCGACATCGTCACCTTCGTCGTCACCCAGGGCGCCCAGATCATCGAGTTCGTCAACGCGATACTCGACGCGGTCATCGCCATCGCCGGCGGCGGTGCCGCAGGCGTCCCGAAGATGGTCGAGAACGCCCTCGCCGCCAGCATCCCCGTCCTCCTCGGCGTCCTCGCCTCCCTCCTCGGCATCGGCAGCCTCGCCGGCAAAGTCCGCCAGGTCTTCCAAACCGCCGCCCGCCCCGTCAACCGCGCCATCGACAAAATCGTCGACTTCATCGCCAAACAGGGCAAGAAACTCTGGGCGAAATTAAAGGGAAAGGGCAAGAACGTCGACGACAGAGGCACAGGCACGGCCTCAGGGAAGGGGAAAGGCAAGGAGCAAGCCGAGAAGGGTGACGCCTTCTCCGATGTTGCCCGCGATGTCAAGAGCGGGCTGGGGCGGTCACCCTCCGCAGACAAAGCGGCCTCCGTCGCGGAGAGCACCTTCAGTCGCTACCAGAGCCGCGGCCTCAAGCTTCTGCATTTCTCACCCAACAAGAAGAGGCCGGGGGAGTTCGAGGTCCTGGTGCGTGCCTCACCTTTACGGAGGGCACTGGTCTTTCGGGTCTCCGATCTTCAGCTGAGCTTTCCACGCACCGCCTGCATCTTGCATGTAACAGAACCGAGCGGGAAGCAGGAGAACCTGGGCAAGTTCCTCGTGCAGAGAAAACCCACCGGCGCAGCTGATGGAGATACAAGTCATCACGCAGAACAGCACATGATCGGCATTCTTCGGAGCAGATACTTCACGGGCGACCGACCCAAGGGGAAGTACACCCTGCAACTCTCACTGACTCGACGGCCGTGCCAAGGGTGCGGACCAGCCCTGGAGGACTTCAAGAATGAGCTGCAAGGGAAGGGGTACGAAGTCGAGTTCAGGGTCAGAATCGTCAGCGCATACGCAGCCGAGGGCGAAGATGTTGCCATCAAGGTACTGAAGTCGCTCAGCGACAAGGGGTTCGAGCTGAATACACTGAGCCTGGAGCAGATCGTAGCGGAAGAAATGCTCAACGACCCCGGAAAAGATCTCACGAACGATGAGAAACAGATCTTGGCCAACGAGAAAAACAAAGTAGAAGAATACCTGAACAAAGCAGGCGTCAAGAAAGGTACGTAGCGGTGCCGGAAGAGGATCTGCACAAGCAGAACGAGGCGCGCGTAGTGGAGCGTCTGAAGAACGCTGGGTGGGAGATGGCTGACGGTGCCACAACTCTCAACCTGGCCTCTCTGGTCTACGACAATGGCCACATGGCGATCGAGGTCGAACACCACTACGAGAGACTGGAATTGCGGCTGACACTGGCTTCACCCGACGGCCGGGAGGTCACTGTCTATCCGGTTTACGGCGAATCCCTGGATTCCACCCTTGACGCAATCGTGGGCTTCCAGGACAGGGTAGCCCCGGAGAACTTTCACGACGTGCTCGGAGAGCTCGTTGCGGCTTGCCCCGAGGTCTATGCCCAGGAGGGGGAGGACGACGAACCGCACCTGTTGACGCTGGAGTAGTCCGCACTCGAACGGTGGGGGATCGGTGATGCCGCCGATCCCCCACCGTGCGTACAGGGGGTTATGAGGTGGAGCTCAACCGGTGAGCAGCTCCGTGTAGGGGCCGAATTCGGACGCCAGGGAGGCGGCTGAGTTTCCGGTGCTCGCGCTGGACCACGTCGATGGGTCGGACATAGGGACTCGGAGGGCCGGACTCGGCGGCCGGGAGAGGGCGAAGACACTCAGGGCCGACTACTCCGATCGAGTGATCATCGGTTCGCCACGACACATCTCGCGTTGAGTACGCCAGGGTACTAGTATGGCTACATACTGCGATGTGAGGCGCCATGCCCTGGCGCCTTGAGATGACCGGAGAGGTCCGGGACTGGCTGCACACGCTGCGGAAGGAGGACCGGGACACCGCACGTCTCGTCGGCCAAGCAGTTCAGGCCCTTGTGGAGGAGGGGCCTGACCTGGGACGGCCGCTGGTGGATCGCATCAAGGGGTCGGTTCTCCACAACCTCAAGGAGCTGCGTCCGGGCTCCACGGGTGCCAGCGAGGTCCGTATCTTGTTCATCTTCGATCCTCGACGCTGTGCGGTCCTGCTGGTCGCCGGCGACAAGGCCGGGCAGTGGTCCGCGTGGTACCGCTACGCGATCCCCGCGGCGGAAGCCCGCTACGCCGCTTGGCTGGACCGCCTGAACCACCTGCCGGAGGAGGCAGAGCAATGACCACTTTTCACTCATGGGAAGACGTCAAGCGCGAGGTGTTCGACCCCGAGGACCTCGACGCCATCGCTGCCGGGGCGCAGCGGCTGGTGGCCGAGGCCCGGGCGCGGCGGCTTGCCGAGATGCGCAAGGAGCTCGGTCTGACACAGAGCGAGCTGGCCGCGCGTATGCAGGTCCGTCAGGAACGGGTGTCGGCCATCGAGCGTGGCAACACCAACTCCACCGAGGTTGGCACGATCGCGGCGTACATCGCGGCGCTCGGCGGCAGTCTGGAGATCGTCGCCAACTTCAATGGAACACGGGTGGTCGTCGCATAGCGCCGTTCGGCTATCCGGCGAGCAGCTCCATGTACGGCCCGAACTCCGAGGCCAGGGTGAGGCGGCCGAGTTTCTGGTATTCGCGCTGGACGGCGTGGATGAGGTCGGACATGGAGACCGGGGCGCCGGACTCGGCGGCGAGGTAGGCGGCGGTGACGGCCACCGAGCGGATGTTGCCGCCGGCCAGTTCGAAGGACTCGGCGCAGAAGTCGAGGTCGAGGTCGGCGGCGCGCGGCAGGGTGCGGCCCAGGCAGCGTTCCCACAGCACCCGGCGCTGTTCGGCGTCGGGTACGGGGAAGTCGATGACGAGGTCGAGGCGGCGGGTGAAGGCGTCGTCGAGGTTGGCGCGGAGGTTGGTCGCCAGGATGGCCAGGCCGTCGAAGGACTCCATGCGCTGGAGGAGGTAGGCGCTCTCGACGTTGGCGTACCGGTCGTGGGCGTCCTTCACCTCCGAGCGTTTGCCGAAGATGGCGTCAGCCTCGTCGAACAGCAGCACCCCATTGATGCCGGCGGCCTCGGAGAAGATGCGTTCGAGGTTCTTCTCGGTCTCGCCCACGTACTTGTCGATGACGGTGGCCAGATCGACCGTGTAGAGGTCGAGCCCCAGGTCGGCGGCGATAACCTCGGCGGACATGGTCTTGCCGGTGCCGGAGTCGCCGGCGAAGAGGGCGGTGACGCCCCGGCCGCGGCCGCCGCCGGGGCGCATCCCCCACTCCCCCAGCACCCGGTCGCGGTGGCGGGCGCGGGCGGTGAGTTCCCGGAGCTGGGCGTGGTGGTCGGGCGGCAGGACCAGGTCGTCCCAGCCGACGGCGGGTTCGATGCGGCGGGCGAGCCGGTCCAGGCCGGCCGCGTTCTGGGCGCGGGCACCGGCGCGGATGTGCTCGGCCCGCAGCTCGCCGCCGTCGAGGAGGGCCGACTGCGCGGCGCTGCGTGCGGCGCGGGTGATCTGGTCGGGGGCCAGCAGGAACGGGGCGAGGGTGTGCGGCACGTCGAGCGCGGGCGGGACGGGCTCCGGGTAGGCGTGCAGCCACAGGGCCGCCCGGTCGGCCGGCTCGACGCGTGGGGCGTGCAGCAGGAGCGGCGGCCGGGTGGACCAGTTGGCGTCCCAGGGGAGGCGGCCGGTCAGCACCACCGGGAGCGGCAGGTCGGCCACCTGCCGGAGCACGTCCGCCCGGTCGGCGGCGAGCGCGTCGATGGGCCCGCAGACCAGCCCGGCCCCGGTGAGCCGGGCCTCACGGGCCAGGACGCGGATCGCCTCGGCGGGGCCCGGGTCGCGCGCGAGGCGCTCCAGGTCGAGGCCGAGGACGCGGTGGCCGGAGCGGGTGAGGGCCGCTCCGGCCAGGGCGGTTCCGGCGCCGCCCTGTTCCTCGCGGAGATACGCCAGGTGCACCCCACCGGCCAGCGCCCGGGCGAGCGGCGCCGGGTCGCCGACACCGGGGATGTCCGCGTGCGGGGTGAGGAGGTCGGCGATCCGCGGGTCGGCGGTGTCGTCGCCGAGCAGGTGCGCGGTGACCCGGTCGGGGACCCGGAGCGCCCGGGCGAGGAAGGGGCGGTCGGGCTCCTCGACCAGCAGCAGGCCCCCGGCACGGAGGGGCGACCGGGGGTGCAGACGGGTACGGGCGGCGGCGTCGGCCGCGGGCAGCCCGCACAGTCCCAGCGCGAGGCCGATGGTGGGGCGGCGGCGGGTGACGTCGTCGTTGAGGTAGCCGTAGAAGGACTCGAAGCGGTCGTCGAGGTCGGGGAGCAGGGCGATGAGGAGGATCTCCAGGTCGAGCTCGGTGAGGCCGAAGTCGTGGGTGAGCAACCGGAGCCGGGAGGGCGGTGCGGTGTCGGCCCGGCGCTCGGCCTCGGCGTGGGCGGCGGCATCCGCGGCGTCGGGGGTGGCGAGGGTGCGGCCGTGGTCGAGCAGCCGGCGGACCGCCTCGTCGCTGAGGTAGAGGCCACGGAAGGCGTCGTCGGGGGCGGGGTCGGTCTGCTGCCGGGCGTCCACGGCACGGCGGACCCGCTCCTCCACCAGGACGGCCCGGTCCAGCAGATGACGCAGGCCGGCGTCGGGGACCGCGGCGGCCGCCCCCGGGCCGGTCTCCGGTGGGGGGCACGGCGCCGGGCCGGTCCCGGACGGGGGGAACGGCTCCGGAGCGGGCCGGTCCTCGGTGCCGGTCCCGGGTGCCGGGACACCGTCGGACGCCGGTTCCGGCACACCGTCGGGTGCGGGCCCGGGCATGCCGTCGGGCGCGCGGTCGGCGGCGGGGACGGAGCCGGGCGCGGCGCCGGCGTCGGGCCCGGTTCCGGTGGTCGGGGGGCGGTGCTCGGTGCTCATCCGTTCCCTTCGGGCGGGGTGGCGGCGTCGGTCGGCGGGTGTTCGGCGATCCGGGCGGCGATACCGGCTCGGCGGGCGGGCCGGCCGTCCCCCGCGGCGGGGTTCCGGGCCGGGTTCCGCGGGGCGCCGGGGTGGCTGCCGTGCACCGGGACGCGGCGGCCGTCCGGCATCGTCTGGTACCGCCGCCCGGCGGTGCCCGGCGGCTCGGCCGGCATGCCGTTGACGTCCAGCCGCAGCCCCTCCTCGCCGACCGGCGGGCCGGCCGGGAACGTCGGGGAGTCGGTGACCGGCACGCTGACCACCAGGTCCAGCGAGGGTTTGAGTTCGCCGCCCAGCGCGCTCCAGACGTCGGCGAAGGACCGGTCCTCCGGCGGCGGGAGGGCGACGGTCAGCGGGACGGCGACCCCGATCTCGGCGAGCGAGCCGGTGAGGCGGTCCGGCGGCAGCGCCTCGTACCGCAGCATGCAGGAGAGCAGGGAGGAGAGCAGCCGGTGTTCGTCCTCCGGCCGCTTGGTCCACGCGGTGATCAGGTACGAGAGCTTGAAGTAGCGGGGCGGGCGGCGTCGGGCCACCACGGTGCCGTTGTCGTCGTACTCGTTGTGCAGACCGCGCTCCCGGCGCCGCATGTCCTCCCTGATGTCGTACAGGTAGAGGTTGACCGTGGGGGCGTTGACGGTGGCGGCCCAGTCCCTGGTGGGCGCGTCGAAGACCACCGCGATCTGGCTGCCGCCCAGGGCCTCCACCCGGAACAGGGTGCGCAGCGCCTCATCGACCTCGTGGATCACCGTGATGTCCCCCGCTCTCCGATTCTGACGGTGGCGGCCCGGTCACCGGTCGCGGCGGCCGGCGACCGGTGACCCGGGGCGCGCCCGGCACGTGCGGCCGCCGGGCCGGCCGGTTCAGCTGCGTCCGGCGAAGTCCGGTGGCGGCAAATGACGCTGAACCACCAGGAACGGCTTGGTCAGCGGGTCCAGGCCGCCGGCGCGGGCGTGCAGGGTGCGCGGGCCGAGCCGGTCCTTGCGCAGCACCAGCACCTGGGCGTCGAAGGTCCCGTCCGGCCGGACCCGTACCGTGGAACGGGCCGCGGTGATGCCGGGGTTCCAGGTGAACGCGACGGTCGCCCCGGGCGGGAAGTCCTTGCCCCGCGCGAGCGCCACCGAGCCGGGCGGCCCCACCTGCGGGGCCAGGGTCAGCTCCGGCTGCAGGACGCGGATCCGTACCGAGTCCGCGTTGTCCGCGCGATCCGGGTCGCGGGGTGCGGCGGTGACGGAAGCGGTGACCTCGCCCTCGGTGCGCCGGTGGTACGTGGCGCCCTGTTCCAGGACGATGCGCGCGCCCGGCTGGAGCGTGCAGGGGTTGTCCCGGGTGCACACCGTCAGGGGGGTGAGGGTGCGCGCGCCGGGGTCCTGGGACCGGGGCCAGCCGGTGGTGAGCACCAGGTCGGTGGCGGGCCTTGGCCCGGCGTTGGTCAGGGTGAAGCGGGCGGTGCTCTGCTTGCCGGTGTAGTTGCGGACCGGCGTCACCGTGACGTCCACCGCCACGTCCGCCTCGTTCCGCACCGGCGGTGCCGGGGGCTCGGGCTTCGGCGGTTCGGGCGTCGGCGGTTCGGGCTTGGGGGGTTCGGGGCTTGGGGGTTCCGGCTTGGGGGGCTTCGGTTTCGGCAGCACGGTGAAGGTGGCCGAGTCCCGGCCGGTGTTGCCGGCGCGGTCCGTCGCGGTACAGGTGACCTTGGTGATGCCGACCGGGAAGAGGGACCCGGACGTGTGGTCGCAGCTGACCGGCACCTGCCCGTCGATGGCGTCCTCGGCGCCCGCGACGAAGTCGATCCGCGCCCCGTCGTCGTCGACCGCCTCCACGGTGCGGTCGTCCACGATCACGATGGGGGCTTCGACGTCGTTGACGGTGATGGTGACGCGCTGCTGGTACGGCGGGACGGGCTCGTCGTCGCCGGGCGGGTCACCGGGGCCGCCCGGTCCGCCGGTGCCGCCGAAGGTGCCGGGGCTGCCGGTACCGCCTGTGCCCTGCGTACCGCTGCCGGAGGTGCCCGAGCCGGCGTCCTGCCCGCCCGTACCGCTCGCCGCACCGCCCGTGGTGGTTCCGCCCACCGTCGTACCACCGACCGTGGCACCGCCCGTGGTCGTACCGCCCACCGTCGTACCGCCGGCGGCGGTGGTGCCGCCGGGGCCCGCGGTGGTCCCGCCGGTGATCTGGCCGCCCGGCCTGCCGCCGGACGCGCCACCGGCGGTCCCGCCGTCGTGGCGGCCGGCGCCGGTGCCCGGGGCGGTGGGCGAGGCGGGGGTGTCGTACGCCCCGGTGTCCACCACTTCCGGCACCTGGCCGCCGGGGACCTTGCCGTCCACCAGGAACTGGATGTCGCAGCGGAGCTGGGCGCCCTGCGGGGCGTCGTCCGCCACCGTGATGGTCTCGGTGAAGGTCGCGGACTGCCCGCTGGTGACGGTCCGGGTGGCCGGCTCCAGGGTGACGCTCAGCCAGGGGTGGCAGGCCAGCGTCCGGTAACTGACGGTGGCCGGGAGGTTGGTGAGTCCTTCGACGATGGTGTCGGCCACCTTGTCCGGGTCGATGCCCGAGAACAGCTTGCCGCCGGTGGCGTTGGTCACACGGGTGGCCTGGCCCGGTTCGTGCGTCGGCTCGCCGGGGTTCCCGTTGCCGTTGTCGCCGTTGCCGTCGAGCCCGTCGCCGATGGGGGTGGCGATGTCCACGGCGATCACCCGGGCGCCGACGTTGCGCAGCGCGTCGGTGGCCTCGGTCAGAGTGTGCCCGAGGCTGGGGTCGTGGCTGGAGGCGTCGCCGACCAGGACGACCACCGGGTTCGCCTCGTTGCGGAACTCCGTGCCGCCCTCGCCGTTGACCGCAACCTGCCACAGCGCGTTGATCCAGTCCTCCGCCGGTGAGAAGTTCCCCAGGTCGGCCTTGAGTTGCTCGACCCCGCGCTTCACGGCGTCCATGTCGTCGGTCAGCCCCTGGAGCACGCGGTAGGCGTTCTCGCCGTCCACCGCGTCACCGTAGGCGGCGACGGCGAACCGGGCGTCCGGCTGCTCCGCGGTCACCGCGTCGGTGATGGCCCGCAGCCGGCTCTCGACGTTCTCGATGCTGTCGCTCATGCTGCCGGTGTCGTCCACCAGCAGCACCACGTCCGGGCGCGGCGGTACCACCGGGGTCCGCACGGTCTTGGTCACCGTGTGCGAGGCGCCGGGGTCGAGTGCCTGCGCCACCAGGGCCGGGCTGACCGCGGGTTCGGGGTCCGGCGGGCGTGCGGGGAGCGCGGCGCCGGGCACGACGCTGATGACCAGTACCAGGACGGCGGTCAGGCCGCCGATGCGGAACGCCCGCTGATGTGCCCCTGACCACCGGCGGAACGGTACGGCCCGCCGGCTCCGGGACCGCGCCGGGCCGCCTGCTCTCAAGCGCTCAACCCCCCGCACAGAACACCCCATTCGACATCGGTGCGCACCGGCCCCACCCTGCCCGGACGGCGGTCCCCGGGCATCAGCGGCGCAGCCAACCCTTCGGGTAGCGCGCCGTGTCCGTTGGGGCACCGGAGTCCGCGGAGCCGCCGTCCGCGGCCGGACGCGGCCGGACGCGGGCACGGTGCCGTTGCGTTCCCGGTGCGCGGAGGCCGGGCACACGCGCCCGGCGGACCCGGCGCGCAGCAGCCGGTGACGGACCCGGTAACCCCGGCGCGCGGCAACCCGGTGATGGACCCCACGGGCCCGGTGGACCCGGCGTGCGACAGCCGGTGATGGGCCCGATGGCCCGGCGCACGGCAGCCGGTGATGGACCCGGTGGACCCGTGCGCGGGCGGTGCGCGGCGCACCGCCGCCGCCCCGGGCCGTGGCGACGGGCCGGCAACCGGGGGCCGCCGACCGGGGCGGTGTCACCGGGCGGGCACGGTGACCGGTGGGGTCAGATGAGCCCCTGGCGCAGCGCGAAGGCCACCGCGTGGGAGCGGTTGCGCAGGTTGAGCCGGGTCATCACCGCGTGCAGGACGTTCTTGATGGTCCGTTCGGAGTAGGCGAGCTTCAGCGCGATGTCGGCGGTGTCGTAGCCCTCGGCGACCAGCCGCAGCACCTCGATCTCCCGGGCTGCGAGCCCGGAGAAGTTGAGGCCGCGCGGGCCCAGCACCTCGCCCTGTAACTTGCCGACCTGCTCCAGCAGGCTGCCCAGCAGGTCGGCCGGCACATGCCCCTCACCCTTGGCGACCGCGCCGATCACCTGGACCAGCCGCTCCGGGGTGGCCTCCGAGCGCCGGACGATGCCGACGAAGCCGCACTCCGCCGCGCTGACCAGCTGCTGCTCGTCGATGTGCGTGGTGACCAGTACGCCGCGCGCCGGACAGCTGCGCCGTACCTGGCGCAGCAGGCCGAGTACGTGGTCGTCGACCGCGTCCACCACCACGACCACCACCTGGGGCGGCTCGGGCCCCTCCCGGTCCACCAGCCGTACCTCCGGCCGGGTGCGCAGATGGCTGGCGACCCCCGCCTGTGAAATGGGGTCCTGCGCTCTGAGGTCCACCATGATGCGATTCGGGATCGTCTGATTCATGTCGCTCTCCCCTCCCCCTGCAGCAGCGACGAACGGGATGCGCCGGCGAGGTGGCGCCGGGCCGCACCCCCCCTGTCGCCGGCCCCGTGTAACGCCTCAACGTATCCACATACCCGTGCAGCTGACGATGACTCAGAGAGAATGGGACTCTGCCCGAAAGTGTTCCTGCCCGGCCGCTGCCCGGGCGGGCACGGCGACCGTACGGTGCGCGCCATGAGTGTTTCGGCGAGCCTGGATGAGTCTTCCGTCACCGTTGAGCCGGGTGGCGCGGCGGAGCTTCCCGTGCAGGTGCTCAATTCGGGCAGCACCGTCGAGGAGTTCCGGTTCGAGGTGGTGGGTCCGTGCGCCGCATGGACCACCGTAGAGCCGGAGAGTCTGTCGCTCTACCCCGGGGCGTCGGGCACGGCCACGCTCCGGCTGCGGCCACCGCGCGCCCCCGAGGTGGCGCCCGGTGAGACCCCGCTGGGGCTGCGGGTGATCCCGGTCAGTGACCCCGAGGGCACGGTCGTGCCCGAGCGTACGATCGATGTCCTGCCGTTCACCGAGATCACCGCCGAGCTGGTGCCCCGGTCGACGCACAGCCCCTGGCGCGGCCGGCACAAGGTGGCGGTGGACAGCCGGGGGAACACCCCGGTCACCGTGGTGCTCGCCACCCAGGGGATCTCCGAGCGGACCCGGCTGGTCATCGAGCCCGTCGAGCTGACCATCCCGCCCGGCCAGGCGAAGTTCGCCGATGTGGAGGTGCGGCCGGCCCACTGGCTGTGGCGCGGGACGCCGGTCCAGCACCCGTTCCAGGTGGTGGTGGCGCCCCGGCCGGAGCCGGACCAGGCCCCGTACGCGCCGGTGGTGGTGGACGGGTCGTACGAGCAGAAGGCGATCCTGCCGGCCTGGCTGCCCCGGGCCCTGATCGCGGCGGTGCTGCTGATCGGGATGCTGGTCGGTCTCTGGTACGCGCTGCTGCGGCCCACCGTCCGGTCCGCCGCGCGGGAGGCGATCACCCCCGAGGCGGTGGAGTCGGCTCAAACGAGGACGACAAGGACGGCGGCGCGACCGAGGGCGGGGGCGGGCGGCAGGAGGCGGCGGCAGCGGCCAGCGGCCCGGCGAGACCTCGGCGGCGCCGGCGAGCCGTGGTGAGGGCGGGCGGGAGGCCACCGGCGGCGGCTCGGGCGGCGGTACCGGCAGCGGCGGCGGGCAGGCAACGGGCGCCGAAGGCCGCCGGCGGCGGGCAACAGGGCGGCGCGGACGGTCCCGGCGCGCTGACCAACGCCCGTAAGCAGGTGCGGGACTCGGTGGGCGGCGGCGCGACGACCGAGACGGTGCTGAAGGTCGCCGAGGGCAAGGTGTTCGAGCTGACCGACATCGTGGTGCAGAACCCGCAGGGTGACGCGGGCAGCCTCACCGTCTCCAGCCAGGACGGCCAGCTGCTCAACCTGGCGCTGGAGAACTTCCGGGACTCCGACTACCACTTCGTGACGCCCATCCAGGTGCCCGCCGGGGGCGAGATCACGCTGTCGGTGAGCTGCCGGGAGGTCGGCAGGCCGGTGAAGGCCCCGGCTCCCTCGCAGTGCACCGAATCCCTCTTCGTCGCGGGCTCGATGCGCACCGTGGCGGAGCCCGAGTAACGCGGGCACGCCCGGCCGGCGGCCGGGCGTGCCCAGGGGCCCGGTGGTGACGGATGTCCGTCACCACCGGGCCCCTGGGGTGTTCGGGGTACCGCCGGAACCGGCCGACGGGGCGCCGGCCGTGGGGCAGCGGCCTCGGGGCGGCGGCCTTGGGGCGTCAAGGCCGGCGCGGTGCCGGCCGTGGGCCACCGGCCCGCCGCGGTGCCGGTCGTCGCGGTGCCGGTCCGTCGCGGTGCCGGTCGGCGAGGCCCGGCGCGGTCCCACCGCGGCGGCACACGGCGGTGGGGGCCGCTCGCGGCGAGGGCCCCGCGGTGAGGCCCTTCCGGCACCGGTCTCACGAGGGTGGCGGCGCCTCTTCCTCCTCCTCCGGTGCGGCCTGCTCGGCGGCCCGCTGCACGAACAAGGCCCTGGACGTCGGCGGGTTGCTCCGTCCTCGCCCTCCGGCTCCTGCCGCTGCAGGGGCCGCGCCGCCGGGGCGGCGCCGGGGCGGGGCGGGCGCGGAGTCCGGCGCGGGGCCGGCCACTGCCCGCTCGGCGTTGGCGGCGGCCTCCTGCTCGAACCGGTCCGACGGGTCGCTGACCCGGATGCCGCCGGGCGCCTCGGTGCCGTCCACCGGGCCGCTGCGCTGCTGGATGACATGGGTGAGTTCGTGCGCCAGCGTGGTGCGCCCCTCGTGCGAGCCCGGGTCGTAGGCGTCGCGCTGGAAGACCACGTTGCTGCCGACGGTGTAGGCGCGGGCGCCGACCTCCCGGGCCGACTCGTGGGCGGCCGAACCGGTGTGCACCCGTACGTCGGAGAAGTCGGCGCCGAGCCGGGACTCCATGTCGGTGCGGGTGTCCGGGTCCAGCGACCGGCCGCCGGAGGCGATCACGTCGTGCACCGAGGAGCGCGGCGCGGTCTGCTCCTCCTCGCCGGGCTCGCGCTGCACTGTTTCGCGCCGGAGCAGCGAGCCGACGGCGCTGTTGCCGACGGCCCGCTGCAAGGTGCCCAGGCCGGAGCGGCCGATCACATCGGTGCGTCCGCCGGCCGCGGCCTTGAACAGGTGCGGCAGTTCGGCCGCGCCGGGTGCCTCGGTCTCCCGGGACGGGGCCGGCTCCTCCGTGTGCTCGTGCCGGTGGTCGGGGTGGTGGTCGGATTCGTTGCCGTGTTCGTGTCCGTGCATCTCCGCTCCCTCGGGCCGCGGTCGGGGACCCGGCCGGGCCCCGGGCCGGCCACGGCCGGTGCGTGCTCCGATTTTCGGGTTCGTCCAGGCTCGCGGGCGGGCGCGGCCCCCGTCCAGTCCGTGCTTCGCCGGGCGCGGGCAGCGCCTGCTGCCCCTTCGGGCAGCACCGGCGCGCGGACCGGGCCACCGGGCGGTGGCGGCCGAGGCAAAGTGTACCGGCGGGCGGACCGGCAGGGCAGGAGGCTGGATCGGACCAGCGGGGCGGGCCGGACGGGCGGCGGTCGTTCGCCGGACGGACGGACAGGCGGGCGGCGGATCGGTCGCCGGGAGAGGCCGCGGCAGCCGACAGCAGGTCGGGCCGGCTGACGGCGGGAGAGGTCTCCGGATGCCGGCGGCGGCGGACGGCAGGCCGGGCCGGACGGGCGGGCGACGGGCCGGATCAACGGGCGGCGGTCGGCGGATCAGGTCGGAGACGAGCCTGGGCCGGCGGGCGGCGGGTCAGGCGGGCCGCTCGGTGCGGTCCTCGCCCCAGAGCGTGTGGAAGGTGCCCGGCCGGTCGGTGCGCCGGTAGGTGTGGGCGCCGAAGTAGTCCCGCTGGGCCTGGATCAGGGCGGCCGGCAGCCGTTCGGCGCGCAGCGCGTCGTAGTACGCGAGGGCGGCGGCGGAGCCGGGGGCGGGAACGCCCAGTTCGGCGGCGGTGCCCACCACGTGCCGCCAGTCCCGCTGGGCGTCGGCCAGGGCGGTGCGGAAGCCCTCGTCGGCCAGCAGGGTCGCCGGGCGGCCGGCGCGGTCGGCGCCTCCGTACGCCTTGCGGATGTCGTCCAGGAAGCGGGCCCGGATGATGCAGCCGCCGCGCCAGATGGTGGCGACGGCCGCCGGGTCGATGTCCCAGCCGTACGCGTCGCTGCCCGCCCGGATCTGGTCCCAGCCCTGGGCGTAGGCGACGATCTTCGAGGCGTACAGCGCCTGTTCCACCTGGTCGGCGAAGCGGTGGGCGTCGTCGGGGTGGAGTTCGGGGCGGACCGGGCCGGGCAGGTCGCGGGACGCCTCGCGCAGTGTGGTGTGGCCCGAGAGCGAGCGGGCGAACACCGCCTCGGCGATACCGGAGACCGGGACGCCCAGGTCGAGGGCGGACTGGACGGTCCAGCGTCCGGTGCCCTTCTGCTCGGCGCGGTCGGCCACCACGTCCACGAAGGGGCGGCCGGTGGCGGCGTCGGTGTGCCGCAGCACCTCGGCGGTGATCTCGATCAGATAGGAGTCCAGCCGGCCCCGGTTCCACGCGGCGAACGTCTCGGCCACCCGTTCCGGCGGGTATCCGGCGACCTTCCGCAGCAGGTCGTACGCCTCGGCGATGAGCTGCATGTCGGCGTACTCGATGCCGTTGTGCACCATCTTCACGAAGTGCCCGGCGCCGTCCGGTCCGATGTGGGTGCAGCACGGCTCGCCGTCCACCCGCGCGGCGATGGACTCCAGCAGCGGCCCCAGTTCGCGGTACGACTCGGCGGAGCCGCCGGGCATGATGCTGGGCCCGTGCAGGGCGCCCTCCTCGCCGCCGGAGATCCCGCAGCCGACGAAGTGCAGCCCGCGTTCGCGCAGCGCCGCCTCCCGCCGCCGGGTGTCGTGAAAGTGGGCGTTGCCGCCGTCCACGAGGAGGTCGCCCGGGTCCAGCAGGGGCGCGAAGGCGTCGATGACGGCGTCCGTCGGCGGCCCCGCCGTGACCATGATCATGATCTTGCGCGGGCGGCGCAGCGCGGCGACGAACTCCTCGGGCCGCTCGGCGGGGACGAAGGCGCCGTCCCGGCCGTACTCCTCGATCAGCCGCCGGGTGCGCTCGGCGGTGCGGTTGTGCAGGGCGACGGTGTGTCCGTGCCGTGCGAGGTTGCGGGCGAGGTTGCGGCCCATCACCGCCAGCCCGGTGACACCGATGTCCGCCCGCCCGCCCATGGTCACCAACTCCTGTGTCCGCCGCCGTCCCCGGCCGGGTACGCCTACGGCCATGCAACCAGCGATCGGCCGCGGCGCAACCGGAACGGGTGCGTGCCCCGCCGGGCGTAAGCCGCCGGGGGCTGTCCGGGGCCGCGGGTCGCCGGGCCGTTCGGGGCCGCGGGTCGCCGGGCCGTTCGGGGCCGTGGGCCGTCGGGGCCGGGGAGCCGCGCGGGGCGTTGCCGCGCGTCGGTGGGCCGCCGCCCGGGTCCTCGTCGGGGACCGGTCGGGCCCCGACGGGTGGGTGGCCGGCTGCCGGGCCCGCCCAGGGACGGCGGGCGGAGGGCCGGGGCCCGCAGCATGGGCCAGGTTGCCGGCCCGGGCGGCCGGGCCGGCGCGCCGGGGCCGGGGGTGTCACACCGCGGCGCCGCCGAACTCGCTCATGGCCCGGTCCACGATCGCCTCCAGCTGGGCGTGGTGCGCCCCGCGCCAGTAGACCCGGCCGCACCGGGTGCACCGGGCGAAGACGTCGTAGGTGCGCCGGGTGCCGTGCTCCAGCTGGTCCTGGACCGCGTCCTTGTCGGCCTCGGCCAGGGTGCCGTTGCAGGCGGTGCAGCGGGTCCACGGCGCGAGCGGTGGCGCGAAGCGGCCGAGCACGTCCCGCAACTGCTCGTCGGGGCGGTCGCTGTAGACGTAGCCGCCGGCCCAGATCTCGCGGCGCCGCAGCAGGCCGCGGTCCCGGGAGAGCAGCACCCGGCGCTGGGCCGCGGAGCGGGCCGCCAGCTCCGGGTCGCCGATGTCCTCGCTCTCGTACGCGGCGTCCACGCCCAGCAGCCGCAGGCGGCGGGCGAGGGTGCCCAGGTGGACGTCGAGGAGGAAGCGCAGCGGCGCCCCGGGCACCCGCTGCGGCCGGTCCACGGCGCGCACCTCCACCCGCTCGCCGTGGGCCGGCACGTGCGACACGGGCACCTCCCGCCCGTCCACCAGCAGCCGTCCGACCTCGGTGAGCGGCACGCCGAGGGACTCCACCACGTGTCCGAGCGTGGAGGTTCCGTCGGTGGCCAGGACCGTGCGCCCCCGGCGGCGCTCCGGCGCGGCCAGGGGGTGCAGCTCGGAGGCGAAGCTGATGTGGATCTCGGGTCGGTTCACACCGTCAGCATGCCATCGGCCGTGCCGCGCCGGCCGGGCTTTTCCGGGGTGCCGCCGGCCCGGGCCGTCCGCGCGAGCGGTGGGCCGGCGGTGCGGGCCGGGCCGGCGGTGCGGGCGGGCGGGCCGGCGGTGCCGGTCAGCGGCCGAGCGCGGCCAGACCGGCCTGGGCGTACTTCTCGTCCAGGGCGCCGCTGGGCGCTCCGGCGACCCCGATGCCCGCCACCGGGGCGCCGTCGGCCGTGGCCGGGACCCCGCCCGCCAGGAACAGCGTGCCCGGGATGTCCTTGAGGGTGGGGGCCTGGTCCAGGCGCTTGACCAGGTCGGAGGTGGGGGCGTTCCAGGAGACCGCGGTGAACGCCTTGCGGACCGCCGACTCGTAGGACTGCGGGCCGGCGCCGTCGCCGCGGAGGGTGACCAGGGTGTTGCCGTTGCGGTCCACGACGGCGACGGACACCTTCTGCCCGTCCCGCCGGGCGGCGTCCAGGGTGGCGCGGGCGGCCCGCTCGGCCGCGGCGGCCGAGAGGTGGGTGGAGCGGGTGAGGTCCTTGTCGTGCACGTCGGCGCGGACCGGGGCGGCCTGCGGGGCGGCCGGGGAGGCGGTGGCGGACACGGCGCCGAAGACCGCCGTACCGGCCAGTGCGGTGGCGGCGGCCGCGGTGAGGACACGGGCGCGCGGGGAGAGCTTGGTCATCTCGGCTCCTGGGGTCGGGGCTGTGCTGTGCTCCGCGGCGGGGATCCGCCGCGCTTCCCATCCTGGGAGCCGGACCCCGGGTCCCGGGTCGGCGTACCGGCTCGGAGGCCGGTGCATGATGGGGGACAACGGCATCGGCCGATCGGTTGATGCGGGACCCTCCCCGCCCGGGTTAGGACTGCGGGGAGAGCCCCTCACGAGGAGAGTCACGTGCACGGCAGCAGCCCCGTCACCGCCGATCCGGACGCCCGCTGGCTGGGTCCGGTGATGCATTCCGCGTTCCTGCTGCTGCTCGGGGCCTCGCTGGCCCGCTTCCTGACGCGGCACCCCGGCGAGCCCCGCACCCCGTGGGTCATCGCGCTGAGCGGGCTGCTCGCGGCGGTGTACCTGCTGGGGCCGGTGACCTCCTCCCGGCCGTACCGGGCGATGACGGGGGGCGGCGGCACCGGGCCTCTGTCGTACGAGGCGGTGACCGGGGACGACCGGCCCGGACCGGAGACGCACCGGACGGTGACCGGGGACGACCGGTCCGGGCCCGGGGTGCCGGGACCGGCCGGCGAGGGGCCGGCGGACCGGCCGGGCCGGAGGTGGCGGATGGTCCTTCCCCGGCGGACGGACCGGACGGGGCGAACGGTCCTTCGCCGGCGAACGGACCGGACGTGGCGGAGCGGGCCGGGGTGGCGGACCGGGCGGCCGGCGCTGGTGGTGGCGGTGCTGGTGACGGTGTGGGCGGTCCTGGTGCTGCTCGCCCCCAGCTTCGCCTGGTGCGCCGTGCCGTTCGTCTACACCGGTCTGCGGACCCTGCCGGTGCGGGCCGCGCTGCCGCTGGTGGCGCTGCTGACGGTGTTCGTCGTCGTCGCCCAGCTGCGGCTGGCCGGGGGCTTCGACCCCGGTACGGTACTGGCCCCGCCCGCCGTGGCCGCCATCGCCACCGCGATGTTCCTGCACATGGAGCGGCAGGCCGCGCGGCAGCGGTCGCTCATCGCGGACCTGCTCCGCACCCGCCGGGAGCTGGCCGCCACCGAACGGCGCGAGGGCACGCTCGCCGAGCGGCAACGGCTGTCGATGGAGATCCACGACACCCTGGCCCAGGGGCTGTCCAGCCAGCGGATGCTGCTCCAGGCGGCCGACCGCACCTGGGACCTGGACCCGGCCACCGCGCGCGGCCATGTCCGCCGGGCCGCCGAGATCGCGGCGCACAACCTCGCCGAGGCCCGCCGCTTCGTGCACGACCTGGCGCCGGCGGACCTGGCGGGCGGGGTGCCGCTGCACACGGCGCTGGCCGAGCTGGCGGAGCGCGAGGGCCGCGCCGGTCCCGCGGTCCGGTTCCGGCTGGACGGCACCCCCCAGCCGCTCCCGGACCGGGTGCAGTCCGCGCTGCTGCGGGTGGCCCAGGGTGCGCTGGCCAACGTCCGGGAGCACTCCGGGGCCACGACGGCGGTGCTGACCCTCAGCTGCCTGGACGACCAGGTGGTGCTGGACATCACCGACGACGGGCGCGGCTTCGACCCGGACGCCGTGGCGGCCCGCGCCACCGCACCGCCCGGCGGCACCGGCACCCCGGGCGGGGTACGGGGCGGGGACGGTCCGGACGCCGGCCGGACGCCGGCGGTCCGGCCGGGCGGGGCGCCGGGCAGCGGCGGTGCCGCGGGCGACGCGCCGGACGGCGGCTCCGCGGCCGGCAGTCGGGCGGCCGGCAGCCCCACCGGCGACGGGCCGGGTGACGGCGGGCCGCCGGACGGGCCGGCCGGCGGCCGGGGCCACGGGTTGCCGGCGATGCGTGCCCGCCTGGCCCAGCTCGGCGGCACGCTCACCGTCGAGTCGGCCCCCGGCGAGGGCACCGTGCTCTCCGCCGCCGTCCCCCTGACGTCCCTGTGATCGGAGGAACCCCGGTGACCACGGCCACCCCCGGCGAAGCGCCGGTACGCATCCTGCTCTGCGACGACCACGCGGTGGTCCGGGCCGGGCTGCGGGCGCTGCTCGCCAGCGCCCCCGGCATCGAGGTCGCCGGCGAGGCCGGCGGCGGGGCCGAGGCGGTCGCGCTGGCCGCCCGGCTGCGCCCGGACGTGGTGCTGATGGATCTCCAGCTGGGCAGCGGCATCAACGGCATCGAGGCCACCCGCCGGATCACCTCCGGCGGCCCGGCCGCACCGCACGTACTGGTGCTGACCACCTACGACACGGACGCCGACATCACCCGGGCGATCGAGGCCGGGGCCACCGGCTACCTGCTCAAGGCCGAGCGGCCCGAGGAACTGTTCTCCGCCATCCACGCCGCCGCGCAGGGGCGCACCGCCCTCTCCCCGCCGGTGGCCGGCCGGGTGATGGCCCGTCTGCGCCGGCCGCGCCCGGCGCTCACCGACCGGGAGCTGGACATCCTGGAGCAGCTGGCCCGGGGCCTGGGCAACCGGGAGATCGCCCGCGCCCTGTTCATCAGCGAGGCCACGGTGAAGACCCACCTGGGACGGATCTACGGCAAGCTCGGGGTGGACACCCGCGCCGGGGCGGTCGCGGTGGCCAAGGAGCAGCGGCTGCTGCCCTGAGCGCCGCCGGCGGACGGCCGGGTGCCGCCGGCAGCCGGTCCCGGACTCCCGGGCCGGAGGTGGCCGGCCCGGCCCCGGGCGGCCGGGCCATGCGCGGCCGTGCCGGGGGTCGCCGCGCGCCGTGCCCCCGGACCTCCCGACCTCGGGCCTCCCGCCCCTCGTGGAAATCCGCTGGTGCCGGACGGCGTGCGGCATAGACTCGGCGACGTGTCTTCAGGCGAGGGGAGTGTCCGGGTCGACAGCTGGATCTGGGCCGTACGGTTGATGAAAACGCGCTCCATGGCCGCCACGGCCTGCCGGGCCGGCCATGTCCGGGTCAACGGTGCCCGGGTGAAGCCCGCCCATGCGGTGCGCCCGGGAGACGAGGTGCGGCTGCGGCACGCCGGGCGCGAGCGGATCGTGGTGGTGTCCCGGCTGATCAGCAAGCGGGTGGGGGCTCCGGTTGCCGCCGAGTGCTATCAGGACAACACCCCGGCGCCGCCCCCGCGTGAGGAGCAGGTCCTGGTCGCCGTTCGGGACCGCGGCATGGGCCGCCCCAGCAAGCGGGACCGGCGGGAGCTGGCGCGGCTGCGGGAGCTGGACCGGCTGCGCGGCGTGGAGCCGCTGCGGGACCTGGAGGCGGCACTGCGCCGGCCGCCAGCCGGGTCCCCCACCGAGTGGGACGACGAACAGGACGAGTCCGCGGACGCCGGACCGCTCCCCGGCGCCGACGGCGAGCCGGTCGCGGAGCCGCGCCGGGGCCGCGGCGCGGCGCGACGGGCGCCGCCGCCCGCGCGGCTGACCACCGGTGCCGGCCCCGCCCCTCCGCCGACGTCGGCCTTCCCCGGTCGCCCCTGCTCTCCCGGTCGGTTCCGCCCCGGTGAGGCGCTGCTCCGGTCGACGCTGTCCCGCGCCCGGCACCGCGCCCCGGCCGCCCCGGAGCGCGGTGCCGGCGACGGACCCCCGACGGTCCGCGAACCGGTGCGGACGAGACCCGGGTGTCGGCGAACCGGTGCGGACCAGGCTCGGGGCCGGACGGACCACGGCCCCGGACGCGTTCCGGGACCGGGGACAATGGGGCCATGGCCCGACATCCCCGCCGATCGCGTCCGTCCGACCGCGGCGCCACCGACCCCGGCTGCCCCTGTGGACGGCCGGCCGCCTACGACGCGTGCTGTGGCCGGCTGCACCGCGGTGAGGCGACCGCCGCCACCCCCGAGGAGCTGATGCGGTCCCGCTTCAGCGCGTTCGCGGTGCGCGACGAGGCGTATCTGCTGCGCAGCTGGCACCCGGACACCCGGCCGCCGTCGGTGGAGTTCGACCCCGCGCTGCGGTGGCAGCGGCTGGAGATCCTCGGCAGCACGGACGGCGGGGCGTTCCGCAACGAGGGGACCGTGGAGTTCCGCGCCCACTACACCCTGCGGGGGCGCCCCGGCCGGCTCCACGAGAACAGCCGTTTCACCCGGCACGACGGTGCCTGGGTGTACGTGGACGGCGTCGTCGACGACGCCTGACCCCTCCCGACCGTCCCTCGCCCCGTCGCCTGTCCACCCCTTGTCCGTCCCTGACTGCTCCGCCCGGCAACCGGCTCCGGCGCCCGCGGTCGACGCACGGCCCCCGCACCGCGGCGGCCGTGCGTCGTCACCGCGAGGTCCCGGGCGGGCCCCGGCGACCCCGGCCGGGTCCGGTCCGAGGCCGTCTCGGCCGGGGCCCACCGGCCCTGGCGCGGTGCCGGTCCGGCGTTCACCACCGGCCCGGGGCGGTGCCGGACCGGACGTTTCGCTGTCAGCAGGCAACGGTTCCCCGCCGGGGCGGCGCGGGGCAGAGTCTGCACCATGAAGCTGTTGTTGCTCGGAGGCACGGAGTTCGTCGGCCGGTCGGTCGCGGAGGAAGCGGTGGCGCGGGGCTGGGAGGTGACGGTCTTCCACCGCGGGCACCACCCGCCGCCGGCCGGGGTCACCGCCCGGCACGGCGACCGGACGACCGGTGAGGGGCTGTCCTCCCTCGCCGAGGGCGCCTGGGACGTGGTGGTCGACACCTGGTCGGGTGATCCGGCGGCGGTTCGGGACGTGGCGGGGCTGCTGCGGGACCGGGCCGGCCGGTACGTGTACATCTCCAGCCGGTCGGTGTACCGCTTCCCGCCCCCGGCGGGGCAGGACGAGAGCGGACCGCTGGTCGATCCGCCGTCCGCGACCGGCGACCTGGACTACGCGACGTGCAAGCGCGGCGGGGAGATCGCGGCCACCGAGGCGTTCGGCGACCGGGCGCTGCTGGCCCGGGCCGGGCTGATCCTCGGTCCCGGGGAGAACGTCGGCCGGCTGCCGTGGTGGCTGACGCGGATGGCGCGCGGCGGGGTGGTGGCCGCTCCGGGCCCCCGGGACCTGCCGCTCCAGTACATCGACACCCGGGATCTGGCCCGCTGGGTCCTGGACGCCGCCGCCGGTGGGCTGGGCGGTGCGTACGACACGGTGAGCCCGCCGGGGCACACCACGATGGGCGAGCTGCTGGAGACCTGCGCCCGGGTCACCGGGTCCGCCGCCGAACTGCGCTGGCTGGAGCCGGAGCGGATCCTCGCCGCCGGGGTGGAGCCCTGGACCGAGCTGCCCATCTGGCTGCCGCCCGGCGAGATGCACGGCGGCCTGCACGGCGGGAACGTCGCCAAGGCGCTCGCCGCCGGGCTCCGCTGCCGCCCGGTCGCCGAGACGGTCGCGGACACCTGGGCCTGGCTGGGCGGGCTGGGCGGGACGGCGCCGCAGCGCCCGGACCTGCCCCCGGTCGGCCTGTCCCCGGAGAAGGAAGCCGGGTTGCTGGCCCGTTCCTGACGGGATCCCGCGGCCCGGCCGGTGCGACGCAGCCGCCCGTCGTACCGGCCGAGCCGCTGCGTCCGGCCCCGGACGGGGCCGTGCCGAGCGCCCCGGGCGTGTTCCGACCGGGACGGACCGCCGCACGGCATGCGCGTACGGGTCCGGACCGGGACCGCCGCCGTCCGGGGGCGCGTGCCCGCACCACGGGGGAGTGCGGGCACGCGGGAGGGTCGGCGGGCAGGCCTCACCACCGGACCGCCCGGACCGCCGGCGCCGCGTCAGCCGTACCGCACGGCACGCCCTCGGCACGCCGCCGGTGCCGCTCGTCACCGGTCGTGCGCGGACCGGTGGGCCGGGACGCCGGGCCCCGGCACGGCGGGCACGCGTCGCGGCGCCGCCCCGGTCACCGGCCCCGGCCGGGGGGAGCGCGGCGTGCGGCGATCTGCCGGCACCGTTCGGCGGTCGGTCCGTCCCGCTCGGTGACCGGCCCCTGCCGCACGGGGCCGTACCTCATCCCGCGGCGCCGCAGTTGTTGCAGCTCCATCCGCCGTTCGGTCCCTGGATGACCAGGGCTCCACACTGGGTGCAGTTCACGACGGATCCTCCCTTCTGACTCCTCGTCCTCAAGGACGCGTCAGGGGCCGTGGAGGCTGCCTCTCCGCCCCGGACGGTGGGATTCGCCACGTCGGCCGCCCGGTCCGGCGGGGCGGCTGGACAGGAAGCCGCCGGGATGAGCAGCGGCGACCCGTCGGTGCAGGAGGCCCGGTGACGCCCCGGCAGGCACGGCGGGCGGGGGCCGGCCGGTGGCGGTGGAACGGCCGGCGGGGCGAGCCGCCGACCGTCACACGGGTTCACCGGGATCGTTTCCGTTCGTTCCGTTCGTTTCCGGTGGGGTCAGGGGTGGGGGGCCGCGAGCCGGAGCCGGACCTCCATCTCCTGGTCGCCCGAGACGTGCTGTTCCTTCTCGATGCCGAAGGAGGCGTCCAGCGCCTCACACACCCGGTGCACCGGCGGGTCGGTGCCGTACAGGTCCACGGAGACGGGTTCCGACAGCGGCGGCTGGGAGGTCGCGCTCCCGCGGTCGGTGGTGTCCACCACCATCGACCAGACCATGTGCCCGTGCCCGGGTTCCGGCGTTGCCTCGGCCGCTTTTCCCGCCGCGCTGTCGTCGGTCGCCGGAAACACTGCCTTCAAGGCGCCGAACACCCGGTATGCGTCCTCGCGGTCACCGCGGACGGACACCCCGACGCGCGCCGAACTCAGCTTGGTGTTCATCTTTCCCGGGTCTCCCGTACGGTCCGCGCCAAACCGGGCCGGGGATGTGTCGCGCGGCGCACCGGCGGGAACCGTCCGCCCTCGGAGCCGTACGGGGCGGACGGTGCACGGCGGTACCACCGGGCTCACCCGGCCTGGGCCCCGGCCTGGGCCACCGGCCGCCCTGGACCCCACGACCCCACGAGGCCCGCCGGCCGCACGAAGCCCCGGTGCCCCGGCCGGCTCTCCCTCCCCGTGCCCTCCGCCGCACCTCCACCGCGCCGTCCCCCGTCCCTCCACCGTCTCCCCGGGCGCCGGGGCGTGCGGCGCGCCGGGGCCGCCGGACCACGCCGGCCGGCCGAGGGGGTCGGGCCGGCCCCACCACGGCCGGGCCCTCGCCCCGGTCCCGCCTCCGGCCCGGTTCCCGCCGCCGACCGGTGCCGGACGCAGCGCGCCGGATCCCGGTCGGCCACCTCCGCCCCGGCGCCCGCCTCCGCCGCCCGGGTGTGTCCGCGGCGGGCCGGGCCGGGCCCGTTCGACCGCCGGATGCGCCGCCGCCGCACCGTGGCTACGGTGGAGAAGTGACCGACTCCCGGACAAACCCCGGGATTCCGTCCCCCTGAGTCGGCGAGGACCGACCGGACATGCGCTTCGGACCGGAGGCGTCTCCCTCGGACCAAGGGCTGGTGCCGCAGGCGGGCAGGCGCTCGCACCCGGTACCGCCCCCGTGGCGGCGCCCCGCTCACCACCGATCCTGGAGCTGTCTGAGATGAGCGTACGAACCCAGGCCAAGCGCCCGTCGGCGCGCCATCCGCACGACGACGCCCCCGATACCGACGCGGCATTCGAGTGCATCGCGACACTGCCCGACGGGCCGGAGAAGGACGCACTGCGGCAGGAGGTGGTCTGCGCCTGGATGCCGATGGCCGAACGCCTGGCCCGGCAGTTCCGCAACCGGGGGGAGTCGCTGGAGGATCTGCGGCAGATCGCGGCGCTGGGCCTGGTGAAGGCCGTGGCGCGGTACGACCCGGCCCGCGGCAACACCTTCGCCAGCTTCGCCGTGCCCACCGTGGTCGGCGAGGTCAAGCGCCACTTCCGGGACCACACCTGGGGCACCCATGTGCCGCGCCGGGTGCAGGAGCTGCGCAACCGGGTGCGGGTGGCCGAGCGCGAACTGTCCCATTCCCTGGACCAGCGGGGCCCCAGCGTGGCCGAGATAGCCGCCCACACCCACCTGAGTGACCAGGAGGTCCGGCTGGGGATGGAGGCGATGAACAGCTACTCCCCGCTCTCCCTGGACGCGGAGCTGCCGGGGACCGCCGACGGTTACTCCCTGACCGAGACCCTGGGCGACACCGAGCCGGGCTACGACCGGGTGGTGGACCGCGAATCACTCAAGCCGCAGCTGCGCGGGCTGCCGGAGCGCGAACGCCAGATCCTGTACCTCCGCTTCTTCCGCGGCATGTCGCAGAACAGCATCGCCGAGGAGCTGGGCATCTCCCAGATGCACGTCTCCCGCATCCTCAGCCGCACCTGTGCCACCCTCCGGGACCGGGTGATGACCGACCATCCCACCACCACCTGACACCCTCGCCCCCTGCGTGCCCCTCACGGGCTGCGTTCCCTCACGGGCCCGAACCCGGGGGTGCCCGACGATCCGTGCCGGCCCGGGGCCGCCGCTCACCCACGTGACCTCGCGCCGTTCGTCCCGGATGCGCCGGGCCCGTCACGTCGATACGGCCGCCGGCCCGGGGCGTGCGCCACACGCCGCATCGCCCTCCCGGGCTTTCCCGGGGCGCCGGCGCCGGCTGCGCCACCCCGTCCCGGTGCCGTTCTCCGTGGCTTTCCGGAGTACCCGGGGGCCGTGACGGCGAAACCGTCCCCGCCGCCCCGCCGGGGCGGTTCCGTACGCCCGCCCCGGCGCGTCGTCACGCCGGACGGGACACGGGACGGCACTGTGGAGCGGGCCGGGGCGCTCCGGCGGCCCGGGCGGCCCGGCCCGGAGCCCGGCCATGAGGGCGGCCACCGTGCGAGCGGGGGACCCGGGTGCCGCCGGGTGCGGACCGGGGGATTAAGGGTCTTCCGGGGCGGGAACCCGTACGGGCACCTGTGATCACCCAGGGAGCGCCCCGATGGGCCGGGCGTGAACGCCCGCGACGGCGTCGGACCACAAGAGGAGCAAGGGCGAGTCTCATGTCGGACTCAACAGATGTAGCTGTGTCGGGTGCGCCGTGCTGGGTCAGCCTGATGTCCCGCGATCTGCGGGCCGCGCAGGACTTCTACGGTGCGGTCCTGGGCTGGTCCTTCCGGCCGGGCGCGCACGAGGAGGGGTTCTCGGTGGCGCTGGCGGACGGTGACCCGGTCGCCGGGATCGGGGCGTTCGCGCACACCTTCCGGGTGGCCGTGTCCTGGACGCCGTACTTCGCCGTGGACAGCGCGGACGAGACCGCCGCCCGTATCCGGGAGCGCAGCGCCACGGTCGCCGTGGGCCCGCTCGCCTTCGGGCGGGGCCGGGCGGCGCTGGCGGCCGATCCCGACGGCGCCGTCTTCGGTATCTGGGAAGGACACCGCGCCAAGTGGGGGGTCGGGCGCGGCAGTGCCCCCGCCTGGCTGGAACTGCGCACCCGGGACACCTTCGCCGCCTCGATCTTCTACGCCGAGGTGCTGCGCTGGGCCACCGAGTGCGAGGACGGCTGCGACGTGGTGTACAAGAGCGACCAGGTGGTGCTGCGGGAGGGCACCCGGGAGGTGGCGGTGATCAACGGCGGGGCCGTGGAGTCCGCGCCCGACCCGCACGTCCGGCCGCGCTGGCACGTGTACTTCCGGGTGCCCGACGTGGACGCGGCGGCAGCGGCGGCGGTCGCCGCCGGCGGTTCGGTGCCGCGCCACCCGGCACCCTCGCCGCTGGGCCGGGAGGCCACCCTCCGTGACCCGGACGGCGGCCTCTTCACGATCGTCTCCTGACCCCGGGAACCCCTTCCCCGGGGCGCCACCGCATCCCTCCGCGCGCCGAACCCCGGGTGCCGCTGGCCAGGTACCGCGCACCTCGACGCATCGCACCCCCGGTACCGCGCGCCTCCGCGCGCCGATCCCCTGGCGCCGAAGCCTCTCCCTACCCGCACTCCGCCGCGCACCGCGCGCCCCCGGGCCGCAGCCCGTGCCCGCACTCCTCCACGTCCCCACCCGCGTGCCGCGCACCCCCGGTGCCGCGCCGGCCGCCGCGGCACGCCCTCACCCCGTCGTCCGCCCTCCCCCGCGGCACGCCCCTCACCCGGCCGTCCGCCTCCGCCGCGGCACGCCGTTCGTCGTGCCCGTTCGCCGTGGCGCCCGTGCGCCGTGCCCCGCGGGCGTCCGGCGGCGGACATGCCGGCACCGCGCGGGGCCGGGCCGGGCGCCACGGGCCCGCCGCGCCGGCCGCCGCGCCCGGCGTTCACCCTCCGTTCGGGTGCCCGGCATCTCGCCCCGATAGCAAACCAGTGCGAACGCTGGCGCGGCGGTCCGTCCGCCGGCCCGAGAACCACAGGAGGAAGTCGATGGTGCGGGGTTCCGGAGATCAGGTCGGGCGGCGCGCGGTGCTGCGGGGAACGGCCGCCGCGTCCGCGGGGCTGGCCCTGCCGGCGGTACCGGCCCTGGCCGGTACCGCCCCGGCGCAGGCGCTGTCCGGCCGGCCCAGCGCCCGCTGGGGCGTCCAGGTGGGCGATGTGACCAGCACCTCCGGCCTGGTGTGGGTGCGCTCGGACCGGCCCGCCCGGATGGTGGTGGAGACCTCGGCCACCGAGTCGTTCTCGCGCGCCCGCCGGTGGCACGGACCGCTGGTCGGCCCGGGTACGGACTTCACCGGCACCACCGCGCTGCACGGGCTGCCGCCGGGCACCGAGGTCCACTACCGGGTGCGGCTGACCGACCCGGAGGACCCGCGGCGCGCCTCCGCGCCGGTGTACGGAACCTTCCGCACCGCGCCGGTCCGCCGCCGCGGGGTCCGCTTCGTCTGGTCGGGCGACCTGGCGGGCCAGGGCTGGGGCATCAACCCCGACCGCGGCGGTTTCCGCATCTTCGAGGAGATGCGCCGCCGGGACCCGGACTTCTTCCTGTGCAGCGGGGACAACATCTACGCCGACGGGCCGCTCCAGCCCTCCGTCACCCTCCCCGACGGCAGCGTCTGGCGGAACCTGGTCACCGAGGAGAAGTCCAAGGTCGCCGAGACGCTGGCGGAGTACCGCGGCAACTTCCGGTACAACCTGCTCGACGAGCACCTCCGCGCGTTCAACGCGCAGGTGCCCACCATCACCCAGTGGGACGACCACGAGGTGCGGAACAACTGGTACCCGGGCCAGATCCTGACCGACGACCGGTACACCGAGAAGAACGTGGACGTGCTGGCGGCGCGCGCCCGGCGCGCCTTCGCCGAGTACTACCCGATCGGCACGCTGCGGCCCGACGGCGAGGGCCGGGTCCACCGGGTGCTGCGGCACGGCCCGCTGCTCGACGTGTTCGTGCTCGACATGCGCACCCACCGGGACGCCAACTCGCCGAACCGGCAGCCGGAGAACCGGCAGGGCATCCTCGGCGCCGAGCAGCTGGCCTGGCTCAAGCGGGAGCTGTCGCGGTCCCGGGCGGTGTGGAAGGTGATCGCCTCCGACATGCCGCTGGGGCTGGTGGTCGCGGACGGCACGGCGAACTTCGAGGCGGTGGCGCAGGGCGACCCGGGCGCGCCGCTCGGCCGGGAGCTGCAGATCGCCGAGCTGCTGCGGTTCGTCAAGCACCGCCGGATCACCGGTACGGTCTGGCTCACCGCCGATGTGCACTACACCTCGGCGCAGCACTACGAGCCGTCCCGGGCGGCGTTCGGCGATTTCGAGCCGTTCTGGGAGTTCGTCACCGGTCCGCTGCACGCGGGTTCGTTCCCGGCGTCGAAGCTGGACGGCACCTTCGGGCCCCGGCAGGTCTTCGTCAAGGCCCCGGACCGGGCCAACGTCTCGCCCGCGGAGGGCTTCCAGTTCTACGGCGAGGCGGAGATCGACGGGGACAGCGGAGAGCTGACCGTCCGGCTGCGCGAGGAGGGCGGCGCGGTACTGTTCACCCAGGTGCTGCAGCCGGGCCGGGTCGGTCAGTGAGCGAGCCGGACCGTCCGGTCGGGCGGTGCCGTCCCACGTCGTGCGAGACGGACGAAACCGGACAGTAGCTTTGAAACAGCCTCCTTTACCCATCGGTCACAGTGCGTTCGTGATCACGCAACACCACTCGGCGAGGGTGGGTGTATGACTCATCGGACATCTGCCCCCTCGTCCCGCCGCCCCCACCGGCGGCGGGACCTCGTCGGATTCGCGGCGCTGCTCACCGCGGTGGCCGCCGCCGGCGCGTTCGCCGGCGCCCTCTCCCCCGGTCCGGACGGGCTGGTGCCGGCGTTCGCCGCGGCGGCGCTGCCGGCCGCGGCGGGCTTCCACCTGGGCCGGGCCCGGCGGCGCGGTCACGCCCCTCCCCCGCCACCGGCAGCGGATACCGGCGCCACGGCGGGGCCCGCTCCCGAGGGCACCACGCTGTGGCGGATGCGCACCACGGTGCGGGACACCCCGGGAAGTCTCGCGGCGCTGTGCGGGTCCCTGGCCCGGCAGCGGGTGGACATCCTCACCCTGCAGACCCATCCGCTGGGCGGGAGCACGGTGGACGAGTTCCTGCTGCGGGTGCCCGCCGCCCTGCCGCCCGACGGGCTGACCCGGGCGGTGACCGAGGGCGGGGGCGTCGACCCGTGGCTGGAGCGGGCCGACACCCACGATCTGGTGGACACCCCCACCCGGGTGCTCCGCCTGGCCACCCGCACCGCGCTGGACGCCGCCGAACTGCCCCTGGCGCTGAGGCAGCTGCTGGGCCGGTGCACCATCCGTACGCTGCCCGCGGCCCGCGGGGGCCGGCCGCCGGGGGCGGTCGCGGTCGAGGGCGCGCTGGAGGACACCGTGCTGCGGCTGCGTGACCCGGCGGGCGGGACGATCGTCGTGGAGCGGCCCCAGCTGCCGTTCACCCCGAGCGAATTCGCGCGGGCCCGCGCCCTGGTGGAGCTGGACGCCCGGCTGGGGCCCCGCCCGTCCGGCCGGGCCGAGACCCCGGTGGCGGCCGGGGGCGGTGAGATCACCGTGCACCGGGCCGGCCCCGCCGACCTGGCGGCGGCGCGGGAGATGCACCGGCGCTGCTCCGACCGGACCCTCACCCTGCGCTATCACGGGCCGGTCGCGGACACCGACCGCTACCTGAACCACCTGCTCGACCCGCGGCACGGGCGGACGCTGGCCGCGTACACCCCCTCGGGTCGGATGGTCGCCCTGGGCCATCTGCTGTGGGACGGCGACGAGTCCGAGGTGGCCCTGCTGGTGGAGGACGCGTGGCAGTGCCGCGGCATCGGCTCCGAACTGCTGCGGCGGCTGGTCGCGCTGGCCGACGAGGCCGGGTGCGAGGACGTCTACGCGGTGACCCGCTCGGGGAACACCGGCATGGTCGCCGCCATGCGGGGCCTGGGCCTGCCGCTGGACCACCAGATCGAGGAGGGCACCATGGTGATCACCGCCCGTCTCGCCCCGGCACCGGAACCGGCCGCCACCGACCCGCTGCCCGCCCCCGCACGCCGGGCCCTGCCCGCGCATGCCCGCCCGGCCGCCCCGGGCGCCGGGCACCGCGCCCCGCGGGGCGGCACCGGGGCCGGTGCCGCCCCGTCCCCCGCCGGCGGGCGCGCGGCCCGGTCGGGGCCGGGGGGAGCCGGCCCGGTTCAGGAACGTGAGCCGAAACGGTGATGACGCCACGGCCGGTCCCGTACGAGGATGGGCCCATGTCCGAAACCGAAAACCTCCTGCCCCGGCAGGTCGCCGACGCCTACGTCGACGCACTCACCGAACTCGACCCGATCACCGGCACCTTCCTGGGTGTTCCCGAGTGCTCCCGGCGGCTGCCGGACTTCTCCCCCGCCGGCCAGGAGGCCCTCTCCGACCTCGCCCGCACCACCCTGGACCGGCTGGCGGCGGCCGAGGCGCTGCCCGGCGCGCAGAGCCCGGCCGAGCGGCGCTGCGCCCGGCTGCTGCGCGAGCGGCTCACCGCCCAGCTCGCGGTGGACGAGGCGCGGGAACCGCTGCGGGCGGTCAGCAACCTCCACTCGCCGCTGCACGCGGTCCGCGAGGTGTTCACCGTCACCCCCGCCGACACCGCCGAGGACTGGGCCGCCCTCGCGGAGCGGATGCGCGCGGTGCCCGGCGCGCTCGCCGGCTACCGCGCCTCGCTCGCCGAGGGGCTGAAGCTGGGCCTGCCCGCCGGACCGCGCCAGGTGGCGACGGTCATCGGTCAGCTCGACGGGTGGGTGGGCGGTGACGGCGGCTGGTTCGCCGAGTTCGCCGCCGCGGGCCCGGACGGGCTCCGCGCCGAGCTGGACGCCGCCGCGGCGCAGGCCACCGGCGCCCTGGCCGAACTGCGCGACTGGCTGCGGGACGTCTACGGTCCGGGCATCGAGGGCGCCCCCGAGGTGGTCGGCCGCGAGCGCTACGCCCGCTGGGCCCGCTTCTGGAACGGCACCGACCTGGACCTGGACGAGGCCTACGCCTACGGCTGGTCCGAGTACCACCGGCTGCTGGCCGAGATGCGCGCCGAGGCGGCCAAGATCCTGCCGGACACCGACCCCTGGGAGGTGCTGCGCCACCTCGACACCCACGGGGAGGCGATCGAGGGGGTCGAGGAGACCCGGCAGTGGCTGCAGAAGCTGATGGACGACGCGATCGAGGCGCTGGACGGCACCCACTTCGACCTCGCCGAGCGGGTCAAGCGGGTGGAGTCCATGATCGCCCCGCCGGGCACCGCCGCGGCCCCGTACTACACCCAGCCGTCGGTGGACTTCTCCCGACCCGGCCGCACCTGGCTGCCCACCATGGGCGAGACCCGCTTCCCCGCGTACGACCTGGTCTCCACCTGGTACCACGAGGGGGTGCCCGGGCACCACCTCCAGCTGGCGCAGTGGGCCCACGTGGCCGACCAGCTCTCCCGGTACCAGGCCACGGTCGGCATGGTGAGCGCCAACGCCGAGGGCTGGGCGCTCTACGCCGAACGCCTCATGGACGAGCTGGGCTTCCTCACCACCGCCGAGCGCCGGCTGGGCTACCTGGACGCGCAGATGATGCGTGCGCTGCGGGTGATCGTGGACATCGGCATGCACCTGGAGCTGGAGATCCCGGCCGACTCCCCGTTCCACCCGGGCGAGCGGTGGACCCCGGAGCTGGCCCAGGAGTTCTTCGGCCGGCACAGCGGGCGGCCCGCGGACTTCGTGGAGAGCGAGCTGGTGCGCTACCTCGGCATGCCCGGGCAGGCGATCGGCTACAAGCTGGGCGAGCGCGCCTGGCTGACCGGCCGGGCCGCCGCGCGCGAGCGGCACGGTGACGCCTTCGACCTGAAGACCTGGCACATGGCCGCGCTGTCCCAGGGATCGCTGGGACTGGACGACCTGGTCGAGGAGTTGTCGGCGCTCTGACCCCGGCGGGGCCCGGGGCCGGGCGGCGCGCCACCGCGGCCCCGGCCCCGTACCCCCGGACGTACGCCGGCCCCGTACCCCGGACGTACGCCGGCCCCGGTACCGTTCAGGGGCGCACCCCGGCTGGTACCTCCGCCCCGCACCGGCGGGCGTGCGCGCCGGTGCCTCCTGGGTGCCCCGGGCCCGTACGTGCCGGGGCGTACCCCGGCCGCGCGGGCGGGACCGGCCGCCCCGCAACCGGGGCGCCGGCGGCCGGGCCGGGTCACGCCGGCGGCGCGGGGCCCGCACCGCCGGGCCCTGCGCGGTGGCCTGCCCGGTGGGCCCGCACGACCGGAACCTGCACGTGCGGCCTGACCGGTGGGCCCGCACGGCGGGCTCGCGCGGCGGGGGCGGTCACCCGCCGCCGGACGCCGGCCCCCGGCGGCGCGGGGCTCGCGGGCGGCGCCCCGGGCCGCCAGGCCGACGGGTCGGACGGGCCGTCAGATGCGCCAGCCGCGGATGCGGTCGGCGCACTCGTAGACGTCCACCCGGTACTCCTTGATGTCCCGTGCCAGGTCCACGATCGCCCCGTACGGCGGGTCGATGCCCTCACCGGTGGCGGCCATGTAGGCCACCACCACCATGCAGGCGTACAGACTGCTGCGGGCGGGCAGCGGCTGGAGGCGGACCAGCGAGTGCATCAGCGCCGCCGCCCGCCAGGCCGCGTCGGGGGCGTGGTCCAGCCGGGCCACGTCGAAGGCGTGCCGGGACACCGCCGCGGCCAGGGCCGTGTAGTCGTGCACGGCGGGGTCCTCGGACAGCTTCTGTTCCTGGACGCCCAGCAGCCAGGGCAGGTCGATACGGAGGTTCATCAGGCCGCGCCCCGGCGCGCCGTGGGAGGGACCTCCTCGGGGAAGGCCGCGTCGAACTCGTCGATGTGGTCGTTCCAGAACCGCACGGCGTGCTGGACGAAGAGGCGGCGCTGCTGCTCCCGTACCGACAGGTCGTGCACGTACGCCTGCACGCTCTTGCCGTCGGCGGCCGCGGCCTCGTGGATCGCCGCGAGTTCCTCTTCGGTGAACTCGATGTTGAGTGCCGGCATGGCGGCCACGGTACCGCAGCCCCACCGCCGGCGGACCGGGCCGGCGGGTTCCGGCCGGGGCCGCCCGACGACCCGCACGCCCCGGCGGGGCGCGGAGCACCGCGCGGCCGCGGATCCCGGCGCGCCCGGACCGCGCGGGGCGCCACGCGGCGGGCCGGCGCGGTGGTGCGGCACCGGCCGGCCCCGGCGTCAACAGCCGCAGGCGGCCCCGCCGTCGGTGGGCGCGGTGAGCGGATCGGCGGGGGTGCGCACCAGGCCGTGCGGCGTTTGCACCGGGAAGCCCTCACGGATCCAGTACTCGATGCCGCCGAGCATCTCCTTGACCCGGTGACCCTGCCGGGCGAGGGCGAGCGCGGCACGGGTGGCGCCGTCGCAGCCGGGGCCCCAGCAGTACACGACCACCGGGACCGCCGGATCCAGCAGGGCCGCCGCCCGCTCCGGGACGAGCGCGGTGGGCAGATGGACCGCGCCCGGCAGGTGTCCCTGCTCCCAGGCGGCGCGGGAGCGGGAGTCCACGACCGTGAAGCCGGGGTTCCCGGCCTGCCACGCGGCGTGCACATCGGCCACGTCGGTGTGGAAGGCGAGCCGCGCCGCGAAGTAGGCGGCGGCCTCGGCCGGGGGTGCCGGCGGGACGGCGAGGACCGCCGGAACCACGGTGCCGGGCTGCGGAGTTGTTGTCGTCATGACGGAAAATCTACGGCCCGACGTGAGGCCGCGGAACGGACAATCCCCGGCCTCGCGCTTGAGTCACCGGGGAAAACCCTGCTAAGAAGCGCCCATGACCGCTTATTCCCCGGACGCCGTGGACTGGCGCATTCTCGATGCCCTGCAGGCCAACGGCCGGGTGGGCTTCGCCGAACTGGCGCGCACCGTGAACATGTCCGCCAGCGCCGTCACCGAGCGGGTCCGGCGGCTGGAGGAGGCCGGGATCGTCACCGGGTACACCGCGGTGGTCGATCCCGAACGGCTCGGCCTCCAGGTGCTGGCGTTCGTGCGGCTGAGCTACCCGCACAGCAACTACAAGCCGTTCCACGACCTGCTCGCCACCACCCCGGAGGTCCTGGAGGCGCACCACGTCACCGGCGACGACTGCTTCGTCCTCAAGGTGGCGACGCGCTCCATGCGCCATCTGGAGCAGGTGACCGGGCGGATCGGCGGTCTGGGGCCGGTGACCACCAGCGTGGTGTACTCCTCGCCGCTGCCCCGCCGCGCCCTGGCCACCCCGGACGGCGACGGCCCGGTGCCGTGACCGGGTGCGGGCGGGGCGTGCGGCCGGCCGGCCCGGGACGCCGCCCCGCACCGGGCGGGCGGGTCAGCCCGGTGCGCGCAGGTGGACCGAGGAGCCGTCGCGCCCCTTGACGACCCGCAGTTGGGCGGGGATGCGCTGGCGCAGTTCGGCGACGTGGCTGACGATGCCCACGGCACGGTCCCGTTCCCGGAGCGAGTCGAGGACGTCGAGGACCTCGTCCAGGGTCTGTTCGTCCAGGCTGCCGAAGCCCTCGTCGATGAAGAGGGTGTCGAGCCGCGCGCCGCCCGCCTCGTCGGTGACCACGTCGGCCAGGCCCAGTGCCAGGGCGAGCGAGGCGAAGAACGTCTCCCCGCCGGAGAGGGTGGCGGTGTCCCGTTCGGCGCCGGTCCAGGCGTCGATGACGTGCAGTCCCAGCCCCGAACGGCGGTTGCCGCTCCGCTCGTCGGAGTGGACCAGGGTGTACCGGCCGGAGGACATCCGGTGCAGCCGGACGCTGGCCGCCGCGGCGACCTGCTCCAGCCGGGCCGCCAGTACGTAGGACTCCAGGCGCATCTTCCGCTCGTTGTCCGCCGAGGTGCCCGCGGCGAGCGAGGCCAGGGCGGCGACGCGTTCGTAGGCGGTGCGCAGCGGCGCGAGCCGCCGGGCGTCCTCGGTGGCCCGGGCGGAGAGCCGGTCCAGCTCGGCGCAGCGCTCGCGGGCCGCCGCGTCGCGGGCGGACGCCTCGCGCAGCGCGCGGTTGGCGGCCTCGGCGGCGCGGCGGGCGGCCTCCGGGTCGGCGGGCGGACGGGCGGCGGCGCCGGCGGTCGCCGGGTCGTCCAGTTCGGCCCGTACCGCCGCCCGTTCGGTCCGCCACCGGTCGAGGCGGTCCTGGAGTTCGCGGCGGCGCCCGGCCGGGAGCACCGCGTCGGCGGCCTCCCGGGGCGTGCCGAAGCCCGCGGTGAAGGCGGCGTCGGAGAGCCGGGCGTCGGCCTCCTTCAGCCGGGCCGCGGTGGTGGCCGCGGTCCGCGCCGCGTCCGCGGCCCCGGCGAGCAGTTCGGCCCGCCGCTGGAGGTCGGCGGCCCGTTCGGCCACCCCGGCCGCGCCGTCCCGGGCCCGGTCGACCTCCTCCCGCAGCCCCCGGCGCTCCGCGACCAGGGCCTCGCGGCGGGAGGTGCGGCCGGCCATCCGCTGTTCGGCCTCCTGCCGCTGGGCGGTGCGGTGCCGGTGCTCGCGCTCGGCGCGCAGCAGTTCCTCGCGGGCGTGGTGACCGTCGGCGGCGGCCTGCCGGGCCTCGGCGAACGCGGCGCGCAGCCCGGCGAGTTCGGCGTCCAGCTCCGCGGCGGTGGCCCCGTCCGCGGCGGCCTCGGCGGCCGCCCGTGCCTCGCGCACGGTCCGCACCCGGGCCTCGGCCTCCCGCCACGCGGCGTCGGCCGCCTCGGAGGCGGCCAGGGCCGCCTCCTCCGCCGCACGGTCCACCTGGCCGGCGGCCGGGCGCGCGGGCCGCGGGTGGCCGGTGGAACCGCACACCGCGCACGGCGTGCCGGGGCGCAGCTGGGCGGCGAGTTCCGCGGCGATACCGCGCAGCCGCCGCTCCTTGACGTCCAGCCAGGCGGCGCGGGCGTCGTTGGCGGCCTGGCCGGCGCGCACCTCGTCCTCCTCGGCGTGCCGCAGCCGGACGCCGAGCTTGTCGTACTCCTCGGCCGCGGCCAGCCGCCGGGCCAGGGGTTCGAGCCGGCCGCCGAGGTGTTCGGCGCGGACCGCGGCGGAGTCGGCGGCCTCGATGCGCCGCTGGTGGGCGGCTCGGGCCGGCTCCCAGCCGGCGAGCCACTCGGCGGCTTCCTGGACGGTCTCCTCGTCGGCGCGGGCGTCCCGGTCCAGGGCGTCGATCTCGGCGGTGAGGGCGGCGGCCCGCTCCTCGGCGCGGCGGGCCGCGGCGAGCCGGCCGAGTTCCTCGCGCAGGCCGCGTTCCCGCTCGGCCAGCCGGTCGGCCGGGGCGTCGGCCAGTTCGGCGGGGAGCCGGTCGCGGGCCTGCCGCTCGGCGGCGGTGGCGGCCAGGTGGTCCCGTTCGGCGGCGGCGCGCAGCTCCAGGGCGGGAGCAACCGCGTCGGCGGCCCGGGCCCGCTCCAGCCGCTCGGCCGCCCGCTCGTACTCGGGGCGGGCCGCGTCGAGTCCGGCGGCGCGGCGCACGGCGTCGGCGTGCCGGCGCTGGAGCCGGTCCAGGTCCAGCGTCCGGGCCAGTTCCGCCTCGGCGGCCCGGTACGCGGCCTCGGCGGCGGCCACCCGGGCGGCGGCGATCTCCCGGCGCTCCCGGGCGCCGGCCCGGGCCACCGCCGCCCGGGCCAGGACGGCGGCGGCCAGTCCCGGCTCGCCGGGCAGCGGGGTGCCGGACGCGCGGCCGGCCCGGGCCCGGCCGCGGGCGCCGGTGCGGGCGGGGCCGCGCTGGTCGGGCACGGTGGGGCCGGTGCCGTCCAGCGGCGGCAGCTGGGCCAGGTCGGGGCAGTCGCCGGCGGCCTGCTCCATCCGGTGGGCGAGGGCGAGCAGCCGCTCGTCGGCGCCGACCACGGTCTTCTCGGCTTCCCGCCGCCGTTCGGCGAGGCGTTCCTCGACGGCGGCGAAGCGGCCGGTGTCGAAGAGCCGGCCGAGCAGTCTGCCGCGGGCCTCGGCGTCGGCCCGCAGGAAGCGGGCGAAGTCGCCCTGGGGCAGCAGCACGACCTGGCAGAACTGGTCCTTGCTCATGCCGAGCAGCCGGCCGATCTCCTCGCCGGTCTCCTGGTGGGACCGGCTGAGGCCGCGCCAGGTGCCGTCGGCGTCCCTCTCCCGCAGCTCCGTGGCGGCGCGCTCGGTGGTGAACCCGGTGCCGCGACTCTTGGGGCGGGGCTGCTGGGGGCGGCGGGTGATCTCCAGCCGCCGGCCGCCGACGGTGAGTTCCAGCACCACCTCGGTACGGGTGCCGGCGGGCGCGTGGTCGCTGCGGGGGCTGAGCCCGGCGGCCTGGCGGGCGCCGGGCACGCTGCCGTACAGGGCGTAGCAGACGGCGTCCAGGACGGAGGTCTTGCCGGCCCCGGTCGGGCCGTGCAGCAGGAACAGGCCGGCGGCGGAGAGGGCGTCGAAGTCGATCTCCTGGGCACCGCCGAACGGGCCGAACGCGGTCATGGCGAGCCGGTGGAGTCTCATCGGGCGACCTCCTCGGCGGCTTCGACGGTACGGACGGCGTCCAGGGCCTCGCCGAGCACGGCGCGTTCGGCGTCGTCCGGACCCTGCCCGCGCACATGGGCCACGAAGTCCGCCGCGATCTGGTGGTCGGTGCGGCCCCGCAGGCGGCGGGCGTAGGACTGGCCGCCGGCCTCCGGGGCGCGTTCGGGTTCGAAGACCAGGTGCACCACGTGCGGGAAGCGGGCGGCGAGCCGGGCCATCGGTTCGGCGGGGCGGGCCGGGTCGGTGAGGGTGGCCTCGACGAAGGAGTCGCGGTGGACGTCGAGGGCGGGGTCGGTGAGCAGGGTCTCCAGCCGGCCGCGCAGCCGGGCCAGCGGGCGCGGCACCGGGCAGTCCACGCGGTCGGCGGTGAGGTCGCCGCCGGGTCCGAGGTCGATCAGCCACATGGATTTGCGGTGCCGGGCCTCGGAGAAGGAGTAGGCGAGCGGCGAGCCGGAGTAGCGGACGCGCTCCGAGAGGGTCTGGCAGCCGTGCAGGTGGCCCAGCGCCACGTAGTCCACGCCGTCGAAGACCTCGGCGGGCACCGAGGCGACGCCGCCGACCGTGATGTCCCGTTCGCTGTCGCTGGGGGCGCCGCCGGTGACGAAGGCGTGGGCGAGGACGACCGACCGGGTGCCGGCCGGCCGGGCGGCCAGGTCGGCGCGCACCCGGTCCATCGCCGCCTCCAGGACCGCCCGGTGGCCGCCGCGCGGGGCGCGCAGCTGCTGGCGGACGAGCGCCGGTTCCAGGTACGGCAGCCCGTAGACGGCGACATGGCCGTGCTCGTCGGGGAGCAGGACCGGCGTTCCGCAGCCGGCCGGGTCGGTCCGCAGGTGGATCCCGGCCCGGGCCATCAGGCCGGCGCCGACACCCAGCCGGCGGGCCGAGTCGTGGTTGCCGGAGATCAGCACCGCGGGCACGCCCAGCTCCGCGAGCCGGTGCAGGGCCTCGTCGAAGAGTTCCACCGCGGACAGCGGCGGCACCGCCCGGTCGTAGACGTCCCCGGCGATGAGCACGGCGTCCACCCGGTGGTCGCGGACGGTCTCCACCAGGTGGCCGAGGAAGTCGCGTTGTGCCTGGAGCAGGCTCACCCGGTGGAAGGACCGGCCCAGGTGCCAGTCGGAGGTGTGCAGCAGCCTCACAGCATCACTCCGGCCCGCATCTCCACCGCTCCTCCAGGTCCGCCGCCGGCACCGGCCGCGGGGGATGCTGCCGTGCTCGGAGCGGGCCCGTCCGCGACCGGCCGGCTCCCCGCGGTCCGGGCCCGAGACCTTGCCCGTACCTCGTCCCCGTACCCACGCGCCCGCCCGGCCCTCTCACGGCCCGGCTCTCCCCGCCGGGGTTCGGCCCCGGGATCCGGGCACACGTCGTACCGGCGGCCGGGCTCGGGCCCGTCCCACCACTGGGCCACCCCGGTGTCGGGGTGGCCCGCGGGTGACATCAATGGAACGTACGGGCAGCCGGGACATGACATGTGCCGCCGGAGGCGGCTGGGGCGCAACCCCGCTCTCCGGCCCGCTGTCTGAACGGGTGGTCCGAAGGCAGCGACCGGTCGCGCCGGACCCGCCGTCCGCGACGGGCGGCGAACACCACCGGCGCCCGCCGCGCCGGTTCCGACCACCATCACTTCCGCGAAGGGTCACTTCCCCATGCGCATGAACCGGATCACGGCCACCGCCGCCCTCGCCCTCTCCCTCGGCGGGGCCCTGCTCACCACCCCCGCGGCCCGGGCGGACACCGCCCCCGCGGCGGCCACCGCCACGATCGTCCACAGCGACGGCGCGGTCTGGTACCAGGCCGCCGCCGGGCAGGTGAACCGCCTGACGGTCACCACCACGGACATCGACGCCGACCCGTCCGAGTTCGGGTCCGACTACCTGATCACGTTCGAGGACGCCGCCGGCATGGCCATCGACGCGTCCGCGGCCGAGTGGGCCGACTGCGCGTACCCGACGGCCGGCGACCACACGGTCGTCCGGTGCGTCGTCGCGGCGCCCCTGGGCTCGGACGACTCCACGGCCTACGAGGTCGACCTCGGCGACGGCGACGACACGGCCACCGTCGTCTCCGACTCCGGCGCGATCGCGGCCGTCCACGGCGGCACGGGCGACGACACCCTCAAGGGCAACGGCCAGGTCCAGTACAACGGCGGGGCGGGCGACGACCGCATCGACGGCAGCGACGGCCTCGGCGCCGACGGCGGCGACGACAACGACGTCATCACCGGTGCCTGCCAGTACGAGTGCCGGGGCGGTGCCGGCGACGACACCGTCACCGGCACCGGTGAGCAGAACGCCCTCTTCGGTGACGACGGCAACGACATCCTCCGCGCCGGGGGCGACAACGACCAGGTCTACGGCGGCCGAGGCAACGACACCCTCTACGGCGAGGACGGTGACGACACCATGTACGGCAACAGCGGGAACGACGTGCTGTACGGCGGCAAGGGCCGGGACACCCTCTCCGGCGGACCGGGCACGAACAAGGTGTACCAGGACTGAGCCACGACGGGACCGGTGGCGGGGGCGGCCCCGCCACCGGTCCCGTCGGTGCCCGGTCCAGGGCGCCGCACCCGCGCCTTGCACCGGGCACGGCGTGGCCGAAGGGCGGGAGCGGGACCGCGGGGCGTGAGGGGTCGGGGGCGGCGCGGACCGCCGCGGTGCGGGGCACGGCCCCGGCCCTACGCCCGGACTTTTCCCGGCGCGCCGATGAGTTCCGCGGCCCGGCGGAGTCGGTACTGGTGGAGTTACGCCCGATGCCCGCGCGACGTCAGGAGACGACATGCCCCGGATCACGCCCAACCTCTGGTTCGACACCCAGAGCAAGGAGGCCGCAGAGTTCTACTGCTCGGTGTTCCCGAACTCGGAGATCACCAACATCACCCACTACACCGAGGCCGGGCCGCGGGAGGCCGGCACGGTGATGACCGTGGACTTCGTCCTCGACGGCCAGCCGTACACCGCGATCAACGGCGGCCCTGAGTTCACCTTCACCGAGGCGGTCTCCCTGCTCATCGAGTGCGACGGGCAGGAGGAGGTGGACCACTACTGGGAGAAGCTGACCGCCGACGGCGGCCAAGAGGTCCAGTGCGGCTGGCTCAAGGACAAGTACGGCCTGTCCTGGCAGGTGTGGCCGGTCCAGGCGAACGCCCTGCTGGGCGACCCGGACAAGGAGCGGGCCGGCCGCGCCATGCGTGCCATGCTCGGCCAGAAGAAGATCGACCTGGCCGCGCTGCGGGCGGCCGCCGACGGGGACCGGTAGGCCGCTCCCGGCGGGCGGTCCCGGGCCCTCGCGCCCCGCGGGGAACCGGGACCGCCACGCCGCCCGCGCGTTCCGGCGGCCACCCCTCCCCGCATCTAGTCAAACTTGATTAGACTCACCCGGGTGAGTGAGACGACCATCCCGATCCTGCCGTGCCGGACCCTCGATCCGGTGCTCGACTTCTACCGGGCCCTCGGCTTCGAGGTCACGTTCCGGCAGCGGAGCCCCAACCCGTACGCCGCGGTGGAGCGGGGCGGCATCCAGCTCCACTTCTTCGCCATGAAGCGGTACGACCCCGCCGGGTCCTACAGCACCTGCTACGTGCGGACCGACGCCGTCGACGCGCTGCACCGGAGCTTCCGGGCGGGACTCAAGGCGGCGTACGGGAGGGTCCCGCTCCGCGGTCTGCCGAGGATCGGGGCGCTGACCGACACCTCGTACGGGATGCGGCAGTTCCTGCTGACCGACCCCGGCGGCAACTGCCTGCGGATCGGACAGCCGGTCGGCGCCGGACACCACCACCGGCCCGCGCCCGCGGAGCCGTTCGCCCGGGCGCTGCACCACGCCGCCCTGCTCGCCGACTCCAGGGAGGACCCGGCCGGGGCCGCGAAGATCATCGACCGGGTGCTGGCCCGGGACGGCGAGCGGCCGGCGTCCGTCACACTGCTGCGCCTGCTCGTCCTCCGCGCGGACGTCGCCGAGCGCCTCGGCGATCCGGGGACCGCCGTCTCGGCGCTGGCCCGGGCCGAGGCGCTCCCGCTCACCGCGGGTGAGCGGGAGGAGGTCCGCGACACCCTCGTGCGCCTCGTGGAGCTTCGGGGCGGGGACGGGTGAGCCGGCGGGCACCCGGCACCCGGACCGCCCGTGGGCGGAGCCGGGGTCAGGCGTCGCCGTACGCCTCGCCGCCGAGTTCCAGCCCGGCGGCGCCCGCGGTGACGTCCGCCAGCCAGGCCCGGAACGCGTCCACGTCGGCCTCGGGGAGCCCGACCTCGATGGTGACCGCCTCGGCGTACCGCACCTCGCGCACCGCCCGGCCGGTGGCCCGCAGGTCGTTCTCCAGCTTTCCGGCCCGCTGGTGGTCGATGGTCACGGTGGCGAGCCGGAACCGCTGCCGGACCACGGTGCCCACCACGTCCAGCGCCTCGCCGACCACGCCCCCGTAGGCGCGGATCAGACCGCCCGCCCCCAGCTTCACGCCGCCGTAGTACCGGGTGACCACGGCCGCCACGTACCGCACGTCCCGCCGCAGCAGCATCTGGAGCATCGGCACTCCCGCAGTGCCGCCCGGTTCCCCGTCGTCGCCGGCCTTCTGCACCGCGCCGTCCGCGCCGATCACATAGGCGAAGCAGTTGTGGGTGGCGGTGGGGTGCTCGGCACGGACACGCCGCAGGAACTCCTGCGCCAGCTGCTCGGTCGCGGCGGGCGCCAGCGCGCAGATGAAGCGTGACTTGTTGATCTCGATCTCGTGCACGCCCTCACGAGCGACGGTCCGGTAGCGCTCCTGCATCCGGCCACCCTAATGCGGCACCGGACCGGGACCGACGCCGCACCCTCCGTACCGCTGCGCACCGGTACGGACCGGTACCCACCGGTGTGTTCCCGGTTGGTCCGTCCCCCGTGGGCCCCGGCGGGGTACCGCCCGCGGGCCGTCCGCGGCCCTGGGGGCGGGCGGCACCCGCCCCACGCCGCCGGCCGGAAGCGGGTACGGCCGTCCCGTTCCCGCTATCCGCGTCCAGGGCCGGGGAATGCGGCGGAGGCCGGCCCGGTTGATCCGATCATGTACGCAGACGAGCGGACGATCCGCAGGATTCTCACGGAGACCGGCGACACCTGGGCGGTCGTCGGGCTCTCCAACAACCGGGAGCGCGCGGCCTACGGCGTGGCCGAGGTGCTGCGCCGGCACGGCAAGCGGGTGGTCCCGGTCCATCCCAAGGCCGAGGCGGTGCAGGGCGAGCCCGGCTACGCCACGCTCGCCGACATCCCCTTCCCGGTGGACGTGGTCGATGTCTTCGTCAACTCCGAGCTGGCCGGCCGGGTCGCCGACGAGGCGGTGGCCATCGGCGCGAAGGCGGTCTGGTTCCAGCTGGGCGTGGTGGACGAGGAGGCCTGGCACCGCACGCGGGCCGCGGGGCTGGAAATGGTCATGGACCGCTGCCCGGCGATCGAGTACCCGAAGCTGGGCTGACGCCGGACCGGGCCGTGGCACGGTCCGGCGCCTCCGGTGACCGCTGCGCCCCACCGCCCCGGGCGGTCCGGCCCCGTGCACCGGGGCGGGGTCAGCGGCCGGTGAGGCGGCACGGCGGCCGGTGACACGGCGCCCGGCCGCTGCCCGGTCCGGCAGCGGTACGGTGCGGCGAATGGCCGCCGCGGCGCGGTACTCCGGGCCGGTGGCGGTACGGCAGGCCGGGGCGCCGGGGCGTCACCGGCCCGCCGTACCGGCGGTGTGGCGCGAGCGGGGGCGGCGGCGGGTCACGGGCCGTCCTCCTCCACCTGGCCGCACGCGGCGCACACCCATATCAGACCGGCGGCATCACGCTGCCGCCACATCGTGCGGCGGCAGCGCCCGCAGCCGCGGGTCTGGATGCCGTCCCGTCCCATGACGGGCGGGTCCGGGGTGCTGTCGGCGTAGTCCCGGATCCGTATCCGTGTGAGGGTGTCGTCGGCGCGCGCCATGCGGAGCAGGCCCACCACGCGGGATCGAGCCTCGTCCGCGAAGTCGGTCGTGGTCATCGACCCGCAGAGTAGCGCTGTGGGGTGACATTCAGCGCAACACATCCCATCTGTCACCCGAATCGGTACCGTCCGGGGGCCAACCGGAGCGCGGGACGGCGCGGGCCGCTTCCGTGGCCCCGGGGGCGTGCGCCGCCTCCGAGGACACCCCGCCCCACAGCGCCCACCCGATGTCCGGCGTCGCGGATGCCGGGCGCCGGTCGCGGATGCCGAGGCGTGGCGCGGGGCCGCCGGCGGTCAGACCCCCAGCCCCTCCAGCACCGGCGCGCCGGGCAGCTCGGCCAGCGCCTTGCCCGGCACGATGAGCTTCCCGCGCCGGCTGCCGCTGCCGATCAGGACGTACGGGCTGTCCGCGACGGCACTGTCCACCAGCAGCGGCCAGTCCGGCGGGAGCCCGAGAGGGGTGATCCCGCCGAACTCCATGCCGGTGGCCCCGAGCGCCGTCTCCATGGGGGCGAACGACGCCTTCCGGGCGCCGAGCCGGCGGCGCACCGCCCCGTTGACGTCCACCCTGGTGTGCGAGAGGACCAGGCAGGCGGCGAGGGAGACCTCCCCGCCGCGCTTGCCCGCCACCACCACGCAGTTGGCGGACTGCTCCAGCAGCCAGGGCCCGTAGCTCTCCACCAGGACCGCGGTGTCGGCCTTGTCGGCGTCGGTGTCCACGTACCGCACCTCATCCACGGGGACACCTCCCCGCCAGGCGCGCAGGGCGGCGGCGACCGGCTCGCAGAGCAGGTCCAGGCGTTCGACGGCCGGCCGGACGTCGTCGAACGCGTCCATCGGCGTTCTGTGCATGGCGGTCAAGTTAACAGGCGCCGCGGGCGGGCCGGGCGACCGTCTCAACGGGCGGGCGGCACCGCTACGGCCATGGTCGTCTCCACCGGTACGGCCCCGTCGTCGCGGCAGGCGTGCGGGGCGCCGGCCTCGAAGGTCACCGATCCGCCGGCCGGCACCCGCTACGCGGCGGCGTCCACCGCGACGTGAGTTCGCCGGCCGTCCTGTGGATCATCTCCACGGTGCCGGGCGGGGTGCGGGTCGGAGGCGCTGCCGTCGCCCGGCGCGAGGCGCCGGTGCCACCTCTCCGGCGGACCGCCGCCCTCGGTGCCCACCGGCAGGGTGCTGGAGCTGCCCGCCGCGTGAACGGCTGCGCGGACCCCGGGCGACGGACCGCGCCGGTGCGCACGGCGCTGCCGGGCCCCGGCGGCCGACCGGCCCTACTCGGCCGGCCGCACCGGGTCGGGGCGGCCGGCGGCCTCGGCGAGTGCCAGCAGCTGCGCGGAGGTGACGCCCTCCGGCACCGGGACCGGGGCGGGGGTGCGCAGCGGCGGCTGCCAGCCGGCCGCGGCGGTCCAGCGGCGGACGACCTTCGCCGGGGCGCCGGCGACCACCGCGTGGTCCGGTACCTCGCCCCGCACCACGGCGCCGGCCGCGACCACCACGTTCCGACCGAGACGGGCACCCGGCAGCACGACGGCGCCCGCGCCGAGCCAGCTGCCGGCCCCGATGGTCACCGGTGCGCTGCGCGGCCACTGGCGGCCGACCGGCTGCTCCGGATCGTCGTAGGAGTGGTTGTCGGAGGTGATGTACACGTACGGGCCGCAGAACACGTCGCGCTCGATCACCACCGGGCGGGAGGCGACAACGTGGCTGCCGCGGCCCAGTACCACCCCGTCGCCGAGCCGGAGGACCGGGTCGGGTCCGAGGTCGAGGCCGGGCATCATGCCCGCGGTGAGGGTGACCTGCTCCCCGATGACGCAGTGGTCGCCCAGTTCGATCCACGGCTCCCCGAACACCGTGCCCGGCGGAAATGCGAGCCGGGTACCGGTGCCGATGCGCCGGAAGCGGTACGGGCCCGGGCGCTCGGCGGTGACGGCGCCGGTGTCGCGCATCCACCGCCACCCGCGGTGCACCGCGCGGGAGACGGCCCGGCGCCGCGCGGCGGCGAGCGATGAGAACACGTTCTGGTTTGTCCGCACCGGCCCACCGTATCCGGCGAAGTGACCGGCGGGTAACACCCCGGTCGGCCACTCCCCCGGCGCGCCGCCCCGGCCCGGCGCCCGGCGGGTTCGGGCCGGAGCCGACTCCGAGGGCGGACGGAAGGAAGGCCGCCCTCCGGTGGGCGGCCTCCGTGAAACCGGGGAACCGGGGGACGGCGAAGGCCCCTGCGGCTCGCGGCGCGTCGATGTCATCGCCGCCCGGGACGGCCCGCGGCAGCCGGAGCGGTGGGCCCGCGCCCGGGGCCTCGACTCAACGACCGGGGGCGTTCGGTCGCAGCGTCCAGACGATCGTCATCTCCCCGGTGACCGCCCCGTCCTCCCGGGTGATCTCGATGCGGACCGGGAACTCCGGGCGCTCGCCCGCGTCCAGCTCGGCGACCACCTCGGCGGCCGGCCGGCCGAGGTGCGCGCTGGCGGTGACGGGCCCCTTGGCGAGCTTCTTGTACGCGATCTCGGCGCGCACCGCCAGCGGCACCGCACGGTGCAGCTGTCCGGCGAAGGCGGCGAGCACGACGGCCCCGCTCGCGGACTCGGCGAGCGTGAACATCGCCCCGGCGTGCGGCCCGGCGACGTGGTTGTGGAAGTCCGGCTGGTCCGGCAGGCGCAGCACGGCGCGCTCGGCGGAGGTCTCCACGAACTCCAGGTTGAGGGTGCGCACCATGGGCACCGTGGCCGCGAGCATCTCGCCGATCGACGGCTGGGTCTGTGACATGGCGGCAAGTTACCAGCCGGTAGCCAGCGGGGGAAAGGCCGGGCATGGCCGCCGGGCGCGGCCGCCCTTATCGTTACTGGCCATGTGGCCAGGACAGCAGCCGCCCGGGGGCGAGCAGAACCCGCAGGACCCGAACCCGTACCGGCAGCCGCCGGGGGCCCCGCAGCCGCACGGCACCGGCCCCTACGGGCAGCCGGGGTACCAGCAGCCGGGCCCGCCGGATCCGTACCACCCGCCCCAGCCCCACCCGTACCAGCAGCCACAGCCCCACCCGTATCAGCAGCCCCAGCCGCAGCAGCCGAACCCGTACCAGCAGCCCAACCCGTACCAGCAGCCGGCCGGCGGCCCCCCGCCGGGCGACCCGGCCGGCTGGGGCGCGCCCGGCGGTCCCGCCGGGCCACCGCCGCAACCGCCGCGGGGTGACCGGAAGCGCACCCGGACCGTCGCGATCGCGGCGGCAGCCGCCGTGGTGGCCGCGGCGGTGGTGACCGGGACCGTGGTGCTGCGCGGGAACGGCGACCAGGACGCCTCGGCCGGCGGTGACGCGTCCCCGAGCACCACCCCGCCGGCGAGGTCCACCGGACCGGAGCCCGGGGAGGACCCGACCGGCTCCCCGGCCCCGGACGACACGGACAACCCGCGCACCGGCGGCTCGGGCAGCAAGGCGGAGCCGGTGATACCGGGCTGGCAGGTGGTGGTGAACCCCAAGCGCCACAACGCCTTCGACGTACCGCCGGGCTGGGAGGTCAAGGGCTCGGACTGGTCCACCGGTTTCGGTGACGACAAGGACGAGTCGGGCCTGAAGATGCTGGTGGCCATGTCCTCCCCGGCGTCCTACAAGGACGGCTACTGCACGGTGGAGAAGAAGGACGGGTACAAGGAGACCAGCGCCCTGGCCGGCACCGGGACCAAGGGCGCCCAGGGCGCCCGGTCGGAGCGGGAAGCGGCCCGGAACGAGGCCCTGAACTGGGTGTTCGCCGGCTACGACCAGGCCGAGACGGGCGACCGCCGCCTGGTCGAGTCCGAGAGCAAGCCGTTCACCAGCGACCACGGCCTCAAGGGCTACGTGGCCAAGGCGGTCGCGACCGGGGTGAAGAAGAAGAACAAGTGCACCACCGACGGCAAGGCGTTCGCGGTCACCTACACCGACGCCAACGGCGACTACGCGACCTGGGTGCTGCACGCCGCCACCGGGGTCGAGGGCGAGGTGCCGGACGCCACCATCAAAAAGATCATGAGCACCCTGCGCCCGCTGAAGCGCTCCTGACCCCGCCCGGCCCCGGCCCGGGGCGCGGTCCCCGTTGAGCCCTGCGCGAAAACGCCTGGTCGGCGGGGCGGGCACCAGGGATAGTCCTCCTGGTGACCACTCCCGCCCCCCGCCGCCCGGACCACCCGCCGCCCCGCCTGGGCGGGCCGTAACTACACCCTGCTCACCGCCGCCGCCGTGGTGACCGGCCTGGGCAGCTCCGGGGCACTGGTCGCGGCGGCGTTCGCGGTGCTGGAGGCGGGCGGGGACGGTGGCGACGTGGGCCTGGTGGCCGCGGCGCGCACCGCGCCGCTGGTGCTCTTCCTGCTGATCGGCGGCGCGGTGGCGGACCGGCTGCCGCGCCACCGGGTGATGGTCGCCGCCAACGCGCTCAACTGCGTCTCCCAGGCGCTCTTCGCGGTGCTGGTGCTCACCGGCGAGGCCCGGCTGTGGCAGATGGCGCTGCTCTCCGCGCTCGGCGGCACCGGGCAGGCGTTCTTCGCCCCGGCCGCCGAGGGCATGCTGCTGTCCAGCGTCACCGGCGAGCAGGCCGCGAAGGCGTTCGCCTACTTCCGGATGGGCATGCAGGGGGCGCAGATCGGCGGCGCCGCGCTGGGCGGCGCGCTCATCGCGGCGGTGGGCCCCGGCTGGGTGCTGGCCATCGACGCGGCGGCGTTCGCGGTGGCCGGGGCGCTCCGCGCCTTCCTCGACGTCAGCCACATCCGGGAGCGCGTGGCCGGCACCGGCATGCTCCACGATATGCGCGAGGGCTGGCGGGAGGTGGCCTCCCGGCGGTGGCTGTGGAGCATCGTCGTGCAGTTCTCGGTGGTGAACGCGGTGATCGGCGCGGCGGACGCGGTGTACGGGCCGCTGGTGGCCGAGGACCATCTGGGCGGCGCCCGCTCCTGGGGCATGGCGCTCGCCGCCTTCGGGGCCGGGACGGTGCTCGGCGGGCTGCTGATGACCCGCTGGAAGCCGCGCCGGCTGCTGCTGGCCGGCACCCTGTGCGTGTTCCCGTTCGCCCTGCCCTCGGCGGCGCTCGCGGTCCCCCTGCCGCTGTCGCTGCTGATCGTGGTGATGTTCGTCAGCGGCGCGTCGATCGAGGTGTTCGGGGTCTCCTGGATGACCGCGCTGCACCAGGAGATACCGGAGGAGAAGCTGTCCCGGGTCTCCGCCTACGACTGGTTCGGGTCGGTGTCCATGATGCCGGTGGCGACCGCGCTGGCCGGCCCGGCCGAGACCGCGGTGGGCCGGACGACCGCGCTGTGGGGCTGTGCGGCGCTCACCGTGGCCCTCACCGCGGCGGTGCTGACCGTTCCCGAGGTGCGGCGGCTCACCCGCCGCTCCCCCGCGCCCGCGGCCGCCGGGGGTCCGGTGGACGGCCGGGAGGCCGACGCCGCCGGCGTCCCGGCCGGGGAGACCGGGCGCTGAGACCGGCCTCGCCGGCAGCGCCGGGCGCCGATGCCGGGCGCCCGGGGTCCGATGCCCGGCCGGCGCCCGGGGCCGGCGGGAGCGGCAGGGACGGCGCCGGGGGGCCGGCGGCGTGCGATGCCGGCGGACGCCGGCACCGGGCAGGGCGATGTCAGGCGGGGGCGGTCGGCGGGGGTACGTCCCACCGAGGCCGGTGGTGTTCCGGGTCAGGACCCGCCGCCGATGCCGAACGTGCCGTCCGGCGGGGGCGGGGAGGGTGCCGCCGCCGCGTCCGGGACCGGCTCGGCCCCGGCGATGAAGCGGTCCAGCTCCGGCCCGTACTCCACCCTGGCGGGAAACGCGTCGGCCGCCGTCCGCCGGGCCAGAGCGGCCACCGGCAGTTCGGCGTCCGAGGCCACCAGGACCGCGTTGCCGAACCGCCGGCCGCGGAGCATGCCCGGCTCGGCGATCAGGCACAGCTGGCCGAAGACGGTGCCGAAGGTGGCCAGCTGGGAGCGGAGGAACGGGAACGGCGCCCCGTCGGCGAGGTTGGCCACGTACCGGCCGCCGGGGCGGAGCGCACGGGCCACGGCGCGGGCGTACTCCACCGTGGTCAGGTGGGCGGGCACCCGGGAGCCGCCGAACACGTCGCCGACCACGACGTCGACGGAGCCGGGCGCCCAGGTCTCCAGCGCGGCGCGGGCGTCCGCGGCCCGCACCTCGATCCCGGTGCCGGGCGGCAGCGGCAGTTCCCCGGCGACCAGGTCGATCAGGGCCCGGTCGGCCTCGATCACCCGCTGGTGCGAGCCGGGACGGGTGGCCGCCACATAGCGCGGCATGGTGAGCGCGCCGCCGCCCAGGTGCAGCACGTCCAGGGGTTCGCCGGGCGGCGCGGCGGTGTCCAGTACCGCCGCCATTCTCCGCACGTACTCGAACTCCAGGTGGGTGGGGTCGTCGAGGTCCACGTACGACTGGGGCGAGCCGTCCATGGTGAGCAGCCAGCCGCGGCGCCGGTCCGTGTCGGGCATCAGCTTGGCGGTGCCGCGGTCCACGGTCCGGATCAGGGGTATCGGCTCGTCCGCCGCGTCGTCGTCCACCTCTCCATTGTGCCGGGGCGCCGGGGCGCGAACCCGCCGCGGGCCGGCGGGTACCGCTGCCGGACCGCGCCTGACCGGCGGGGACGGGGACCGTCGGTGCGGGCCGGGCGCGGGCCGGCGGCGGTGGCCACCGCGCCGGCGGCCCCGGAGGGATGGCGGGCCGGCGGTGGCGCGAGGTGACGGCGTTCCGGCGGGTACCCTGCGCGCCCGCCGGTGCCGGTCAGTCGAGGACGGTGATCACGGTGCCGGCCCCGACCGTCCGCCCGCCCGCCCGGACCGCGAAGCCCAGCCCCGGCTCCAGCGGCACCGCGCTGCCGAGTTCGACGGTCATGGTGAGCGCCCGGTCCGGGAGCCCGGGGCCCGCCGCGGCGAGGTCCACCACACCGGGGACGTCCGCGGTGCGGAGGTGGAACCGCGGCCGGGCCCGGGTGGTGAACGGGGCGCGCGCCGCGGCGAGCCGTACCGGGCCGGCGCCGTCGTCCGCGCCGGGCGGCGTCTGGACCCGGGCGGTGAAGCGGCGGCACGGCACCAGGCTGCCGGGGGCGGCCAGCACCTGGCCGGGCCGTACCGCCCCGGGCCCCGCCCCGCGCAGCAGCACCGCCACCGCATCACCGGCCTCGGCGTACTCCACCGCTCCGCCGAAGGCCCGCACGGTCTCGACCACGGCCACCGGGGCGGGCCCGGCCCCGGCGTCCCCGAGGCCCAGCGGTGCCACCCGGTCGCCGGCGCGCACGGTGCCGCGCTCCACGGTCCCGGTGACCACCGTCCCCCGGCCGGGGACCGTGGCCGCCGTCTGGACCGGCAGCAGGAAGGGAGCCTGGCCGTACCGCAGCGGCGTGGGCAGATAGGTGTCCACGGCGTCCAGCAGCGCCTCGACCGTCCCGGTCCAGCGGGGATCCCCCGCCAGCGCTCCGGCGGCGGAGACCCGGACCACCGGTGCCGACCGGCCCGGGTAGCCGTGGGCGGACAGCAGGGCCCGGACCGCCGGCTCGGCCCGACCGGTGGAGTCCGGGGCGAGCGCCTCCGTCTTGGTGAGGGCCACCACCACGTGGTCCACCCCGGCCTGACGGGCGAGGAGCAGGTGCTCGGCGGTCTGCGGCATCACGCCGTCGGTGGCCGAGACCACCAGGATCACGCCGTCCAGCTGGCTGGCACCGGCGATCACGGCCGGGACGAGGTCCGGGTGCCCGGGCAGGTCCGTGTGGGCGTAGTGCCGGGTCCCGGTCTCGTACTCGACGGGGCGGCCGGGTGTGTCGCGGCCGGCGTCCGGCACGGCACCGCCGGCGTCCGGCACCACACCCTCGGCGGGCCCGTACGGCGGGACGCCCGCCCGGCCCGCGCCGGGTCTGCCGAGGACGGCGGTGATGGCCGCGGTGAGCGTGGTCTTGCCGTGGCCGAGGTGGCCGATGGTGCCGATGTTGAGGTGCGGCTTGGTGCGCGCGGGGCTCTGCCGGGACATGGCTGACGTTCCTTCCTCGGGCAGGGGGACGGGGCGCCGGACTGAGGGGTGACCGCCCTCCGCGTCACCGGTCCTTCGGTTCCGGCGCGCGAAGGGGGCGGCGGGGCCGGGTGTCCGCGGCGGTGAGCGGAGGTGCGGCGGGACTCCGGGCGAGGACGGACCGACGGGAGCAGGCAGGAGAGACAGGGAGGAACACGGAGAGGGGGGAGGGAGAGGGCGGGAGAGAGGGGACCGGAGGGAGCGGTGGAGCGGGGAGGCCGAAGCGGGGAGGCGGGAGCGGGGAGGAGGAGAAGACGGGGAGAAGGGGAGACATGGGGAGAGGCGGCGGAGGAGGGCGGCGGGGGCGGCGACCGGGCGGGACCGGCTCCGGCACATCAGGGGGTCTCCTGGGTCCCGGCCTCCGGCGATGTCCCGGAGGATGGCGTTGATCATGGCCGACGGCACGGTGCGCGTCGATCGGTTTTCCGGTCCGCCGGCCGGTCCACCGGCCGACGGGCCGGCCGCTCCTCGGGGACCGCAGGACCGGCGGGCCGTACCGGCTCATCGAAGACCGCCGTGCCGGTACGTCCACGATTCCCCGGCGGTCCGGGCCGGTGGGCCCGCGGCGGTGGGCCCCGGCGGTGGCGATCGTCGCCCCGCCGGGCCATGATCGACTGAATGTCCGGTTTCTGTCCCAAGGCTTCCGAACAGGGGTGCGGTCGGGCCGAGGTCGGTTACGCTCCTCCGGTGCTCGATGCCGTCACTCCGCCCCGTACTCCGGCCCGCCGTTGCGCCCGCGCGCTGCTCTCGCCATGGGCGCGGCTGGCGCTGCTCGTGCTGCTGCTGGCCGGGGCGGCGACGGCGGTCGTGATGTGGGAGCCGCAGCGGCTGATCTCCGACGGGTGGCCGGAGCGGCTCTCCGGCACCACCGCGGTGGCGCTCTTCGCGCTGCTGTACGGGGTGTGTACCGCCGCCCTGGTGCCCCGGCCGCTGCTGAACCTGGCGGCGGGCGCGCTGTTCGGCGCCCAGGCGGGTCTGCCGGGCGCGGTGGTGGGCACGGTGCTGGGGGCCGGGATCGCGTTCGGGCTGGGGCGGCTGCTGGGGCAGGACGCGCTGCGCCCGCTGGTGCGGGGGCGCTGGCTGACGGCGGCCGACCGCCAGCTCTCCCGGCACGGTTTCCGGTCCATGCTGGCGCTGCGGCTCTTCCCCGGCGTGCCGTTCGCGGCGGCCAACTACTGCGCGGCGGTCTCCCGTATGGGCTGGCTGCCGTTCCTGATCGCCACCGGGCTGGGCAGCGTCCCCAACACCGCCGCCTACGTGGTGGCGGGCAGCCGGGCCGCCTCCCCCACCTCGCCGGTGTTCGTCGCCGCGATGGGCTTCATCGTCCTCACCGGGCTGGTCGCGGCGGCCGTGGGCTGGCGCCGCCGGGGCCGGCTGCAGACCGCGGCCGGCCGGTAGCCGCGCCCGTCCCCCGGACTCCTCGCGCCTCCGCCTCCCGGACTCCTCGTCGTCCACGGGTCCGCACGGACCGGGGCCCGCGTCCGGGGCGTTCCGCCGCCGGGGCCGCCTCGCGGCGTCCGGCGACCTCCCGCACGTCCCGGGGCCTCCGCCTCCCGGTGACGCGGGCGTCCCCTCATTTGTCGGCACGCCGGCCCGCCACCTCGGCACGCCGCGCCGAGGTTCGTCCCGGGCCCGTCCCGCCGCCGCCCGCACCCGTTCGTGCGTCGTCCGGCCCGGCCGCCCCGTCACCCCTGTCGAACGGCCAGGGTCGGGCAGGTCGCGGGCGGCTTCGGTGAGCCTCTTCGCCGATTGCTTTCCTAGGAGCATTAGGTTAAAACTAATGACCCTAGGAAGGGAAGGTGGGCGGATATGGCGCGGGCCGGGCTGACGGCGGAGCGGGTGACGATCGCCGGCGCCGAGCTGGCGGACGAGGTCGGGTTCGATCGGCTGACCATGTCTCACGTGGCGAGGCGGCTCGGGGTGAAGGACGCGAGTCTCTACACGCACGTTCGCGGGCTTGAGGATCTGCGTGGGCGCATCGCGCTGCTGGCGTCGGACGAAAAGACGATCCGCATCGCGGAGGCAACGGCCGGGCGGGCGGGCAAGGACGCGCTGGTCGCGTTCGCGGACGCCTGGCGTGACTACGCCCGCCGGCACCCGGGTCGCTATACGGCGACACAGGTCCCGATCGAGATCGATCCCGAGCTGGCCGCGAACGCGCCGGGTCCGCGGCGTGCGGTCGAGCTGACGTACGGCATGCTGCGCGGTTACGGACTGGCCGAACCGGATCTGACCGACGCGGTCCGGCTGCTGCGCAGCACGTTCCACGGGTTCGTTGCCCTGGAGGCGGCAGGCGGTTTCGCGCACCGCCGCCCGTCGCAGGATTCCTGGGTCCGCGCACTCGACGCCCTCCACACCCTTCTGGAGCACTGGCCCTCGTTCGAAGAGAGAGACCCGGCATGACCGAGCCGACCATCGGGACCTTGCGCGTGAACGGCGCGACCCTGCACTACGAGGTGCGCGGCCAGGGCCCGCTCCTGCTGCTGATCCCAGGAGGAACGGGCGGAGCGGCCTCCCTGGCCACAGTGGCCGCCGACCTGGCCGACACCTACACGGTGGTTTCCTATGACCCGCGAGGGATGTCCCGGAGTGTGCTGGACGATCCCGAGGCCGAACAGAGGGTGGAGGAGCACGCCGAGGATGCCTTCCGGCTGCTCGACGCGCTGTCGCCCGATGAGCCCGGCCGGGTGTTCGGCGCCAGTTCGGGGGCGATCACCGCCCTGCATCTGCTCAGCACCCACCCGGAACGCCTGGAACGTGTCATCGCGCACGAACCGCCGGTGGTGGAGGTCCTCCCGGACGCCGCCGCGCACCGCGCACTCCTCGCGCGCGTGCAGGACACCTTCCGCGACCAGGGGCTGATGCCGGCGATGGCGGTGTTCGCGGCAGGCATGCGGAAGGACGGTGACACCACCGAGTCCGAGACCGAGCTCCCGCCGCAGGCGGCGGAACAGGCCGAGCAGATCATGCGCGACCTGCCGTACTTCCTCGGACGCATCGTGCCGAGCTTCATGTCCTACGTCCCCGACATCCACCGCCTCAAGGCCCTGTCGGACCGGCTCGTGCTCGCCGGCGGACAGGATTCGCGCGGCGAGCTTCCCTACCGTCCGGCCGCCTTCCTGGCCGAGCGTCTCGGCACCGGACTCCTGCACTTTCCCGGTGGGCACATCGGGCTGACCACACACCCCACCGAGTTCGGCGCACTGCTTCGCACGGCATTCCACGCGCCCGGAGAGGCGTGAAGGAGTCCGCGAAGCCGGTCCCGCCGCCAGGACCCGTTCGTGCGTCGTCCGGCCCGGACGGCCCGTCAACCCGGCCGGCCGCTCCGCCCCGTCACCCCCGGGGGTCCGGTCCCGCCCCCGCCGGGTCCGCGGATATCGGCTCCCGGGTCTCCAGCAGCGGGCCGAGCACCCGGGTGCCCGGCCCGGTGCGGCCGCCGGGCCCGGGCAGCTGGACGGTGTTCCCGG